>NZ_CP045875.1:0-600000 GCF_009649955.1 Heliorestis convoluta | reverse complement strand
TACAGCCGTACTTTAGAAAAAATTAATGAACAACTTACTTTGGCCAACCAACTAAAATCAGAATTTCTTGCTAATGTATCTCATGAATTAAGGACACCTCTGAATGCGATTATCGGGTACGCTGATTTATTACAACAAGCAGAAGAATTGACGAAAAATGAAAGAATTATCTTTACCGACACCATTTTCAAAAGTGGTTTACAGCTTTTACGGATATTGAACGATGTCTTTGAATTATCTATGATTGAAACAGAAGCATCTGTTATTGAAGAGATTGTACCTGTTGCCTTGAATGATCTTTTTTCAGAAGTTGAAGAAGCTTATCGATCCAAAATTAAAAATAAAGGTATTGAGTTTCAAGTCCAGCTTCCACCATCTGACCTCATAATTATGGCTGACTTTATGAAATTACAAGAAGTTTTACACAGAATCATAGATAACGCTCTTAAATTTACCGAAAAAGGCTCTATTACAATCACTTATCAAAAACAAAAGGGTAAAGTAGAATGTCTTATTAAAGATACAGGAATTGGTATAGATTCATCAAAACTGCATCTGATATTTGAAAAATTTATTCAGCTTGATGGTTCTGTTAGTAGAAAATATGGAGGAACAGGCCTTGGCTTGCCTATTAGCAAAGCCTTGATCGAACAAATGAAGGGAACAATTGAGGCAGAAAGTGAAGGAATCGGTATGGGAACGACAATTCGAATGACTTTTCAAGAAAAGAAAGCGCAATAAACCAATCGGTCGGTTTACTGCGCTTTCTTTTATTTTAGCGAGATATAGCTCGTGGAGGAAAGGATAGATAAGGCAAAAGTGCATCCGTCACCTCTTTGACATTGGAGGTATAGGGGAGGTTGATGCCTTGCTGGCGCAATCGTTTCACCAATTCGAGCAACGGTGGTGGCTCTAGATCTGCCTGGGTCAATAGAGGCACATCAAGAAGGACTTCTTCAGGCTTTCCAGCACCAATAAAAGAACCCTTCTTCAAAATGTAGACTTTATGAACCAGTTCTGGCAGCATGGAAAGATCATGGGAAGTAAGTAAAATGGCTGTGCCGTATTTTTCATTGATTTTGCGCAGTAACTGTACGAGAGCTTCTTTGCTTTTGAGATCAAGGCGTGAAAAGGGCTCATCAAGAATCAGCAATTTAGGATTCATAACGATCGCACCGGCTAAAGCTACTTTTTGCTGTTCTCCACCGCTGAGGTAGTGTGGAAGTTTTTCAGCAAGGTGAACAATCGATAGCTCTTTCATGATTGTGTCGACTTGAGAAATAATTTCTTCTTCTGGCCACGTAGCGTTATAAAGAGCAAAAGCAATGTCATCCCAAACAGTAGGCCCAATGAGCTGCTCTTCTGGTGATTGTAACACCATACCGAGCGAATGACGGATTTTCTTGATTTCTTTACGAGGGTTGGCGCCAAAAACTTTAATCTTTCCCGAATGAGGTACAAGCTGACCGATCATATGATTGAGGAGCGTACTTTTTCCAGAACCGTTGCTACCGAGCAAGGCTACTATTTCACCCGGCGCAATGTGAAAATCAATCCCACCAAATTCGATGGTTGTCTTATCAGGATATCGATGAACCAATGACTCAATTTCTACGAGTGATCTCATAACAACACCGCCAAAGCAAAGTAAAGAACAGACGTGATATAGATAAGAAGATCTCTTCCTTGAAAAGATCTTTCGCCTTTGCTGTACATTGCACCTTCATAGCCTCGAACTGTCATCATCCAATAGTTTTTTTCGTTTAAATCGATGGCTTTTACAAAGGCTAAACCGAAAAAGGAACCCATATTGGTCAGTCGGCGCCGTAAGGATAATCCTTCCATAGCCCCTCGCAACCGTAAAAGAGCAAGGATTTCTAAAACTTTCGATAGCAAAAGAAAGAAAGCTCGATAGGTGAGGAAGAAGATATCGAGTAGTACCGAAGGAGCTACTCTGTTAAGGGTTGAAAAAATTTTTACATAAGGTGTTGTTACGATCAAAGTTAGCAAAAGTATGACCGCAGTAAGAGCTCGTAACACAACAACCAAAAGGGCTTCACCAGTAAAACTAAGAAAAAAGAAGCCATAGATAAGGCTGAAGAAAAGGGGATAGATATAGATTGTAAGCTGCTTAAGTAATGAAAAATTAAGGTTAAAATGCAGAAAAAGTAGAAGAGATGCAGCTAGGACACTTAACAGATAAATATTCTTCGTTATTAGTACAGAAATTATCATGAATAACAAGGTTAGAAGCTTACATGTAGCCGTCACTCGATGGAGATAGCTACTTCCTGAGACGGCCAGAATATCAACAGTTTGTAAACTCATTTTTTCACGGCACCCTTGCTTTTAAGTATCCCAGGGGCTTGATCAGGTTACTTCCAGTTGACCCTTACTTATAAAGAATTGATAGATAGATAGATTATGACGACTCGGTTTACTTTCTTTCTTTTTTATCTTCTTCTTGACTTTGATTGTTCACAATTACTTTGAGAGGATTTTTTCTATGCTTTTTTGTTGGCAAGCTTACAACGTCTGTTCTCAAGTCTAGGTGCTGCATCAGTTCAGGTTTGAGTCTGCATAAATACTTGGCAATGACGAGAGTAACAGTTCCTTCTATGAGTGCACCGATGAAAGCGATAGGCAAAATGATCTGTATAGACCAGAGCATAACGCCACCAGCGAGTTGCTGTCCTTTTTCCAAGTATTCTGCTAAAAGAAGTGGCTCCGTTGTTAAAGTGGCAAAAAAGACTACAAAAAGCATAAAAGCTGTTGTACTTAATAGAGAAAGCAAAACTGTTGAAAAAAGAGCTATGTAAGGCTGTAAAAGCTTTCGTAAAACTGAAAAAATATAATAAGCTAGAAATGCTTCAAACCCCAAGATGATTGTATTCAGTCCGACTACAGTGATACCACCATGACCAATTAAGCTAAGAAAAGTATTAACGACAAAGATGGAAATAAAAGCATACCAAGGTCCTAGTAGCAAACTTACAAGCACGGCAAGATTCATATGATAGTGGATAAAGCCTAAAGGAATCGACATAGCAATGATCATTAATGCTGAAAAAAGAGCAATCATTGAGACTTTTCTGGCAAAGTGCTCTTCTGCTTTAAGTCTCTGTAATGCAGGAACTAGAATGATAGCTGTAAGAATAAATCCCAGTGCTACGAACCATAGTGGTAATATGCCATCGGGAAAATGTAGATGGGTCACAAAGAAACCTCCTTAGGATGGATTAGCCCATTGATAAATATTATCATATTAGTTATCAGAAAGTAAACATTATTTACTAGTCATTATCTATGAAACCTCAGGCACTACAAGACTGAGGTTTTTTAATTTTTACTGGTCAGATCAAATGTTTACTCACATATAATTGAGAAAATGCGCGTAAAGAGGTGCTATTATGAAAATAAGGTTGAACATAAATCCAGAGGCTCAATTGGCCAACCTAAAAAATAGTACCTGGTTGCCTTCTAAGCTACCGGAATCAATCAAAACTGTTAAAACATTAAGGAACGATAAAGCCAAAGAAAAAAAAACATCCAAGGCAATGGATAACAATGTAAGGGAAATCAACAACGAAGCAATAGAAGAGATTCTCAAAGAATTAAACAGTCTGGTAGGCCTTCAAGAAGTAAAAACATTAATTCATGAACTCAGGTCTTTTGTTGAAGTTCGCAATATGAGAATAGAACAAGGCTTAACGAATGAGGCTATGGCGCTACACATGATATTCAAAGGCAATCCAGGCACAGGAAAAACGACAGTATCTCGAATAGTAGGAAGACTGTTTAAGGAGTTAGGTGTCCTTCCAAAAGGCCATGTAATTGAGGTAGAAAGAGCGGACCTCGTAGGTGAGTATATTGGACATACAGCAATTCGAGCGAGAGAACAAGTGAAGAAGGCCCTCGGTGGTGTACTTTTTATTGATGAAGCCTATTCACTGGCTCGTGGTGGTGACAAAGACTTTGGTAAAGAATGTGTCGATTGTTTGGTCAAAAGTGTTGAAGACTTTCGCGACAACCTTATTGTTATTTTATCGGGATATAAAGATGAAATGAACATATTCTTAAAAACAAATCCAGGCATTCGATCTAGATTTCCAATTCAATTAGAATTTCCTGATTATGCCACAAAAGAATTATTAGAAATTGCCGACTCCATGGTTAAAGAAAGAGAGTACTATTTATCAGGTGAAGGCAAGTTGGCCTTAGAAAAACATTTGAATGAACAAGAACGAAACGGCCATCCTCATCGAGGCAATGCAAGATTGGTTCGTAATATCATAGAAAAATCGATTCGCAGACATGCAGTGCGATTGTTAAGTACAAATAATGAAAAGAAGTTTTCGCGTCAAGAACTTATGGTGTTAGAAGCACAGGATATAACAGAAGGTTGTAAACAATGTTACGATGAGAAAAAATGAGGGCAGGTGAGGCAGACTTCCTATAAAGGAAGACTGCCTTTAATCATTTTAATTGATTTGCACCAAAAAAACTGTTTGAAAAGAGAAGGAAATCTATCTTATTGCGTAGAATTATAATTCCATGCAATAAGATTATGAGAACGATAAAATCATTACCTCATTGTAAGAGAGAAAGCCAAGAAAAAAAGTCCTCCCGGAAAGGTTGCTGGATTGCTATGGATAACAATCATTTAGATAACTTTATCACGTATGGATTAAAAAGAAGGTCTACTGTAACAAGAGAAACTTACAAAGCAGCACTATTACATTTTGAACTTTTTTTAAGAACAAGAAAGCTTGTTCTGGATAACTTTACCAAGCAAGATGTCCAAGACTATCTGGATGCAATGGAAGGGGAAGGGAAAGCACCTGCAACCATTCACAAGCACTTTTATGCACTCAGAGCGTATAGCAAATGGATAAAGAGAAAGACCTTAACGGAAGACATTCGACTCATTCATCTTCCCGATGTCAAAAAAATAAAGCCTGAGACGCTCTCTAAAGAAGAGCGTCAGGCTCTCGTCGCGATGGCCAGTGAAAACAAAAGAAACGTGGCTATTATTCTTTTGTTCTTAGGCGCTGGACTCTCCGTATCTGAACTGGTAACATTGAATCGCTGTGATGTAAGATTAGAAAACAATCGTGGTACTATAATTATTCATAAAAGGAATGCAGAAAAAACTAGAGAAGTAGCCATCGGTCCAATGATCCGCCAAGCCCTCTCTGACTATCTTTTTGAAAGAGAGGACGACCATTCTGCACTTTTTATTAGCAATAGAGATCGTCCAATCAGTACACGTTCAGTTCAAATGATCATAAAAAAGTATGGCGGAGATAAGCTACGAGCTACTGTTCTCCGCCATACTTTTATCTCGGCCATGGTTCAAGGGGAAGAAGACTGGTCCGTTATTCAAAAACAGGCAGGCCTAATAACACCACAAATGTTGCCGCGATATGCGAAGCCAACAAAAGTACAAATTCAAGAAGTGGCCGATCGTTTATTTGACGAAGAATAGGGTCATAAGCAATCTCTCTTATCAAGTCTTAAAGCGACCTACTTCTTCATTTAATTTCGAAGCTGCTTTTGCTACTTCATCGGTATGAACGGAGACTTCTTCTACTGTTGCTAACTGTTCTTCAGCAGAAGAAGCAACTTCTTCTGAAGCAGCAGCGGTGTTTTCAATCAACGTAGAAATCTCTTGAATGGCTCGTTGTACCTCTTCAAAGCTCTTATTCAAAGAGCTAAATACGTCTTGTAATCGCAGAGAATCTGTTTTCGTGTCTGTTACTTCAATAACAATTTCTTTGAGCATATCGCCACCTTGGGTAATAATATGAAGCTGCTTTTTCACGACTTCTAAATTGCTTTCCATCGATCGTACCGTTACAGACGTTTCTGCTTGAATATCTTTGATTAATCTTGAAATTTTCTCTGCCGATTCTTTTGATTCCTCAGCAAGTTTTCGTACTTCCTCAGAGACAACAGCAAAGCCTTTGCCTTGTTCACCAGCACGAGCTGCTTCTATGGCTGCGTTTAACGCTAGTAAGTTGGTTTGATTGGATATATTGGTAATGATTGTAACAATCTCGCCAATTTCAGAAGAACGAAGTCCTAGATTCTGAATTGCTTCTGTGGCAAACTCTACTGTTTTTTCAACCATATTCAGGTTGGAAATGGCTTCATTAATCGCCATTTCTCCTTTTTCAGCAAGTGACGTGGCTTGCGTCGCCTTTTCTACAAGTCTCTTAGAGTTATGAAGCCCAAGGGACATACCTTGATCAGCTTGATTCATCATCACTATAATTTTACTTGCTTCTTCACTTTGTTTGCTCGCACCATCAGCAATCTCTTCAATACTTTGAGAGATCTGACTGGCTGATTGCCCCGTATGAATCATGGCGGTAGCAATTTCTGTTGTAGAAGCTGTCACGAGGTTGGAACTATCTTTGACTGAAGAAACAATACGGTGGATTTTTTCTATAAAGGAATTGACGGCTTGAGCAAGATCGCCTATTTCGTCATTACTTGGCGTCTCTACTTTTTGTGTAAGATCGCCGCCTTTTTCTGCCAATGTAGAAAGCTCTTTTTTTAACTGGAAAAGAGGATTGATAATGACTTTTTGAGCTAGCCCATAGATTAATGCCAGTCCTATGACTAGGACAAAAGCTGAAGAGAGAAATATATTTCTATAAAGATCACGAATTGCTGCCATTACTTCACTTTGGGTCGTTGCAACAGCAATATACCAGTCCGTTCCTTCTACAGTCGCTGAGCTAGCATAGCGAACGACGCCTTCATAGTTATAGGTAGCCATAACGGTGCCTTCTGTAACCATGGTACTCATAAAGAAAGAAAGTTCCTGTAATGTTGCATCGCTTTTGCCTTCCTCTATGTAGTTCACTTGATCTAATACGAGTTGTTCATTTCGATGAGCCACCATGGTCCCTTCACCATTGATCATATAGGCGTAGCCACTTTCACCAAATGAAATATCTGTTATTATGTGGCTCAAGCTTGTACCGGCGAGGCGTGCTATAAGTACGCCTACAATCTCCTGAAACTCTCCATAAATCGGTGCCGCAACCATAATAACAGGTGCATTAATTACACGACTAATAAGGATATCAGACATATTGCTTTCACCAGCAAAAGCTTTCTGAATATAAGAACGATCGCCCAGATAGGTCTCTGTTCCATCTACATAATGGGCTACACCATCGGGAGTCACTACAGCCATGGTCAAATAACCGAGACGATCACTTTCCTCTTTCAGATCCTCCAGTTGCTCTTGCCAATTCATAGTACGTATATCGTCACGACTGGCAACGCTTTCTATGGCTAGTAGGTGATAGTCGATTTTGCTTCCAACAAGATCGGCTGCATTCTTAGCATATTGAGTAAGCGCTTCTTCTGTTTTCTGCTCTAAGGCTTGGGAAGCCGTATAACTAGCGAGCATACCGAGTGCTGTACAGACAACAACAATGGCCAAGCCAAAATAGATTAATAGTTTGAAACGTATGCTTTTCATAGAAACATCTCCTTAACAAATCGATATAATATGAGATGACTCGATGAAGCTAGATAGGAAAGGTGCCTTGAATCTCTACACCGCTTTCAACTCTCTTCTTAAGCAAAAAGGTGCCACCACTTTCTTCAGCAATGACTTTTGCTTCTATGAGAGCAAGTGCAAAGGGACCATAGAGTGTATAAGATTCTGTCCAGTTAATAGCTTGGACCTTATTTCCTAGCATTTCAAAAAGCCGCAATGGCATGATAGCACGATTGTCTTCAATGTAAAAATGAAAAAAGACTTGACCGGAGCGACTGTTCTTAGACTGAAAATGCAAATGGCTAGAACCTTCTTCTTGCTCTAATAAATAAACGAAGATGCCCAATATCATTTTCAGAAAGGGCTTCCGAGCTAGGGAAACTACTTTGTTTTCATCAAAATCAAAAGAAATCTGTACCTGCTTATTCTGATTTATTGCCATCTCCTCGAAAAAAATAATCATAGGGTTGATCACGTCTTTCAATGAAATAGGCTCTTTTTCATTTGGATTAGGAGTACCATGCTTGTTCCATGATGTAGGCGTGGCGAATATGTCATCCATCAGTTCATTGACTAATAAAAGAAGACGAAGACTTACTTCTGACGTGCCGTTGCATGTTTTTTTGAGAGTATTATGTATCAACTTATTGAACAATCGTTGGTAGAAAATAGCCAATTGCAACTGTGCTATTTTATTACGCTGATGCAATTCTATTTGCTTTCTTCTCGCTTCTACCTCTCTTTCATATAGTTCTCGCGCTTTCCAAGCCAATTCTTGCTCTGTGACATCACGAATAAATCCATAGATTCTCGTGACTTTACCCAACTCATTATCCTTCTCCGGGATGGCATGATATTGAAACCACCGCGTTTGTCCCTTTGGATCGATAAATCGAAAGGTAAGGCGACTTCTTTCTCCTGTAGCAATCACTTCCTGAAAATGCGATAGGAGCAATTGATCATCAAGATGGACATAGTCAATAGCCTCATCCTGGTTCAATAGAAGAGATAGAATCATCGGCACTTCTTCTACTAGATGACCCATATGCCAATGTAGAAAAGGCTGATCTTTCTCGTAATGAATTACGTAAAAAAAGTCGCCTACGATCGTCAAAAGATTTTGATAGAAGCTACTATTACCTTGTCTTTCTTGTTCTTTGCTTACTTTCAAATTATACGCCTCCGACTCACCATTGTACAAGAAGAAGTGAGTAATCATCTTCAGAGTGCTGCAAGCTTTTATCAAGGCTTTTTTCTAACTGCTCACAAAGCACAGCTAGAGAAAGATCTCTTCCTAGCGCTATAGATTGAATCACTTGGTCCCGTAAAGCGAACTTAGATTCTAGAGATCCTCTTTTATCATAGATTCCATCGGTAAAGAGTGCCAATCTTTGCTGTTCCTGTAACCGAATCGTCTTTTTCTGAAATTCTAGATCGGGATAGATACCTAGGGCCATATTCTCCGTTTTTAATTTTTGAACAGTTCCATTGGTACCAAATAGACAGGCATCAGGGTTTCCGGCATTACTATAGTGTATACACTGGTTCAGTCTATCAACAATGCAATAGGTACAGGCTGCATAGATTGTTTCCGGTAAGTTCATAAAAAGATCACAAATGTGGCGATTTAACTCTGTCATCACTTGAATCGGTTCTTGTACTTTTAAGGCCACACCTTTTAAGAGAGAACGCAATGCCATCGTTACCATAGAAGACGTCAAACCATGACCAGAAACATCAATAAGAAAGAGAGCCAGTTTCTCATCAGGTAGGTCATAGTAATAAAACATGTCACCGCCAAGAAGAGAGTGGGGTCTCTGTATCCATTGAACTTCAATGTTCTGAAAGCAACCTTTTTTCGGCAAAAGATGATTCATAATCTGCCTAGCTACTTGAATCTCTACCTCAACTTGGTTCATTTGTTGTTCATACCGTCGCAGAAAGCGAAAGCGTCTATTTTCTCTTTTCATAACAGCTCTCAACTCGAGAAGATTCAGTGGCGACGAAAAAAACCAATCTAGCCCCTTCTCTATAAGAAGCCATTTATCTTGCTCAGGTAGTTCTGGCATATAAGCAATAATAGGCAAGAGAGGCTCTTCTACTTTGATACATTCAATGACCCGTAAAGCTTGGGTCAAATCATTGAACTGTCCCAACAAAGCGACATCAGCAACAGGAAGACGCTTTAGTAACAAAGTGCAGCAATCTTTAAAAGGTATCGTAAGAATGGCGTGATTCAATGCTAGAAACTCTAGAATCGATTGATCCAAACGCCCGAGCGTTAATAGTATTTTCTTGTTATCCATCAGTATTGTTCCGGTGAAAGGGTCGGTACATAGCCTTGATCTAATATTTGAAGAGCTTTTTCAGGAGAGTCAACGACCGGGAAAAGTAAGTAAACTTTAGAGATTTGAAAAAGCTGATCAATAAAAGGATCGGTAACAACAACGGCTAACTTTCTATTTTGCTGCTTCGCTTCTTTACTTAAATTTACAAGTACCCCGAAACCTGTGCTATCTATATTTTGAATTTTGCTCAGATCTAAGATAGTACCACGTACCGTAGTCGATTGATTATGAAGAAGACTTTTCGTTTTTGCGTTGGTGTTGTAGACAAGATGACCTGTAAATACGATTTGTTCATAGTCTTTACAAGGTCTAAAATCAATTGAGATATCAACCAGTTCATCGAGACGTCGTATTCTGTCTTGCATCTATCATCCTTCTTTCTTTTTTCTGAATTTTCTCATAATCACAGAAAAAGCTTTTCTATTATCGAGATTTTCAATGCAAATCTCATCCATCAACGCTTGCATGAACAAGAATCCTCTGCCACAATCTTGATGAAGTACTTGTAGCATATCTTGATTCAGCATATATTCTGCTTCGTATCTAGAATAGGCGCTTCCGCTATTGGTTACAGAAACGTACACTTCCTGCTCTGTGATTTTTAGATGAAGAGTAAGGAACCCTACATTATATGTATGATCTCGCCTGACCGCTTCAACAGCATTGATAAGGGCTTCATGAATGGCAAATGCAATCTCACGATGTTCTTCCACAATTTCTTGAAGAAGCGTTTGTTCAACCATATGTGTAAGATAGGGAAGATTCTCTGTGGTAGCAGAACAGCAAATATTTATTTCTATCACAAACAAACCACCCCTTCCTGAAATACTCCAATGATGTAAGACTTGTGTGAAACATTATAACATTTTACAGGTAAAATAAATAGCAGTCCCTTTCCTTCTAATCTTAACTGAGATTAGAGCTTGCATATCATTACTATCTATATAACTCCATCCACTAGAAAAGATATTGAAGTCCCATACAAGATGAAGTATGATTCTACTATATACTCCATAGAAAAGGTAAAAAGCTGGTAAGCATGAAAAAGGTGGTATCTATGAGCAAGAAAGACAATCAACTAATCATCGTAATAGACGAAGAAATAGAAAACTATTCTCAACAAATTGTGGAAGAAATGACACAAGACCTTGTTCAAGTCATCTCGCAGTATATGGAAGTTAATGCCTCAGAAGTAAAAATAGCCTTTGAATCTAGAGATAATCAGAGCATAATGGTAGCTTCTATACCAGTGCTTACAGTCCAACGCAGTTAAAGAAACAAAGCCTGATCTTTTTTGCACAATCATTAATGTAAAAAGTTCAGGCTTTGTTTCTTTAATATTCATGATTAAATTGATCAATTCTTCCATAGTGATGTACAATAGTTAAACAATATGACAACGCTTGCAATGATACAATTGTGGAAAATACAATTTTTTCTTAAGTCAGAATATTGGTAAATTGGCAAAAGAGGTGAGCAGGTGGGATGGCCAAGTTCTTACTCACTGATGATAGTAAGTTTATGCGCAAAATCATAAAGAACATAATTCTTCAATTAGGCCACGAAGTTGTCGCAGAAGCTAGTAATGGTCTTGAAGCTTTACATGCCTACAAGAAAGCAAAGCCGGATATCGTAACGATGGATATTACGATGCCAGAGTACGATGGTATCTACGGAGTTAAAGCCATCCGTAGTTGGGATCCAAAAGCGAGGGTTATTATAGTTAGCGCCATGGGTCAACAATCTTATATCTTAGATGCGATGCGTGCCGGTGCCGTTGATTTTCTCGTAAAACCAATTATCAGTGATCAAGTAGAACAAGCAATTAAGAAGTGTCTACAACCCCCCGTAAATAGCGGGAGAAACTGACGTCGCCTAGGCAATTCTGTCGAATTATGGTATGATTATCCCATACAGCGTGCTCCTTAACCGCAAGGAAAGGAGCTTATTTTTGTATTTTTTTCTGGAGGAAATAGAGCATTCATGATAACCAGAACGAAGCATCAACTTTTCACAATGTTGCAGCAAAAAGGTCGACTCTCTGCAGCGATTGCTGACCTGGCCAATCAAGCTGCTATAGAAGTTGCGCCATATCTTGACAATTTAGCCCAACAACGAGATTATCATCAGATGCGTATATTAGAAAGCTTTCAAGAAGCCCGTCTCTCCGAGTATCACCTTGGTCTATCAACAGGCTATGGCTACGGCGATACAGCTCGGCAGACTCTTGATCAAGTCATGGCACAAGTTCTTAAAGCCGAAAGTGCACTGGTAAGAGAACAGTTCGTATCTGGTACCCACGCCATTGCGGCAGCTCTTTTTGGCGTTTTGCGACCGGGCGATGAAGTTCTTTCAGCGACAGGGTTACCTTATGATACATTACGTGAAGTGATCGGTATTGATGATGCATCGGGTAGCTTACAAGAATTTGGCATCACCTATAGACAAGTAGAATTAACAGCTGAGGGTACCATTGACATACCTGCCTTGCTCCATACAATCAGGCCTACTACGAAGCTCGTTATGTTTCAGCGTTCCCGTGGTTATAGCTTACGGCCTTCTTTATCCGTCGAAGAAATAGGTCAGGCCTGTCAAGCTTTAGCAGAACAGTATCCTCATGTCATCACCTTTGTTGATAATTGCTATGGAGAACTTGTGGAAGCAAAAGAGCCAACTGCACTGGGTGCTCATTTAATCGCTGGTTCTCTTATTAAGAATTTAGGTGGTGGTTTGGCACCAACGGGTGGTTATGTAGCCGGAAAAAGTGAGCTCGTAGAAAAAGCAGCAGCTCGGCTAACAGCACCTGGCATTGGCTCTCATGTCGGCAGCAGCCCTGGTGGACGAAGACTTTATTTTCAGGGATTGTTTATGGCACCGCAAGTCGTTTATGAAGCTTTAGCCGGAGCCGTTTTCGCTGCTCGTCTTTTTGAATTGCTTGGTTTTGCAGTGACACCTCGCTACGATGAAAAGCGTACTGATATTATACAAGCCATTACCATTGGTACAGCTGAAGGCGTTGTTGCTTTTTGTCAAGGTTTACAACAAGCTTGCCCTGTTGATGGTTTTGTTTTGCCGGAACCCAACGCCATGCCTGGCTACGCCGATCCTGTCATTATGGCTGGTGGGACCTTTATTCAAGGTGCTACTAGTGAATTAAGTGCTGATGCGCCCATACGTGAACCTTATGCTGTCTATTTTCAAGGTGGTTTGAGTCAAACTTTTGTCCGCATTGGTGCTGTTACAGCTGCACAAAAGCTTTATGAGCAGTCCTTGGTGCCAGCATTGCGTTCATAGGAGATGGGCAGGGGGGAGAGGAGAGAAAAAGTTTGTATGATATCTGGTTAATTGTTGCCCTGATCGTGATGTTTTTCGGAGCTTTAGGTACTTTTGTGCCGATTCTTCCTGGCATTCCGCTTATCTTTCTAGCCATGGTTGGCTATGGCTTTTCTGAAGGCTTTGTCACTATGACACCACTTTTTCTAGCGATTAACCTATTAATCGTGCTACTTGCTACAGTGATTGATTACCTAGGTACCGCTTGGGGTGCCAAACGCTTTGGTGCTTCTTCTTCTGGTGCTTGGGGTGCCGTTATTGGTGGTGTCGTTGGCTTACTTGTCTTCGGCCCACTCGGTATTGTGGCCGGGCCTTTTCTTGGTGCTGTCATTGGTGAACTCATGAAAGGCCGCTCTATTGACTTTGCTATTGAAGCAGGTATCGGAACCATGCTGGGACTCGTTGGTGCCACAATCGTTCGCCTTTTTATCGCTTTTGGTATGATTGTAGCATTCATATGGAGAATATGGTAAGCATAGACCTTCTATGATCGACTTATTAATGCTCAAAAGGGGGAAGTTTTTGTTTGAATAAGAAAAAGGTGGCCCTGCTCTGTGGAGGAAGGTCCGGAGAACATGAAGTCTCTCTTGTCTCAGCCAATGCCATTGCAGGAGCCTTAGATAGAGAACGATACGATGTGCTTATTATAGCCATAGATCGGCAGGGTAAATGGTGGCTTGGAGAGCATGCGATTGCTAGAATGCAAAAAGGGGAAGAGCCTTATGGCGATCCCGTACATTTACTTCCTGAACCAGGTCGCCAAGGCTTGATACGACTTACTGCCCAGGGTTGGGAAGAAATCCCTGTGCAGATCTTTTTCCCTGTCTTACACGGACCGAATGGGGAAGACGGCACTATTCAAGGTTTACTAGAGTTGGCCAATGTGCCCTATGTAGGCTGTGGTGTTCTTGCTTCAGCTTGTGGCATGGATAAAGGCATTATGAAAATGCTTTTTTCTCAAGCTGGGCTTTCGCAGGTACCTTATCAAGTGGTACAACGGCTACAATGGGAAAAAGAATCCTCTTCTGTAATCGAAACACTGGAGGAAAGTATTGGCTACCCACTTTTTGTGAAGCCTGCCAATATGGGCTCGAGCGTCGGTATCTCTAAAGCTTCAAATCGTCAGGCCCTTCAAGAAGCATTTGCAGAAGCCCTTCTCTATGATAATAAAGTTGTCGTAGAAAAAGGTGTGGAAGCTCGCGAGATTGAAGTGAGCGTTCTTGGTAATAATGAAGTCTCTGCTTCCATCCCTGGAGAAATTGTACCGTGCAATGACTTTTACGATTATACAGCCAAGTATATAGACGATCGTTCACGCTTATTAATCCCGGCACCGCTTACACAAGAAGAGAGCGAAGCATTGCAACAAATGGCAATCCAAGCTTTTAAGGCCATTGACGGCACAGGACTGGCCCGCGTCGATTTCTTTATGGACAAAAAGAACGGTCAGATCTGGATCAATGAAATTAACACGCTGCCTGGCTTTACTTCTATCAGCATGTATCCCAAACTTTGGCAATCATCAGGCCTCGGCTATAGTGACTTGTTACATCGGCTTATTGAACTGGCCGAAGAACGGCATCAAGAAAAGCAGACTCTACTGGTAAAACCATCAAAATAGTAATGAGACTGTAAACCCAAAAAGCAAAAGACTCTCCCTGTTACTTTATGCAGGGAGAGTCTTTCTCTTTTTAGGTTAAGGTAACTTCCGGAAAACAGCAACGACTTTTCCAATAATGTGGACTTGCTTCATCAAAATAGGTTCCATCCCTTTATTCTCGGGCTGTAACCGATAATAACCATCTTCAAAGTAGATTCGCTTCACCGTAACATCTTCACTAAGCAAGGCTACGACAATATCACCATCTTGAGCATTATTTTGCTGCTGTACGACAAGCAAGTCGCCATCGTACAAACCAGCTTCAATCATACTTTCGCCACGATTGGTAATCATAAAAACTTGATCTGATTGAATGAAATCATACGGGACAGGGAAAGAACCATCTCGATTTTCGCTGGTAAAAAGAGGTTTTCCTGCAGATATTTTGCTCAGCTTTGGTACTTCTACTATCGTCTTTCCACCAAGAGAATTGCTGGTGCCTAGAACTTCAATGGCTCTTGGCTTGGAAGGATCCCGCCTAATATAACCTAGTTTTTCCAATCGATGAAGATGACCGTGCACTGTAGAGCTGGAGCTTAAGCCCACGGCTTCTCCAATTTCACGTACCGAAGGGGGATAGCCACGTCTCTGTAGCTCTTGTCGAATATACGTTAAAATATGCTTTTGCCGCTCACTCAGATCTTTTTTCCGCTTATTGTTCTGTTCCATCATCCCAGTTCGGAACACCTCCTGGGGCCTTACACCCTATTCAGCAAACATTATAACATACCATGAAATTTCATACATCCACTAAGGAAAAAAAGTGAATCTTAAAGATAGTATGACTTTAATAAAGCTGTGCAATCTAAAGACAGGAATGATTGTTCTTGTTATGAGGAGGTGAATCTGGTGACAGTTATTGTCACCGGAAAGTAATTGAACATTTACACTGAGCGTCAGTTTTTTCCACGGGTTGCCTATTTTTGCATGGAATATGGCTTGCATTACAAGCTACCTATCTACGCAGGGGGTCTCGGTGTTCTAGCTGGAGACTACATTAAAGCGGCTCATGATTTGTCACTACCTATGGTAGCTCTCGGCATTCTATGGAAACAAGATTATACAGAACAATTTATTGGAGAAGATGGACGGCCTTACGATGTCTATCCTGACTTCAACTTTGACAATGTACAAGATACGGGCGTAACGGTGCAAGTACAGGTACGCGGCGAGAATGTAACATGCAAAGTTCATAAAGTAGAACAATATGGCAATATACCCCTTTATCTACTCGATACTAACTTCCCAGGCAGCACACATGGTTGGATGACTCGTCGTTTGTACGGTGGGGAGGAGCAAGATCGTGTTGCCGCAGAGATTATTTTAGGTATTGGAGGTATGCGTGCTTTACGAGCTCTTGGTATCAACGTAGATATCTACCATATGAACGAAGGTCATGCCGTATTTGCCGGCTTTGAGTTGATCAAAGAAAAAATGAACCAGCGTGCTCTTTCTTTCGAAGACGCTTGGGCAGAAACACGTAAAGAAATTGTCTTTACAACACACACACCTGTTGCAGCAGGCAATGAGATTCACAAGCATGACTTACTTCGCTTTATGGATGCTTACAATGGACTTACCTACGAACAAGTTAAAGAAATTGGTGGCGACCCCTTCAATATGACAGCGGCTGGTTTGTCCTTGTCTCATGTGTCCAATGGCGTATCAAAGCTGCATGGTCTAACAGCATCACGGATGTGGAAAAACGTTCCTAAAGCTTCCAATATTATATCTATCACCAACGGTGTTCATAACTACACCTGGCAAGATAGCCGTATTCGCCAAGCCTTTGAACAAAAAGGGGATATCTGGGCTGCTCATATGGAAAACAAAAAAGAATTTGCCCAGTATATCAAAGATAAAACAGGAAGCAACGTCAATCCCAACGCACTTCTTGTTGGCTTTGCACGTAGGGCTGCTCCTTACAAAAGAAGCGATCTGATCTTCCGTTCTACAGAAGTCATTGAACCCTTGTTACGAGAAGGGAAAGTGCAACTTGTATTCTCCGGTAAAGCCCATCCAAAAGATGGGATGGGAAAAGATATTATTCAACAGCTTGTGCAGATGGATCGAAAGTATAAAGACAGCGTGATCTTTATTGAGAACTACAACATGGAAGTGGCTCACTATATGATTCGAGGCTGCGATGTCTGGCTTAATAATCCTAGAAGGCCCCTTGAAGCCAGTGGTACTTCTGGTATGAAAGCAGCTATGAATGGTGTCCTAAATCTTAGTGTTATCGATGGTTGGGTTGGAGAAGGATTGCAACACCGTGTCAGTGGTTGGCTCATCAATCCGCAGCACAATGAAAAATTACAAGAGTGGGAGCAAGATGAACGGGATCTTCAAGAGCTCTATTATGTCTTACTAAATGAAGTGATCCCCACTTACTATAATGATAGAGATCTCTGGGTTGAAATGATGCGAGCAAGCATCGATATGTCTCGATGGCATTTCTCATCACATCGCATGATTCGAGAGTACTACGAATTAATGTACCAGGTGACCAAAGATATTAAAGACGGGAAAGAAGAGTACCGTTATAGCAATGTAGAGCATGCACTGCAAAATCCTGTAGAAGAGCATGGGCAGCACCGATTCAACTATTATAACAATCAGTTCCACCATCATCACCAGTATCACCGTCAACATCACTACGATCACTAACAATCAAATGGGAAAGGGAAAATGGATTCTAGTCACTGCAAGAAGACAGAATCCATTTTCCCTTTTTTGCTAGTTAAGAACAGGGAATAGGTTTTTTGTTTACATAATACAGTTGACATAATGCATTCGACATGGAGAATTGAAAACTCTATGGATTGTAAAAAATTCTATCTCTGGCGATAAACAGGGGCTCTATTATGAAGTGCATCAGAGAGGAACTGGATAATTCGGCTGTCATAGTCTCTATCAGATTCTTTGCAAAAATTAAAGCTAACGGTCTCGAAAGTGCCTATCTTTTTTTTGGCACATTAGAAGAACAGTGGCGCATCAGCTGCTACGTCCGTGATGCTCTTGAGAAAAACCTTTTGCGAAAAGATCAATACTCAACACCAGCACCTGAAGATATAACAAGCATGATTCAAAAGGCTTCATAAAGTTCTCGCGGGAATGGAGTTAGTGAGATTCAGCAGAATCGAAGCCCTAAAAAACGCTTCCCTAGTTTACATAATAGGTATTATGTAAACTAGGGAAGCGTTGAATGGAAAAAGCGAGCACTTGATAAAGCCTTGCTTTTTCCATTCATTGATAAATCATTCTATTCTTTTTCTTAATTAAGAGATTTCTCTTGCTGAAGCTTTGACTTTTGACAAAATCTGTTCTAGATGATCTAAGTCCACTGGTTTGGCTAGGTGTAAGTCAAAGCCTGCTTTCATAGCCCTTTCTTTATCTTCTTCCTGGGCATAGCCTGATAAAGCAATTAAAAATATTTCCTTAAAAGCAGGATTTGCACGAATCGCTTGAGCTACTTCAAAGCCTGTCATCCCCGGTAAACCGATATCGCACAAAACTACGTCCGGATTAAACTTTTTTAATTCTTCTAAACCTTGAGATCCATCGGATACTGAAGTGACCGTATGGCCTAATAATTGCAGCAATGAACAAAGAATTTCAGCTACATCGGCAATGTCTTCAATTACCATGATCTTCATCGGAGAAAGAGATTTCTCTATCTTTGGCGTATTCTTTTCTTCATTATTCTCTTTTTCTTGTGGAATTGGTACGCTAATTTTTATTTGTGAACCTTTTCCCAATCCTAGGCTATGGACGCTTACTCTTCCACCATGTAATTCTACGATACCTTTGACAATCGACAGGCCCATACCAAGGCCACCGTGAATGCGGTCAAGAGATACTTCCGCTTGTACAAAGGGCTTGAGAATTTCTGGTAATAGCTCCTTTTTAATGCCCTGTCCGTTATCTCTGACTTCGATTTCCGCTTCCTTAGATTCTTCGTTTTTTAATACAACGACCTGAACGCTATGACCTTTTTCTGTGAATTTAAGCGCATTGTGTAATAAATTTCCTACAACTTGTGTTATTCGGGCTGAGTCAGCCTGTAAATACATGGGATCTGAGGAATTGTGGACTTCTAGGCTTACTTCTTTTTCATAGAACATGGGTTTATAGTCTTCTACGGCCTTTAAGACCAGGCCATTTAACTCGACAAACTCTTTTTTGAGTTCAATTTTATTTTGAGAAATCCGTGTTACATCGAGTAAATCGTCAACCAATCGAGAAAGTTGCATTGTCTGTCGTTCCAATATGGCTTGCGCTTGCTTGGCCTGTTCTGAATCAGAAGCTACCCGTTTTAGCATAGAAATACTCATTGTTATAGAGGCTAGCGGGTTTCTTAGTTCATGAGAAAGGCTGCTGAGAAATTGATTTTTATTATGATCCGATTGAATCAATTCTTTTGTGGCGCTCTCTGCTTTTTTTAAGGCAATTTCTAGATCTTTAGCCTGATCGGCCAAACACTCTTGAACTTTTTTCCGCTCTGTAATATCTCGATTGGTAAAAACAGCGCCTGTAATTTGCCCCTTGTTATTATATAAAACTTTTCCCCTGGCCTCATTCCATATATAATGACCTGCTCCATGGCGATAGCGAAAGATTGCTGTACCTTGCCCTTCACCTTTCAGCGCTTCTTTTACTTTTCTTTGTACATAAGGCAAGTCTTCAGGATGCACTCGTTCAAAAATGGAAGTTCCTTCGATATCTGCTGTTTTTACACCCAATCCTTTTTCAAAAGAAGGTGTAGCAAATTGAATCATAAAGTGATTGTCTGTTACAAAAAGCATATCGAGCATATTGTCGGTAATTGTATGCAAAAGCTCTTCCGGAGTAAAGCTGTAGGATTTTTTTTCTATTTCCATCGTATCAAAACCTTTCGCAATCACTCAATGCTCGCTTGCGACTCCTATCATCTACTAACATTTCGTGAAACTAAAACACAAAAAATATATTCTACAGAATAATTTGTTTTCCTTTTTTTACACCTTTAATTTTACATTATTTAAGAAGAGTAAAAAGCCTCTTATGACAATTTTCGTCTAAGAGGCTTTTTCTCGTTCTATAGGCTCCTTTGTATCAATGACTTTTTTCACTATCTTTGGAATCATTATCCCTTGAATCTTCTTGTGATTTACTGTTTTTTCTTTTACGAAAGAAGAAAAAGAAAGTTCCTATAAAAAGAAGCGCTGAAGTAGCAATCACAGCCAGAGCGCCCTTGTGACTCATTTCGAGATCAAAGCGAATTTCTGTTACTTCTCCCGCTGGCAACTTCCAAATCAGTGTTTTTCCTTCGTCTGTTACAGAAGTGGCATTATGGCTCCTTGGTGCTTCTGGAAAAGTAAAAGATAGGACAAAGTTCATACTTTCCAATAAAGAAGCATTGATGCCGAATTCATCAAATCCTATTGCAGCTCCCATACCTCGTAAGTCAATGCTTTCATCGACACTATACTTTGTTCCCCAAAGATTCCGCTCTATTTGTAAAGTACCTTTTTCTGCAACGAAACCTTCATCCCT
Organism: Heliorestis convoluta; assembly: GCF_009649955.1. Lineage (NCBI taxonomy): Bacteria > Bacillati > Bacillota > Clostridia > Eubacteriales > Heliobacteriaceae > Heliorestis > Heliorestis convoluta. Next base: position 579,602 of record NZ_CP045875.1, on the reverse strand, counting down.
GTTTTCTTCAAAGCTACGAAAAAACGTTATAGGGTCTGGTACCTCAACAAGGTTTTTATAGTGGCCTGTAAGCTCAATGCCTATTATGGAACCATCCTGATAATTTCGTACTATCAATCCCTGTTCTTGAGCTGTTTTTTTGATTTCAGCAAAAGGGTCTTCCCCACTTGCTGTCATCATTGCCTTTAGACTTTGATTATATCCTACACGGTATGCTACATCAGCGCTTCCGTCATGATAAATTGTCGTGTGTGCCTTTGCTTCTATACATGCTGAAGCAACCATTGTTGTTAATAATAAGAGAGCGAAAAATGATAGTAGCCTGCTTTTCTTTACCAATAATCCACTCCCCTCTCCCCTACCACAGAACTTGACGCTGGTTGACAATATTTATGTAGCTTTCTCTCGTTCAATAACAAGGAGCATAGAAAAACGTTGATAGCAAAAAAATCCACATTGATTTGTTTTTCCAAGAAAAATGCTAAAAAAATAGCCCGATAGAAAGATTACTCCCCCTATCCGGCTAGGCTTTCACATGGCTATTATTTTGTACTCTTACCCTTTTCTCGATCCTTTATGGAAGTTCCGGTAACGTTTCTGTAGGTGCTGTTCCATCAAGAGCTTTTAAGAAAGCGACCAGATCTTGCTCTTCTTCCGGTGTCAATCCTAAAGGTCTTACACGAGGATCTCGATTTTCTTCTACTTCTCCACCAATATTATAGAAGTGAACCAACTCTTCTAAAGTAGCGATACTGCCGTTATGCATATAAGGCGCTGTGTAACTAAGACCGCGTAAGCCCGGTGTGCGGAATTTTCCTTTATCTTCTTCTTTCTTCGTGACTTCATATCGGCCTAAGTCGTCTGTTAAAACACCGGTGTTATAGAAGTTAGAGTCCGATAAAGCTGGACCACTGTGGCAAGATAGGCAACTGCCTTTGTTAACAAAGATATCCATGCCTCTCTTAGCCTCTTCTGATAAAGCATTTTGATCGCCCGCTAAGTATTTGTCAAAATCGGAGTCATTGATAATAACGGTCCGCTGATAGGCAGCTAGCGCTTTAGCGATATTATCGGCTGTAATTTCTTCGTTAAAGACATCCTTAAACTGCTCTACATATCCGGGAATCGCTTTAAGCTTTATAACCAGCTCATCAAGATCTTGATTCATTTCTTCTGCAGCTTGAATCGGACCCAGGGCTTGCTCTTCTAAGGTCGCAGAACGACCATCCCAAAAAAAAGCGTCATAGTATCCCACGTTAATCACAGTGGGGCTGTTGCGTCCACCTTGAAACCCTTCAAAGCCAATAAAAGTAGGACGGGCATCACCAAAGCCAAGACTCGGATTATGACAAAAAGCACAGCTAATTTGATTGTTGCCTGACAAGCGAGGGTCGAAGAATAAAGTTTTTCCTAGATCAACTTTTTCAGGCGTCATGGGATTGTCTTCAGGAATGGGTACCTCTCCAAGAGGATGAAAAAGCGCTATGTAGTCGTCTTGTGGAGCCTGTGGCGCTAGTGAAGAGTCTGTTGAAGCACTACTACCGCAACCAGAAGCAATGACAGCGAGGAGGACTGCACTACAGGCCGCTGCAATCCATGAGGCTTTCTTTTTCTTTAACATAACCGAAATGCCCCTTTCTGAAATAAAGTATAAATTATTACGAAGCCAGTAATAGTTCGCATTTTTATTATAGCTGATGGAATAACTTGTGTAAATATGAAAAAAATTTTTTTCTTTTTCTATCTTGCTTTTCTTGACTCGTTAGAATTATGTATGAATAAGGCGCAATAATAGTTTAAAGTATTGGTATTACTAAGAGAAATCGCTTTCATTATTCGTTAAGAATGGAAAAAACTAATGATTTTCAAAGGTAGCATTCGCTTGCTAGTATAAAGAAGAGAAAATTCCTGTACGTAGATACAGCAAAAGAGGTGCAATTTTTTGAGTTACACAGAAGCATTGCTTCGATTTGTCGCAGGTGGATCTCTGATTCTATTGGTAAGCTTATTAGGAAAAAGCAAATTTGCCTATTTGGCCAGCATTGCCGTGCTTTTTCCAGCTGTTACTGTTGCAGGTTATTACTTTTTATCCTTTGATGTTTCTACAATGCAGTTAAAAGCGATTATTTTTAACAGCCTTTATTATGTTCCTACAACGATGGTCTTTCTCTATGCACTCTATCGCTTTGTAGGCACCATGCCTATGCATAAATCTTTGGTATTTGCCCTTGGTTTTTGGTTCTTAGCCGCCCTAGGGACAACGGCTCTCGGTAATTATTTTGAGATCTGGAAGAGATGACTAGAAGTCTTATTTATGTTCGCCTTTTAAGAATTCTTTCTCCTTTAGTTCTTTTTAAACTGTACTTTTTAACGCCTACTTCATTGTCGCCCTGTTGTACTGCCTCTTTCGTAATAATATCAGTATGATGCTGGTAACCAGGCTTAAGAAAAATCCAAGCCACGATAGATAGAATCGAAAGGGCTATGATTATTTCAGCCATACAACCACCTCTGCTATATGTTCTACCATTAAGATTATCATGTCTGGTTATTTTTTCAATGTTTTTTATATCTGTTGACAAAATTTTAACTTTCCAAAGATCCCAACATTTTATGAGTCATCGTATTCATATAAATTTTCATCCGATCCATAATAATTGATGGTTTGCTCAATCTTTTTTATGGGGGTATTTCATTTTGAAAATCGAAGGCACCTTAAATTATCCTCAAGAGGGCATTAAAATTGAGCCTTTATTCAACGATGGGCGCGATGTAACCATTGTTTACGACGGTTTACTGCATCGCTCTGGTGCTGATCAGGTTTATCTTCACGCTGGATATGGCACCAATTGGCAGAAAAGCTACGATCATCGTATGGAAAAATCTCAAGAAGGATGGAAATGTACCATTAATATGGAACGTGAAGATCTGGTCTTTTGTTTTAAGGATTCAGCTTGCAATTGGGACAACAATTCGGGCAACAATTGGGTTTACCGCTCTCAGGGAACAAATCGTCGTTAATAATCTTAAAAAGACAATACTATTTGTTAAAACACTGAAAGCAACCTCGTCAGAAGGTTGCTTTTTCTATTAGATTTGCCTCCTGTCTTCGAGATAGATTTCGCGATAACATTGCTTCTATTTCCAAGAAAGGATTTTCACCACCTAGCGCGAATACTAGGTAGTGGGAAAATAGCATTCTCCAAGCTCATCTTTCCACTTTTTTACGAATCAAGGAGGCTTTTTAATGAGAGGGTTAATGTCCGTAATCAATCAGTTGGAAGTACGGGGCAATGCAGAAGAGCGTCTCATTTATCAACTTGTAGACTTGTCGGTCATTAAATATCGCGGAGAGCAAGAAAATGCTTTTACGCCAGAGATTGAAAAAGCCCTGGAAAATGTAATTCGCGGTTTTATCTGGCTTTACGAAAAAGGTTTGTCTTTAGAAAGTAACCCAAGAGATCATATGAATGCTTCTGAAGAAGCATTTTATGATCAATTTTTAGATGATTTTTCCCTTTTTAACGATTTTATGCGCAAGAACATGCACCTAAAGCCTACAGACTAAGTACAGGATCAAAAGCATTTGTATTAAAGAAAAGTCAAAGATAAGACATCTTTGACTTTTCTTTTGTCTTTACCTTAACAGCAATTATCTACGGCGTCTTCTGATTGGTCTAAGGACTGTTCTACGTCTTCTTATGGGACTTATTGCTCTTCTACGCCGTCTTCTAATAGGCTTACCAGGGGTCTGCGCCTTCTTACGAGTCTTCGTGGGAACAGTAAAGCACGCAGGAGTCTAAGTCGAATAGGTCCAATTAATATAACCATCTTCTAACCACCTTTCTTGATAAGATAGTTTACTCTATGTCACTTGGAAAAAAATGGTTATTGTTATAGGGGCCTATTTCCTAAGTTTTTCATAAAAAAAAGCAAAGCACTTGGGTGGTGCTTTGCTTTTTTTATTACTGTTATACTTTTCGTGAAGATTAGGCCCTTGTTTTCCTGCCAAATAGAACGACAAAGTTATAGTATTTATACAGGCAGTCAACATCAGAAAAGCCTGCTTCTTCTAACCATTGCAACTGATCTGATAGAGTTGACATTTGGTCGAGTTTTAATCGTTCATAAGATTCTTTTATCTCTTCTGTCGATAGACCACTGCGTTCAACTTTTGATTTCCAGTCTTCAACATAAAGTGCCTCTAAGAAAGGGCTGCTTCCAAGTACTTGATCGGCGTTAATAAAGCACCCTCCTTTATCTGTCATCTTGTAGACATCTTGATACAATTTCTTTTTCTCTTCATCACTAAGGTGATGGATAGACAAAGATGACACTATAATGTCGAATTTAGATGTATAGGCATGCTTTGTGTAATCATTGACTATATAGGTGATATTTTCATATTCTTGTAAGCGCTCTTTGGCAACTTCGAGCATTTTATCAGAAAGATCGATTAAAGTCAGTCGTGCATCGGGATATCTTTCGACTATCTTTGAAGATAATAAGCCTGTTCCTGCCCCTAAATCTAAAATGTTCGGGCTTTTTTTGTTCGTTCTAGCCACTGTAGCAGCAATGGTATAAAAATCATCAAAGCAAGGAATCAACTGCCGTCGCTGACTGTCGTATTTCTCAGCATTTTCATTAAATTTTTTCTCTACATCTTTTTTGTTATTCAACGTCTATTATCTCATTCCTTCATGATTTTTTACTCTCTATACTGTGGCTTTTCCTCTTCCTTTTTCATGAGAGTGTTCAATGAAAGGTATCTTTTTAAAGTTTCTATTAAAGTCTTGCGCAAAAATGGCTTGGCAATATAGTCATTCATACCTGCTTTTATGCAGCGTTGGCGTTCTTCCCAAAGAACGTTGGCCGTCATTGCTACAATTGGTGTTGCTTTGTTATGAGATTTTTCTCGTTCACGAATTCGTCGCGAAGCCTCATAGCCATCCATCTCTGGCATCTGACAATCCATCAGAATTAGATCAAAGTCCTCCTTATCTGTCATTTCTACTGCTTCTCGACCATTTTTTGCCCATTGAACTTCAGTTATGCCAATCTTTAATAGGTGTATACGAGCCACTTCATAGTTTACTGGATTATCTTCAACCAGTAATATTTTTGCTGATTCATTTACAAGTCTTACTTCTTCTCGATGTATCCCTTTACTTTTCTCGCTTTTCTCATACTGACTCTTGTCCTCGAGTAGATGCTCCATTTTTTCAAGTGGGATTTCAAACCAGAAGGTTGACCCCTCGCCAATTCTGCTATCTACGTCTATAGAACCTCCCATTAATTGAACAAGACTACGACTAATAGCAAGACCTAAGCCTGTTCCTCCGTAGCGGCGTGTCATGGAAGCATCTGCCTGTTTAAAAGGTTTAAAAAGCTCTTTACGAACTTCTGGAGTTATCCCGATACCTGTATCTTTTACTTCAAATCGCATCCATTCTTGACCCTTTGGACTTTTGATCGTCATAATTCGCAATTCAATATAGCCTTTTTCGGTAAATTTAATAGCATTTGAAAGCAAATTAATCAAGACTTGCCTTAATCGTGCAGGATCTCCTACGATAATATTTGGTAATGCTGTATCTACTTCGTATTTGACGGCAATTCCTTTTTTCTCTGCTTGTTCCTTCACCATACCAATGGTACTTTCCTTAAACTCTTTAAGGGATATAGGTATCCGTTCTAAGATAAGATTGCCTGATTCTATCTTTGAAACGTCGAGAATGTCATTGATAACAGTAAGAAGCAGATTGGCAGAGTCTCCAATAATTCCTACATATTTGCGTTGTTCTTGATTCAAAGGTGTATCAAGTAATAGCTCATTCATGGCTACTACTGCATTCATGGGTGTTCGGATCTCATGGCTCATAGTAGCTAAAAACTCGCTTTTGGCTTGGTTCGATACATCGGCTTGATTCTTTGCGATTAAAAACATCAGCAGGGCCAATAACAAGAGGGTCGTAAAAATGAAACTGATTTCAAAAGTGCTGCTTATAGCACAAAGGGTATTGTTCTTTTCATAAGAGACTAGATAGGCAATGGGCTGGTTGTGGATGTTTTCAATTTTTAAAAACAGTACTAGATAACATTGATTCTTGATTTCTGTCTTTGCAACGAAGCTCTCTCCACTATTGATCTTCTTTTGTACCGTTGGGGCGATGGAGTGGTTGATCTTCTTGATCTCCCGATCAGTGAAATCATGCTTCTCATAAAATCGTTCCTCGATAATATAGCGATCATAAAAGTAATCTTCATGAATATCTGAATCTATATAGTTAGATTGCTCTTGGCTAAAAACAGTGTCTTCAACGACTGATTTTTTAATAATAAAGGTGCTGTAATTGCCGAATAGTTGATCCAGCATATGTATGATACTACCAAAGGAAATACTTGTCTCAACAGAACCAACATGTTCGCCTTGATAAAACAAGGGAAAGACAAATCGATAACCGTTATAAATCCTCCCCTCTTCAAAACCAATGCTTTCCCGAAGCTCTTGATTGGCAATACGTATCGTTTCTCTTACACTGAAAAGATTGTCTCCATATAGCTCAGGTCGATGCATCCGTAAAAAACTGGTACCATCTTTTAAGTGAAAATGAAGCTGTCGAAAGTGATAGTTCTCCAGTTCCTCATAAAGATCGTCAACCTTTTCTTTTAACCTTTCTCGATAAAGACCTCTTTGTTCCGGTTTGGCATGAATTGCTTGAAACAATAATTCTGTGATTTCTTCTTGCATCAATATTTCTTTGGCGATGATACGAGTGCCAAGTGTATAACCGTTCAAAGAGGCTTCTACTTCATCATGGAAATTTTCTAAACGAACATCAAGATATAGCTGCTGGTTTTGCTCTTTCTGTTGGTACACAGATAAGAGATAGAGCCCACTTAAGAGAAAAACCGAAAAAAAGATAGCGATAAAGTATGTCTTTTTTTTCTTGTAATTGCCCATCTCAGAACACCTCTTTGTGAGGGCTTACCTTCCTTTTTTAGTGCAAATGAATACTATTTCAATTTTATAACGATACTTCCATAACGATTCGAGTAACTCCTGCCTTTCGATTGTGATAGAGAATATTTTTCTCAATATCAGTCATTCTAAAAAGGAATTCTTTTACTTTGTAACGAATTACATCATAGGTAGATTTCTTTTACTCTTTCATGTATATACGAACCAAAAATTCTCTTCTTTGTAGGTGATTGTTTCATGGCCAAAAAAGTGCTGATTGTAGGTGGCGTAGCCGGTGGTGCTAGTGCAGCCGCTCGCTTGCGTCGGTTGGATGAAGAAGCCCAGATCATCCTCTTTGAACGGGGCGAATATATTTCTTTCGCCAATTGTGGTTTACCCTATTATCTGAGTGGCATTATTGCAGAAAGAGAATCCCTTCTCGTTCAAACAGTTCAAGGAATGACGGAACGTTTTAATATTGACATACGTGTCAATAGTGAAGTTACAAAAATCGATCGAGAGAAAAAAGTAGTGGAAGTCTTTAGCCAGGGCGGAAGTTACAAAGAAAGCTATGATTATCTCATCTTATCGCCTGGGGCTGAACCACTTCGTCCACCCATTCCAGGCATAGATAGAGACAAAGTATTTACGCTTCGTAATATGTCTGATGTGGATCAAATCAAAGCCTATCTCCTTGCTGAAAAGCCACAAAAAACAGCCGTCATCGGTGGTGGCTATATTGGCATTGAAATGGCTGAAAATCTATCCCATGCCGGGTTGGAAGTGACGCTCGTTGAAGCTGCCGAACATATTCTGGCACCTTTTGACCGTGAAATGGCACGCATGATCGAGAAAGTTCTGCTCGATCATGGCCTACAATTGATTGTCAATGATAAAGTGCAGAAAATATCTCATCGTTATGAGGCAGATAACAGAAAAGTTATAGAACTCCAAAGCGGTTCAACAATAGAAGTGGATTGTATTATCGTTGCCGCCGGTATAAAGCCCGATAGCAGACTTGCCAAGGAAGCCGGCCTTTCTCTTGGTCAAGGTGACGCCATTGCTGTTGATGCTTTCTTACAGACTTCTGATCCTTTTATATATGCAATTGGTGATGCCATTGAAGTACAAGACTTTGTAAGTGGAACAAGAGGTATCATGCCATTAGCAGGTCCTGCGAACAAGCAAGGTCGTATCGCTGCCGATAATATTTGCGGACGCAAAAGGATCTATGAGGGAACCCAAGGTACTTCGATCATCAAAGTCTTTGATTATACAGCTGCTGCAACGGGTAATAACGAAAGAAAACTGCGTCAAGAAGGCATTCCCTATATCAAGTCTTATACCCAGTCTAACTCTCATGCCGAATATTACCCCAACGCCACTACCTTGACTATCAAGTTGTTGTTTACACCCGATGATGGCAAAATTCTTGGTGCCCAGATTGTGGGTAAAGAAGGCGTTGACAAAAGAATCGATGTTCTAGCCACAGCCATTCGACAGGGTTTGAATGTCTACGATTTAGAAGAGTTAGAGTTAGCCTACGCACCACCTTATTCCTCTGCCAAAGATCCCGTTAATATGGCTGGCTTTGTCGCTACGAACATCTTACGAAGGGACGTCAAAATCAAGCACTGGGAAGAGTTATCCCAACTTCAACAAGAAGAAATCACCCTTTTAGATGTCAGAACAAACTTAGAGTATCGTCAAGGACATATTGAAGGCGCTTTGCACATTCCTGTCGACAGACTCCGAAAGAGTTTTACGAAGATACCGAAGAACCGCAAAGTTATTGTCTATTGTAAAGCAGGACTACGAGCCTACCTAGCTTGTCGGATCTTAGAGCACCATGGATATGAAGCTTATAATCTCAGCGGAGGCTATGATATCTATCTGGCTGATCGTCATTTATTCAACCAAGGAATGAATATGAACGAGCAAATGACAGAATTCGAAGACGTAAGCAACGATTAGGTTGATCTCAGGGCAATAATACAATAGCGAAAGAAGTAGAAAGGTTCTGTACAGCGTAAGTCTTACAGAGCCTCTTTATTTGTTGTCTTATTCTTCGATTCACCTTACTGGCAAGAAAAGTGCCCTTCTCCTTACGCTATCGACTGGAATATTTCCATCCAAAGATTAAAATCAAGAGGAAGGAAAAGGGATTAGGCAGTTGAATAAGGTACGATATGGAAGTACATTACTTAGAGGCAGTTTTCTCAATAAAACGCTTGATACGGCTATATTGAAAGGTGTGAAAAATGACGATGCCAAACAAGAATCTATACAATCGTCAGATGACGGTAAGGGCTTTTCGCAGAGAAGATGGTCATATTGATGTTCAATGTTTTCTTATTGATACTTTTCATGAGATTTCTGCTCAATTGACCTTTACATTTCAAGGTGAAGTTATAGATGGTCATGCTTATTTTATTCGTTGCCCCTATGATATTTGTGAAAAAAGCGTTTCTAAGATGACCTCATTACGTGGAATTATCGTGGGGCCAGGGTCCAGCAAACAGATTCGCCAAGCTATCGGTGGTGGCGAAGGCTGCGAACATTTGGTTGAAATCACGATTGAAGCATTTCGTGCTTTTGTTCAGTGCCGCTTTCGCATGGATATAGAAGGAGTGACTGATCCTTTTGAGGTTTTTGAAGACTTTCAAGAAAAGTTAAAAGACAGTTGTTATGCCTATAGCCACCCTGAACAAATTCGTGAGATCCGTTGGTGGGGTCATTTGCCTGTACAAGAATCGGTTCATGAAAAAACTGAAAATAAGAAGAAAATCAATAAATGTAAAATAAATACTGGCAGGGATTGACAGTATCTTTTGGGCCATGCTAGAATGACATTGACTTTCCGCTTTGACAGCAAACCTTTTATATTGGAAGAAGCGGTATATAATAGGGCACCACTTGGTTGGAAATGCTCTGTCATTTGGGCATGGAAGAAGAGTCTGCCTCTCCTTCATGTGAGGCAGACTCTTCTTTTCATAGATACATAAGGGGAGGTAGGATGCAACTTGTCATTTCAAGACGTGGTGATTGCCAGTGCTGTCCGCACACCGATTGGAGGATTTCAAGGTGCTTTGAGCACAACATCGGTGGTAGATCTCGGTTCATTGGTTATTAAAGAAGCCTTAACACGGGCGAATGTTTCACCTTCACTGGTCGAAGAGGTTTTTATGGGCTGCATCCTGCAAGCAGGCAGCGGCCAGAACGTCGCACGCCAGGCAGCTGTACATGGGGGTATCCCCTTTGAAACACCAGCAACAACCGTGAACATGCTTTGTGCTTCTGGATTAAAATCTGTCGCTTTAGCAGCCCAGCAAATCGCCCTTGGTGAAATGGAAGTAGCTGTGGCTGGTGGCATGGAAAGTATGAGTACGTCTCCGTACCTTCTGAGTCAAGCCAGAACAGGCTATCGTATGGGCGAAGGGTCCATTGAAGACAGTATGATTAAAGACGGCCTATCTTGTTCTCTAACTCATACTCACATGGGCGTTACTGCTGAAAACATTGCGGAACGGTATAATATTAGCCGCGAAGAACAGGATCGTTTCGCAATTGCCAGCCAAAATAAAGCCATCGATGCCATTGATGCAGGTCGTTTTCGTGATGAAATTGTTCCTGTTTCTATTGCTCGTCGTAAAGAAGAACCCTTGATTTTTGATACAGATGAACATCCTCGTCGAGGAAGTACTATTGAAAAGCTCGCCAAGCTAAAGCCAGCTTTCAAAAAAGGCGGTACTGTTACAGCAGGCAACGCATCAGGCATTAATGACGGCGCAGCTGCTGTTGTACTTATGTCCGCAAAACGGGCTGCCCAAGAAGGAATTCAGCCACTGGCTCGAATTCGCTCTGCAGCATCAGAAGGTGTCGATCCTGCTTACATGGGTCTTGGTCCTATCCCAGCAACTCAAAAAGCTCTTAAAAATGCTGGTCTGACCATTGCTGATATCGATTTATTCGAATTTAATGAAGCTTTTGCTGCGCAAGCACTAGCCGTCTTAAAAGATTTAGAAGTACCTGAAGAGAAGGCGAATGTCAATGGTGGCGCCATTGCATTGGGTCACCCCATCGGAGCCAGTGGTGCACGTATTCTCGTGACACTACTTTATGAAATGAAACGCCGTCAAAATCGATACGGATTGGCCAGCCTTTGTGTAGGTGGCGGACAGGGTCAGACACTGATTGTCGAAATGGGATATTAATTGTCTAAATAGTTAGAATTTTCAGAAAGGGAGGCTTTTCTATGTCCCATCATAAGAATCTTACAGAAGAGCAAGTGGATGAGTTTTTCAAGCAAATGAAGAAGATGTATGAGACCAGCGAAGAGCAGTGGACAAAAGTTTGGGAAAATGTCTTAACCAGCGAGTCTTACGGCAATTTTCTGGGTGTAACTGGTACACAGACGATGTTTTTCCGTGAAATGATGAAGCGGAATATGGAATCGATGCTCAAAGCAGCCAGTATGCCTTCTGAGGAAGAGATGGCCAATGTGGCTCGACAGGTCATTAAAACAGAAGAAAAAGTCGATGACCTGGCTTTTCGTATGGATGATCTATCTGATGAGCTACAAGAAAAAGTTTATGACAAGGTAAATCAACTTAGTGAGCAGATGGAAGAAGTCCATAGCACACTGCGACTCTTGGCTCGAAAGATGCAAGTATATGAGCGCGATGGCAACCATTAGAAGAGGTGAAGAAAAATGATGATTGACAAACTGTTTGAACAACAGCCAACACCGGCCGTGATGATGCAGATCGCTGAAGAATGGAACAAGCGCAATCAGGAGTATACGCGTATTCTCTTCGACGGTCCCCGAGCAAAAGTTGGCCAGACACCCAAGGATCTTGTCTGGTCATTAAATAAAGCTAGGCTGTATCGCTATCGTGCCACTTGCCAGGAAGGTCCACGAGTGCCTTTACTTATGGTTTATGCCTTAATTAATCGAGCTTATATCTTGGATTTAGCACCTGGACGGAGCTTAGTAGAATATTTGGTTAACCGTGGCTTTGATGTATATCTTCTAGATTGGGGAACACCAGGTCTTGAAGACCGCGAAATTGATTTTGGTGATTACGTATGCAAATACATTCCAAAAGCAGTAAGAAAGATGCAACGTCTATCGAACTCTAAAGAGTTTTCAATTCTTGGCTATTGCCAAGGCGGTACGATTTCATCCATGTATGCGTCCATATATCCAAACAGCGGCTTAGAAAACTTAATTCTTATGGCTTCGCCTATCGATTTTTCTTATCACCCCTATTACAGTACCTGGTTAAGAAATAAATACTTCGATGTAGATCGTATGGTTGACACACTCGGTAATATTCCAGGTCCTATGATTGATTGGGGCAATCGCATGCTTAAGCCGATGCAAAACTTTGTTTCTTCTGAATATGCTTTGTGGAACAATTCCGTTAATGATCGATTCCTACAAAATTGGGCACCCATGAACAAGTGGTTGAATGATGGTCCTCCCTTCCCTGGCGAAGCCTTCCGTAACTGGATAAAAGATCTCTATCAAGATAATAAGCTTGTCAAAGGTGAACTAGTTATCAATGGTCACAAGATTGATTTAGGTAGAGCAAAAGCAAACCTCTTAGCTATCGGTGCCAGCGAGGATCACATTGCTTTACCAGAACAGGTAAAGGCGGCTGTTGATCATTTTGGTTCTCAAGACAAAGAATATTTTGAAGTACCGGCTGGCCATGTTGCTTTGACTGTCAGTTCAAGAGGAACAAAAGTTACCTGGCCTAAGATCGGCGACTGGTTGACCGAACGTTCCGGTGAGATGGTACCACGAGAGGTTAAATAATAAAAAATAAAGAGCCGGTCAGACATCCTTGGGATGACCGCTCCGGCTCTCTTTTTTCTCATATATCATCTTTTTTTTGCCCATGGGTGCTGTTATCTTCTCTTTCTTTCGGCTGTGGCTCTTTTTTTCGTCGAACCCTTGATCCAAAGAAATCTCCTGTAACAGTTTCCTGGTAGAAGTCGATAAAGTTGTTGACTAAACCTTGGTAGAAAGTCATCGTCTCTAACCAGGTGTCAAGTAGCGCTTTTCCAGAGTCCGTTATCGAATATATACGACGTGATGGCCCGCTCTGGCTATTCTCCCAACTAGATGAGACATGTCCATCCTTCTCCAGTTGGCGTAATGTTCGATAGACTGTTCCATGATCGACTGTGTTAATACCGAATTCAGCCAAGCGAATCATAATGTCATAACCGTGGAGGGTCCAGTTTCGCAGGATGAGTAGTAAATATGGCACCAACCAGTTTCGACTGGCTCGATACATCGCCAAGTTAGACTTATCATCTTTCTCTTTATATGTCAACGTCTACCCTCCTTTTTGCTACAGTATATCAGTGCGTTGCAAAAATTGAAAGAAGGTTCCCGGAGGAACCTTCCCAGGTTGCAGAACATAGTGGCACTAGGTCCTTTAGCCTTCACCGTTCATTTTCTTCATCATTTCATCAACTTTTCGATTTAATTCATCAAGTTGAGACTGCGTGGTCCCTTTCCAGTTGTCGAAGACATCCTGTGTGGACTTGCGAATGATTTCTTGAAAGCGCTTCTGATTCTCCTGGCTTTGCTCCCACAACTGTTGAACAAATTGTTGAGCTTCTTCACGATTGACTTTGCCTTGTTCCATGAGGCGATTGCCAAACTTCTCCGCTTGTTCCTGAGTCCAGAACATCAGGTTAAGGTTCGAGTGGCTTTGTTTCCATAGATCTTCCGTAAAAGACTTGGTGTTCATGCCAAATTCCTCCTTCAACTTCTATGCGCTTACAAGTTTGTGCGCATCGCTATGTGTTAACCTTACGTATGTAATATTATCACATAGTAAAGGGTTGATCAACCCTTTTTTGGGTATTTCTAGGAGTCTTTTTGTTTTTTTCTATTGTTGGATCGTGGTCCTTCTTTAAATGAACTCTTAGAGTTTTTTAAGGTTGTACCATTGACCATATATTCAAACATCATAAGGAGAGTGTTGGAGAGTCATGCGTTTAAACGGCAAAGTAGCTCTGATCACTGGAGCTGGTCGAGGTATTGGGAAAACGACAGCTCAGCTTTTTGCTCAAGAAGGAGCTCAATTGGTAATCACAGATTTAAACGGAGCTGCTGCTCAGACAGCGCAAGAGTTCACGGATGCTGGTTATAATACTCGTTACTTCAAAATGAATGTAACAGAATACGATCGCGTCAAAGAAGTGGTCGATGAAATAAAAAAAGAGTTTGGACGAATCGACATCCTTGTGAACAATGCCGGTATTACGCAAGACGGTTGGTTAGCAAAAATGACACCACAACAGTGGCAAAAAGTAATTGATGTAAACTTGACAGGCGTATTCAACTGCACACAAGCTGTTGCTTCTATCATGATGGAGCAAGGTAGTGGTGTCATCTTATCAACCTCTTCAATCGTAGGTATTCATGGTAACATTGGGCAGACCAACTATGCTGCCACTAAAGCGGGTGTCATTGGCATGACAAAAAGCTGGGCTAAAGAATTAGGGCGCAAAGGCGTGCGCGTCAATGCAGTTGCTCCTGGCTTTATTGTTACGGATATGACTGCGAAAGTACCGGAAAAAGTACTTACGATGATGAAAGAAAAAACTCCTATCGGTCGCTTAGGAACGCCTGAAGATGTCGCCAAAGCTTTCGTCTTCCTTGCTTCAGACGATGCTGACTTTATCAGTGGTGTCACTCTTTCTGTTGACGGTGGCCTTGTTATTTAAGATAGGCGCATAGAAAAACAAAAAAGGAGCCCTCCTCTTTTTTTAGGAGGGCTCCTTTTTCTATCTAACCAGCCAGGCCCAGTCGGGCACAACCAAAGATAAAAAATGCTACCAATCGAATCGTCCTCATGCCACCTTTTTAGGCACCTCGAATCTCATAGCGATTGATTGGATCGCCTTTTAAGGTGTCTGCCGATTGTCGATAGGATAGTGCCGGGTTGATTGCTTTAACAAATGCATCAATCCAAAGTCCATACAAGTGTTTCATAAGAGAGACATCCACAGTAGTTTGCTTCCAGTTCCTTTCTTGCAAACAAACCGAAGACTCCCAAACAACTTGTTCATTTTCATTACTAGTAAGTCGATTGACTTGATCACAAGGCATACCATTGAGTAGATAGTTATTCAATACTTTGTATATCTCATCGGCTCCTGCCAGTAAAGCTCCTTTTTCAACAGCCTCTCGACCGCAAAGGGTACCTTGTTCCATAAAAGCCTTTTCCACAGCTGATTGACCTACATCTCCACAACTCTCAATCAATTTCTGAATTTGAGCTGCCTCTCTTGTCTCTGCGATATTAATCTGATTTTGCAACCAACCGTGAATGTTTCTGCCATCAATCAGCTGATCCAGTGATAGATTTGGCAGTGGTTCTCCGTAAACCTCCCAAACTTCTGAACGGATCTCTACTGCCTTATCATTGCAGATATCAACTGCTTTGTCATACACAAGCTCTTCTCTTTCTACGACAAGGCGAATTTTTCGGTATAACCAATGGTGAATCGGACCTAGAAAAGCACTCATGGGATCACACCTTCCTTATGCATCATCAAGTTCCTTTGACTAAAGTTTTCCTACTGAGACTTTCTTTATGCCTAATTATAACTTATTAAGTTAGTTTTTTTCGTGATCCTTATCACCATTATAAAGCCTTTGGAAGATGAAGAAAGTGCAAGTTAAAGGCTAAAGCAAAAAATCCCGCTCGGTCTTTTCACGTAGCGGGATTTCTCTATTCTTTGCAAAAAGTTAAATAATTATTGGGAGCTCCTATAGACTTTCCTTCCCAGCGTCCATACTTTTTCTGAGAAGCTACCTTCTTTGGTCGTGCTCAATGCCTTATGCATATCGTACATAGCGGCATCTATCATATCTATGTAATGCAAAACTTCGGCTTCAGGTATCATCGGGGTTTTTGGACTACCCCATTCACCTTTGTAGTGATGACTTGCAATCATATGCTGAAGCAATAAAGATTTTTCAGGATCCGCTCCTATGCTTTCTGCAATCTTGTCCACCAACTTGACGCCTTGTACGAGATGACCTAATAGATGACCTTCTACGGTGTAGTCTTTTACAATGCCCAGTTCGTTGGCATCCATTTCATCGAGTTTGGCTATATCGTGCAGGATGATGCCACCGTAGAGTAGATCGCGATTTAAGAAGGGATAGACTTCTACAATTTTTTCACCTAAACCAAGCATGGTTACAATATGATACAACCATCCCCCATGAATAGCATGATGGTTTTTTTGTGCTGCTGGATAGTAAAGGATTTTGTCTTGGTATTTTTCAACGATAGTACTTGTTATTTGATAAATATCTTGATCTTTGATTTGACCAATGTAACTATGTAGTATTTTGTACATGCTTTGAGAATCCTGAGGCGCTGAGGCTATAAAGTCTCTAATGTTTTGTCCATCAAGGTCTGTGACCGGTCTTATCGATTCAATGGATAGTTGTTTGTTTCCACTCCACTCTTTGACAAGTGCTTTGACACAAAGAATGCTGTTTTCCAGAAACTCTTTTTCCAACGCAGGGTCAGCATCCCAGAACTTCGCATTAATTTCGCCAGTCTTATCACGTAGAGTCAGATCTAGATATATTTTATTGGTACTTGTTCTCTTACTCTCTATAGAGCGCAGTAGAAAAAAACCTTCAATACGCTCACCTACAGTAAAGTCGCTAATCCTTTTGCTTTTGTTGCTATTTATGATGTTTCACTCCTATATCAATCATGCTATATTTTTTGCAATTATGAGTTAAGGAAGAACTAATGTATATTTTCTACGCCTGAAGCATCTTCTCGTTGCTCTATCTTTTTCTCTAGCCTTGCGATACGTTCATTTTGTTCTGCCACTTGTGCTTCTAATTCATCAATGCGTTGGCGACTGTTTTTTACTTCTGTATATAGTTCTCTTATGCTTGCGACAAGTTCTCGAATCATTAGATGGTAGTCACGTTGTAGATCTTTTGTCTCGATTACATCGTCTTTAACTTCTGTGAGCATTTGTAAGATTTCCTCTTCTACTTCTTTGCTCATAATGGAGTCCTCTCACCACCAATTGTAAATTTTTGCTTCTTCAATATAAGTGCTTTTTCTTTTTGCTTTACTCCCTAATCCTATGATCTGTTATGATCGGTGATCCTGATCTCTTCAAGATAGGTACCAATCATATGGACAGCTACTTCCCCCATTTTCTCATAGCCGTGACGATTGGGATGGCAGTCGTCGGCAGCGTATTGAGGGGCTAAAGAGCAACCATCGGCAGCAAGTAGGGGCTTGAAAAAGTCAATGGTTCGCAAAGACCCCGCTCCTTCTTCTTTTCTTCCTTTTAAAAAGTCAAGTAAAAGAGCGCGGTATTCTATTACGCGTGTTCTAGCAGGTTCTTCGGAAATCGCTGTCGTCAAACCAATGATAGGAACACAGCGTGCCACTTCGATACGCTCGATCATATCACGATAATTTTGAATTACTTTACGCGGCGAGATCATTCCATAAGCATCGTTAGCACCACCTGTGATGATAACCCAAGAACGAGGTTCTAGATCGGGCAGATGAGAAATCAGTATGCGTCGCATATCCTCAGTGGTCGCTCCATTTAAACCTAGATTGGCTACCGGTATATAAAAAGCGCCTTCAACGCTCGTCGTCCAAGATGCTTCAGGACCATAAGGATATCCCCAGGTTAATGAGTCACCTACTGCATAAATGGTTGATGGCTTTTGAGCAATTGATTGGGGTCCCTTTTCTATGACCATAGATAAACTTCTCTCCTCTTGCTATAACAGTCCTTATATGGTTCTTTCTTTGTTTTCGTTTTTCCTTCTTTTTGGAATTTTACTCACGTAGCATCAGAAAGCATCTATAAGCTGCCTTCAATCAGGAAATCATAGAGAAAGAAACTATTCTTTGGAGGCTGAAGAGCTTGGAACAATTCAAAACTTTAGGAGTTAGCGAAAGCATTCTCGAATCGTTGAGCACAATGGGATTTGAAGAACCTACGCCCATCCAAGAAAAAACAATTCCCCCTGCCTTAGAAGGTAAAGATCTAATCGGGCAAGCCCAGACAGGCACAGGTAAGACCGCCGCTTTTGGCATTCCTGTCATTGAAAAAGCAAGAAGACAACCTGAGGGTCTACAAGCTGTTGTGCTTACGCCAACGCGAGAGCTGGCCATCCAAGTGGCTGAAGAACTGAATCGCATTGGCAACCAAAGTGGTGTCCAGTGCTTGCCGATTTATGGTGGACAAGATATGTCTCGACAAATCCGTGCTTTGAAAAAAAGACCTCAAATTATTGTGGCGACGCCAGGTCGCTTAATGGATCATATGCGTCGCAAAACGATTCGCTTGCAGGAAATTCAGGTGATAGTTCTTGACGAAGCTGACGAAATGTTGAATATGGGCTTTTATGAAGATGTTGAAAAGATTATGGAAGATACACCGGAGCACAAGCAGATATTACTCTTTTCGGCTACCATGCCTCGACAGATTCAGAGCCTGGCCAACCGATTTATGAATGAGCCGGTCTTGATCACCATCAAAGCCAAAGAAGTAACCATTCCACTGGTGGAACAGCACTATATTGAATTGCAAGAGCGTGAGAAGTTTGATGTTCTCTGTCGACTGATTGACATTCAGTCGCCTGACCTTGCCATAGTTTTCGGAAGAACCAAGCGACGGGTTGATGAACTGACCGAAGCGTTAAAAAAACGTGGTTATTCTGCAGAAGGAATTCATGGTGATTTGACGCAAGGCAAGCGTGATAGCGTTTTACGTCAATTTCGCTCTGGTACCGTCGATATTCTGATCGCAACCGATGTAGCCGCTCGTGGTCTCGACATTACAGGTGTCACCCATGTTTATAATTTTGATATCCCGCAAGACTCAGAAAGCTATGTACATCGGATTGGTAGAACCGGTCGAGCCGGTCAAAGCGGCATTGCCATTGCCTTTGTGATTCCACGAGAGTTGGATCATTTGCGTACGATTGAAAGAGCGACAAAGCGCAATATGATGCGTATGGCCATTCCAACAGTATCAGAAGCAGCAGAAGGTCAGCAACGTCTGGCTGTGGAAAAATTACTGAGAACTGTTGAAGGAAAGGATCTGCAACGCTTTCGAGGTATGGCCCAAGAACTATTGGATAAAGAAGACTCCATGACCTTACTTTCTGCTGCCTTAAAGCTGTTAACAAAAGAAACGAACCGAGTTCCTGTGACCTTAAGCCCTGAAGCACCGCTTCGCGTGCGCAGTCGTCGCGATCAAAAGCCAAGACAAGGACGGACCCAAGGACATGGACAAGGACAAGGACAAGGGCAAGGGCAAAGCAGAGGAAAAGGTAGCAATCGGCGCAACTTCAAAGGCGCCCAGGGACAATTTAAGCAAGATTCCATGAAAAAGGATCGCTTCGGTAAGCAGCAACCATCTTATCATTAAAGTTAGCTTTTTTAACTGCTATTGGGACAATAAACCCCGTCGGAATTATTTCTGACGGGGTTTACTAACAGTTTTTGAGATATCTTTGTTGTCATATAAGAATATACTTGTTATCATTAGCCCAAAGCACATGGTCCTACGAGTATGCTTTTTTCTTTTTTCATAGTGCTATTATACCACTGAAGTCATGTTCCATTGCTCTGTTCGACGGGACACCTTTAGGAGGAGATTTGAATGAAAAAAATAACAATCTTTCTTGCTATCTTTTTTGGCTTTTCTGCGGCTGTTTATGGGTATTACTTTTTATCAAAAACACCGGAATCAGCTTTTCTTCCACCGATCCCACAAAAAGAAGAAGAGTCCGCATTAGATAGAGATACCCTGCGTGAAACGATACCAGCATCACCTTCTGATTATTTCCCTGTGACGAAAGGCCTTTACTGGTCTTACACTGGTGAAGGCAATGAATATGCTTCCTTTATCCGGCAAGTTCTTTTTACAGAAGGAAATAGAGCACAGATAGAAGAGGACAATGGTGGAGCGATTAGCGTCTCTGTTTTTGAAGTTACACCAGAAGCTCTTACTAGAATTCATTTTATAGGAGAAGCTTATGATATTCCCAACCTTTTGAATCGGGCACCAAGCGAGCATAGGATCATCTTGCAAGAGCCTCTTGAAGTGGGAACAAAGTGGATCAATCCGGGAGAAAGTCGAGAAATTATAAGTCTTGGAGAGACTGTTGTGACACCGGCTGGCACTTTTGAAGATGCTCTCGTCATTAAATCCACCTACGAGCACTCAGAAATTTATGAGTATTTCGTCGTTGACATCGGTATGGTAAAGAGAGAGTTCTTTTCTGGAGACTATCGAGTTCTTTCTATTTTAGAGGACTATGGGTTGCAAGAAGAATTAAAGTAAAAGCGTCAGTATGAGATTGTTCCCTGAGACTTACACTACTTCAAAAGAGTCTAGGGAAAGGAATTTGTCGAGTATGGATCTTTCATTTCGTCAGAATGTTGGTACTGTTGAGCGCATTATCCGTGTAATCGCAGGTACTTTTTTCATTTTACTGGCTCTATATTACCCTTTTACAGCGACCTGGCCCAAATGGTTGCTCGGTCTCATTGGACTAAGCCAAGTTATAGAGGGGGCTATCGGGTATTGACTTTTCTATGATGTAATGGGTTGGTCAACCCGGAAGTAATATATCCTTACTTAATACGAAAATAGCTACTCTGTGGTGGGGTCAGGCGTTATGAATTCCTTCCGAACGGACTCATCCCACGCCATAAGCGGCAGCAAGCTGCCGATGGCTGAGGTCTGAAGTCCTCTCTCCAGGAAGTCATAACGCCTGACCCAGATACATCTTGCTGGTTGTGACTGGGTTTGAGCCTATTCCAGATGCACATACAATAGGTAGTTGCGTATAGAAGAAAGTTTCGCCAAGCTATTCCAACGGAAGTAACAATCAGCAAAAACCTTCTGGGACTGGGCATCACGCTTTCCGGAGCGGGACTTGGGACCTCAGCTGTCGCCAGCTTGCTGGCGGTAACAGCGTGGGACCAGTCCAGAGCGGAGGAAAGCGTGATGCCCTGGCCCCTGCAAGAAGTAACCCCAACGTAATCAGGAAACATTGATGAAGACAACTGCATCATTTCTGCTGGAAGGAAAGCTCCCATTGATTTTTTAATTGATTGGGACTTTCTTTTTTTAATTATTTAGGCTCAACAAGACGACAGAGGAGAGTATGCATTGAAAAGTATCAACAGGCGACAGTTTTTACAAATTTCTGGTGCTACAACGGCACTTGTAGCGTCAAACCTAGGCTTTTCCCTTCAGAGCCTAGAAGCCAATACGCCACGATTGCGCATCGCTGAAGCGAGAGAAACCACTTCTATATGCTGTTTCTGCTCTTGCGGCTGCGGTTTGCTTTGCCATACGAAAGATGGCCAATTGATCAACGTAGAAGGAGATCCCGACAACCCTGTTAATAGAGGTACCAATTGCTCCAAAGGAGCTGCTGCTTTTCAAAAGACAAAAAATGATCAACGAGTAACGCATGTTCTCTATCGTGCCCCCGGCTCTACACAATGGGAACAAAAGTCTTGGGACTGGGCCCTTGAGGAAATTGCCCAAAGAGTCGTAGCGACCAGAGATGATTCGATGGTACATAAAAATAGTAAAAATGTTATCGTCAATCGAACAGAAGCGATTGCGAGCCTGGGCTCATCGATGTTGAATAATGAAGACCTTTATCTGATTTCCAAATTGATGCGTTCTTTAGGTGTCGTTAACATTGAACACCAGGCTCGACTTTGTCATAGTTCTACCGTAGCTGGATTGGCTGCAACCTTTGGAAGAGGTGCCATGACCAACACCTGGGTCGATCTGAAAAATACCGATTGTGCCCTGATCATTGGCAGCAACGCTGCAGAAAACCATCCTCTTTCTTTCAAATGGCTGATGGAAGCTCGTGAAAAAAGAGGTGCCAAGATCATTCACCTCGATCCACGATTTACGAGAACTTCTGCTCGTTCTGATTATTACGCACCTTTTCGCAGCGGTACCGACATCGCACTTTTTGGTGGCTTTTTCCACTACATCTTTGAGACGGGTCGCTACCATCACGACTATGTACTTCACTATACGAATGCTTCCTATCTCGTTCATGATGATTACGATTTTGAGGACGGCCTGTTCTCAGGTTTTGACGAAGCGGAGAAAAGCTATGACAAATCTTCATGGGCTTATCAACGTGGTTCTGATGGTCAACCGCTACGAGATATGACGCTGCAACATCCCCGTTCCGTCTTTCAAATGATGAAAAAACATTACAGTCGCTACGATGCTGATACGGTAAGTTCTGTTACAGGCATGCCTAAAGAAAAGTTTCTTCAGGTGGCGGAACTCTTTACCGAGACAGCTCACCCTGGTAAAACAGGCACCATCTTGTATGCCATGGGTTCAACACAACATACTGTAGGCGCTCAAAACTGCCGATGCATGTCAATGTTGCAGCTTTTACTTGGTAATATTGGCCGTCCAGGCGGTGGACTCAATGCTTTACGAGGCCACTCCAACGTACAAGGTTCAACCGATATGGCTTGCCTCTATCACCTCTTACCAGGCTACCTCCCTGCTCCGAACGATGTAGATCATGCTGATTTGGCTCTTTACAATGCTACAACACCCTCTGATGGCTATTGGACCAATCGTCCGAAGTTTTTGGCCAGCTTACTGAAAGCTTGGTGGGGTGAACAGGCGCAACGAAGCAATGATTTTGCTTACCACTATTTGCCGAAGCAGCAAAAAGGCTATAACCACTCCCATATCGGTATTTTTGAAGATATGCTCAAAGGCATCGTGCAAGGCCTCTTCGTCTGGGGACAAAACCCTGCTGTGGCCGGTCCGAACAGTTCTGTGGAGTGTAAGGCTTTAGAGAAGCTCAAATGGTTGGTGCAAGTCGATCTCTTCGACAATGAAACCTCCTCTTTCTGGAAAAGACCGGGCGCTCGCTCTGAAGACATTGAGACGGAAGTCTTTCTATTGCCAGCCGCTTCATTCATGGAAAAAGAAGGTTCCCTTACCCATAGTGGACGGGTCATTCAATACCGTTGGCAGGCCGTACAACCGAAAGGCGATAGCCGCCCAGAATCTTGGATTCTTGATCAGCTCGCTAGAAAGATCAAAGAGCATTATGAAGAAAGCCCTAAGGCCCAAGACGAGCCCCTTCGCTATCTCACCTGGAATTACGGAGACAGTGCCGATCAAGTCACTTTTGTTGACGCAGTCGCTAGAGAAATAAATGGCAAAGAAGTAAGCACCGGTGCACAGTTAAAAGGATTTGGTGAACTAAAAGAGGATGGCACCACCAGTTGCGGTAACTGGATTTACAGTGGCTATCATACTGGTGACCAGAACAACTCGAAAAAACGAGAACAAAGCGATCCTTCTGGCCTTGGCTTCTACCCAGAGTGGGGCTTTGCTTGGCCAGCCAACCGACGTATTCTTTATAACCGCGCCAACTGCGATCCTTCTGGACAAGCTTGGTCAGAAGAGAAAAAGACCATCTGGTGGAATTCACTAGAAGGACGTTGGGTTGGCTACGATGTACCTGATTTTCCTGCCACTCGTTCACCAGAAGAAACCGGCGGTAAAAGCCCCTTTATTATGCTGCCTGAAGGCCACGGCAGATTGTTTGCTGTCAATGCCATGAACGAAGGACCTTTCCCCGAACATTACGAGCCTTATGAAAGCCCTGTCAGCAATTTGCTATCCTCTGTCTCTTACAACCCTGTGATCAAGATCTGGGATCACAATGAAAAAGGAGACGCTGATCAATATCCCGTCGTATGTTCTACTTGGCGTGTATGCGAACATTGGCATACAGGCTCCACCACTCGCAATATGCCCTGGTTGGCAGAATTGATGCCAGCCCTCTTTGCTGAGATCCCACCATCTCTAGCCAAAAAACGGGGCATCAAAAACGGTGACAAAATCGAAGTCCTTTCAGCCCGTGGCAAAATCGAAGCAGCCGCGATGGTGACAGAAAGGATACAACCTTTGCATGTTAACGGTCAAGATATCGAACAGATTGGCTTGGCTTGGTGCTTCGGCTACCAGGGATTGGTCAAAGGCGATATTACCAATACGCTTTCGCCTCACGTCGGCGATGCCAATACAACGATTCCAGAATATAAAGCCTTTCTGGTTGACGTAAGGAAGGTGAAGTAAGATGACAAGAATGGCGCGTTTTGTTGATATAACCAAATGCATTGCTTGTCGTGGCTGTCAAGTTGCTTGTAAGCAATGGAACCAACTGCCTGGCGAGATTGGCCCTTTTACAGGGACTTATCAATCCCACAATGATCTATCTCCCAACCGCTGGACGATGATTCAGTACTATGAATATAAAAACAACCAGGGAGAACTGCAATGGGATTTCCTCAAGAAATGCTGTCTTCACTGCGGTGAAGCTTCTTGCATCAAAGCTTGTCCCAACGATGCGTTACGGAAAACTGACATTGGCACCGTCATGACGATCAAAGATAAGTGCGTCGGCTGTGGTTACTGTGCCATCTACTGTCCTTTTAACATTCCAAAAGTAGACAAAAGAACGAAAAAAATGTCCAAATGTACGGCCTGCGTTGGTCGCATCAAAAACAACATGGAAGAGCCTTGTGTCAAAACTTGTGTTACCGATGCTATAAAATCTGGCCCCCGTGACGAAATGGTCAGAATCGCAGAAAAGCGCTTGGAAGAAGTCAAAGGCAAGTATCCTGAAGCCAATCTCTATGGCGTCAATGAACTTAGCGGTTTGGGTATGATTTACCTCTTGCCTCAAAGCCCTTCTACGTACGACTTGCCGGAAAACCCAACGGCGCCCCTGTCTCTAGGTTTGTTCAAAAATGTAGTACAACCAGCTGGCTCTCTGGCTCTTGGTGGTACCGTCCTTGGCTTGGCTGGAGCGGCTTTGATCAGTTGGCGCAATGAACGGATGAAAGGAGGGGACAAGAAGAATGGCTAAATCAAAAGGACCAATGGTTGAGAAGTTTCCTCTCGATCAACGAGTTGTGCACTGGATCGGCTCGATCAGTTTTATCATTTGTGCACTCACTGGGCTTTTGCTCTTTACGACAGCTCTTGACTTTTTAGCGCCGCTCTTCGGTGGCAAAGCAACAGCTGGTCGCATCCACTTGATTTCTGGCATTGTTTTTGCCATCACACCTCTGATCGCCCTGATCTGGAATGGCAAAAATTTAATACACTTTCTCCGTGATATCAGCCATTTTGACAAAGACGATATTGCTTTTCTCAAGGGCTTCTTCCCTTACATTATGAATAGCCCTGGCTACCAATACCCGCCACAAGGCAAGTACAACGGTGGTGAGAAGTTACAAGCTTTGGCTCAAGTTTTTCTCGGCGTAGCCATCATCATCACTGGCTTTATCCTCGCTTTCGATCGTTTTTTCAGTCCCTTGCTGTTACAACTATCCCTTCCCATTCACAGCATTGCAGCCCTCGTTACCATGTTGCTCGCTCTTGGTCATATCTTCTTTGCCGCCATCAATCCACGAAGCAACGCCGCGTTATCTGGTATGATCAATGGCAAGGTACCGGTAGAGAAAGTCAAAATTTCCAATACCAAGTGGTATGAACAATTAAAAAAAGAAAAGCGCATCTAAAGAGCCCAAATAGAATTGCACTACAAAAACCCCCGCAACTCCTTCATTTACAAAGGTTTGCGGGGGCTTTTTGCTCTCAAATTCTTCTGCAATGTGCTTTTCTAGGTAAGACTTCTAGGTCAAGCGTCGTATAAGCGTAATAACTTTACCTAAAATGGTAACGTCACGACTAAAGATAGGTTCTAAATCGCTATTTTCTGGTTGTAGCCGAATCTGGCCATCTTCTTTAAAAAATCGTTTTACTGTTACTTCGTCTTCTAAAAGAGCGACTGCAATCTCTCCATTTTGCACATTTTGCTGTTGCCTGACGATAACAATGTCACTGTTGTATATGCCTGCATTGATCATACTGTCGCCTTTCACGCGCAAGGCAAAAAAATCGCCTTCGCCCACAAAGGTTTTGGCCACAGGCAAGTATTCTTCAATGCATTCGACAGCTAATAAGGGCATACCTGCAGCAACCGTTCCAATCAGAGGTATGGCGTGAAAATCAGGGCGCTGTCCAATAATTTCAATCGTTCTAGGCTTAGAAGGATCTTTGCGAATAAAACCTTTCTTCTCAAGGCGCTCTAGATAGAGATGAACTGTAGAACTAGAGGCCCAGCCCATCTTCTCTCCAATTTCTCTTACACTCGGGGGATACCCTTTGGCGTGAACAAAATCTTTAAGCATATGATACAAGTCTTTTTCTCTCGGTGTTAAGTTCATGTTCAACACCTCTCCTTCTACTCTTACTTATTATAATACCATGTTTTTACTATGAGAACAACAGTTTTTACAATATTTGTTCTTTTTTTGCCTTCTTGCTAGGAATGATAGGAAATAATATGCAAGAAAAGGGAATACTTTTAATCAGCAAAACTCTCTGGGACTGATCAAGCACGCTTTCCGCTGCGGGACTTTTCCTCAGCCTATCAGTAGCTGGCTTGTATCCTCTAACATGATAAGTTAGTATGATATTGAGTTTTATTTTTATAAGACGAAATCATTGATGTACGAAGGAGGCGAATCATTCTGCTTCAGTTATCTCGGTTTTTTCTGGCATTGCTTGCAGGTACAGCTGTCATTGTTATAAGTGGCGCCTTGGGCAAAGTTCTTATACAGTGGGAGCTTATTCCAGCAATTGATGAATGGCTTTTGCTGGCCCTTGCTTCATTTCGCAATGATTTTCTTAATGCTTTCATGAACGGAATTACCCAGCTAGGTTCTGCCCAGTTGTTGATTCCCTTAACTTTGCTTTTTATGTTTCTCTTCTATCGCCAAGGTGCCTACGACAAAGTGAAGTTCCTTTTTGCGCTGTTGTTAGCCTGGGGCTACTTTAATTATCCTCTAAAAGCCCTATTTGCCCGTGTTCGACCTGATATTGTAGAAGCGCTCGTTATGGAGTCTTCACCTGCCTATCCTTCTGGTCATACTCTCGGTGCAGCTTTAATTCTACCAGCTTTGTTATTAACTTTAACAGAAGGATCTCTTCGAAAAAAAGCATTTCCTGTTGTTATTTTTCTTATTTTATCAGTTGGGCTAAGCCGTATTTATCTAGGCGCTCATTGGCCCAGTGATGTACTTGCTTCCTTATTAGGTACGGTCGCTTTTTGGTTTGTCTATCATTCAAAAACTTTAACAGTAGCATTGAAAAGATTCTAGTAATCAAGTAAGAAAAAGGGATGGCCGCTTTGGCGCCATCCCTTTTTTCATGGTTTTTTCCTACTGATCAAACAACAATATGATCAGCAACAGCTGTTGCACATTGGCGGCAGACCATTTTACCTTTGTAATTCTGTATGTCTACGGCACTTCCACAAAACACGCACGCTGGTTCGTATTTTTTTAAGATGATTTTTTCGTTGTCTACATAAATTTCCAGACCGTCTTTTTCTACTATCCCCATAATTCTACGTAACTCCATGGGAATTACGACACGACCAAGCTCATCTACTTTCCGTACGATACCTGTTGATTTCATTTTCTTCTTCTACCCCTTTCGCTTATCTTGTCATTATGTGCGTACACTGCAGTGCTCTAAGCAGTTTGCTGTTACTAGTTGGCAAAGTTCGTTGTAGTTCGCTACAATAGTCTGTAAATTTCTTCCTATAAAATACGATTCTTTGTTCTTTATTTCACTGTTTCGACAGCTTGTCTGCTTACTTTTACTATACCCACCACAGTATGCAATGTCAACCTTTATTTTCCATATTTACGACATTTTTTTCTTCTATTTCCTTTCTTTTGGATAAGCATGATTAAGACCTTTGTAGGTTGGTCATACTATAAAAAATTGAAAGGAGAGATAGAGAAAAGATGGACAATAATGCTGAAAAGACAAAGCAAAATGCTCTTGATGGCACTACCTGGGAGTTCCTCAATGTAGGTTGGTGGGTTTGGCACGTTGTAGCCATTGCCTTGGTGTTCTATCTAGGACATTTGCTCTGGCCTCGATAAATCGAATAGATTTTTTGTTTTCATAATAGGTTCTTTCCCCTATTGTTATTTTTAACCCACAATGCGAAAGACCCCAAGCAGTTCGTGACTTGCTTGGGGTCTTTCTTTGTATAAAGACCTTACCCTTGCCTAGTATTCATATTAGTTTTGCAAATCCTGATCAACGCCATACTTGTTCTGCAATATTTCCTTGATACGGTTGGCACGCAGGGCATCTGTCGTGGCGTACTCTTTAAAGATCTGAGCCACTTCTGCATCCTCTGTAGTCTGAGAAAATTTTTGATAGTCTCTGACAAGCTCTTGTTCGTTCAGCAGTGCTTTCATCAAAAAGTCTCTTGTATTTAATTCCATATCTGACCGTCACCTCCGAGCATAGTGTTCCCGATGTTGACAGTCTCTTCACGCGGAATTTTTTGGTTAAGATGGCTTTGTTTTGCTCGGATCTTCAAAGAGCTGGGCTGGCCAGGGTAGTGTTTCTAATATCTTAATAACTTCAGGTCGCGTATCTTTTGTCGTTCGAATCAAGACAATGCCGCTTTGGCGATCGACTGTTGTAGGAACGCCAAGATGGCCAAATCCTTCAAGAATTATATCCAGATGGAAAATATGAGAAGGGTCGATCCGAACTTTGAGAAATTCTTCCTCCCCACTTCCTTTAGGACGTCGAACCATATCTAGGGGCGCTAAAGGAAAGCGACTTTTCAGCCAGATTAATTGATGAGGCCGAGGCGCTTGGTCAATCGGTTGGTTCTCTTCGTCCCAGATTTCGTTGGCCACAGTGAGAAAGTTGGCTTTATTAGGACCTGTAAATTCAAGAATGTCACCGAGAAGAATACGATTGCGCACCTCTACTTGTACCCGTTGGTTGGCTTCATCATAATGCCGTACAACGCCAACGAAGTCGTATTCGCGGTTGTACGCCACATCGGGTTCTTGACCGGGTGGACCGTACAGAAAGCCTCGCGTATAAGGGCGATGACTGATCTTGCTTAGTTCATCCCACCAAGCCCGGTCAACCTGATAGGCTTTGCCTTCTGCTTTTTTCTTATAGTAACTATCAATAGCACGACGATAGACCTGGGTGACTGTAGAGACATAGTGAACGCTTTTCATGCGCCCTTCGATTTTGAAGCTTTTGATGCCACTTTCAATCAGAGCAGGAATGTCTGCTAAAAGACAGAGGTCGCGAGCGTTAAAAATATAGGAGCCTCTTTCATCTTCTTCAATAGGCATGTACATACCTGGACGCTGTTCTTCTTGTAAAGCATATTTCCATCGACAAGCCTGGGTACATTCACCCTGGTTGGCCTTGCGACCCGTAAGATAATCGCTGATTAGACAGCGTCCAGAGTAGGACATACACATGGCGCCATGAATAAACACTTCGAGCTCTACATCGACTTCTTCTTGGATTTCTCGAATTTCTTGAAGCGACAGTTCTCGCGCCAATACGATGCGCTCGGCACCTAAGTCCGACCAAAAACGAGCTGCTTCCACGTTCGTGACATTGGCTTGCGTGCTAATGTGAATTGGCATATTGGGCACAGTACGACGAGCAATCGCAAAAACACCAGGGTCTGAAACAATAATAGCATCTGCGCCGATTGCTTCGATTTCTCGTAAATACTCATCCAACCCTAGTAAATCCTTGTTATGGGCAAAAATGTTCACCGTGATATACGCTTTCTTACCCTGGCTATGGGCAAGTGTAATGGCTTTCTCCATTTGTTCGGTTGTAAAGTTGCCTGCATAGGCGCGAAGACCGAAGCGGCCTCCAGCCATGTATATCGCATCGGCACCATACTGAAGCGCCATGGTTAGTTTTTCCAGGTTGCCTGCTGGTGCTAGAAGTTCAACAGGGCTTTCTAGAGACTCTCTGTTCTTTGAGTCATTCGGTTTCTTCTCTTCTATTCGTTCAATTGACATAACGTGCCACCGCCCGATTGTGTTCTTCAAAAGTTCTACTAAAGTGATGGTATCCTTGCCCTTTTGCCACAAAGTATAGATAGTCCACGTCGGCCGGATAAAGGGCTGCATCGAGACTGAGGCGGCCTGGTGAAGCAATAGGTCCTGGTGGTAAGCCATTGTTGCGATAGGTGTTATAGGGCGATTGAATCTCTAAGTCTTGCAGATATAACCGCTCTCTCGGTTCGTCTAAGAGGTATTGAATGGTTGAACAAGCCTCTAGCCGCTGATTCCTATGCAATCGGTTGTGAAAAACAGCAGAAATAATCGGTCTTTCCTCATGGATAACAGCTTCTCTTTCAATGATTGAAGCTAAGGTTACCACTTCTTTTATAGTCATGCCCAAGTCATCGGCTCGTTGTCGCACTTCCGTTGTCACTTCTTGGTTAAAGCGTTGTACCAACATTCTAACAAGTTCTTCTTCTGTAATATTGCGAGCCACGCGGTAGGTAGCTGGAAAGAGAAAACCTTCTAGTCGATAAATATCGCCTGTCTCTTCGATATAGTCATAAGGCAATGGCGAAAAAGCAAGGGCGTGATGAAAGCGGTCTTCGTCTACCAGATCGCGATTGACAAGAAGTTGAGTGATTTGCTTGATGGTAAAGCCTTCCGGGATAGTAAATGTATGAAGAATAGGCTTGCCGTTTTGCAGCTCTTGTACAATTTCTGGGACATTCATATAGGGACCCAAGGCGTATTCGCCTGCTTTGAGGTAATCATCTGAATTAAATCGAACATAGTAATAGAAAACAGCAGCACTTCGAATAATTCCTTTTTCTTCAAGAATCTGACCAATTCGCTCCACCGTTGCATTCGCTGGAATGGTAACAATAATTTCTTCCTTTGAGTTCGCCGAAAGTGGCTTCAATTGTTCCTGGTATAAAAAATAGGCCATGGTAGCGATAAATACGGTAAGGACTGTGATGAGGACTATGCCTGATCTGCCCTTTTTTTTCTTACTCATAGTAAGCCCTCCTCTGCAGTCCTTGGTGCAAAACCAACTTCTTTCAATCTCGATCTTTTGCTTCATCTTCAAACATACTTTATTCTATCATAGATACTTCTAAGGCTTATGAGAGCATTATACTTTTTTCTGCTTTTGGGCTCAATATGTATCGAAAAAGTGCTAATAAAGTGATAGATCCTCCGTAAAGAAAATCAAAAAACCATTCGGACTATCCGAATGGTTTTTCACAAAATAGCTTTCTTATATTAGTCTTCGTCCATCTCTTCTTCTGTGAGTTCTTGCCAGTAGTCAGCTACTTTTTCCCACTCTTCATCATCTTCGATATGGCTGAAAACTTCTTCACCATCTTCTAACTCCACACGTAGGATGATAGCCTCATCTTCTTCGTCGTCAGCAGGTAGAAGAACTGCGTACTCTTTGCCGTCTACTTCGACTCGATCCAGTTCCTCAAATTCAATCTCGTTACCTTCTTCGTCTGTAAGAATGATGATGTTTTCTTGTTCCTGATCCATTCGTCTATCACCTCTCAATTCGATACCAAGCTGATACCATTGTATACCAGCCTTTTCTACTTTGTCAATAAAAGCTCAAAGTTACGTAAATTAGTATGTCCTCTCTTCTAGGATTATAAACCTTCACCTTTTGGAATCTAGATAGTTCTGTAAGATGAAGACAGCGGCAATTTTATCTACCACTTCTTTGCGTTTAGCGCGAGAGACATCACCTTGAAGAAGTGTTTTCTGGGCAGCCACTGTTGTAAGCCGTTCATCCCAGTATACAACTGGAATCTTGAATCGTTCCTTCATTTTCTCCCCAAACTTGCGAACTTCTTCTGCTTTGGGGCCATAGGTTCCATTCATATTGCGAGGAAGACCACAAACAATGGTGCTCACTTCATAGATATGGATTTGCTCTTGAAGATGTGCTAGAACTTTTTCGTTCGAACTGCGCTGCAACGTTTCTAGCCCCTGGGCTGTCCAACCCATGGGGTCGGAAATGGCGATGCCAATTCGCTTATCGCCAATATCTAAGCCTAGAATTCGCATGAACTTTATACCACCTTGATACAAAAGTCGGGACAGGCGCTGCTGCAATAGCCGCAGAGAATGCACTGTTCCTGCTCCACGGTGGCTTGCCCTGCTTTAATTTGTAAAACTCCCTGGGGACAGCGCTCTATACAGCTCCCACAGCCGCTACACCAATCTTCAATCAGTAGACGGCGCTTTCTCTGCTGCACGGCTTCCCAAGTAGCACTATCTCCATCGAGACCTTGAAAAAGCTCTATATTGAGAGCCAGTTCTTCTTCCGATTGCATCCCTACAGCTATAGAGTGCAAGTGAGGGTTCTTCAAAACCCAGCGTAAAGCTTCTCGAGCTTGACCAAAAAGATGGCCCCCTCCTAAAGCTTTCATGCCATAAAGTCCCTTGCCGGCTTGATAAGCCTCCGCAATGGCTTGTACCATCTCTTCAACTGTTCCATCGACGATGCCAATGCCACTTCGATTGATGATGGGGTGAATCACGTCTAGATCGGGATGTTTTGTCGCTGCTTTAACAGCTCTTATCGTATGAGTTGAAATACCTGTCG
This sequence comes from Heliorestis convoluta, assembly GCF_009649955.1. Classification (NCBI taxonomy): domain Bacteria; kingdom Bacillati; phylum Bacillota; class Clostridia; order Eubacteriales; family Heliobacteriaceae; genus Heliorestis; species Heliorestis convoluta. The sequence goes on along the minus strand of NZ_CP045875.1, from coordinate 547,027 downwards.
CTTTGACCCAGCCTTTGCTTTTGGCCTGAAGAAGATATTCAAGGGCTTCTTGGTGACCTCGCAAGGTATGTTCACTTTCCTGCTCATGAAGCAGAAAAATATCGATTACATCTCGATCTAATTCTCGCCTCGCTTCCTCGATAGCCTGGGCCATATCAGCCTGGTTATAGGCATAGGACTTGGTCGCAATCACCACAGGCTGATGATAGTGCTTCAGCGCTTCTCGAATATAAGGGTACGTCTGATAGAGCTGGGCCGTGTCAACAAAATTTACAGCTGACTCAAAAGCCCTTCTGAGCAAAGCAGCGCCTTCTTCTAAAGATAGATTGGCTTGCAAAGGGCCAAGAGTCAAGCTGCCAAAACAGAGTCGGGATACCTTAATTCCCGTACGACCTAAGGCTCTCACTTTTGATGAGACTCTAAATAGTGACGTACCAGCTCTTCTAAGAGGTCATCTCGCTCTAGCTTACGAATCAAGTTGCGAGCATTTTGATGGCTTGTAATATAAGCAGGATCGCCTGACAAGAGATAGCCTACCATTTGATTGATAGGGTTGTATCCTTTTTCTTCCAAGGCTTGATGGACCGCTTGTAAAATATCACTCGTCGCCATCTCTTCCTCTTGCTTTGTCTGAAACATCATGGTCTGTTCAAAGGTATCATGAGACATCAACGTTTACCCCCCATCGTTACGAATGAAACAGTGCCTTATCTTCTTAATGGTACCATCTTATGCTTTAAAAAAATGAAATAAGCTTTGAAATCTTTAGTAGCAAGTAGGCCCTACTTTTGTTTCATTTTTTACAAGAAACTTTAACACTTGTGAGAACTTATTCGCCATTTACCTTTATTTTTCCTCTAAAGGAAATAAGAAAATACCTTAAAGCAGCTTCGAAAGAAGTTTTATGCTTCTAGCTTATTTTTTACCCATGCTCTTGCTGCAACCAAAGCTTCTGTGACTTTGCTCGGATCTTTTCCACCGGCCTGGGCCATATCGGGTCGTCCGCCACCGCCGCCGCCAACAATTTTTGCCGTTTCTTTGATGAGTTGGCCCGCATGAAGGCCTTGTTGAATCAAATCTTTGGTAACAACAGCAAGGAGATTTACTTTACCTTCTGAAACTGATGCTAGTACTAGGACAGCCCTAGGCATTTTTTCTTTTAGAAAGTCAGCCATTTGTCGCAAGCCATCCATGTTAGGCACTTGTACTTGTACGGCCAGCACGGGTACACCCGCGATATTTTCTTGCTTTTGTAAAAGATCGTCGATCTGGTATTGCGCTAGGCGAGCTTGCAGTTGCTCAATTTCTTTTTCTTTTTCTTTGATGCTGTTTTGTACGACTTCAAGACGATGTAAAACTTCTGTAGGAGGAACTTTCAGCTTTTCCGATATCTTTTTCACTTTTTCTTCTTGATCGTTTAGATAGGCCAGGGCTGCTTGGCCTGTTAAAGCCTCAATGCGGCGAATGCCAGCGCCAATGCCACCTTCGCTAATGATTTTGAAAAGACCTATCTCACTTGTATTTTGAAGATGAGTGCCTCCACATAGTTCCAGTGAGTAATCACCCATTTTGACAACACGAACTTGGTCACCGTATTTTTCGCCGAAAAGGGCTGTTGCACCCATCGCTTTGGCTTCGTCCATCGACATTTCCATTGCTTCAATCGGTAACGCTTTGAAAATCTCTTCGTTTACTTTCACTTCAATGTCTTTCCACTCTTCCTGTGTTAGTGGCGTAAAGTGTGAAAAGTCAAAGCGTAGTCTCTCTTCTTCTACAGCCGATCCAGCCTGGTTCACATGATCACCCAGTCGATCTTTTAATGCTTTGTGCAGAAGATGGGTAGCACTGTGGTGGCTGGCAATGTGTTGGCGGCGGATCGGATGAACGATCGCTTGCGCCAATTCGTTGATAGTAACGGTGCCTTTCTCGACAATACCGCTGTGGACGATAAGGCTGCCGGCCATTTTTTTCGTACCTTTGACGATGATCTGACCCTTTTCAGTCATGATCGTACCACTATCACCTTTTTGCCCGCCTGCTTCAGCGTAAAAAGGTGTTTGCTCTAATAGAACTTGAACTGACTGACCCGCTAGAGCTTGCGCTTTTTCTTCCCCTTCTACGACAAGGGCTTGAATAGGGCTTTTCGCAGTTGTGCATTGATAACCGAGGAAAGAGGTGTTGGGAAAACGTTGAGAAAGAGCACTCCATAGCTCCATGCCAGCGCCATAACTTTCGTCTTGACGAGCCGCACGAGCGCGAGCTCTTTGCTCTTCCATGGCTTTTTCAAAGCCTTCTTTGTCGATGGTAAGGCCGTTTTCTTCCGCAATGTCTTCTGCTAGATCAAGGGGGAATCCATAGGTATCGTAAAGAATGAAAGCTTGTTGCCCTGGCAGACTTTGCCCACCCTGGTCTTTGATCTTGCTAACCATTTCCGAAGCAATTCGCATGCCATCGTGCAGTGTTTCATGGAATCGTTCTTCTTCAATTCGAATGACTTTTTCTACGAATTCTTGTTTTTCCTTGATCTCGGGGTAAGCTTGTCCCATAAGATCAACAACATTGGCAACGATTTTATACATAAAAGGCTTCTCAATACCGAGCACTTTACCAAAGCGAACAGCCCGGCGTAAGATGCGGCGCAATACGTAGCCGCGACCTTCATTGCCTGGTAAGACACCATCGGTTATCAAAAAGGTACAAGAGCGAATGTGGTCAGCAACGACACGGAAAGGAAAACCAGCTTCTCCCTTTTCATAGTTCTTTCCACTAATGCTTTCTACAGCCCCAATAAGAGGTCGCATTAGATCGGTATCGTAGTTGGTACTTACGTTTTGAATGACCGATGTAAGTCGCTCTAAGCCCATACCTGTATCAATCGATGGCTTCGGCAGGGGCGTCATCGTACCGTTCTCGTCACGATTGTATTGCATAAAAACGAGATTCCAGATCTCAAGCCAGCGATCGCAGTCACAGTGTCCGATAAAGCAAGTCTCGGCATCACAGCGAAGATGCTCGCCTCGGTCAATCAGGATCTCTGAACAAGGTCCACAGGGACCCGTATCTCCCATGGCCCAGAAATTGTCTTTTTCACCGAGGCGAAGGATGCGTTCTTCGGGGAGGCCGATGGTATTTCGCCAAATTTCGAACGCTTCATCATCGTCAAGATAGATGGTAGCGTAAAGCTTGTCTTTCGGAAGATGAACTACTTCGGTAAGAAATTCCCAACCATACTGAATCGCTTCTGTCTTAAAGTAGTCACCAAAAGAAAAGTTGCCGAGCATTTCAAAAAATGTATGGTGCCGCGCTGTTCTTCCTACTGTATCTAAATCGTTGTGCTTACCACCCGCACGAACACACTTTTGGGATGTGGCTGCCCTCACATAAGACCTTTTCTCATAACCTAAGAAAAGGTCCTTGAATTGGTTCATGCCAGCATTCGTAAAAAGTAGCGTTGGATCGTTGTGCGGAACCAGTGAGGAACTTTCTACAACCGTATGACCTTTGCTGGCGAAATAATCGAGAAATAATTGCCTGATCTCATTGCCTCTTTGCAAGGTTAATGACGCCCCCTTGATTTTGTATGTGCTGACCTTTTTGCATATTGCACGGTCTCTATGTGCTCAAATTAGACAAGGCTTTCCAAATTGTACTATACTCTCTCCCCGTTCTTGCTGTCAAGATAGCTCACCGAGGAACAGAAGAGGACGGTTGTAGCAGAACCGCCCCACGACAATCTATCGACACAAGACAGAAGAGGCAAAGCTAAATCAAACAAGCACTTTCAAAAAAATATATCGCCCAATCACCTTAAGAACTGCAGCAAAAGGAATAGCTAACAAAAGACCCAACAGACCGAAAAGATGCCCCCCCGCCAGAAGTGCAAAAATGACAAGCAACGGATGAAGTCCTACAGAGTCTCCCAGTACCTTCGGAGAAATAAGATTCGATTCGATTTGTTGGATGATAAACATCACGACTACAGCCCATAAAGCGGTTTGCGGTGATTGCAGAAGACCAAGAATAACAACAGGAATTGTACCGATGATAGGACCAAAGTAGGGGATCAAATCGGCAACACCGGCAATGATGCCGATCATGAGGCTGTATTTCATGCCGATGGCCCACATACCAATAGCCGTAAGAGCTCCTACGATTAGGGCTATGAAGAGGTGCCCTCTTACAACCGCCTTCAAAACACGGTCTGTTTCAGCAGCCAGAAAGTGCACATCTTTGCGTATTCTTCTTGGCGTAATACGGCTGAGGCTGTTTCCGATCTTCTCCCAGTCTCGTAGAAAGTAGTAAGCCATGACAGGAATGAGTACGATTTCAAGAGAGTGGGCTAAAAGGTCGAAGAAGCCGTCTAAAAAGTTTCGCACGGCTGTGAGTAAGTTTTCTTCGATTTCAAGCAGTGTATCGCCCCAGACTTGTTGTAAGCCTGGTGGGAAGCCCGCTTGTACCATGCTTTCTTGAATGCGAACCAAGAGTCTGTCTACATCTTGGATGTAGCCGGGGAGTTGTTCGCTAAAGTGGATCAGTTCTTCAATAACTTTGGGCATGCCAAAAGTGATAATGGCTGCAATGGTACCAAAAAAAAGAGCAAATATGGAGAGGATACTTAAAGAGCGAGGGAGTCCCTTGCATTCTAGCCAATCTACGACAGGATGAAAAAGATAAGCGATGGTAATAGCGATAAAAAAAGGGAGCAAGATCGCTCGTATAAAGTAGGCCAGGATTAGCAAGGAGAGTAGTAAAAGGATGACCAGCAGGAGACGACCGCGACTGTTCACCCAGGTCAGAGTATCTACACCTCCATCTATGTCTCCATTAATATAAAGAAAGCCCGGTTCATCAGTTGGGCCTGAGCCACTGATGCCGGGCTTTAGGCACCCGCTTGGGGCGACAGTTCTGGTTCGGCAATGGGGTCAAAGAAGTCGTCTTCAAAGGCCATCAATGTTCCATCTTCGGCGACTTCAAATATTTCTTTGCGATCGTTAAATTCGATGTAGCAGTTCCAGCAGTAAAACTGGGTAACACCTACTTTGCCAACTTGTTTTCCTCCGCATACAGGACAATTCATGGAAAGGGCCTCCTTCGTCCAAGGCGATTCACTATGATCATGGATTTTTTCGATGGCAAAAACTCAAGTGCTTACCAGGCATCTTGCCAGTTGTTCGATACAGTAACGGTCTGAGCGCTACACTGAACAACATCGGACCAAGGCAACTGGAGTCGGCCTGTAAGTAAGTCTTGAAATAGTCCATCTGATACTTCTAACGCTATAATGGAACCCTGTTCTGGATCAAAAATAATATCTCCCACTTCTCCTAAGGTCTTGCCATTTTCTGTTGTAACCTTGTGACCTGCCAGATCGGCAATACGAAGAACTTGGCTTTGTTCTTCTAGGAGTTCTTCGTTCTGAATCATCACTTCATCTTCTATCGTTTCGTCATGCAGCTGAAATTCCTCGTCATCTACATGGAGTTTTTCCCAAGAGAGTTTTTTGATGCTATGGTCTTGGACAGTTTCAACGGCAATGCCTTTGATAATTCCCTGCTTGGGTTCTAGATACAAGTCTGTGATCCGACCAAGGCTTTTTCCTGTAGAAGAGTGAATAATCGTTCTTTGTAGAAGATCTCTACCTTTAAGCATGCTTTATTCCTTTATTACGTACTTCAAGCACAGGCTCCTTATGATGTGGAAGTATGTTTATTGATTCCATGATCTAGTTTTGACCTTTTGAGGCTTCTCTATACTTCACCTTTCCTTGTTACTTTCATGGGTCCTGGTGGGTAGAAATACTTTGATGTCTATCTATCTTGTCTACAAATCGAGATTCTTCACAATCGTTCCACCACCGACAACCCATTCCCCTTGATAAAAGACAACAGCTTGTCCTGGTGTGATGGCTCTTTGCGGCTTCTCAAATTGGACGATCACTCGATCTGGGGATTCTGGTATGAGCAGCGCCTTGGCTGGTGGAGCGGCATAGCGAATCTTAGCTTCTACTTCTAAGGGCTCTTCCAGTCTCTCTATGTCAATCCAGTTGAGATCATGAGCAAGTAGCTTTTGACTGAATACGTCCTGATCGACACCAATAATTACGCTATTTTTTTCTACGTCTAAAGCGACAACATAGGCCGGGTAGCCTAAAGCCAATCCTAACCCTTTGCGTTGACCGACTGTGTATAGGGGCAGACCCTGGTGTTGTCCGATTACTTGTCCTTCTAGGTTCAAGAAAGGCCCTGGGGGAAATTTCTCATCAGGATAGCGCTCTTGAAGAAAATTTCGATAATTGTTGTCAGGAATGAAGCAAATCTCTTGGCTATCTGGTTTCGATGCTATGCCGAGGCCTAAAGCTTTCGCTTTTTCTCGGATTTCTGGCTTCGTAAAAGTGCCGACAGGAAAAAGAGTTCTCGCCAATTGATATTGGGTCATATTGTATAGAGCGTATGACTGGTCTTTGTGATTGTCCTTGCCTTTGCCTAGACGATAACGGCTTCTACTTTCATCGTAGACGATCTGGCCATAATGGCCTGTCGCGATTTTGTCAGCGCCAATGGCAAGGGTTTTTTCTAGCAAGCCCTCGAACTTAATCACTCTGTTACAGCGAATGCACGGGTTGGGTGTACGACCCGCGAGATACTCTTCTCCAAAATAATCGATCACTTCTTTTTCAAAGTAGTCACGGAAATTCATGACATAATGGGGTATGCCAAGTTGGGCCGCCACACGGCGCGCATCTTCTACGGCTGAGAGAGAACAGCAGCCGCCATCAGCGCCTTCCGGTGCATCAACAGGCCAGATCTGCAAGGTGACACCAATACAATCATATCCTTGCTCTAACAAAAGAGCGGCGGTGACGGACGAATCTACACCACCGCTCATTGCAACTACAACTGTTTCTTTTTTTTGCACAGGCTTCGCCTCTTTTTGCTATTCTAGTGTTCTCATCATTATGGTCTAAATTGTTAATTTTATACAGAAACCTGGAAAGGCAATTTCCTTCCCAGGTCCTAGTAAAAATGCAAACCTATTATCCTTCTTGCTTTGCTTTGTAATCAGCAATCGCTTCGTGCAGTGCCTCAGCCGCTAAATTGCTGCAGTGCATTTTAGCAGGCGGCAAGCCACCAAGAGCGTCAGCAACTGCTTGGTTCGTTAAGGCGAGTGCTTCATCAATGCTCTTGCCTTTCACGAGTTCTGTACAGATGGAGCTTGTAGCAATGGCAGCTCCACAGCCAAAGGTTTTGAACTTAATGTCTTTAATGATGTTATCTTCTACCTGGATAGAAATACGCATGATATCGCCACAGCTGGCGTTGCCAACTTCTCCCACACCGCTGGCTTTTTCGATTTCTCCTACATTGCGCGGATTGGCAAAGTGATCCATTACCTTCTCTGTGTACATGACATTACAACCTCCTTGCCTTCGTAGAGAGGTGACATAGCACGCAAACGTTCTACGATTTCGGGCAATGTATTTAATATATAATCAATCTCTTCTTCTGTGTTCCCTCTTCCTAAGGTAAGACGAAGAGAACCATGAGCAATTTCATGACTGAGACCCATCGCAAGCAATACATGAGAAGGGTCTAAAGAGCCCGATGTGCAGGCTGAACCTGACGAGGCCGCAATCCTTTTCATGTCCAGCATGAGTAGCAGTGATTCACCTTCAATAAATTGGAAAGAGACGTTCACATTTTGAGGCAATCTGTTTGTAGGGTGACCATTTAGCTTCACATGAGGCAGCGCTGTTAAACCTTCAATGAGTCGATCACGATAACGACGAAGACGAGTCCCTTCTTCTTCAATTTCCACAGCTGCAATGGCAGCGGCTTTGCCAAAACCGACAATCCCAGGCAAGTTCTCTGTTCCAGGGCGACGACGCTTTTCTTGACTCCCACCATAGCCAATGGGAGTAAGCTTTACGCCTCTAGCAACATACAAACAGCCAACACCTTTCGGACCGTAAATTTTATGGGCCGATGCAGAAAGAAGATCGACACCAAGATCATTTACATCAACAGGGATTTTACCAAAAGATTGTACTGCATCGGTATGAAAGACAGCGCCTCGAGCTTTGGTCAGGCGAGCCAGTTCTTTAATCGGCTGAATCGTACCCACTTCATTGTTAGCATGCATAATGGTTACTAAAATGGTGTCATCACGAAGGGCTTTTTCAAGTTCTTCTACATGAACTTGGCCATGCTCATCAACTGGTAAAACAGTCACTTCAAAGCCTTCTTTTTCAAGAGCTTTACAAGCATCTAAAACTGCATGATGTTCTACCGCTGAAGTAATGATATGATTGCCTTTGCCTTTTTGGCGCATGCCGCGAGCTGCTCCGAAGATCGCTATATTATCAGCTTCTGTACCGCCGCTGGTAAAAATAATCTGTTCCGGGCTCGCTCCCATTAGTGCCGCTACGCTTACTCTGGCTTCTTCGAGAAGCGCTTTCGCTGCTCGGCCAAAGGCATGGACGCTAGAAGGGTTGCCGAAGTTTGCTTGCATGGCCTTAACCATTGCTTCTACGACTTCTGGATGAACCGGTGTGGTAGCTCCATGATCCATGTAGACAGGTTGCATGGGAATTCTCTCCTCTGTTGACAGTCTTTTTTAGATGTGATACATGAAGTTGCCTTGCTCAAAACGAGCTTTTTCAGCTTCTTCACACATGTCAGCTAAAGTAATAGAGTCAATGACCTGTTCGATAGAGTTCTTTACTTTGGCCCAGACCATTTTGGAAACACATTGTTCAGCACGGATACAGCGATCGGAGCTTTCATCGTTGACACATTCGACAGGCGCTACAGGCCCTTCTAAGACGCGAATAATATCTCCGATACTAATGGCAGCGGGCTCTCTAGCGAGCACGTAGCCACCCTGGGCACCTCGAATGCTGTTGACAAGACCTGCTTTACGCAAAAGGGCAATGATTTGTTCTAAATAGTGTTCGGAGATATCTTGCCGTTCCGCTACAAGCTTTAACGATACAGGACCTTGACCATATTGAAGGGCCAGCTCAAACATGGCTCGCACCCCGTATTGTCCTTTGGTAGATAGCTTCATCGATGCACTTCCTTCGCGAGACGATTGTATATATTATGTTCCGCGAGAGCAATCCCTACCAAACAAGTAGGATTTCTTGGTGCTAGTGTATCATGGCTTTTGGAGAAAGTCAAAGGGGTAATAAGCTCAAAAACAAAAAATACCTCAATGAGATGTTTAAGAGAAAAGTGAAAGCTGTTCGTAGTCTTTTTGAACCTTTCCTTTCGTTGGCTCAAGAAGATTTTTACGAATGGCATTGCCGGCATTGCTATCAAAATTGATCTGTCCATAGTAGCGTCCGTTGCATGTGATAAAGTAACGGGCTCTTTTTAAGACAATGCCAATGCGAGTGAGATCTTCCCATTGGATCGATCGCACTCGTCGAGCATAAAGAATGCGGCGTGCCGATGTAACACCGATACCAGGAACCCGCAGGAGGCTTTGGTAGTCGGCATTGTTGATTTCGACAGGGAAAAAGTGAATATTGCGCAGCGCCCAGGCGCTTTTGGGGTCTAGCTCTAGATCTAGGTTCGGATTGTGTTGATCGACAATTTCATCAGCTTGAAAACCGTAGTAGCGAAGAAGCCAATCGGCCTGGTAAATTCTATGTTCTCGAAGCAGCGGTGGTTGCAGTAGCGCGGGCAGCTTTGGATCGCTAGAGATCGGTACATAAGCGGAGTAGTAGACTCTCTTCAGGCGAAATTTTTTATAAAGTCCTTCTGCTAGTTTGAAAATGTGTAGGTCTGTATCAGCCGTTGCGCCAACAATAAGTTGTGTGCTTTGTCCTGCTGGTACGAAAGTAGGCAGTCGTCGAAATTTGCGCCTTTCTTCTTTTCTTTCTACGATAGCTGTGCTGATCTGCCCCATTGGTTTTAGAATAGATTCTTTTTTCTTCTGCGGAGCTAACATGCGTAGCCCTTCCGAGGAAGGGAGCTCAATGTTGACGCTCATTCGATCAACGAGCTCCCCTGCTTGCTGAATTAAGAGATTGTTGGCACCTGGAATGGCTTTCAAGTGGATATAGCCGTTAAAGCGATAGGTATGGCGAAGCAAGCCGATTGCTTTGACCAATTGCTCCATGGTGTGATCTGGACTTTGATCAACAGCTGAACTAAGAAAAAGACCTTCAATATAGTTACGGCGATAAAAGTTAATCGTCAAGTCAGCAACTTCTTCTGGGGTAAAAGCAGCTCTCGGAACATCATTTGAGATTCTGTTGACGCAAAAAGCACAATCATAGCAACAAATATTTGAAAAGAGGATCTTTAACAGGGATACACAGCGGCCATCATCGGTCCAACTGTGGCAGATGCCACTAGCCGCTGTATCGCCTATCATACCTTTTTTGCTTTGTCGCTTGCCACCAGAGGACGAACAGGATACATCATATTTGGCAGCGGCTGATAATATTTTTAGCTTTGTACTTACGTCCAAGGGAACCCGCTCCTAACGATTTGAACAAGAAATGGAAGGTTAAGAGTTTTTTAAGAGTCTCTCTACGATCTCTTGAAGTTTTGTAATTACTACAGGCTTGCTGATATAGTCATTCATCCCAGCTTGCAAACATTGATCGCGATAGCCTTCAATGGCATGGGCTGTCATAGCGACAATGGGTATTTGACTGCGTTTAGGATCGTCAAGTTCTCGAATCGTTCGAGTCGCTTCAAAGCCATCCATAACAGGCATCTGACAATCCATTAAGATCAATCGGAACTCTTTCTCTAGAACTGCTTCTATAGCTTCTTTGCCGTTGTTAACAGCTTTCGTTTTGTAACCTAACTTCTTCAATTGCAATACAGCCAATCGTTGATTTACGGGGTTGTCTTCTACCAATAGGATTTCAACATCTACATCGATTGCTTCTACTTTGTTTGATTCTTGCTTTTGGCTTTGATTTTGCACTTCAGCTCTACTAACGACTATTTCTTTGTCAAAATGAAGAGCTTTGACAACTTCCTTTTCTTGTATTTGAAAAGGTAGGGTAAACCAGAAAGTAGTTCCGTGATCGGGATTGCTTTTTACATCGATTTCCCCGCCCATAAGCTCAACGAGGTTTTTACTAATTGACAAACCTAAACCGGTTCCACCGTATTTTCGCGTCGTAGAACCATCGGCTTGTGTAAAAGGCAAAAAGAGCTTTTCCTTCACTATATCTGCTATGCCAATGCCTGTATCGCTGACTTCAAAACGCAATTGTATTTTCTCTTGCTCTTTGAACATTGGCTGGACTGTAATATGCACATGCCCTTTTTCTGTGAATTTAATAGCATTGCTTAGAAGGTTCAATAGAATTTGACGAAGTTTACCAGGATCGCCTTTCAACAGCGATGGCGTACTTGGATGAATGGTACATTGAAGTGCTAGATTCTTCATGTCAGCATTAAGCTGTAGTATTTCAACAGCGCCTTTTACGATTTCTCTTATATCAAAAACTACATCTTCCATTTCCATTTTGCCAGCTTCGATTTTGGAGAAATCTAGAATGGCATTTACAATGCTCAACAAGTTCTGCCCTGACTTGGCTATAATACGGATTAATTCTTTTTCTTCTTTGTCTATATTTCGTTCTAAAAGTATTTCCGTCATACCAATAATGCCATGCAGGGGTGTTCGTATCTCGTGGCTCATATTGGCTAGAAATTCGCTCTTCGCTTTATTGCCTTCTTCTGCTGCTTTTTTGGCTTCTAATAACTGTACTTCTTGCTCTTTTCGTTTCGTTACATCTTGTTTGATTGCAATGTAATGAATATTTTGGCCTTTTTTATCTTGAACAGGTGTAATGGTCATTTCTACGGTAAACAAGCTGCCGTCTTGGCGACGGTTGATCAGTTCACCTTGCCAAACCTGGCCTTGTGAAATAGCTTTCCACATTTCAGCGTAAAAAGCTTGCCCCTGCTCTCCGGACCGTAAAATATTAATATTTTGACCTACCATTTCTTCGAAACTATAACCTGTAAGGTTGCATACAGCGGGATTGACCCATTGAACCACACCATAGCAATCGGTGATAACGATGGCATTGGCCGCTGTCGCTAGCGCTTGGCCTTGTAATTGCAATTGTAATTGTCGCAAGGCTGACAAAAGAGTAAAAGAAACGCGTTGTGCAAAATCTTCTAATGGCTTGATTTGCGGTCTTTTGAAAAGCTCTTGCCTATAGCCGCTGATCTGAAGGACTCCAATTCTACGCTCCTGCACCGACAAAGGGATGGTTAAACGATAGGGATAGTGACGTTCTTCCTGTTCCTCTTGATTATTCTCCTGTTCACGGCCCTCCCTTGTAACTGTTTGCGCAACTCGCTTCTCAGCAGTAGCTTGAGGCTCCAAGAAGTGAAGCGCATTGTCAATTTGAATCGTTACATGGGGGTAACCAAAAAGAGTAATGATGCTCTGGCAGGCACTTTGTAGTATAGCTCCTAACGATTTTCCTTCTAAAACCTGTCGGTCTATTTTTCGAAGCATTTCTGCTTTCATTTCTTCTCTCTTTCGTTCGGTAATGTCTCGAACGAAAAGCAAGATCGTTTGTTGCTCTTGGAATCGAAAATTCGTTGAAGTGATTTCTACATCGACAGCTGTGCCATCTTTTTTAATATACTTTTCTTCTTTATTCTGCATTATTTCTACTGGGAAGGGACTGGGTAAGCTGTTTCTTTCTGCCTTTTTTAGACCGTAAAGGGTCATCTGTAGTAGCTCTTTCTCATCATAACCCAACCATTGACGCATATAACGATTTGCCGCTACAATCCGGAGACTGTGAGGCTCAATAAGATAAATTGCTTCAGGCGCGTTTTCAAAAATCGTCATAAAACGCCTTTCAGAAGCGATAAATCGAACGGCTGTCTCTTTCGTTAAGTACAAAAATACAAAGTAGATAATGAGAAGCAACGTTAGAAAAAGTACAATTAAAATAGCGCCCAATCGCTCTTTCTTGATTATAATAGCCCAATCTTGGGCTTCTACATCAAGGCCGATCGTTGCAAGTACTTGACCACTCACAGGATCAGTAATCGGTGCGCTACAGTAAAACCACTCGCCATAAGAATCTAATACAGGCCCTTCAAAAAAAGGATTGCTCGTGTGGAAAACATCCTTTGCGTAATCAGAAGCTTCTACGTAGACTTTACCAGGCGCTGAGTAATCAGGAGAGTCTTTCGGCTCAGCATCAACAAGAAAAATAAGATCTTCACCATAGAGTTTCATCAGATAAATAAAGCGAATATCAGGATTGACAGCTAAAATTTTTCGTAGCGTTACAAGCAAAGCTTGATAGCTCTCACTTTTATAATCAGCGCTTGTACCTGTAAGGCTTATAAGTTTTTCTGTATTAACAGTCGCCCCAATCGTAACAGCTCTATTCATGAGATATTGTTTTTGCTTTTCCTCTGCTTCTCTACCCACCATTTCTGTCCATATCCAGCCAAAAGAAAGTAAACTAGCAACGAGTAAAACAGCAAGAACAAAGTAGCTTTTATGATCTTCTTGGATTCCTTCTGTCTCAAAAGAAGGGGTGATATGACGACTCGTCCAAAGAGATAAGGTTAAAGCAACACCAAGCAGTATATAGGCCACTTCAAAGGGCCAATAAACGATATTTTCATGGTTTTGGCAGGGAACTGCTACAATAAATGATAGAATCAGCATCAAGATAGAAGCAATTACGATGTATCGGTTCGCATTTGGATTGCGACGTTCTTTTTCTAAATAGACAGTGCTATAGAGCGCCCACGTCACCCATAAACCTGCCACCAAGCCAATGATCATGCGAGTAACGTAAAGATAAGGAGATTCTAGGTTTGCAAAGCCGATGATCATGGTCATTACAATCAAAATATGCATCCAAGGGGCTAGCTTGTTGATGCTAACATCTTTGCGCTTTGTTCCCGAACGACCAAATTCCAACAAGAACAAAAGGGCTGAGAATAGTAAGAGATGCTCAAAAAATAGAATACTTTCATGAGGTAAATACGTTGCATCTACAAGCAGTTCTAGCCAAATTTTGATGCCAAAAAAGACGCCAAATAGGGCGAAGTAAAACCAATTCAGATTGCGATATCGTATCTTTGCTAGAAGATAGGCTGTAAAAGCCAGTATGATAAAAGTTAGGCCACTAACAAAGTGCAGGTAATCAAGCTGTCTTAATAAAAATTCGTGATAAATCGTCATTTTTTCGAAGCCACACCTCTTTCGGTCTAGCTTTTTTGTAGATAATATAGCTTATTAGCTGCTTCATAAGCTCTACCTAAAAAACTTATTTATGAATATTATCTTCGTATAGGCCAAGCACTGTCAAGCAAATAAAAAAAGCTGGTTATAGTAACCAGCTTTTTTACCTTTGTAGTTTTTGTTTTTATAGATGGCTATTTATCAGTTTGGCTAGATCTGCTTTGGCTTTAAAGCCTACAGCTTTGTCAACCACTTGACCGTTTTTGAAAAGTAGCAATGTAGGAATTGACATAATTCCGTATTCAGATGCAGTCTGGCGGTTATCGTCAACATTTACTTTGCCGATAATAGCTTTGCCATCAAAGTCATTGGCCAATTCGTCGATAACCGGTGCAATCATTTTGCAAGGTCCGCACCAAGCTGCCCAGAAGTCTACCAGAACAGGTTTGTCAGCTTCTAGTACCGTAGACCGAAAGTTACCATCTGTTAGGGTTACAACTTTTTCACTCGCCATGAAAATCCATCTCCTTCACACAATTTGGTATCTTCTATTTGGTGAATTTGGCCAACACGTCTACCAACTCTTCCACAGCTTTTTCTTGTTCATCTGTAAGCGGTACTTCAGACAAACATTTGCGCGTGTGGTTCATGATTATGAGCGTGCCAACACGATTGATGGCTGCCCTAGCAGCAGCAACTTGAACAAGTAGGTCGAGGCATCCTTTGTCGTCATTAATCATTTTCTGTATTCCTTTAACCTGACCCTCAATCTTTTTGAGGCGTCGGATTAAAGCTTCTTTAGAATGTGTACAATCCAGTGCAGGCACCCCCGTCCTTATACCCATACGGGGTATTTATTTATATTATATTGGGCTTATTGGCAATTGTCAACAAGTCTCTTACAACAACAGAAGCCATGAAGAGACCCGCTACAGAAGGCACAAAGGAGATGCTTCCTGGAATCTGTCTTTTGTTGAGGCACGTAGCGCCATAAGGCTCTTCAGGATTGGGGCAGATACATTGGCTGACGCAAGCCCCTTCGCCACGTGGTTTCAGTGGTTTTTCTGTAGAATATACCACTTTTAGGTCTTTAATACCTCGACGTCGCAGTTCTTTACGCATCACTTTGGCCAGTGGATCCATCGATGTTTGATAAATATCTGTGACTTGTAGTTTGGTTGGATCTAATTTATTACCAGCCCCGAGAGCTGATATAACGGGTATATCCTTCGCTTTGGCTTTTTCTATAATCTGTATTTTACCTTTTACTGTGTCAATGGCATCGACGACATAGTGGAGTCCTTCGTTGATAATTTCTTCGCCTTCTTCTACACCATAAAAGCGTCGATAGAGGGTGAGTTCGATTTTGGGATGGATGTCTCGCAGCCGTTCTGCCATCACTTCAATCTTCGGGCGTCCAACAGTTGAGTGAAGAGCGTGAAGTTGCCTGTTGATATTGGTAAGACAAATATCGTCATGGTCAATTAGAACAAGGTGACCGACACCACTTCGAGCTAGGGCTTCCGCTGTGTAGGATCCAACACCACCAAGACCGAAGATAGCCACCCTAGACTGGGCTAAGGTGGCTAGACCTTCTGGTCCTAGAAGAAGTTCGCTTCTGGAAAATAGATGTTGTTTCATGGCTTTATTCGCTTTACCTGCCTTTTTTCGATGGCAAATCGATTTTTATATGCAATTCTTTTAATTGCTTTGTTGTAACCGTCGAAGGTCCCTCTACCATAATATCAGAAGCCGATTGTGTCTTGGGGAAAGCGATGACATCACGAATTGTATCTCGTCCCGTCATCAGCATGACCATACGATCTAGACCAAAAGCAATACCACCGTGGGGCGGTGTTCCATATTCAAAAGCTTCAAGTAGGAAGCCGAATTTTTCTTTGCTTTCTTCTTCCGTAAGGCCAAGAAGAGCAAACATTTTCTCCTGAATCTCACGCTGATATATCCGTAAGGATCCACCGCCGATTTCTACACCGTTTAAAACGAGATCGTAGGCTTTGGCTCGCACTTTCGCAGGATCTTGTTCTAGCAGCGCTATATCTTCTTCTTTCGGAGCTGTGAAGGGGTGATGGATGGCAATATATCGCTTCTCTTCCTCGTCGTATTCAAGAAGAGGGAAGTCAACAACCCAAGCAAATTTTTGCGCTTTTTCGTCGATGAGCCCTAATCGTTCAGCCAATTCTAGGCGTAAGTTACCAAGGGCTGCGGCGACAACGGAGGGCTTGTCGGCTACAAAGAGGATAAGGTCACCTTGCTCTGCCTTAACAGCTTCGAGGACAGACGCAAGCTGCTCTTCCTTGAAGAATTTGGCAATCGGTGATTTGGGGCCTTCTTCCGTCATCTGAATATAAGCAAGGCCTTTGGCGCCATAGATGGCTGCAAACTTGGTTAGTTCATCTATTTCTTTTCTTGAAAAATGGGCACACCCTTTAGCATTGATGCTTTTAACTTGCCCGCCACCTTTTACAACAGAAGCAAATACTTTGAATTCTACTTCCTGCACCAGTTCCGTTACGTTAACCAGCTCTAGGCCAAAGCGCAAGTCAGGCTTGTCCGATCCATAACGTTCCATTGCTTCTTGGTACGTAATTCTTTGGAAAGGTGTTGTGATCGGCTCTCCTGTCGCTTCTAAGAAGACGTGGGACACCATTTCTTCCATTAAGGAAAGGATCTGATCCATGTCCATAAATGACATTTCTATGTCCAACTGGGTAAATTCAGGCTGGCGGTCTGCTCGCAAATCTTCATCACGGAAGCAACGCACAATTTGGAAGTAACGCTCCATACCAGCGACCATCAGAATTTGCTTATAAAGCTGCGGAGATTGTGGCAAAGCAAAAAACTCGCCCGGATGAACGCGGCTTGGTACGAGGTAGTCACGAGCGCCTTCCGGTGTAGATCGCGTTAACATGGGCGTTTCGATTTCGAGGAATCCCTCTCGATCCAAAAAGTCACGCATGGCTTTTGTAGTTTTATGACGAACAACAATGTTACTCTGCATTTCAGGTCGACGCAAGTCCAGATAGCGGTATTTGAGTCGTACCAGTTCATCAACATCGACGTTATCTTCAATATAAAAAGGTGGTGTCTTGGCGCTGTTCAGAATCTGCAGTTGTCGTGCGTATACTTCTATTTCACCGGTAGGAAGATTTTCGTTCACTGTGCCTTCCGGACGGCTGATCACTTCACCGGTTAGAGCCAATACATACTCGTTCCGTACGCTTTCGGCCAGGCGAAAAGCTTCTTGATTCACTTCCGGGCTGAAAACGACTTGTACAAGACCAGAACGGTCGCGCAAATCAACGAATATAAGGCCACCGTGATCTCTCCTGCGTTGAACCCAGCCCATAAGAGTTACTTGTTGGTTTTGGTGGGTGCCGCGGAGTTCACCGCAGTGATGGCTTCGTTTTAACTCTGTGATGCTTTGTTGTGACATTGGTTCTTAGTCCTTTCCATTGTGTTCTTGCTTATTTAACTAGCTAGGTGAAGCATTGTGCTGATTAGCTAGGGGGGGTATCAGCGGCTATAAGCTCCCATACACGTTCTGGTGCTTCGTGGAGCGGTATCTTCTCCTGACTTCCTTTGTCCATTAAGCGCAAGGTTACTTCGCCTTTTTCAAGCTCACCTTCACCGACAATAAGGACATAGGGGGTTTGAAAGCGATTCGAGGCTGTTTTGAGCTGTGCCTTCAAGGACCGATCTTGATAATCCATTTCAACGGAGAGACCTTTTTGGCGCAGTGTTTGCATCAGTCCAAAAGCAACGGCTTTGGTACCTGCACCGACGGGCGCAATAAAGAGGTGCCGCTGTTCGCCTTTTTCCGTATCGAGAAGGCCTTGTTCTTCCATGGTGAGCAACAGTCTTTCTAGGCCTAAGCCAAAGCCCATACCTGGAACGGGAGGGCCGCCTAGGGTTTCTACGAGGTGATCGTAGCGACCACCACCGCCGATGGAAGATTGGGCACCTATATCTTTTGAGACAATTTCAAAGGCTGTGCGTGTATAGTAGTCCAACCCTCGAACGAGCCGCTCATCGAGCTTATAAACTACACCAGCGGCATCTAGTAATTCTTTTACTTCGTCGAAGTGGTTTTTGCAGTCATCACAGAGATAGCCTACAGTGGTTGGTGCTTCTTCTGATAGGTTCTGACATTTTTCCTCTTTGCAGTCTAAGATGCGCATGGGATTTTTGTCATAACGGCTCTGGCAGTCGCCGCACATTTGCTCTTTTTTGGGTTCTAAAAATTGTTGTAGCGCTTCTCGGTGTTGAGGACGACAATGGGGACAACCGATGGAGTTGAGCAACAGTTCAATATTTTGTAAGCCTAGGCGTTGATAAAAATCCATGGCCATGGCTATCACTTCTCCATCAACCTGCGCTGTGGTGGCTCCAAAAACTTCAATGCCAAATTGGTGAAACTGACGAAGCCGACCTTTTTGAGGACGGCCAAAACGAAACATCGGTCCCTGGTAGTAGACTTTGACAGGCTGGGGGCCTGCATAAAGTTTATGTTCTAGTAAAGCCCGCACTGTAGGTGCTGTTCCTTCAGGGCGCAGCGTAAGCTCTCGCCCTCCCCGGTCTGTGAAGTCGTAAGTCTCTTTCTGAACAATATCGGTGCTGTCACCGACGCCACGATGAAAGACTTCGCTATGTTCGAAGATGGGCGTACGTATTTCTTCGTAACCATATTCTTTACAAATCTGGTCGATAACTTTCTCAATTTTGTGCCAATGCCGCGTCTGCGCTGGTAAATTGTCTTTCGTTCCTCGCGGAGCGCTGGTTAGCATGTCTAGATTCCCTCCACTTTGTTACTTTTGCGTTCGATGATTTCGTCTATACGCTCCACATAGTTTTGAGGATCTTTGGGGTTATGCCAGCTTTGAAGCACCCTACCTTCCGGCGGTTCAATAATTTTGGTAGAAGCACCAACGCCAAGTCCCCAAATGGTTTGCCTCTCTTCCATAACCTGGATGTTGTAAATGCATTCCTTGCCGGAGATAGCATAGCCGATGTTTTCGAGGTTGGCAAGGATTCTTTTTTGTCGGTACAGGTAATAGGGCTTGAGCCCTTTGGCGCTTGCTTTTCGCTGGGCTAAAGCGAGCATGGCTGTTACTTCATCAACAGGTGGCAAATTCCATTGTTCTTTCTCCGTTGTGAGGCGAGACGCTCTTTTGAAAGCCATTGTATGAATGGTCACATTTTCAGGCTTGAGCCAGCCGATTCGATTCATGGTGCGCTCTACCGAGGCGACTGTTTCACCAGGCAGACCGAGAATGAGATCCATGTTGATAATCGGAAAACCGATGTCACGAGCTAAATTAACCATTTCAATTACGTCGGCTGCACAGTGGCAACGACCAATACGACGTAATGTATCGTTGTTCATAGACTGCGGATTGATGCTCAAGCGATTGACACCATGATTACGCATGATTTTCATTTTCTCTCGATCGAGCGTATCAGGTCGCCCACCTTCTACAGTGAATTCAACAGTCTGAGAAGAGTAGATGTGTTCTACGACCCCTTGCAGAAGTCCATCAAGCTGTGTTGCTGATAAAGCAGTTGGCGTTCCGCCACCAATGTAGATGGTCTGAACTTCCTGCCCCTTTGCTTTTAATATTTTCCCTAGGTCTACAATTTCTTGTTGTAAAGCTGTCATAACAGGGACTATCCAAGCACCGTATCGCTTCAGATCATAACTGGGAAAAGAGCAGTAAAGGCAACGAGTCGGGCAAAAAGGAATGCCAATATACACACTTACTTTATGAAATTCCTGTGGCTTTGTTAAGAAAAAAGGGCGTTGTCGTTGAGCAACTTCTACGAGCAATTGAGACTTTTCTTGACTCACTGCATAATCGCTTTCTAATTCTTCATAGATGGCGTTGATGGGATGGCCTTTGTCAAGACTGCGGTGCACAATTTTGGTTGGTCTTACCCCTGTTAGGGTTCCCCAAGGATTGGCCGGTCTTCCTGTATAGGATTCTAGGCTTCGTAACAAGGCAAGCTTGGTAAGTCGCCGGCGAAGGTTTTCATCAATAGGGATAGGTTCTTTTCGACAAGACCCATTGGTTGGGCCTGTTGTATTGCTATAGGACGTACTCGCTTGGCCCCTTCCCTCTCGGCCTGCTTTTACAAATCGACATTCTACCAGGAACTGCTTTTCTTCTTGACAATAGGTAATTTCAATCGAGGCTTCTTCGACTTCTTTTGTTACTTTAGAAGACTCTTTTTCTTCTGTTTTTTTATTTTCTCTAATGGAGGGCTCTTGATCTGCTTCTGCTTTGATTTGTCCTTCTGGGAAGAACAGCCATAGGATCTCTTGCAAGGTTATCCCGTAACGGCTCGGTACCCCCCGCAAGTGCACGTCCATTCCTTACCCTCCCATTAAAAATGGATTTTCTCTACGCTCTCTTTCTATGGTCGATGCAGGGCCATGACCTGGGTAGACGACAGTCTGATCAGGCAATGTTAGGAGCTTTTCTTGAATTGATTGGATTAAGGTACTGTACGATCCATTGGGGAAGTCGGTCCTTCCGATAGAGCCAGAGAATAAGGTATCGCCTGTAAAAACAACGCTAGGCCCTTTCAGACAGATGCCACCCACAGTATGACCTGGTGTGTGTAGCACTTCTAGAGTAAGATTTCCTACGGAAATAGTATCGCCATCTTGAAGCAACCGTTCTGGAGCGGGGCTAACGATGGGTTGCGTAAAATATTGAGAAAGATTTTTCGCTGCTGAAGTGAGCATTGCCGCCTCATCGGCGTGACAGAGAATCGGAGCTTGGGTAGCCTTTTGAACGCCACCGTTGGCACCAATGTGGTCACCATGGCCATGGGTGTTAATGATGGCTACAACTTGGGCTTTTTCCTTTTGCACCAGTTGCATAATTTTTTCTGCTTCATCGCCAGGATCGATAATTGCGCCCTGCCCTGTTTCTGGACAAACGACAAGATAACAGTTAGCACCGAGCATGCCTGTTTCAAGTGTCTTTATAATCATAGGTATGAGAAACCTCCTTCTTTTGCTTTCCCCTCATTTTGGAAGCTCCATATCTTGATATCATTTCGCCTATCATTGCTATCCTATCTTTCATGGATATCGATATCAAAGGATCTAAAAAGTTTTCTTGGAGTCTAACAGCATCGTAACAGGGCCGTCATTGCTAAGTTGGACGACCATAGAGGCTTGAAAACGGCCTGTCTCAACAGTAAGACCATAGGCTTCTAGCTTTTCTTTTACTTGTCCAAATAAAGCAAGGGCTTGATCAGGGCTGGCTGCTTCCATAAAACTGGGACGACGACCTTTGCGGCAATCGCCGTACAAAGTGAATTGGCTAACCAGAAGAATTTTTCCTTCTGCATCAATCACCGAACGATTCATTTTGCTAGCTTCGTCTTCAAAAATACGTAGATTGGCAATTTTTTCTGCCATATAACGAACATCTTCGGAACTGTCTTCTTGACCGACTGCCAGGAGGACAACAAGACCTTTCTCAATGGTGCCTATTACTTCTTTGTCTACGGTAACTTGACCGGCTGTAACTCTCTGGATAACAGCTCTCAAGGTTTTCCTCCTTGCATAATGCCTAAGGTTTATATCTTTTATTACCAAGTTCTCTAGCTCGAAAGCTGCCCTTTGCCTTTTTCCGGTTTATTACTTATACCGGGTGTAAGACGACGAACATCAAGCACATCTTTGATCTTGCTGATTTTTTCAAAAAGGAAATTCAGATGACCTAAGTCTCTAATCTCAACAACCATATTGATCAAAGCCATTTTATTTTTTGTAGCTCGTGAGTAAATAGAATTGATCGTTGTTTTAGAATCGGAAACAGCAAGCATAACATCGGTCGTTAGGCGTTCTCGATCGAGGGCCGTAACTTCGATTTCAACCTGATAGGTTGTTGGTGATTGTTTGTCCCAGGCGACTTCTACCATTCGTTCTTTATCTTCCGGTGGCATGTGAACCAAGTTGACGCAGTCACTGCGGTGAATGGACACACCTCTTCCTTTGGTGATATAGCCAACGATATCATCACCGGGTAAAGGGTTGCAACAACGGGAAAAGCGGATTAGTACATTGTCTACACCACGCATACGCACACCTTGTGAAGGCTTCCCAAAACCAGAGAAAGGCTTTACTTCCGGTGGAGGTGCTATATTTTCTTCGTACTTTTTCTCTTTTTTCAGCTCTTCTTTAATGCGCATAAGAACCTGATTGGTCGTAAGAGCGCCATCTCCAATGGCAAAAAAGACGTCTTCGGCACCTTGTAAGTTAAAACGTTTGCCTATCTCATTGAGTCGATCTGTTTTCAACGCTTCGACCAGATCAATGTGAAGCTTTTTGATCTCTCGTTCTAGCGCTTCTTTACCCCGTTCTACAAATTCTTCGCGCTTTTCTTTTTTGAACCACTGACGAATGCGGTTGCGAGCGGTTGCTGTCTTAACAACGTTAAGCCAATCTCTAGAAGGACCTGCTGTTGTTTTTGTGAGAATATCGACAATCTCACCGGTTGATAACTTGTAATCAAGTGGCACAATACGTCCATTGACTTTACAGCCCATACAACGATGTCCTACGTTAGAGTGAATACGATAGGCGAAGTCAATAGGCGTTGAGCCCGCCGGTAACTCAACTACATCGCCTTTTGGTGTAAATACAAAAACAGCGTCCGAGAAAAATTCAATTTTTAGCGATTCCATAAAATTTTGGGGATCGCCTTGATCAGACTGCCACTCCAACAATTGTCGAAGCCAGGCTAGCTTTTCTTCAAAGTTTCTGCCCTGGACTTTGCTTTTTTCTTTGTATTTCCAGTGGGCAGCAATGCCATATTCAGCAGTTCGATGCATTTCCCAGGTGCGAATCTGCACTTCAAAAGGCTCACCCATAGGACCAAGTAAAGTTGTATGAAGGGATTGATACATGTTCGTTTTCGGTGTAGCAATGTAGTCTTTGAAACGCATAGGAATGGGCTTCCAGATTGTATGAATGATACCCAGAGCTCCATAGCAATCTTTCAGGTTATCTACGGTAACACGAACAGCAATCAGATCGTAAATTTCCGATAGGTCTTTTTTTTGATTAACCATCTTTTTGTAAATGGAGTAAAAATGCTTTGGTCGACCTGAGATATCTGCTTCTATGCCCACATCTTCTAACTTTTCTCGTAAGATGGCGATAATTTCATTGATACGTGCTTCTCGCTCTTGCCTTTTCACAGCAATTCTTTGCACGAGATCGTAATATGTTTCAGGCTCTAAATATCGAAGGGATAGATCTTCTAATTCCCACTTGATTCTTGAAATACCAAGCCGGTTCGCCAGTGGTGCAAAAAGTTCTATTGTTTCAACGGCAATCTCGCGCTGTTTTTCTGGCCGCTGGTGACGAAGCGTTCTCATATTATGAAGTCGATCGGCCAGCTTGATCAAAATAACACGAATATCTTTGGCCATGGCTAAGAACATTTTGCGCAAACTTTCAACTTGTTGCTCCTGCTTAGAACGAAACTCAAGACGGCTAAGCTTCGTAACACCGTCGACGAGCAATGCGACTTCCGCACCAAATTCCTTTTCCAATTCTTCTAGTGTTATGGGTGTATCTTCTACAACGTCATGAAGAAGGCCTGCCGCAATGGTAGGGACGTCTAGCTCTAAGTCAGCCAGTATATATGCCACAGCCATGGGATGAAAGATGTATGGTTCCCCAGATTTCCGGAACTGTCCCGTATGGGCTTCTTCAGCATACTGGTGGGCTCGGCGGATAAACTGTAAGTCCGCCTCTTTGTTGGTGTAGCTTTCTATGCGCTCGATAATTTGCTCCAGGGTTGCCTGCATCTTTTCACCTCCCATCGCAAGGGTTATCTATGTTTCTTGCGATGCCTGTTTAAGAAAAAAACTTTTCACTTTTTCTATTTTATGGGCTGGAAATCCTGCAGTATTGGTGAAAAAAGAGCTTTGGATCCGAGTAAAAGCTCTTTATTAGCCATTGTTCCATCTTTTGCTAGGTCATATACTTCTATGCAATTTGTACCTTGCCGTTGATCGGGATACAGCAATTTATTGTATCACATTATAAGTATAGAAAAGGATAAGTATAGAAAAAGCACTCTGCCGAATTGTCAGAGTGCTTTAAAGTATCCGTTCTTATGCGGCTTCTGTATTTGTATTTCTTTTGCGTCGTTGTGCTTTTTCCCAGATCTTCAAATCAAGCCAGATAGGGCTCGCATGGAAGATAGAGGAGTAGACACCGACGGTAACACCAATTAAGATGGCCAGCGCCAGATCTTTTGTCGTCTCACCACCCCAGAAGAGTAGGGCGACCAGTACAAAGATGACTGTTAAGGCCGTATTGACAGAGCGAGTCATGGTCTCCCAGAGGGAGCGGTTGACCATTTCTTCAATATCGCCTTTCTTCTTCATCTTGCCATAGTTTTCTCGGATGCGGTCAAAGATAATAATCGTATCGTTGATAGAATAACCGATTACAGTCAAGATGGCCGCTACAAAAGCTGTCGTTACTTCTATCTGGAAGAGAGAGAAGATACCGACGACGATGAGCACGTCATGCAAAAGAGCCGATATGGCGGCAACAGCAAACTTGAATTCAAAGCGTATCGTGATATAGCCAATCATGAAGACTGCCGCGGCTGCAAGAGCCAATAGCGCGTTGATGGCCAATTCTTTTCCGATCACAGGCCCAACAAGTTCATCACGCTGTACTTCTAGAGGTGCGATCTGACTTCGCAAGGAATTCAAAACTTCTATTCTCTCTTCATGTTCTAGTACTTTCGTCCGAATAATGAAATCATTGTCATTCGATTCCTGGATCGTTGCTGTAGCCAAGTCGTGCTGACCTAAGACAGTTCGGACTTCTTCTACTGTAGTAGCTCTTTCAAACTTTACTTGCATCATAGAGCCGCCTGTAAAGTCAATGCCAAAATTCAAACCTTGTAGCAACAAAGAAAGAATAGCTGGAACAATCAAAAGTGCCGAAAAGCCATACCAAGTCTTTCTTTTTACCATCAAGTTAATCTGGCTAAAGCGCTCCAGGTTCTGATGACCTTCTTGCGCTCCGTAGTACCTGAGATCTTTGAAAAGTCCACTCCCTGCCGTAGAGCGTAGCATCCACCTTGTAAAGGTGATCGCTGTGAACATGCTCGCCAGGATACCGAGTCCAAGCGTAATGGCAAAACCACGAATAAGTCCACTCGTCAGGAAGTAAAGAATAATGATAATGATCAGTGTTGTTACGTTAGCGTCTAAAATGGCACGGAAAGCACGATTAAATCCGCCTTCAATGGAAGCTCGTAGTGATTTTCCTTGTCGGATCTCTTCTTTAATTCGTTCATAAATAATAATGTTCGCATCGACGGCCATACCGACTGAAAGCAATAGACCAAAGATGCCCGGTAGCGTTAAGGTAGCGTTTAAAAGGGCCAGTATGCCCATGACGATTACCGCATAAAGAGCCAGTGAAACTGTTGCGATAAATCCTGGGACACGGTAATAAAGAATCATGAAAGCAATAACCAGACCTAGGCCAATTAAAGCAGCAGACTGGCTTTTACTTAAACTATCAGCACCAAGAGAAGGTCCTACCGTACGCTTCTCGATCATATCAAGCTTGACAGGCAATGCACCAGAGTTCAGAAGAAGAGCAATTCGGCGGGCTTCTTCTAAGGATTCATAGCCTGTAATTTGCGCTTCACCATTGACAATCACACTTCTAACAACAGGGTTTTGCAAAAGATCGTCATCTAAATAGATGCCTATGGTGCGATTGAGATTGGCTCTCGTTGCCTCAGCAAACTTTCTTGTACCTTCAGGATTAAAGCTTAACGTAACAATTGCTTCTGTTCCACCAGGCACAATCTGTTCACGAGCTTGTCGTAAGTCTTGTCCTTCAACAACCACTTCGCCTGCTTCTGTTCGGAAGGTCAGCATGGCCGTTCGTCCAATTAATTCAATGGCACGATCGGGATCATCAATGCCAGCTAATTCAATAATAAGACGATCTTGACCTTGAATCTGAATCAGTGGCTCCTCAACACCCAGGCCATTAATACGTTGCTCCATGATAGCTTTGACCTGTTCCATCTCCCGCTGGGTGACGCCTTCTTCAGGCCCTTCAACAGCCTGCAAGACAACATGCAAGCCGCCCTGCAAGTCTAACCCCAACTTGGTCCCTTGCAGGATGGGGTTATAACTCAGAGCGGCTGAGACGGCCACCAGAAGGAGCAAAGCTATCATTTGCAACAAATTGCGTGTTTTCATAGTGATAGCTGCCTCCTTGCCCTATTTTATTATTGCTTAAAAAATGTATCACATTAACAGGTAATAAGGTCACCTCGAATTATACTCTTTCTCCACAAATCTTGTCAAACGAAAGTAGAGGGTCTATAGGGATTAATTACAAAAGTTGCGTACCATTGATAATTAGATGAAACTCTGCACCAAGGTAATTGGCAGCTCGACGGCTTAATACCATTCGAGGCAAAAAGATTTCAAAGTAATCCATAAGAGGACTTATTTCAGAGTCTATTTTTAACACCAGAGAAAGGGTGTTGTTACCCATTTCTAAGGTAGACTCACGAACAGCGTAGTTGACACGGTCATGAATATCAAAAGTTGCTTTGTCTTTTTCTCGTACTCTTTTGAAGTGCACATCGCCTTTATCGGCCAATACAAGAGCAGCGCAAGGCGCGTTGACAATGTGACCAACTGATTCATCATGGTTGCCGATGGCAGCCATGATTGTAGCAATGTCGGCGTAATCAGCGCCAAGTTCTTTTAGAATTAAACGAGAAAGCACAGCTCCAATTTGACCATGACTCTCACGACTTACGCTGTTGCCGATGTCGTGCATAAAGCCAGCAATGCGAGCGAGCTCAATCTCTTTTTGATCATAGCCGAAGTGTTGTAAAATGGCACCGGCATTTTTGCTTACTAAGGCAGCGTGGCGCAATCCGTGTTCGGTAAATCCCATTGCACTTAAATGTAAATCAGCTGCTTCGATATAGGCTCTTACTTCAGCATGGTCTCGCACTTGTTCGAAAGTGATTGACTTGGTCATTGGATTATAATCTGTCCTTTCATCTCTTGTAAGATTGTTGGCAGCAAAAAAATATAAAAAAAAGCCGCTGAGATCTATCTTCCCAGCGGCACAGGATAATAATCGGGAAAATCTAATTCTAATTGTCGATTTTCCTTCATATATTGCACGATTAGTACGTCAAGTTCACAGGATTTACGGTAAATAAGGCCTGTCGTTAATTTATCAGTTCCTTTTCTACCGGCTAGACGCTCTAGTTCTTTCCGTTTCCTCTGAATTCGACGCAATAACAATTGACTATCCATTTTCCACATTCCCCCTAAGACAAGCTTTTTGTCTTTGTCTAGTAAAATGACAAAAAACATCAAAATACAAAAAGTTCCAAGTTGTTACCATAAATGTTTCGACTAAAATTTCCAATTTCCTGCCTCAATAGGTAACTTTTTTGTATTTTTTTGTTATCTTAGGGTTCTAATGGTTTTCTGGAAACGTAGGTTGTTATTAGTCTGCTTTTTTAATGATGGCCGTTTTGGTAACTTCTATATTGACGCCTTCTGAGATTTCCATCATCACAGTTTCTTCACCCACAAAAGTAAGTGTTCCATGCAGACCGCCTGCAGTCACGACTTTATTGCTTACTTTGAGGCTTGACACCAGTTCTTTATGGGC
Source organism: Heliorestis convoluta (assembly GCF_009649955.1). Lineage (NCBI taxonomy): Bacteria > Bacillati > Bacillota > Clostridia > Eubacteriales > Heliobacteriaceae > Heliorestis > Heliorestis convoluta. Next base: position 519,084 of record NZ_CP045875.1, on the reverse strand, counting down.
TTTTTGAGCTTTCATCTGTGGTCTTATGGCGACAAAGTAAAAAAGGGCAAAAAGTGCCACCATATATACTAGAAACCAACCTTGCTCCATGAGAAAAAAACCTCCCTTTCTTCATTGAAAACTTTTCATTGAGACTTTTATGCATCCTTATCTATTCGCCTAGGAATGATCCATTTCCTGCCCGTATTTGTCAAGAAATTCTCTTTTGAATTGCAGGAATCGATCTTCTTCAATGGCTTTTCTGGCTTCTTTCATCATTTTTAAGAGAATGTGTAAATTGTGAATGGTAAGGAGCCGATAGACCAGGATTTCTTCTGCTTTGTAAAGATGTCGCAAATAGGCTCGACTATAGTTCTGACAGGTATAACAACCACATTCAGGGTCGAGCCGCTCAAAGTCTCGTGCATACCGGGCGTTGCGGATGACGACTTTGCCATGGGTGGTAAAAGCAAGACCGTTGCGTGCCACTCGCGTTGGGAGGACGCAGTCAAACATGTCAACGCCACGAGCTACGCCTTCTAAAAGTGCATCAGGACTTCCTACACCCATGAGATATCGTGCTTTCTCTTTGGGTAGTTCAGGCACTGTGGCTTCAAGCATTTCGTACATCAGTGGTTTTGGTTCACCTACACTAAGACCACCAATGGCGTATCCTGGAAAGTCTAGTTCCACAAGTCGTGCTGCGCTTTCTCGACGCAAGTCAGCGTACATACCACCCTGGGTGATTCCAAAGAGCGCTTGATCTTCTCGAGTGTGAGCTGCTTGACATCGCTTGGCCCAGCGCGTCGTCATTTCCAGTGATTTTTTGACGTAGTCGTATTCACTAGGATGAGGAGGACATTCGTCAAAGGCCATAATAATGTCGGCACCTAGATCCATCTGTATTTGAATTGATTTTTCCGGTGTGAAAAAATGTTTGGATCCATCGATATGACTTTTAAATTCTACGCCTTCTTCTGTGATTTTTCGCAGCGGTCCTAAGCTGAAGACTTGGTAGCCTCCGGAGTCTGTTAGAATACCGTGCGGCCAGTTCATAAAGCGATGCAATCCCCCGGCTTCTCGAACAAGATCTGAACCGGGACGAAGATAGAGATGATAGGTATTCGATAAGATAATACCAGCACCTAAGTCTCTTACTTCTTCTGGCGTCATTGTTTTGACAGTCCCCTGCGTTCCCACAGGCATGAAAATCGGTGTCTCAAAAGTGCCGTGGGGCGTATGTAGTCGACCCACGCGAGCTTTGGTTTGAGAACATTCTTTAATTAGTTCGTAGCGGACAGCAGCCAAGGGAATCCTCCTTAAATGATCATCATTGCGTCACCAAAGCTAAAGAAACGGTAGTCTTTTTGCACTGCTTCTTCATAGGCCGCCATGATGGTATCGCGGTTCGCAAAAGCAGAAACGAGCATGAGTAAGGTAGAACGAGGTAAGTGAAAGTTAGTGATCAGACCGTCGATTACTTGAAAGTTGTAACCAGGATAGATAAAGATATCGGTCCAACCTGAGGTGGCTTTGACAGCACCTTTTTCTAATGCAGCCACTGATTCAAGGGTTCTTACGACTGTAGTTCCAACAGCAACAATCCGTCTACCTTCTTGCCTGGCTTTCGTAATAGCTTGGGCGGCTTCCTCATCGATTTGATAAAATTCTGCGTGCATCTGATGGTCTTCTACTTTTTCAGCTTGCACAGGCCGGAAAGTGCCTAGCCCTACATGGAGCAGTACGGTAGCAATCTCCACGCCTGCCTCTTTAAGATCTTGCAGCAACTCTGGCGTAAAGTGAAGACCTGCTGTAGGTGCCGCTGCAGAGCCTTTTTCTTTGCTATAAATCGTTTGGTATCGCTCTGTTTCTTCTTTTTGCAAGGGTCGTTCAATGTACGGTGGCAGTGGCATTTGCCCTTTTTCTTCTAAAAGTTGGTCAAAATCACCACAATAGCGAAACTTGACAAGTCTTCCACCAAAGGCCGTGCTGTCTATGATGTCTGCTTGCAGATCTTCACCAAACTCTACAGTAGTGCCTGCTTTTAGTCTTCGTCCTGGACGGACAAGTACTTCCCAGCGGTCTTCTCCTTTTGGCGTCAGCAAGACCATTTCTACAGCTGTATCGGTGCCTTTTTTTACTCCAAAAAGGCGAGCTGGTATGACACGGCTACGATTTAAGACGAGCAAGTCACCGGGGCGGAGTAGCTCTTTAATTTCGCGAAATATCCGATGCTCTATGAGACCATTTTGCCGATTAAGAACCATCAGTTTGGAGGCGTCACGTGGTTCAATGGGTGCTTGTGCTATCGCTTCGCGAGGTAGTTCATAGTCGAATTGATCAACGTTCATCAGGTTCCCCAGTCTCCTACGATTTGAAGTCGGCCATTTCTCTGACTGCCGCCATAATAATGTTCAACGATTTCTTTATATGTTTTTCCTTTGATAGACATTCCCATAGCGCCCCATTGGCTCATGCCTACACCATGACCATAACCATGGCCTTGCAATGTAAAGGTATCACCGGGACGAATCTCTATGGTACTAGATTGGTTCAAGCCACCTTGGCTGAGTATAAAAAGCTCCTTGGCTGCATCGACTTGTCGAGGTATAAGGTCAGCACCCATGGCGAAGACAGAGGCTTCTTTGATTGTGTAAGCCCGTGGGCTTTCGTCGGCTGCTAGTACTGTAATCGTGCTGTTGCCAGTGGGTTTGCCTACAATTGTGTTTTCTGTACTTGTTACGGCGCTAGCGACTGTAAAAAGTGTAGACGGTGTGTTTACCAGAGCTCGAACGAGAAGCTTATCCACTGTTATCGTCTCTTTAGAGCCAACGACTTCAAGGCGAATGACCCGACCTGTGGGGCTTTTCTCGGCAATTCTGATTGCTTTTACTGTTCCAATATCGCGACCTGTAATCGATTGCGCTCGCTCTGTAATTTCCTGTGCTGTAATGGTTTTGCGCCAACGATAGGCCGCAGCGGTGGCTGTACTAAGTTCTTCTGCATAAGCATCATCTGGCGAAGTCACGCCTTCTAGATAGGGCCTGCTTTCATTCCATACAAATTGAGCACTTTCTGTTTTACCACCTGCGTTAGAGTGATAAACTGCTTCAATCACCCTGCCATCATAATGAAGGACTTGTCCTCTCGTATCATCGACGACTTGTCGAATATGATCTCTTTCGCCTTCAATACCTCGATAGACTTGGCTGCTTGTGTCTGCCCGTAGATCAAAAAGACTGTTGCTTCGTTGTCGGATCGTCAAGTGATACAAAGCATAGCTGCGAGATACAACAGCCTGTGCTTTTAGCGCTTCTTGAGGTGCACCGAAGCCCATTTCGGGACCGACGACGCCATAGAGATAGGATTCGAGATCAAGATCATTAATCAAGACCAACCCTCTTTGGTCTACTGCTTGCGGAGGATAGATTCGCAGGTTTCCTCGGTATTTTTTACCGTTTATCTCCAATATATTCTCTGTACCGGCGATTCCATGTAGGTAAATCGGTCCGCTGTATGTACGTGGCAGTGCTTGCCCTCCCGAAGTTATCTGAAGAGCTCGTCCAACGGCGGTAATCCGCCAGTCCCCTTGCGTAGGCTGATAATCGATAGGCATTCCCGTCTGCTCATCGATTAATCCGTATCGACCTGAAGCAATTTTAATTTCTACTGTTACAGGTTGATCGATGAGTACTCGAACTGTAGGAACGTCTACTGTTTCTGCTCTAGCTTGAGACAGCGGCATGACAAGAAAGAAGAGACTAAGTAGGATGCCCAGGCCATAGAGCCATCCTTTTCTCTGTGCCTTGTCCAAGGTCTGTTCACCCTTTCTAGCTACATTACTAATTTTTTTCCTGCCAGATGGATATTTTCGACATAAGGTCTTTCTTTCCTGTTTTGCTTTTCGAAAAAGCAAGTCAAAAAAAAGTCCAGCCTTAGCTGGAAGATTGAACTTCTGCTTTTCTATCTTTTTCTATCCTTGTATTCGTTGGACTCACTTCGATTGTGTCATGATCCATAGCATCGTTATCTATGACGTCATGCTCCTGATCCATCCGTTCTTGATTTATCTCCTCTGGATCGATTTTGTTATTATCCATAACGTCACGCTCGATTGGATCGGAAGCAGTTTTTTCTTGCTTTTGTTTCTGCTTATTTTGATTCTCTTGGTCTTGATTCTCTTTCCTGTCTATTTCTTGTGTACCTTTTCTCTCCATTGGCTCCGTTCCTAGAGATGAGCGATTCTCTGTTGGAGGTTTTTCGTCTTTTTCCTCTGGAACCCCTTGCTCCATTGCATCAAGAAGCTGTGCAAATTTGCCAACTGATAAACCGAGTTCTTCCGCTCTTTCTCGTTGTTCTTTCGAGACTTGAATCGTCTGAACCTTATGAGTCGGCAAATTATCTTGCGCTAGTATTTGCTGCGCCGATTGACGCAACTTATCTTCTAAGACTTTCTGCGCTTCCTTTTCATTTTCTTCTCCCTCTGTATAGACAGTAATAAGAAGCGTATTGGCTTTATTGGAAGCGAGATAGCCTTGAAGAAGTGCTTCTGCCGCAATTTCTTGAATCGCTTTTTCTACTGGCAATCCTTCTAAAGCTCTTTGGGCAATGATTTTTTCTCCCTCATCGTTGAGAGAGCGCATTGTTATGACTTGATCTTGTTCATTGAGACCGAGCTCAATAGAAGGATTGATATCGACGGATACATATCGAACAGGCTTTGAAAGTATGGGCTCTTCTAGAGATGGGTCCTGTTCTTCTAGAAGAGCCACGTCCTGTTGCTCTGTCTTTTCATAAAAGATGCTTTTCAAGCCAGACATGTTCAATGCAAACAAAAACAAGGCTGCTACGGCAAGGCCCATCCAGTACCACGCTTGCCTCTTTTTGCTTTTTCCCTGCTTTTGCTGCCTCCGTTTATCCGGTGATATAACAATTTCATCACCAATCGCTGGAACAGGCTGGGGAAGAGGTATGCGCTTGAACTCACCGTTGTCAGTAAGAACAATCGCTTCTTCTTCTGTAATTTCTAGTACAACCCCGCGTTGATCCACCTCAGGGATTTCCTCCTTCTAACAAGGTGGCAGGAGTTTTGCACAAGCTTTTTATCGACGGCAAGAGTCCTGCAAGGTGGCTCAGACCTTGTTAATATATTCTTTGAGGTATTCTAAGTTTTCTAAGAAAATGACAGTGACAGCAATAATATACTTCCGCTGTCTCTCTAAGGTTTTGCGACTCATGTCTACTTCTTTTTCCAGTGCTTTTAGAGGCAAGGAGCCTTTGACCTTTAGATAGTCTCTATATTCTTTTGTTTCTGCAATGAGGCGGGCTACATCGATAGCTCGTCGACGGGCGTCTTCGTGCTTGGGTGATACTTCTACCAACTCGGCGAAGGAAAGACCAAAGTCACGAAGAAGCTTGTCGTATTGAACAATCTCTGCTCGTCGGTCTGTTGCTTCATTTTCAATTCGAAATGTTTCCTGGGCCTGGCGAATCTCAAGACGATTGGATACATCCTCTCCTGATTCATCGTTCCGATCTTCAAAAGAAGATAGAGGTAGCACTTTTTGTGCTTTAGACTCTTTACGGAAATAGTCAATAAGACGTCGACGAATGACTGTATCAGCAAAAGAGAGGAAAGATACGCCTTTTTCTTCGCGATAGTTGTTGATAGCTTCGTTAAAAGCGATGAGTCCAATACTTGCCTCATCATCACTGCCTAGGCGTACATAACGTCCACTAACATTGGAGGCAACGCGCATGATAAAAGGGGTAAACTTTTTGATCAGCGCATTCCTGGAAGTATCATCGCCTTCCTGGGCGCGAACAAGAAGGAATCCGGGCTCTTGGAACCGATTCATGGCCATGCTGTTACGTGATAATTGTTCCAAAAACTTCACCTTCTACTAATAAAATTGTTCGGAGCCAAGGGGGCCTTTTATAGGGGTAAATGTTACCTCCGCCCTATAAGATTGAGTAAAATCGTTAAAATCAGGCTAATCAGAAGTCCTGTCGCTAAAGGAAAGTAAAAAGTCATGTTTCCTTTCTGAAAGGAAAAGTCACCGGGAAGACGACCGATAGAAATGAATTGACTGAGTAGCCAGAGTAAGCCCCCGACAAGAGTAAGGCCTAGACCGATGATCATAATCCACTTTCCAAAGGACGCACCGTCTAACACCTTTTTTCATTCCTCCTTCTTCGGCTTGTAATAACGATCTTTTTCACTGTAAATACAACCGCAGTAGGGTTGCCTGTATAACTCTCGTTCTCGGGCTTGTTGTTGCCCTTCTCTGAAGCCATGGCGAAAATCTTTATATAGAAAAGGAATGGATAGTTCTTTGCCTATCTCTTCTCCTAGGGCTTTCAACATTTCATGATTCTGATAGGGGCTGATAAGCAATGTGGTTGTAAAAGCGTCCATCGACAATTGCCGCCCTTTTTCTGCGGCTTTATAAAGCCGCATGCGGTAGCAATGAGGACAGCGTGAAGCAGGGTCCTGCGCTACTTTCTGCAGGAAAGATTCTAGTTCATAAGTCTCTTCTTTGATTAAAGGTACATTAATGGCAGACGTGTAACCCTCTAAGGTTTCAAGGCGCCGACGAAATTCTTTATAAGGGTGAATGTTAGGGTTGTAAAAGTAGGCATTTACATCGTAACCTTCTTGTCGCAATTGTTCGATTGGATAGATACTGCAAGGACCACAGCAACTGTGAAGAAGTAGCTTCATCTCGTGTTCACTCTTATCATCGAATTCACTCCATCGAGGGATGATTCTTTTCTAGAAATTCTACTCCAATGGCAGGGTAGGTTGCATCGATTCCGTACTGGCTGCTGGTTCTAAGAGGGCCAACAAAGATTGTGGTACAGCCATTTTCATATGCTGACAGGCTGAAATAGTAACCATACGACCTCGTGGTGTACGGTTGATAAACCCTTGTTGCATCAGATAGGGTTCGATCACGTCTTCCAAAGTGTCCACCGATTCACTGATGGAAGCGGCTAAAGTTTCAACGCCAACAGGGCCACCACCAAACTTTTGAATCAACGCTTCTAGATAGCGACGGTCTGTATGATCGAGTCCTAGTGGATCAACTTCCAGACGTGCCAGTGAGTCCTGCGCTATTTGTTCTGTGATAATGCCATTCGAGAGAACTTGAGCATAGTCTCTCACTCTTTTGAGCAATCGGTTGGCAATGCGCGGTGTGCCTCGTGCACGAAGGGCAATGGCTTTAGCACCTGCTGGTTCTATGGCAACCGCTAAAATGGTAGCCGCTCTGGTAATAATCAGCTCTAACTCTTCCGGTTGATAATACTCCAGTCGATGAATGACGCCAAAGCGATCTCGCAAGGGCGAGGTCAGCATGCCTGCTCGCGTTGTTGCACCTACCAAAGTGAAGCGAGGCAAGTCAATACGAATAGAGCGTGCCGAAGGTCCTTTGCCAATAACGATATCAAGGCCAAAGTCTTCCATGGCCGGGTAGAGCACTTCTTCGACAGACCGATTCAACCGATGAATCTCATCGATAAAAAGAACATCCATAGGCTGTAAGTTGGTAAGAATGGCTGCTAGATCGCCCGGTCTTTCAATGGCTGGACCGGATGTGATTTTGAGCTGCACTTTCAATTCGTTGGCAATAATTTGAGCCAGAGTTGTCTTCCCGAGGCCCGGCGGCCCGTAGAGCAAGACATGATCTAAGGCTTCTCGTCGTCGCAAAGCAGCTTCTATAAAAATTGACAAATTGGCTTTTAACTTCTCTTGGCCAATATACTCTTGCAACGCTCGCGGGCGCAAGCTACGCTCTGCTTCCCCCTCTTCTTGTTGCGGTGTCGAAGAAAGCAATCGCTCTTCCATTTTTACCTCACCTCCTTAATCGGGTATCCTATTCATCCTCTAGCTAGGTAGCGTAACGCTCCTTTGATCCATTCTTCGACGGAAGCCTCCGATTCTGTTGTAGCAGCAAGTTCAATTAAAGCATCTTTGGCTTCGTTGCTGGAGTAACCCAAGGCTTGTAAAGCCTCTAAAGCTTCTTCCCGCGGCTGTCTTCTCCGTTGACGCAAAGTGCTTGTATTTTTTCTATGCCTTTTGGCTTCTTGGTTCGCTTCTCCCAACGCTTTGTTCTGCCCTTCATTCTGGGCTTCCTTTGTTGTGCCATCTAAGGCTGTTGTTCTGGCGCCTGCTTCATTGCCTTCTGTAGACCCTATTTCGACTACTGGTGAGACTTCTGATGACGTTGCTGCTGTTATTACAAAGGTTGATTGATTTGCCTCCTCAGAAAAAGAAGGAACTGCACTCTCACCTGCATAAGCATAGGTAATTGGCAAAACGCGAAGCCCTTGTTTGAGTAATTTGTCACGAAGTTCTACGACCAGCCGTTGCGCTGTTTTTTTACCGATACCGGGAATTCTTGTTAATACCATCATATCTTCCGTCACGATGGCTCGCTCTAGCTGCTTGGCCGGGAACGTAGAAAGAATGGCCAATCCTACTTTAGGTCCAATACCACTGACTTCTAGCAATAAACGAAAAAAGGCCAGCTCTTCTTCCGATTGAAAACCAAAAAGTTGCACCTGCTCTTCTCGGTGATGAAAATATGTATGAATTTTCATCGTCTCTCCGACTCGAGGTAACTGCTCTAAAACAGTAGAAGGTACAAAAACGTGGTATCCTACACCTGAAACATCTAGTACGATAGCATCTTCACCGACACCAACCAATAGGCCTCGTAAAAAGGAAATCAACAGGTCCTCTCCTCCTGGTGCACACTATGGGCACAACAGATTGCTACAGCCAAGGCATCGGCTACATCGTCAGGCTTAGGTTTTTCTGATAAGCAGAGCAAGAGACGGACCATGTCTTGAACTTGTCCTTTTTCTGCTCTGCCATAGCCGACGACAGCTTGCTTGACCTGCGTAGGCTTATACTCACTGACAGGTATCCCTGCTTTGGCAGCAGCTAATAAAATAACGCCCCGGGCCTGTCCAACGGTCATGGCCGTTGTTACATTGCGGCTGAAAAAAACTTCTTCTACCGCTAGACGGTGGGGCTTGTACTTTGCAATCAAAGCTTCTAGTTCTTCTGCAATCATCAAAAGACGGGAAGGCAAAGGCTTTTCTGCAGTCGTTCGTATGACGCCATAAGCAAGGGACGAAAGCCGGTTCCCTTGTACTTCAATGAGTCCATAACCGCATAAAGCCGTCCCCGGGTCAATTCCCAGGATAATCAGAACGGGACACCTCCCCAAGGAAATTCTTAATCAACAATTTGCAATACTTGCGCCGTTAGAATGAAGTTTAAAAGGCTTTTTAATTTCTTAAAAAGCCTTCTCCATTTAGAATTCGACGTGCATCCATTGAATCCTGTTCGAAGGGCCGATTAGATTCATCCATGCCATCTAATATCTGGTAAAGGATTTCTTCGTCATTCCAAGCCAACCAGCCTGATTCAGCAATGCGCCGCAATGCTTCCGGCAAATGTTGTGCTTCAATCTGTGTCAGTCTATCAACACCACCGTATATACCTGGTGGACCAATGATAATTGCAATAACACCTTCTACAATGCCAAGATGCCTCTGACTCGCATCGTCAGGACTTAATGTTGGCACCGTCCTGTGAAAAATAATCTGACCCGGTCTTAGCTCCCACTGCCAGCCTTCTTTCTCGGGAAAGCGTTGTAACAGTTCTCGGAAGGACCTACCTGCCCAATCATAAGGCCGCTCCAATGCTTCTGTTACTGTTTCTTGGCTTATTGCGTAGGTTGTTTTCATATAAATCGCTACGCCTGGTGCAATAGGACGATCAAGCAATTCTTCTTGCGTATACTTCGTAAGAGTTTCTGTGTTTTCGACGCTTAAACGATCATAGACTATAACACCTAGGTAGGTCAATGTAAATGCTAGGCAATAGAGTATAATAAATATAGGTACTAAGGAAGTTCCCCGAGGACTTTCTTTTGTTTTAATGATCTTCTCTGGAATATTCATGGCCTTTTCACCTTTTTCTCTTCTACAGGCATATTCAACCAGCTATAGCCTGCCCGAAGAGCCCATTGCTTAAAACGCCATGCGTGGTTATATTTGTCGTTTTACGGTTATCCTTGACTTTTCCTCAAAATTTTTATATATTCGAATTAAAAGGTTGGTGGTTTTAGGCAAGGAGGCCAATTAAGATGTATGATGCCGTAGATTGCCGGATATTGCAGCACCTCCAACGTAATGGAAGAGTAACCCAGACAGAGCTTGCGTCTCTGGTTGGGCTTTCCTCTCCAGCCGTTGCTGAACGAATCAAGAAGTTGGAGGAAAAAGGAGTTATTCAAGGTTTTCAAGCCCGTCTGAGTGCGAAAGCATTACAACTAGATCTAACTGCTTTCGTCAATCTTCGTCTCGATCATCCCAACTGTTACGAAGGTTTCGTCGAACGAGTTGCAAATTGCGATAATATTCTCGAATGTCACAAAGTTACAGGCGACGATGGTTTTTTATTGAAAATTCGTGTCCGAGATACTTGGGAGTTAGATCAGCTTTTGTCATCGTACATTCTAACAACGCCTGGTGTAGTTCACACGCGAACATCCATTGCATTGACCACACAAAAGGAAGAGTCGACGTTGCCTTTGCCTGTTGCTGAAGAGGAAAGCGCTTAGCAATCAAGACGCTACATATCAAAGACAGCAATTCGATTTAAAGAAATGATCATCGAAGTAGATTGAACTAGTTCTAATTAGAATTTTTTGTTGTTCTAGAGAGATTGCATGGAGATTTGGTCTTAATGATTCTCTTATACCCATAGGAATAGAGAAGGAGCACCCAATGGATGGTGCTCCTTTTTTTTTATATTTCTTGTAATAATGATTCTGACAGATCGAAATTAGCATAGACATTTTGAACATCATCTTGTTCATCTACAATTTCCATAAACTTAAGTAGTTTTTCAGCCTGGTCTTTTTCTGTAACAGCTACCATATTTTGCGGTACCATGGTGATTTCTGCTGTAGTTATGGTATAGCCTATTTCGGATATTTTATTTTTTACTTCTTCTAATTCTTCCGGCGTCGTGTAAATTTCTACCTCATAAGGCCCTGTTTGTACGTCGAAAGCACCTGCGTCTAGTGCTTGCAGCATGACTTCATCTTCGTCAAAAGGTTTTTCTCCTTTTTCTTCATCTACCTCTAGACGAATCAAGCCTTTGCGGTCGAACATCCAAGCCACACAACCACTTTCTCCCAAGTTGCCACCGTACTTTGTGAAAAGGTGTCGAATTTCACTGGCTGTTCGATTTCTATTGTCTGTCATGGCTTCGATTAGAACAGCTACACCACCAGGGCCATAACCTTCGTAGGACAGTTCTTCATAATTGGCACCCTCTCCGGCGCCAGCACCTCGTTGAATGGCCCGTTGTATATTGTCGTTCGGCAAGTTGGCTTCTTTGGCTTTTTGAATGGCTATTTTCAAACGGAAGTTGCCGTTGGGGTCAGGACCACCTTGACGAACTGCTACAATAATTTCACGGGATAACTTGGTAAATATTTTTCCTCTCTGAGCATCTACTTTTGCTTTTTTGTGCTTGATATTGGCCCATTTTGAATGTCCGGCCATATGGTTGCCTCCTCTTCGTGATGCTTATATATCTGCCCCTGTCGGATAGGGTCTGCTGTCTGGTTCTTAGATTACAGGCGGTAACGTTCGCTTGTGTTCGGAGCATTTATGCAGATGTTGTATCTTTTTGACCACTTCTTCAGGACCTTCTCCAGTAAGAATATAGCGATCTGCCTCCTGGTAAGTAAAACCCATCTCTGCTTCGTCCGTTTGCCCCTGCCAAAGATCAGCCGATGGTGCCTTGGTGATAATTTTTTCGGGAATTCCCAGGTAGCTTGCCATAGCTCGTACTTGTGCTTTTACTAAAGTGGCGAGTGGATTGAAGTCACAAAGTTGATCGCCACCTTTGGTTTCATAGCCTAAATAAATCTCTGTTCGGTTGCAAGTGCCTGCAACAAGATAGCCTAGTTCATTGGCAACTGCATAAAGCACTGTCATTCTTTCGCGTGCTTTGGTGTTACCGATCGTAAGTGTAGAAAGGCCTCCTGTGATCAAGCCTCTTTTTTGTAAGGGTCCTTCAATGCTTTTAACGAGTTGAGAAGTTACTTCATCAAGATTAATCTCAACTAAAGGAAGTTCTAGTTTTTGTGCAATTAGTTTCGCATCCTGAGCGTGTTCTTCAGCACTGTGGGCACCAATCCAAAGTGCTAGCACCTTCTCTTTACCTAAGGCTCGTTGACAGAGGGCTGCTGTAACAGCGCTATCAATGCCTCCGCTGAGTCCAACAACGATGCCCTGGCGTCTTGCTTGCTGCACTTGTTGGCAAATAAATTGACAACGTCGTTCTATTTCCTGTTCCATATCTTCTATTTCTAGCTGTAAAGTTACTTCTCCTGTAGACAAATCTGGCTCCTCCTTTTGCTCTCCCTGTCAAGGTTTTTAAAAGTAAAGCTTACTTTCTGATCTGCTTTCCTGTTGATATTATCCTTTATAATAAATAAAGCCTACTTTCCTGGTGTTCCTTTTTACCAGGTTAAGTAGGCTCCGTTGCCGTTATATATTTGTAGTTCTATTTTATGATGGGCTCCACTTGTTCAGCCTACCTATGTATTGTACATCTACCCTACATAGAAGACAAGTTTGTTTTCCTTCTAAGATGTTATTACCTGCCCCGTTGCTAGCTCGATGATACTGTAAATTCGATCTGGCTCCAATCGTGCTCTTTTGAGTACTGCACTGTCCATGAATTGATATCGAACTTCTTCTCCATCGCTCCAGGTTACCAGGTATTCCATTGTTAAAATACGCCTCCTATTATTTTCGCCTCTTCGGCTCTCCATACTGTATACAGTATAACCATGCCGTTCATTATATGCTTTTTTCTTTGCAGAGACAAGCTTTTTTTGATGAAGTCTTTATTATGGTGCTTAGAAGCGACTCTCTAGACTCCTTTTGGTTCTACCCGAAGGAGTCTAGAGGGTCACAAAAAAGCCTACTCCATCTATAAAATGGAGTAGGCTTTTTTCCTTGTACCCTGAAAACTACACAGAGAAATAATAGCGATGTAAAGAGTAGGTTAAGTCCTCGACCGATTCGTACTCGTCAACTACACGCCTCACGACGCTTCCATCTCGAGCCGATCAACCAGGTCATCTTCCTGGGGTCTTACCTACTTACGTAGTGGGAAGTCTCATCTTTGGGTCGGCTTCGCGCTTAGATGCTTTCAGCGCTTATCCGGTCCCGACTTGGCTACCCAGCGCTGCATTTGGCAACACAACTGGTACACCAGCGGTCGGTCCACCCCGGTCCTCTCGTACTAGGGGCAGCTCCCGTCAAACTTCCTTCGCCTGCGATGGATAGGGACCGAACTGTCTCACGACGTTCGACAGGAAATATTGTTTTTCATCGTTGGTTGTGCCCGGCCGGGTACGGCTGGTTAACGAGAAAAAGGCTTGTTTTTACAACATTATGACAGTGAAAACAGTTTATATGAAAGTCCTCTTCTGGTATAATGAAAGCATAGATTTCCTACTATTGCCCTTTTTTACTGATAAGGGAGAGTGATCTACATGGTTACGGTAACGGAAGTGGTTCAAAAGCGAGAGCGAGAGCAAGAGCAAGAGTCTTCTTACTATCGGATTGAAGAAGACTGTATCGGTTGCAAATTCTGTCTCAACATTTGCACATGGGACGCTCTTGATGCCTATGGGAGAGAAGAGAAAGTATTTCAAATTGATGGGCAGCTTTGTCCTGGTTGTGGATGCTGTGCTGCTTGCTGTCCTGTTGATGCCATTCGCAAAGGATAAAAATGAGTTAGAACACAGAGGTGAGTCCGTTGACAAATCACAACATAGAAAAAGCGACTTTTGCTGGCGGTTGTTTTTGGTGTATGGTTGCCCCTTTTGAGCAACTCAAAGGTCTTATCAAGATAGAGTCAGGCTATACAGGAGGCCATGTAGAGAATCCTTCTTATGAAGAGGTTTGCTCAGAGGAAACAGGTCACTACGAAGCTGTTCAATTGACCTACAATCGGGAGGAGCTTTCTTATGAAGAACTCCTTGAGCTCTTCTGGCAGCAAATTGATCCGACCGATAATAGCGGTCAATTCTTTGATCGTGGTGATTCCTATCGAACGGCTATTTTCTACCACAATGAGATGCAAAAGGAAAAAGCTCTGGCTTCCAAAGAGGCCCTCGCTAGAAGCAAGCGTTTTCAAGATCCCATTGCAACGCCCATTTTACCTGCTAGTACCTTCTATTCAGCTGAAGAATATCACCAGGATTTTCATAAAAAGAACCCTAGACGATATCAATTTTATCGCATGGGATCGGGTCGCGATCGTTTTCTCCAAAAATACTGGCCAGAAAAGAAGGAGAAGTAATTGCTACTGTATTAAATCTCAGCATTTTTAGGCTTAATCCCAAAAAGAAGATCTAGAAAAAGAAGGTTATAGAATAGGTTATTGTTGAATAAAGGAAAACCGCCTTGTGACGATAGGAAGTCCAGGGCGGTTTTATTATTTCAAGTACGACAAAATATGACACAATGTTCAAAAGATTTTTGCTATAATATATTATTATTAGTGGACATAGAATCCATAAAAAATGAAAAGGAGCTGGTTTCATGGTCATAGCAATGAAAAACAAGCGGGACGACCAAGACCTTCTTAAGAGGCCAGAAGCCAGCGCCTGTCGAGAACTGGCTGCTTCTCTGGCTCAAGAGATGGCAACACTGTTACAAACGAAAGAGGTAGCAGAAGTAGAAAGTCAGATTCGTCAGATTTTTGATCGTCGTCTTGGAAATTTTGAGTATATTTTGCTCGTTTCCCCCCAAGGTCGTTCACTCATACATACGAATCGGCTACGGGAAGGCGTGACCTTTTTAGATGCCGTTGGCAAAGCCGGTGTAGAATCCTTAAAGCCCCTTGAGCAAGTGTATTATCGTAATACTGGTGAAGTATTAATTGATGCCAGCCACCCTGTTATGATTAATGGGAAAAAAGCATATACCCTACGTGTCGGTGTGCCTTTCCGTCACAAAGGGATTTTTCAGAAAGTTCTAACGACAGCAGCGCTGCCGGCGATTGTTGGTATAAGCACCATGTTTGCCATGATTGCGGCCGGTGTACAGGAACTATTTATGATTGGAATTGTGACGTGGTCAATTTTTTTGGTAACCTCTTTAATCACTGCTTTTCTATTTTATAGCTCTGTTCAAAAGTCTTTAGAAGCTATACAACAAGCCTCTAAAGCGATTAATCAGGGTGATATGACTCGAAGAGTAGAAGAAGAGAGTCGTGATGAACTAGGGCAATTGGCTTTAGAGATGAACAAATTATCGATTGGGCTGAAAAGTATTTTAGAAACGGTCGATCGCTCGGCGCAATCGGTAGACGATACTTCTACACTCTTAGCGAATGCCAGTCGTCAAGTGGCTATGGCTACGGAGCAGATCTCAACAAGTGTTGACGATCTTTCCCAGCAGACGAATAATCAACAGACTTTACTGAACAATACGCAACTTATTACTTCAGACATGAATCAGACGGTACAAGCCATAACCAGGGCTGCTCAAAAAGCTTTTGAAACAGGAGAAAAAGTAAGTGCAACGTCAGACGAAGGCCTTACTCAAGTAGGAGAAGCCAAAAAGCAGATGGAAGAGATCCAACAATCAGTTACGCAGACTTTGTTGATTATGAACAACTTAGAAAAGGAAGCCATTCAAATTACGAAAATTACAGAAGTTATCAACAACTTGTCTTCTCAGACACAGATGCTCGCCTTAAATGCAGCCATTGAAGCAGCTCGAGCAGGCGATCAAGGACGTGGTTTTGCTGTTGTTGCAGAAGAAGTGAGGAAGCTTGCCGAAGAATCAGCTCGGTCCAGTCAATCTATTATGACTATCTTAAAAAACATTAACGAGCAGATTGAACGCTCTGCCCAATCCATGAACCTCAATCACAAGGTTGTAGAATCGGGTAGTGCTAAGATGAATCAAGTAAGCCAGATTATGGTAAAAATGAACCAGGCTTCGAACAACATTGGCACAGTCTTACAATCCAATCTTGAAAAAGCATTGCAGTTGCAGGATAAAGCAGTGCAAGTGACGGAAAATATAAATCATGCCAATAAGACGGCTGGCCATATTGCAGACGATGCAACCAATATTGCGACCGTCTTACAAGAACAAATGGCTGCGAGTGAAGAGCTGGCTGCTTCTGCAGAAAAAACAAGTGATGTAAGTAGTGAACTTTTATGGATGATACGACGTTTCAAAATCAAACCATAGCACTTTCAACCTCTGCAACAAAGGCTAGAAAAATTCAATTTTCACTTTTGTAAGTGCAATCGTTAACAACGTGAAAAGATTGACGCACTATCCTATTTACGTTACAATTGGGAAGGTATTCAACAAAATAAAAGCTCATCAAGAGAGGTGGAGGGAAAGGGCCCGATGAAACCCGGCAACCAGTTCGATGTGATCACGGTGCCAATTCCTTCAGGATCGAAAAGTCCTGACAGATGAGAGATTGGATAAAAGCTCTTCGTCTGCGAAGGGCTTTTTTTATCAATAAAAATTCACTGGAGCGGAAGGAGACGCTAGATTTATGAATGAGAAACAATTCCGGTTTGACACCCTGGCCTTACATGCTGGACAAAAAGCAGATTCGGAAACGTTATCGAGAGCTGTGCCCATCTATCAAACAACATCCTACCTTTTTCGCGATACGGAGCACGCTGCCAATCTTTTCGCCCTGAAAGAACCTGGTTATATCTATACGCGCATAACCAACCCTACCATTGGTGTGCTAGAGGAACGACTCGCTGCTCTAGATGGTGGAGTGGGAGCCCTTGCTCTTTCTTCTGGGCAGGCCGCCATTACCACAGCTATTATGAATATTGCTGGTGCTGGTGATGAAATCGTAGCCTCCACGAGCCTCTATGGTGGAACGTACAATCTCTTTGCACACACACTTCCCAAATATGGAATTGTAGTTCGCTTTGTTGATCCTTCAGATCCCGAAAACTTTCGTTCAGCCATCAATGAGAAAACAAAAGCTCTTTTTGCAGAAGCCATTGGCAACCCCAAAGGTGACATTCTTGATATAGAAAAGGTATCTGCTGTGGCTCACAGTGCAGGCATTCCTTTGATTATAGATAACACCTTGCTTACACCTTATCTCTGCCGCCCTCTTGATTTTGGTGCTGATATTGTTGTATATTCAGCTACAAAATTTCTCGGTGGTCATGGCACATCCATCGGTGGTATTATTGTCGATGGTGGCAAATTTGACTGGGCCCAAAACGAACGTTTCCCTGGATTTACCAACCCCGATCCCAGCTACCATGGTTTAGTCTATAGCAAAGACATTGGCCCAGCTGCTTACATTATCAAAGCGCGGGTGCAATTGCTCCGAGATATGGGCATGTGCATCAGTCCTTTTAACGCCTTTTTGCTTCTACAGGGCATTGAAACCTTGTCACTGCGCATGGACCGCCATGTAAGCAATACCCGAAAAATTGTTACTTTTTTAACAGAACATGATCAAGTAAGTTGGGTCTCTTATCCCGAATTACCAGGCCACCCTTCTTATGATCTTAGCCATAAATACTTGCCCAAAGGCGCAGGCGCCATTTTTGCTTTTGGCATTCAAGGTGGACTGGAAGCAGGAAAGCGCTTTATCGACAGTCTACAAATCTTTTCTCATCTGGCCAATGTGGGAGATGCGAAATCACTGGTCATTCACCCCGCTTCTACGACACACAGTCAGCTTACAGAAGAAGCACAACGTGATACTGGCGTTACGCCTGATCTCGTAAGGCTTTCTGTCGGTTTAGAAGACGGACAAGATTTAATTGAAGATCTGGATCAAGCTTTAAAGCTTGATAAATAGGAGGAAAACAATGTATCAAGGGGCCTCGCGGTTTTCCGTAGCCAGTTCAGCGCGGGAGCTGATCACGAAAACTGAACACTTTACCTTTGCGATCTCTCCTGAAGAAATGGTGCTGGAATCAGGACACCGACTAGGCCCGATCACCCTAGCCTACGAAACCTACGGCACCTTAAATGAAGGGCGATCCAACGCTATATTAGTGGCTCATGCACTGACAGGCGATCAGCACGCTGCTGGCAAATATGATAAAAGTGACAAGGCGGCAGGCTGGTGGGATGATATGATCGGACCAGGCAAAACAATCGATACCAATCGCTTTTTTGTCATCTGCTCAAACGTCCTAGGTGGCTGTCGAGGAACGACCGGTCCAAGTAGTATCAATCCAGCAACGGAGATGCCTTATGGGATGAACTTTCCCGTCTTTACCATTCGTGACATGGTTCGAGCCCAAAAAGCGCTCGTGCAACATTTGGGTGTAGAACGACTGCTCTGTGTCATCGGTGGTTCTATGGGTGGTATGCAAGTGCTTGAATGGGCTGTAACCTATCCTGATCAGATAGACGGGATTTTACCCATTGCTACAGCAGGTCGTATGACTGCCATGGGCATTGCTTTTAATGAAGTAATGCGGCAATCAATTATGTTAGATCCCACCTGGAACCAAGGTAACTACTATCCAGAAGTGGGACCCGCGCAGGGACTTTCCATTGCACGGATGCTCGGAATGATTACCTATCGAAGCGATGAGCTGTTCAATCTTCGTTTTGGCAGAAGAATGGTTCACACACACCCTGATGAATACTTTCGCTTTGATAGTCGTTTTGAGATAGAAAGCTATCTACACTACCAGGGCGATAAGTTGGTCAAGCGTTTTGACGCTAACAGTTATTTGTACCTTTGTAAAGCCATGGATTTACATGATATAGGTCGTCGCAGAGGTGGCTTGGCCAAAGCACTCGGACGTATCAAAGCAAAAACTCTATTCGTTGGCATTGACTCTGACTGGCTCTACCCACCTTCCTACATGATTGAAATGGCACATTTAATGGAGAAGAAGCGAAAAGATGTGGAGTACAAAGAACTAAAAAGTCCTCATGGTCATGATGCTTTTTTGATTGAATTTGATCAGATGAGTCCAATTATTAGGGACTTTATTTTTGAACTTGCTGAGAGCAGAGGTTTGTAACCTTTTGCAATTGACTCAATCAAAAGACTCCTTATAAGTGAAACCATTGTTATTTGCACAGCCTTTGCACAAAGGCTGTCTTTTTTTTGTTGAATATTTGTCGAAACTTCTTGCCTTACACAAGGAATTTGACGTGATTTCTAGAATAAAAAAATCCTCATAGACAAAATCGACCAGTTGAGTTTTTCTCCAATCAGGTGACTTCATCTTCAATCTCGTGACTTAGATGAGAGTTCACGAGATATCGTTATAGTATTGTAGGGAGGAATGAATTATAGTGACAGAACCATTAAAGGTGACAATTGGTGATCTACTGGATCAAAGGACGGCCCTCAACCCAGATAAAGAAGCGCTTATATATACTGATGAGAGGAATCTTCGTCTCACATATCGACAGTTTCAAGAGAAAGCCAATGAAGTAGCCAAAGGCTTGATGGCTTTAGGTGTACAAAAAGGTGACCATATTGCCATATGGGCAACGAACTATCCAGAGTGGCTCTACACACAGTTTGGAAGTGCCAAAATGGGAGCCGTTCTTGTAACAGTGAACACAAACTATCGTTCTTACGAACTGGAATATTTATTGCGCCAGTCCGATAGTACTACATTGCTCATGATTGAAGGATATCGAGACAATAATTATGTAGAAATCATCAAAGAACTTTGTCCGAATCTAGAAGAAACAGAGCCTGGAAAAACCCAGTCTAGCCTTCCATTACTTAAAAATATAATCTTTATTGGCAAAGATGCAACGCAGAAACACCCTGGTATGTTTAGCTGGAATGATCTCATTGAGATGGGCAAAAGCATTTCCGATGAAGAGCTAGCAGCGCGACAAAAATCATTGCACTATGATGATGCAATCAATATGCAATATACATCGGGAACAACAGGTTTTCCCAAAGGTGTCATGCTTAGTCACTTTAACATCATTAACAACGCCAAAAAAGTGGCAGAAGCACAAAACTGGGGCGACAATGAACGACTCTGTTTCCCCGTTCCTTTATTCCATTGCTTCGGTTGTGTGATGAGTTCTCTAGCCTCTGTTGTCAAAGGTGCAACCATGGTTCCCCTCGAAACATTTGGTCCACGAGAAGTACTAGAAGCTGTAGAAAAAGAACGCTGTACTGTTCTCTATGGCGTCCCCACGATGTTTATCGCAGAACTAGAACATCCAGACTTTGAACAGTTTGACCTTACCTCCCTGCGCACTGGCATTATGGCGGGCTCGCCTTGTCCTATTGAAGTTATGAAAAAAGTCGTGCATAAAATGGGTGCCAAAGAAATTACTATCGCCTATGGACAGACAGAATTCTCACCCGTCATAACGCAAACAACACCTTACGATAGTTTAGAACGTCGTGTTTCTACTGTCGGCAAAGCTTTGCCTGGTGTAGAAGTAAAAATCGTAGACCCAACAACAGGCGAAGAAGTACCAAGAGGCGTGCAAGGTGAACTTTGCGCTCGCGGTTTCGGCACCATGATTGGCTATTACAAAAACGAAGAAGCGACGGCCAGAGCCATCGACGAAGACCAATGGCTTCACACGGGAGACTTGGCCATTATGGATGAACAAGGCTACTGCAAAATCACAGGCCGTTCCAAGGACATGATCATCCGAGGTGGAGAAAATATCTACCCTCGAGAAATTGAAGAATTCTTCTACAGCCACCCTAAAGTACGAGATGTCCAAATCGTGGGCGTCCCTGATCCGAAATACGGTGAAGAAGTCTTGGCCTGCATCATTCTCAAAAAGGGTGACGAAGCTTCAGAAGAAGAAATCCGTCAATATTGCCAAGGTAAAATATCACGCCATAAAATCCCACGCTACATTCGCTTTGTAGACAACTACCCCATGACCGCTTCTGGTAAGATTCAAAAATTCAAACTCAAAGAAACTTTCATCAAAGAATTGGGTCTAGAAGAAGCAGCGAACATCGAAACAGCATAAATCACAATGAAGGGAACCAGCAAACGCTAGGTTCTCTTTTTTTATTCTTTGGAGAGATTTTTGTAAAAAAACTATCTTTAAGGTCACCTTGTGGAAAAAGGTGGAATAGAATAGGCATTACAAAGCGACGAAAAAAGGTAACAAAGAAGGAAAGGAAAGGGAGTAAAGCATGCAGAATTTTAGAATCCCCCTGTTTAAAACCCTTTCAGTAAATATAGAAAGTCCAACGAGCATACCACCTAACATCAAACTCATCGGTGCACCGGAAATCTGGCCGAGGACCAAAGGACATCGCATGGTCATCGCCTTATTAGACTCAGGCATTGAACGAGACCATCCTGACTTGCGAAAGCGAATCATTGGTGGTAAGAATTTTACAGATGGAAAACCAGAGAATTTTGAAGATGACAATGGCCATGGTACCCATGTAGCCGGAATTGTAGCTGCTGCCACGGCAGGCAAAGGCCTCGTTGGCGTAGCACCCGATGTAAGACTTCTTATCGGCAAAGTGCTAGATAAAAAAGGAGAAGGCAGCGTAAAAAGTGTGATCAAAGGGCTGGAGTGGATTTCTAACTGGGAAGGACCGGAAGGGGAAAAAGTTCGAATCGTCAATATTAGCCTCGGCACTTCCAAATACAATAAAGAATTTCACGAAGCCATTCGTAAAGCCGTAGATAAAAATATCTTAGTTGTCTGTGCTGCTGGAAATGAAGGAGATGGCAATCCTAATACAATTGAACGGTCCTATCCGGCCGCTTTTCCAGAAGCCGTCTGTGTTGGTGCTGTTGATATGAATGAAAAAGTAGCTCCTTTTTCCAATTCCAACGATGCCATTGATCTAGTGGCACCCGGTGTTGATATCTTAAGCTGCTGGTTGGGACGACGGTATGCTTCTTTGCGAGGAACTTCTATGGCTTCACCACACGTTGCCGGTGCCGCAGCTTTGCTAACTTCTTTAGAAGAACGAAGACTGGGCCGAAGGCTAACAGAGTCAGAAATATTTGCCCATCTTTTACGCAACACCCGTAGCCTTAATGCACCACCGCGACAAGTTGGTGCTGGTCTTCTCGACTTAAAAGTAGGGTTGCAATCAGAGGGAAAGAAAGAGTCTCAAGAATTTCTATTACCAGAAGCTGTTCAGGTAATGGTAAAAGGCCATAAAAGAAGAATTGGCTGGCAAGAACAGAGAGGATATAGTGTAGAACTGGGATACTTTATCGACAAAAGAGAAGCTCTGAAAGCGGCTCAACAATTCGACAGCTTTCTACAAGGAAGAAAAAATATAAAGCAGGAACCAGGCTGGAACATGAAGAAAAAGATATAGCCAATTTAAGATTTCTTACAAGGTAACTAGATGGGTGGTGACTCCTCTTGCCTCAGCCTTTCGTACACTTGCATACGCATACAGAATATAGTCTTTTAGATGGTGCGGCTCGAATCAATAAGCTTGTTGATCGAGCCGTTGACTTGGCGATGCCTGCTCTAGCTATTACGGACCACGGTGTTATGTATGGTGTCATCGATTTTTATAAAAAAGCGAAAGCGAAAGGGATCAAACCGATTATCGGTTGCGAAGTTTACGTTGCCGCAAGAAATCGAAAAGATCGGGAAGTACAAAAAGATGGAGAACAGCACCATCTTGTTTTGTTGGCCAAAGATCAACAAGGCTATCGGAACTTAACAACCCTTGTATCAAAAGCACACCTAGAAGGTTTTTACTATAAACCAAGAGTGGATCATGAACTGCTCGCCCAGTATAGCCAGGGCCTCATTGCTTTAAGTGCTTGTCTCGCTGGTGAAGTACCGTCCCTGTTGCTACGAGATCAAGAAAAGCAGGCACAAGAACGGGTCGCCTTATACAGTCAGATTTTTGGAAAAGACAACTATTATATAGAAATACAAGATCATGGCTTACCGGAACAAAAAAAGGTGAACCGTCAACTGATCCAGCTCGCAAAAAGTTTTGAGCTTGGACTGGTAGCAACGAATGATGTGCATTATGTAGAGCGCAAAGATGCTTATCTTCAAGATGTACTTATGTGTGTACAGATGGGCAAAACACTGCAAGACAGTGAACGGATGCGGTTTCACGGAGAAGAATTTTATCTTAAAAGTGCTCAAGAGATGGCCTATCTTTTTGGCGACTATCCTGAAGCCTTACGCAACAGCATTGTCATCGCCGAAGCTTGCAATGTAGACTTTACCTTTGGCGTCAACCATTTACCACCTTTTCCGATTCCCCAAGACCCACAGTTTACACAATGGAAAAGACAAAATGAAGCAGTACCTTGGCCTGAACTACCCTGGGAAGAAACAGAGAAATATCTTTTCTTCCTGTGCCGAAAAGGTATGATATGGCGTGACCTAGAAGGAAAAAAAGGCTATGAAGAACGACTGGCTTTTGAACTACAGACCATTTGTCGCATGGGTTTTGCAGGCTACTTCTTAATTGTTCAAGACTTTTGCAACTTTTCGCGTCAAAATAACATTCTCGTTGGACCAGGCCGTGGTTCTGCTGCAGGCAGCCTCGTCTCTTACGTTCTTGCTATTACAGACATAGATCCCCTGGCTTACAATTTACTCTTCGAACGGTTTCTTAACCCAGAACGAGTATCCATGCCTGATATTGACATTGATTTTGACTTCGAACGGCGTGGCGAAGTCATCGAATATGTCGTTCAAAAGTATGGTACGGAGCGAGTAGCACAAATCATTACCTTTGGAACGATGGCAGCTCGAGCAGCCATTCGTGATGTAGGTCGAGTTCTGAACCTACCTCTTTCTGAAGTCGACAAAGTGGCCAAAGCCATCCCTGCTGAATTGGGCATGACCATTGAAAAAGCTTTGCAGATTAGCCCAGAGCTACAAAAACTAAAGCAAAATGAAGCTGTGGAAAAGCTGATTGAGACAGCGAAGGCACTAGAAGGTATGCCGCGACATGCTTCTACCCATGCTGCAGGCGTCGTTATAGCACCGACGCCACTGGTCGATTACTTGCCTGTACAAAGAGGTTCAGAAGAAGGAGCGACTACGCAGTTTGCCAAAGATCAAGTCGAAGAGATTGGTTTATTAAAAGTAGATATTCTTGGTCTCAAAACATTAACTTTACTTGGTGATGTTGTTAAGAAAATAGCCAAAAGCAGAGGCCATCATATCGAACTCAAAAAACTGCCTCTTGATGACGAGAAGACCTATCATTTACTAGGGCGAGCCGACAGTCTAGGTGTCTTTCAGCTAGAAAGCGCAGGATTAAGAGCCATCCTCAAAGAACTCAAGCCGACACACTTTGAGGATATTGTGGCCCTTGTTGCCTTGTATCGACCTGGTCCTCTGCAATCAGGCATGGTTGAAGACTTCATTGCTCGCAAACATCTTCGTAAAGCCGTAGAATATCTTCACCCAGCCTTAGAACCGATTTTACAAGATACCTATGGTGTAATCCTCTACCAAGAACAAGTAATGCGCATTGCGAGTGACCTTGCCGGCTTCACACTGGGAGAAGCCGATATGCTTCGTCGTGCCATGGGCAAGAAAAAACCGGAAGTTATTGCAGGATTGCGTCGACAATTTATCGAAGGAGCAGAAAGAAATAGCATCTCCAGTGAGACAGCAGGACAAATCTTTGACCTCATGGAATATTTTGCAGGCTATGGTTTTAACAAAAGTCATTCTGCTGCCTATGCTTTGATTGCCTACCAGACAGCGTACTTAAAAGCCAATTACCCCGTTGAATTTATGGCTGCCTTGCTTACAAGTGCTGCTGATAGTGCTGAGAAAGTGGCGCAGTATATTGACGCCTGCCGACAAAAAGACATCAAAGTATTGCCGCCTGATGTAAACGCTTCAGAAGTAGATTTCACTGTAGTAAGGGAAGAGAATCAAAAAGATCAAATCCGCTTTGGTCTGGCTGCAGTAAAAAACGTAGGCAAAAATGCTATCGAAGCCATTTTACTCGCCCGAGAAAAAGAGGGTCCTTTTCGTAGCCTCCTTGACTTTTGCATTCGTGTTGATTGTAGACAAGCAAATCGAAGAGTTCTCGAAAGTTTAATCAAAGCAGGCGCCATGTCTTCACTCGGTCAAAGAAGGCCTTTGCTGATGGCACTCGATAAATCTTTAGAAGTGGCTGAGATTCGTCAGCGAGACCTGGCTTCAGGACAGATGAACCTTTTTGACTTTGGCGCTGAAAAAAGTATGGAAGAAGACCAAAAAACCAGTGACTACTTTCCTTTGCCTGCTGTCTCAGAGTTTCCCCATGCCGATCTTTTAACAATGGAAAAAGAATTGCTCGGCTTTTACTTTAGTGGACATCCCTTAGAAGAAGTGCGTCCATACATAGAAAGAAGAACCTCTCTAGCGATTGCCCAGATTCAGCGTGAAATGGATCAGAAGAGAGTTATTCTAGGAGGCTCCATTCATGGACTGCGCAGGACAACGACCAAACGTGGTGAGGTGATGGCGTACTTTACTTTAGAAGACTGGGCTAGTGCAATCGAAGTATTGGTCTTTCCACGCACCTATAACCGCTATAGCAGTCAATTAATTGAAGAAGGAATTATAATTTTAGAAGGAAAGATTCATTACGAAGAAGAAAATAGAAAAGTCTTTTCTGAACGTATTACGCTTCTACAGAAAGATAGTCTTCAACCAGAAGAACCATCGATAGTAGCAAGAAAAGCCCTAGGAAGTCCTGAAACCCAAGAAAGAACAGAGAAGGTGGTGGTTTTGCGTTTGCCTTTTGCTTCCTATGATAAGAAAGTCGCAGAGGGCCTATTGGAAATTCTTCAAAAATACCAAGGATCTACGCCCGTTCAACTTCTTTTCCTGAAAGACTGTAGAGCTTTTCAACTAGCGCAACCTTACTGGATCCAGGAAAGTATACACTTAAAAAGAGAGCTTGAAATATATATTGGTTCCGACGTCATGACGGTTAAAAGGATCCAAAAAAGGGCATAGGAAAAGAAAAAAGAGTTTTTTTTCCAGCTCAATTTGCATTAAAAACCAAAAACATGCTATTCTTAATAAGATCTAGCAATTTAAGAGGGAAGGTGTGTTCCCTTTGCAAGAAAAGGAACAAATTATTGCAGGCGACTACCTCGTTGTTAAAGCATTAGAAAATGGTGTAACTATCATTGGCTTGACGAGAGGCAAAGATACTCGTTTTCATCATTCTGAAAAACTAGACAAAGGCGAAGTCATGGTTGTTCAATTCACTGAACATACGTCAGCCATGAAGATTCGAGGCAAAGCTACGGTTTACACCAAGCATGGAGAAGTTGAAGCAGGTAGTTAAGAAAATAGGGTAAGACAAGCGGTAAAATATAGCCAATTATTGTGAGGTGAACCTTGTGTGGACTGTAGTATATATTGCGCCCAATCGTAGTACTGCTGATACATTGAAAAACGTCCTAACGACAGAAGGACTGCTTGTCATGTTAAGGCCAGTAGGAGTCCCCCACTTGGGTGACTCTGGTTCAGTTGAGATTCTTGTGCCAGAATCAGAAGCAGAAGAAGCTCATGAAATTATTAGTGGGGCCCTCGGTAGTTAATATTTCTAGTAGAGAAAGCTCCTACTCCAGTAAGGAAGGGCGCGGTTCAAATGGATGGTCTATGGATCAAATGTAACCAATGTCAAGAAATTTTCTTGACAAAAGAGCTAGAAAAGAATTATAAAGTTTGTCCCAAATGTGACTTTCATTTTCGGATGACAGCTCATGAACGAGTCCAAATGCTTTTTGATACCGATACTTTTGTGGAATGGGATCGAGAGATTACGTCAAAAGATCCACTCGAGTTTCCAGGCTACAAAGAAAAAGTAGCAAAATCGCAGCGAGACACATCTTTATCGGAAGCCATTCTTACAGGGATAGGCAAGGTAGATGGCCATAATGTTGTTGTAGGTATTATGGATCCTCGCTTTATTATGGCTTCCATGGGCACCGTAGTCGGTGAAAAGATTGTTCGTGCCATCGAAGGCGCCCG
The DNA here is from genome assembly GCF_009649955.1 of Heliorestis convoluta. NCBI lineage: Bacteria > Bacillati > Bacillota > Clostridia > Eubacteriales > Heliobacteriaceae > Heliorestis > Heliorestis convoluta. Next base: position 492,066 of record NZ_CP045875.1, on the reverse strand, counting down.
TGACCATAACTGTCCTTTAATCCTTTTTTGCGCATCTGGTGGCGCCAGAATGCAAGAAGGCGTTCTTTCTTTGATGCAGATGGCTCGTACCAGTGCAGCACTAAGTAGTCTTGCTGAAAAAGGTGTACCTTACTTTTCAGTACTTACCGACCCGACAACGGGTGGTGTCACTGCAAGTTTTGCTATGCTAGGCGACGTCATCATTGCCGAACCAGGTGCCTTAATTGGCTTTACAGGACCTCGCGTCATTGAGCAAACCATTCGCCAGAAATTGCCGGAAGGTTTTCAACGTGCAGAATTTTTACAAAAGCATGGCATGGTCGATCTCATTATGAATCGAACAGAGATGCGCAAAGAACTGGCAATCCTGCTTGCTTTACATAGAGCAGGAAACGAAGGAGGGAGCAGCGATGGCACCACTGGACTTTGAAAAGCCTCTCTATGAATTAGAAGCCAAGATAGAGGAATTACGAGCTTTTACCCGTGATAAAAACCTCGATCTCGTCGGTGAGATTGTTACTTTAGAGAAAAAGGCGCAGGAACTGAAAAAGAATATCTATCAGAATCTTACGCCCTGGCAACAAGCCCAGTTGGCACGCCATCCTTTGCGCCCTAACAGTGTCGAATATACTCGCTTGCTCGTGGAGAACTTTTTTGAACTAAAAGGGGATCGCCTTTACGGAGATGATCCGGCTATTTTCGGCGGCATTGGTCTTTTTCACAATCGGCCCGTAACCGTTATTGGTCATGTAAAAGGCAGAGACACGAAAGAGAACTTATATCGCAACTTTGGCATGCCTCATCCAGAGGGATACAGAAAAGCACTTCGTTTGATGCGACAAGCCGCTAAGTTCAACAGGCCTATTATCTGTTTTATTGATACACCCGGTGCCTACTGTGGTATTGGCGCTGAAGAACGAGGACAAGCTGAAGCCATTGCACGCAACCTTTTTGAAATGGCCACTTTCCCAGTACCGATTATTTCTGTCGTCATTGGAGAAGGTGGTAGTGGAGGCGCATTGGCCCTTGGCGTAGGCGATCGGCTTTTGATGATGGAGCATGCTATTTACTCCGTTGCTTCACCGGAATCAGCGGCGTCCATTCTTTTTAAAGATTCCACACAGGCACCGAGAGCAGCCAGCGCGATGGGCATCACAGCGGAGCGCCTTTATGAACTAAAGGTGATTGATCGCATTGTTCCTGAGCCTTCAGGTGGTGCTCACCGTGATCCTGCTGGTGCAGCCCAGGAACTAGAAAAAGCCCTAGAAGAAGAGCTATCGGCATTGCTACAATCCAAAGAGGATCTACTCTCTAAAAGATACGAAAAATACCGCCGTATGGGCTTAAATGCATTAGATATCTAAAAAATGCATAATATTTCCTGTCATGACGAAGCTGTTCTGAAATATCTTGGTGCAGGGCATGATAATCAAAAAAGTTGCCGACAGGAGGACAATGCGCGATGGTTACAAGAATTGGTATCTTGACCTCAGGCGGCGATGCACCTGGTATGAACGCTTGTATTCGTGCAGTCGTTCGTGCCTCTATTTATAACGGTTTAAAGGTCACAGGAATTATGCGAGGCTATGCAGGATTGTTAGCCGGAGAGTTTATTCCTCTCGATGTTGGATCCGTAGGCGATATTATTCATCGTGGGGGCACTATCTTACGAACAGCTCGTTCCATGGAATTCATGGAGAAAGCGAATCAAGACAAAGCGGCAACCATACTTGGCCAAGCAGGGATTGAAGGCCTCATTGTCGTCGGTGGTGATGGCTCTTTTCGTGGTGCCATGACGTTTATTGAAAGAGGCATTCCCGTCATCTGTATTCCAGGTACCATTGATAGAGATATTCCTGGAACAGAATATACGATTGGCTTTGATACAGCTGTGAATACTGTTTTAGACGCGATTAACAAGATTCGAGATACTGCCACGTCTCATGATCGAACCAATGTAATAGAGGTAATGGGACGAAGCTCTGGTCATATTGCTTTACAAGCTGGCTTAGCCGGCGGTGCCGAATCCATCTTAGTACCGGAAGTACCCTTTGATCTAGATAAGGTTTGCTTACGTCTTCTTCGTGGTCATGATCGAGGCAAGCTTCACTCGATCATACTTGTGGCGGAAGGCGTAGGAAGTGCTGTCAAAATAGGAGAAAACATCGAAGCGAGAACAGGCTTAGAGACAAGAGTTACCATTCTAGGGCATATTCAACGAGGAGGCAGCCCAACGGCTTTAGATCGACTTTGGGCCTCTCGCATGGGAGCGCAGGCCGTCGCTTTGCTCCTGCAAAAAAAAGGCGCTGTTATGCTCGCTGTAGAAAAAGGGGAGCTTGTCGAAAAAGACCTTGTTGAGGCGCTACAAAGTAAGAATGAACTGGATATGGGTCTTTATCAACTTTCTGGTGTACTATCTATTTAACAGAATCGAAACAGTCATAACACGATTTAAACTTTTGTTTAATCTTTCTTAACAGATTTTTTTGGCTTTTCATGGTATAATGTTTTCGAAATTGATAGTACATCGTGAGGAGGTGATGACCAATGATGAAAGAATTTGCTGCTTATGATCCAAGACCAGACGGTAGGCCTGTCTACATAGATGCGACATGCTCAGAATGTGGTGCTAGACTGGTCTTGCATGATTTATTGGTCAATCCCGAGATTCCAGTTGTCTGGCATGATGAATTTGCCTGCCCACAATGTCGAGATAGAGTATATGTCGATCAACCTCTCTATCAGAATAGCAAAGTAGGCTAAAGTTAATTTAGAAAGACGTCAATCACGAAGCAAAAAAACCAACTTAAAAATGTAACATCAACCAGGTAACCCGGAGGTCTTACTGGATGGAATTATCCACCAAAGACCTGCGGGTTTTATTATGGCCCTATAAAATATTCCGATTACAAAGAGGAACAATAGTAGTGAAGGACAGATTGGAATAGACAAAGGGGGCCAAAAGATTGTTACGTACAAAAATCGTCTGTACCATTGGTCCTGCAAGTGGAGAACATGCAACTCTTATAAAAATGATTAGAGCCGGAATGAGAGTCGCTCGTTTTAACTTTTCTCATGGCAGCCACAAAGACCATGAAAAAGCAATTAATGCCGTGAGAGCAGCAGCTCGAGAGACGAATGAGCCCATTGGCATCTTACTCGATACCAAAGGGCCAGAAGTGCGCATCGGTGTACTTGAAGAGGGCAAAGCGATCTTAGAAAAAGATAAAGAAGTATGGCTTTATCCAGATGATGGTAGAAAAGGCAATGAACAAGCCCTACCTGTTTCCTATGCTGCTTTGGCTCAGGATGTTTTTATCGGTACTACCATATTAATTGATGATGGTAACATTGAACTGAGGGTCTTGCGCATTGAAGGAAATCGGATCTTGTGTACCGTTGTTGGAGGTGGGGCAGTCACCAATCGTAAAGGCGTAAGCGTACCAGGGTTGTCCTTGAATATACCCGCCATTTCTGAAAAAGAATTGGCCGATATGGCTTTTGCTGTAAGACATCAAGTCGACTTTATTGCCATTTCTTTTGTCCGTGATAGTTCTGATGTGCTTGCCATTCGCAGAATTCTAGAAAGACATGGTGCATCCATTCAACTGATCGCCAAGATCGAAAATCATGAAGGCGTCAAAAACATTGATAGCATCCTCAAAGTTTCAGATGGAATCATGATTGCTCGTGGCGATTTAGGTGTTGAAATTCCCACAGAAGACGTGCCTATCGTACAGAAAGAAATTATCGAAAAATGTAATAATAGGGGCAAACCGGTAATAACAGCCACACAAATGCTCGACTCAATGATTCGCAACCCGCGCCCAACACGAGCGGAAGCAACCGATGTTGCCAATGCTATCGTTGACGGTACCGATGCCATTATGCTTTCCGGAGAAACAGCAGCTGGTAAATATCCTGTTGAAGCTGTAGAAATGATGGCTAGAATTGCCAAAAGAGCAGAAGAAATGCTATACCAGGATGAAAAACTATCGCGCTGTAAACATGCTAGCTTCAAAAATGTGACAGATTCAATCAGCCATGCCACTTGTGTCATTGCTTCTGACCTATCTGCCAAAGCGATCATCACCCTTACCAAATCAGGCTCTACAGCAAGAATGGTTTCAAGATACCGTCCCCGATGTAACATCATCGCATCGACGCCAGAAGAAGCTGTGACGAGACAATTGGCTATCGTCTGGGGCGTCGAGCCGATGAAAGTACGAGAAAGAACGGGCACCGATGACATGCTAGCAGAAGCGATAGAATCAGCACAGAAAGAGAAGCGTATCCAATCAGGCGATCTTGTCATCATAACAGCAGGCGTACCTGTTGGTGTATCTGGGACAACCAACATGGTCAAAGTCCATATCACTGGAAAAATCGCAGCCCGTGGAATGGGTATTGGAAAATTGACCTCTGTTGGAACAGTCGCACTTTGTCGCAACGCCAAAGAAGCTGAACAAGTAAAAGAAGGTCAAATTATCGTTACGCTTGGAACAGATAAAGAATATATTCCAGCCATTGAGCGCTGCAGTGGCATTGTCACAGTAGAAGGAGGACTCACCTCTCATGCGGCCATTGTAGGTCTTCACTACAACATTCCCGTAATTGTAGGCGTCCAAGATGCCATGGAAGCTCTTCAAGAAGGCATGGAAATAACTTTAGACTCAGAACGAGGCCTAATCTACGCAGGAACAGCCCAAGTGCTCTAAAGTCCCAATCATCTGTAACAACAAGCAAAAATTTTCTACAAAAAGAGCAAGCCAATATCGAGCTTGCTCTTTCTCTATTTCCTACTTCGTCAACAACTGAATTGCCAAAATAAACATCAAAATTGCAAAAATACGCATCAAGAGAGCCCCTTTGATTAAGGGAGCCAATCGAGCACCAACCTGTCCTCCCACGAGAGCCCCTAGTGCCAGAAAAAGAGCAGTCATCCACTGCACATTCCCTTGTGTAAAATGGGCAAAAGAAGCGACTAGGGTGGAAATGGTGAGAATAAACATTGAGGTAGCCGTTGCAATATGAGGAGGTATGCCCAATAACAAGGTCATGGCCGGCACATGGATAATGCCACCTCCAATGCCAAAAAGACTGGATAAAAAACCAACGCCAAAGCTTAAAAGCATCCCAAAACGAAGACTAAAGGAATATTGATGCTTTTCGCCACGAGCATCAATAAACTCTCTAGTCATTTTAGGGCCCATCCAAGCAGGAGAGCGATCTTTGGCAGGACCTTGGGGTCGAAAAAGCATAAAAAGAGAAACTGCGATTAGTAAGAACCCAAAGGCATTGTCAAAAGTTCGCTCTCCAAAGTATGGGATGATAAAAGCACCAGCTATTGCACCAGGAATGGTACTGATAGCAAAAGGAAGGCCTGTTTTGAAATCGATACGTTTCTGCTGATTATAAGCTAAAGAACTAGACAGTGAATTGAAAAAGATAAAGGTTAAAGAAGTTGCAACCGCCCAAGTAGGAGGGTAATCAAAATAGAGAAGTAAAAGAGGAATGACAACAAAGCCACCTCCAACACCTACGAGAGAACCAAGAGCACCGGCAAAAAGTCCAATTACTATAAGAACGAGGTAATCCATCGTTTTCTCCTCTAAAAATAATTCTTTATTCTACAATTATATCACAAGATATACTGTAAGAATTATGTATACATAAGCTGAAGCCTTTGACGTCTCCTTATTCTGTCGTTACAATAAAAGCAAGAAGAAAAAAAATCATAGGATATAATTACAAAACAGAGAATACAATCCTGATATGCTTCTGGAATTCCAGTGGTAGTAATGTCTAGTTATACAGACATGTTACAGTGATAACGATGGGGGCGAGAAGTTATGCACAGTTTGAAAGTTATTATTGGTGATAGCGATGAAAATCAACGCAAAGAGCTAAAGAAAATTTTGCATACACTGGGTCATTTTGTAGTGGGGGAAGCTAGGAGTAGCTTAGAGACTTTGAAAGTCCTACGTCGACTGACCCCCGATCTTGCTTTTATCACACATAACGCTTCGTTACGAGATGGAGAACATGTAGCTGAGATTATTGAAGAAGAAAGACTTTGTGCAGTCATTCTATTAGTAGAATCTAACTACATAGGAATGTATGGTCGATCAGAAAGCGAGACGGTCATTCCATATCTACGAAAGCCCGTAAATATTACAACACTAGAACCGATGATGAATATTGCTGTAAGTCGTTATCGAGAAGTAATCAAGCTTGAACAAGAAATTAACAAGCTTAAAGATACCCTAATGACACGTAAACTTGTGGAAAAAGCAAAAGGCTTGTTAATGAATCATCAAGGGCTCAGTGAAACAGAAGCTTTCCGGAGAATACAAAAGCAAGCTATGAACAAGCGAACGAGTATTAAGTCTATTGCCCAGTCTATTATTTTAGCCTATGGTGCATAAAAAAATCCCCCGGCCTATCGCTAATGTAGCGAAATCACGCCAGGGGTTTTTTTCTGCCATTGAAACGGATCTGTGGTTTCGATGGTATCTGTGCTTGTAAGTGATTAGATGATAGGGGCCGCTCTTTCTCTACTATTTTCTTTTTTGGACTTTCTAAGATTCGTCGAATTTCTGGCAATGCAGAAAGAGTCGTTTTATAGCCTGATTGAACGGCTCCATCAATTTGGCTAAAATCAAAAACAGACATCGTTACAGAAGGTTCAAGAACCAAGTCAGCACCTTCTTGAAGTGTGCGAAGATCTGTTTCATAGCCTAGAATATCTAAGGAGCGTAGCATTGTTTCAATCAAATTCTTTGTAGAATGACCGGGAAGATCAGGATTGCGCAAATTAACACAAATAACTTTTTCGGCGCCCAGTGCCTGGGCTATATCGGCAGGCAGATTGGAGCGAACGGCCCCATCAACAAGAGCCATAGAGTCCATATAAAGAGGTTGAAAAACACCAGGTACACCACAACTCGACCGAACGGCCCTCGCGATAGGTACATCATAAAGGAAACGCCGGTAAGGCAAAGGACGAAGAGGGGATAGCCCTTTTGGTAAAAAGCAGATTGAAGAACCAGTCACAAGATCGGTAGCCGTAATAACAACAGGCGGAGATGTACCATCAAGACATTGTTGATCCCAGATGCGCTCCAAAAGTCGTTCAAATTGTCGCCCACGCAAAATCCCGTTCGGTATACGTGGCCAAAGGGAAAGAGAAGGTTTTCCACAGATTTTATAAAAAAGACCAAGTAGAGCATGCCAAGCCCAGCGCCAGTCAAAGTCAAAAAGAAAATGATCATGATACTTTCTCGTAATAGACAACATCTCCGATGATGAATAGCCTGTTCCATACAAGGAAGCAACAAAACTACCAGCACTAACTCCAATAACCATCGAAGGCCTTAACTTCGCCTCTTCAAGAGCTTGAATAACACCAATATGAGCGGCACCTTTAGAACCGCCACCGCTTAGAACCAAAGCCCACTTCAAAGGATCACCTGCTTTAACTGTTCCAGTAGACTTATATTGCTACGCTATACTATGCCTAAACAGGATAAAAGGTTCTGGAAAAGTGTCTTTACTTCTTGACTTGAAGAAGAATAAGACTTAATCTGTTATATAAACAAAAGATCTAAATAGCGCATGTTCCGAGCCCTCTTGTCTACGGATTTCACTCTACGACAGCAGGGCCATCCTTGCCGTCAAAGGCAAGAACACGGTTTGGTGGGAAACGACCAAGCCTCCCTTTTTGGAAAGGAGCAGTCTACATGATAATGAAAGACCACTCCATCGCTACTAGGAGTTGGTCTTTTTGATTAGGCGTCATTTTGCTTACATAAATATAGAAGGAGGTCTTCATAAAATGTCCGAATTAACCAAAGATAAACTCAAAGAACGACTACAACAAGAAGCTTCTAAACAGGCTATCACCTGTGAAAAAGCAAGGGCTCTTGCAGAAGAATTACAGATTCCCTATGATCAAATCGGTGCCATGGCTGATGAGTTAGGCATTAAGATACGTGCTTGTCAATTAGGCTGCTTTTAAATAATCAGCGAAAGCTTCAAAGGAAAAGAGGTGCCCTTCATGCTCGACCGTTTTTCTCGCGATATTCACTACTTACGGGTATCTGTTACCGATCGCTGTAACCTTCGCTGTGTCTATTGCATGCCTGAAGATGGTATTTCCTTGTTAGGTCATGACGATATCATGACCTTTGAAGAAATGGAAAAGATGATCAAGGTAGCCGCATCTCTTGGCATTCGACGGGTGCGTATCACCGGTGGGGAACCTCTTGTTCGCAAAAACTTAACCTCATTTGTAGCTGCTCTAAAAGCCATACCAGGTATTGAAGACGTTGCCTTAACAACCAATGGTATCTTACTACCCCAGTATGCACAAGACTTGCGAGAGGCCGGTCTTGACCGTGTAAACATTAGTTTAGACACCATGCGCTCGGATCGCTTTCGAGATATAACGCGCAACGGTACCATAGAAGATGTATGGTCAGGTATTGAAGCGGCTCTCAATGCGAACTTTCATCCAGTCAAGGTTAATGTCGTTGTTATGGGATCGATAAATGATGATGAAATCGCTGACTTTGCCAGTCTCACCAAGCGCTGGCCTGTCCATGTTCGCTTTATCGAATTAATGCCCATTGGCGAAGGTGAACAATCTTTTCGCGGACACTTTGTTTCCATTGAAGAAATGATCAGCAAGATCAACCAGTCCGGCCAGAAGCTATACAAGCACGATGGGATTAAAGGGAGTGGACCGGCAACGTACTATACTTTAGAGAAAGCACAAGGAACAGTCGGTTTTATTAGTGCAATTTCCAAGCACTTCTGCAATAGCTGTAACCGCTTACGACTTACTGCAGAAGGGCAATTGCGGCCCTGCTTACATGGTGCAAAAGAAATTGACTTGAAGACACCTCTAAGACTGGGGGCTACAGAAAAGAAGCTACAGCTTCTCTTTATGCAAGCCATAAGCTCTAAACCTGATCAGCACTTTCTGTCTGATCAGGGCTGGGGAGGACAAGCTCGCATGATGTCACAAATCGGTGGTTAACTATATCACACTGGAGGAGTTCACTTGTCAGAATTGACGCATTTTGATGAACAAGGGCGAGCTCACATGGTCGATGTAAGCTCCAAAGCAGATACAGAGCGCGAGGCTGTTGCACGAGGTAGGATCAGCATGTCCAAAGAAACGTTCCAGCGAATTCGAGAAGGGCGCATAGACAAAGGAGATGTCCTCTCTGTAGCGCGTCTCGCTGGCATCATGGCTGCAAAAAAAACGAGCGACTTGATTCCACTTTGCCATCCTCTCATGCTCACAGGTGTCAATGTAGACTTCACCTTCGACGAAACCGCCTTTGCTGTTACCATAGAAGCAACGGTCAGAACAACAGGCAAGACGGGTGTAGAAATGGAAGCCTTAACAGCGACTTCGGCGGCCGCTTTAACCATTTACGATATGGCCAAAGCGATGGACAAAGCCATGGTCATCGGTGAAATTCGTCTGGTTGAAAAAAAAGGTGGTAAGAGCGGTCATTTTATAAACAAAGAAGCCATTGAAGAAAATAACAATAATAAAACAGTGATCAGTCCAGGTCCATCCGCAGAAAGAGAGGAAGGACGAATTGTTGCTGTTTGTAGCAGTGAGAAAAAAGGCATGCGTAAAAAAAATATTCACCAAGGCTTCTTAGTACCTGAATTTGGTTTGCAAGACGATGCCCACGGTGGGCCCTGGCACCGACAAGTTAGCTTATTGGCCTTAGAAAGCATTGAAAAAATGCGTCAACTTGGCCTTGATGTCCACCCTGGTGATTTTGCAGAAAATATTACGACAGAAGGCATTGATCTTCTTCGCTTACCCATCGGGAGCAAGATTCAACTTGGTGAAAGTGCTATAGGAGAAGTAAGCCAAGTAGGTAAAGAATGCCACCAACGCTGTGCCATATACTATCAAGCAGGCGATTGCGTTATGCCTAAAGAAGGTATTTTTATTAAAGTACTACAGGGTGGTTCGATCCAAGTGGGCGATCCAGTTACTGTCCTTTCGCGACCCGAGGTGATCAAGAAATGATCAGTGTTGGTGTTATAACGGCTTCCGATAAAGGCAGTCGTGGGGAACGAGAGGATCGGTCTGGCCAAGTTATTGCAGAGCAAGTAAAAACCATAGGTGGCCAAGTTGTCACCTATAAAATAGTACCCGATGAGCGAGCTATCCTTGCCGAAACAATGCGAAAAATGGCTGATGATGAGAAGGTCGATCTGATTCTTACTACAGGAGGAACAGGCTTCTCACCACGAGATGTAACGCCAGAAGCAACCTTAGATGTGATAGAAAGGCTCGTTCCGGGGATTGCTGAAGCCATGCGAGCCCAATCGATGAAAATTACAAATCGGGCTATGTTAACAAGGGGTGTAGCAGGACTACGCGGGAAAAGCCTTCTGATTAATTTACCAGGAAGCCCTAAAGCAGTTGCTGAATGTTTAGCTGTCATTATGCCAGCGCTACCTCATGGTCTAGCAATCTTAAAAGAAGAAGCAAGCGAGTGCGCGAGACCAGAGTGATAGGCGCAATGCGCTAAAAGTAACATAGTTCCCTTTCTTAGCAAATATCTTTCCTGTAAAGGAAGAGCTATAAGAAAGGGGGCTTTTTTGTTTTGAAGCGCTGGTGGGTACAATTGCTAATCGCAATTGTAGTTATGGCTTTAATCGCTGGGAGCGCTACAACATACTGGATCTATCACAAACGATGGAATCCTGAAGATCCACAAGCACTCGCAGTGAAAGCAATGACAGAAACTTTACTAAGTTCCGATTTTCGCTTTGAAAGTAGATTTTTTATACGTGTCGACGGAAGAGATGAACTGGTAAGTCGTTTTTCCGGAGAGAAATCAGAAGAAGGGCTTTTTCATTTTAAAGGAGTGATGCTACAATCACCAACAGAAATCTTTCTTGACGACAAAGCCTTTTATCTTTGGGATCCCTTGAAGAAAGGTTGGTATCGTGTTAATAAAAGCGATCTGGGGCAGCAAGATCTATTATTGAAAGAGATTAGCCCGCTTTCCTTACTAGAAATTAGTGAGATCAAAGAAGCTATGATTTCAGGTCGAGAAAAAATACGTGAAACCGATTGCCTTATTCTTGAATTGGATGCAGTAGCCGCCAACAAACTCTTGACGACGCTTTGGAAAGATTTTCAATATCGGATTTGGGTTAACCCCTGGAATGAAGTGATTCACAAAGTTGTAATAGAAGCAACCAGTCGCAATGCCCCAGAAGATCGACTTCATCTTATCGTAGAGTTTTGGGATTATGATCAGAAAATGGAGATACAACTGCCTCCTTTGATGAAGGAAGAGTAAGTGACAAATTACCCGAAGGATTGACAGCTTTTTTCTTTCCTTGGTATAATTTTTTAAAAGCTAGGTGAACCTAGCGTAAAATGAGACTTGTTGCTGACGGCCGGTAGTTCATGCCGGCCTTCTTTTATGATAGATGCAATAAGGAAAGGAAGGCGTTTTCATGGATCAAGTAATTGAGCGAGTCCTTCTTACGGAAGTAGAAATTCAAAAAAAGGTTGAAGAACTAGGCGCACAGATCTCAGCGGATTATGAAGGAAAAGATTTATTGGTAGTAGGTATCCTCAAAGGGGCTCTCGTCTTTATGGCGGACCTGATTCGTGCCATTCAAATTCCTGTTACCATAGATTTCATGGCCGTCTCCAGCTACGGACAAGGTGCTACGTCTTCAGGTGCTGTTCGGATTTTGAAAGACTTAGATAGGGCTGTTGAAGATCGTCATATCTTAATTGTAGAAGATATCGTAGATACAGGTCTGACGCTTAACTATCTGCTCGATAACTTGAGATCAAGAGGCGCTGCATCCGTGAAAGTATGTACCATCTTGGACAAGCCCAACCGTCGTACCATTCCCATTGAACCTGACTACAACGGCTTCGTCATTCCTGATGAGTTTGTTGTTGGCTACGGTTTGGACTACGCAGAAAAATACCGTCATTTTCCCTATGTGGCTATCTTAAAGAGAGAAGTCTACGAACGTTAAAGCAAGAGAGTTCTACCGAATTGAGAGGAGCGAAAAATTTGACACAATCTCATGAAACGGTACTGGTCTTAGATTTTGGTGGCCAGTACAACCAGCTTATCGCCAGAAGGGTACGGGAACTGCAAGTATACTGTGAAATGCATCCCTATAATATGCCCATCGAAGAGATTCAAGCCATGAATCCCAAAGGCATTATTTTTTCGGGAGGGCCTTCTAGCGTTTACGCAGAACAAGCTCCTACCGTTGATCGGGCCATTTATGAACTAGGTATTCCTATTTTCGGAATCTGTTACGGTATGCAATTAATGACTCATCAATTGGGTGGCAAAGTATCGAAAGCAGAAAAGCGTGAATACGGTAAAGCCGATTTAACGATCACAGCTTCTGAAGGTCTTTTTGCAGAGATCAATGGTGATATTCAATGTTGGATGAGCCACGGTGATAAAGTAGAAGCCATCCCAGAGGGTTTTGTCGTAACTGGGAAGACCGATCATGCGCCTTTTGCGGCCATTGGCCATAACGAACGCCGTTTTTATGGTGTTCAATTTCACCCAGAAGTCCGTCATACACCGCAAGGCATGGACATGTTACGACGTTTTCTTTTTGATATTTGTGACTGCACTGGCGACTGGACAACGGAGAACTTCATTGAAGAGCAAGTGCAATTGATTCGCAATAAAGTAGGCGATGGTAAGGTCCTTTGTGCGCTTTCTGGTGGTGTAGACTCTTCTGTTGCTGCTTTGCTTGTCCATCGTGCTGTTGGCGACAAGTTGACATGTGTCTACGTTGATCACGGCTTTATGCGTCTGAACGAATCAGAACGGGTCGTCAAGACTTTCCGGGAAGAGCTCGGTATGAACCTTGTTTTCGTAGAAGCTTCTGAAAGGTTTTTGAATAAAATTGCGGGCGTTTCTGATCCAGAAACAAAGCGTAAAAGCATTGGCAACGAATTTATTCGTGTTTTTGAAGAAGAAGCTACCAAACTGGGCAAAGTTGACTACCTTGTCCAAGGGACCCTTTATCCAGATGTGGTAGAAAGCGGAACTTCTACAGCAGCGACGATTAAGACCCACCACAACGTTGGTGGCCTTCCAGAAGATATGCAGTTTGAGTTAATCGAACCTTTGCGTGCTCTCTTTAAAGACGAAGTGCGTGCTGTAGGACAAGCTCTTGGTTTGCCTGAAGATATTGTCTGGCGTCAGCCTTTCCCAGGTCCAGGATTGGCCATTCGCGTTCTTGGTGCTGTGACCAAAGAAAGCCTAGACACTCTTCGTCTAGCCGATGATATCGTCTTCCAAGAAATCAAAAAAGCAGGTCTCTACCGCCAGATCTGGCAGTCTTTCGTTGTTCTGCCTACTACCGTTAAGACGGTCGGCGTCATGGGCGATGAGCGTACCTATGCCAACCCTGCCATCTTACGAGCTGTTACTTCTGACGATGCTATGACAGCCGACTGGGCTCGACTGCCCTATGAACTCATGGAGAGAATTTCTTCGCGTATTGTTAACGAAGTCGAGGGTATCAATCGTGTTTGCTATGACATTACCTCTAAGCCACCTGGCACCATCGAGTGGGAATAATAAGGAATCAGAAAAACCCTTTGCAGTTAATTTGCAGAGGGTTTTTCTATTTGTGCTTATTTCTTTTTCATAACATCACGTACCGAGAAGCCCGTCTTGAACAGTTCCCTCTTAGTAACTTTAATACAGGATAGGCGGACCAGCTAATGTCATTATTTTTCAATATGAAAAAGATCTAACATGTTATAAAATAAAGGCATAGGAAGTAGAGAAAGTAGAGAAGGGAGCTTTATTCGTTGTTACGATCAATACAAACAAAAATTATTGTAGCAATCGCTTCTTGTGTCACCCTTATTGCCGTTCTGATCGGTTCTATTGCTATCTTTAAAAGTATGGATGTCATTTATGCAGAAGCAGAAGAAAAGATGTACTACCTAACAGCCTATCACAGCCGCACCATTGATGACATTTTCAAAGAAGCCGAAAGCAGTGCCAACGATCTTACGAATATGACTCTTGTCAATTTGAGTATGCCTCAATTGATGGATGCAGACTACCTTACTTCAAGGTTGGGTCTCTTAGATGGAATGATCCGAGAAATCAGTATGAATACAGAAGGTTTGCGCAATGCTTATGTCTACTTCGCGCCAGATCATACACCAGGTTCAATGGTCCATGGAATTGGATATACTCGAATTGACAACCAATTAACGGTGCTGAACTTTACGGAGGAACGAAACTTTGACGCTTCCTTTTTTGCCAATGACTTGCCTGCCATAGATCGCAAAGGGCTATGGAGTGACTCTTTTGTTGATAAATACTCAGGTCAAGAAGTGATCCAGTTTATTCGTCCGATTTACGTAGACTATAAACTTGTGGCACTTGCAGGGATTGAGATTGATTTTCAAATCATTCGTCAACATGTTTTAGGTATTCATGTTTACGAGACCGGTGATGCCTTCATGCTTAACAAAAACTTAGACTTTTTAGTCAGTGAAAATTTTACGCTTGATCATAATTTTGCAACGATTGCAGATGGCTATTTTCAATTTGTCTGCGATACGTTTCTCAGTGAAACTGTGGGCATGGTAGAGTGGCATTTTGATTCAATCGATAAAATTGCTAGCTTTGAACATTTATCCAATGGTGCCATTTTGGTTATCACAACGCCCAAAAACGAAGTTTTTTCAGGCTTAAACAGTCTTACATACTTTTTGCTTTTTATAACAGTCGGTGGCATTGTAGTTAGTATTGTCGTCGCTTTCCTAGTAGGGAAAAGAATTTCATCACCGATTGTGAAAGTTACAGCGATGATAGATCGGATGGCTCAACTTGATCTCAAAGAAGATCAAGAAATTGAAGATATCGGTAACCGCAAAGATGAAGTTGGAACGATTGCTAGGGCGATTCTAACGACGCAAAAGCAATTGAAGATGATGACCAGACAGTTAAGAGGCTTATCCGATGGTGTAGAAAAGAATGCATCTGTTATCAACCAATTGTTACAGCAGATGAAAGAGCAAACGTCAGAGACAGCTTCAACCACGCTAGAGTTATCAGCTGTTATGCAAGAGTCGGCAGCGGCTACAGAAGAAGTTACAGCAACCATACAGACGATGGAACATTCTATTCATGTTATGCAAGATCAAGTTCGTGAAGGTAGCAATCTATCGAGTGAGATTCGTAAAAAAGCAGAAGTCATGCAACAGCAGACTCAACAAGCAACGACAGAAGCACGCCAAATTCATAGTACTGTAAAGAAAAAAGTAGAAGAAGCCATGGTAGAAGCGCAGAAAGTAAGCCAGATTAATCAATTAACAGGCGCTATTCTAGAGATTACCAATCAAACGAATCTACTCGCTTTGAATGCAGCGATAGAAGCGGCAAGAGCTGGAGAGGCCGGCAAAGGTTTTGCTGTAGTAGCTGATGAAATTCGCAAATTGGCTGAAGAATCTTCAGAAACAGCTACAGATATTCAAAGGATTGTCGATCTTGTGAACGCATCGGTTAAAGAACTTTCTACAAGCTCAGGACAACTATTGAAATTTATGGATGAAAAAGTATTTGCCGATTACCAGCGCCTCATTGAGGTAAGCGAGCAATACAACCAAGATAGCAATAAAACAAATCTACTTATGGAGGATTTTAACAAAACAGTTGAAGAGATCGACCAGTCCATTCATAATATCTCACAAGCTATGAATGAAATTGCTCAAACATCAGGCAATGGAACAGCAAGTATTGAAAAAATAGCCGATAAAAGCAATGAAATTACGCTGGCCATCGGTGTTATTGCTGGTAAAACAGAACAAAATGTACGATCAGTTGATGATTTGCAAGATTTATTAAAGCAATTTAAGAATTAATGTTGAGCCCGTAACAAAAAGCCTCCTCCTTTCTATAGCAAAGAAAGGGGGAGGCTTTTGTTAACTTTACTTTTGTCATCTACCGTGCTTACGATGAATAGGCTTTATAGCCATTGCCCTGCTAGTGCGCCTGTAGGAATTCCCTCGGCGATTGCTTCTACACCGTTGACGAAAAGATAATCAATGCCTTCTGATAACAAATCAGGTTGTTGACGAGTGGCACGATCTTGAATTTTTTCTAGATCAAAAACGAGCAAATCTGCTTTTTTTCCTACAGCAAGGGTGCCTCGATCGTGGAAGTGAAAGCGCTGGGCTGGCTGAGAGGTCATTTTGGCAATGGCTTCTTCTAAAGACAAGACTTCTTTCTCTCGAACATAGCGAGCAAGAATGCGAGGAAAGTTGCCAAAAGCTCTAGGGTGATTTACGCGGCCATCTTCATAAAGGCCACTATCACTGCCTACAAATATACGTTCTTGCTGTAGTGTATCAATCAGATTGGCTTCTGATATGGATACACGATTGCTACCAAAGTCCCAAGATGAAAAATCGTAAGCATAGACATCGCCCCACAGGTCAATGCCTTCGGCAATCGCCCCATGGAAGCGCTCCATCAAAGGTTTATGCTTATGCCAGTTTCTTTCAAAAAGTGCTTTGACATGACCGTATTGGATTGCTACATCGGTTTTGCGTGCTACAGTGATTACTTCATCAAAAGCTTCTAGAAGCTGATCCGATTCACTGCGCAGGTGGACTGCTAGTACTTTATCAAATTCTTTCACGACTCTTGCGTAGACCTCAAGCTCTTCTGTCGTTATCGCTGTTTGCGGATAATATTCTAAGGCCACAGAAAAGCCAGGTGCACCCGCAGAGAGGGCATCGCGCAATAGAGAAGCCATGGCTTCAATTTGTGAGGGGCTGGCTTTCTGATCTTCTTCACCAATGACAAGATTTCGCAAATTTCGATAGCCTACAAGTTGACTGTAGTTGAGGCCAAGAGGTCCAAGCTCTTTTTGGAATTTGGCAATGGAAGGAACTGAATTACCACAGTTTCCACCGATTTGGGTTGTTATGCCTTGTAATAGCCTGATTTCAGCTTGCGGATTGGTGCCCAGATATCTTTCGTTGTGACTATGTACATCAATAAAGCCAGGCGTTATACATCGACCTTCCGCGTTGATGATCTTGCAATGAGGGGACAACAGAAAAGGTTCCTTTTCATTCGCCATAAAAGTAAAGCTTTCGTTATGAAGACCGGCCATAGACTGCGTAGAATCGGTGTTGTCTTGATGACCACTCGTATCAGAAAGCTGGAGGCTATGGAAGAAATCATTTTCTTCTCTAAAAAGAGCAACAATTCGATCGCCTTCTATGGCTACAGCACCCCTATAAGGAGGCGCCCCTGTACCGTCTACAATCTTTCCGTTCCAGACTATATGATCCCACTGCACTGGAATTGGTTCCGGTGCTCTGGAGCGATTGACGGCCCCTAGATCCTGAAAAGCAAAGGCGCCTTTTCCAAGGGCAAAGCCTGTTCCAGCTGTTACAACAGCAAGACCTCCATAGAGGAGGAATTTGCGCCGGCTAAAATCTTTCATAAAATCGTCCTATGCCCCCTCGTCCTTGACTTTATAGCAGTTTTCGACATTGAATCTATCGACTCCTGCTTGAAAGTGCATAAGAAAAGGGATTTAACTGGGAATTGGCATAGGAATGTTGAAACTAGAGAAAAAAGAAGCTATAAAAAAGAAAAAACCCGCCCTTGTAAAAAGGCAGGGATTTATATTGTAATCTCATCCTTTGCTACATCATACCAACATAGCCAAGATACCATGTGGCAATGGAGAAGTAGATCATGATGCCCGCAATATCAGCAATCGAAGTAACAAGAGGACCGCTGGCCGTAGCAGGATCAAACTTGAGTTTATTCAAAGCAAAGGGCAAAGACATACCAATTAGGCTACCTACAATAACGACAATCTGCATCGTTAAGGCAACAACGACAGCCACTTCTGCACCACCACGATAGAAACCAATGCCAGCAACAGCAAGACCCATGGCCAGACCAAGTAAGCCAGAAACAGCAAGTTCTTTACCTAAGAAACTAGCCCAATCGCGTAGCTTTACATCGCCTGTGGCGAGAGCACGAACCATCATCGTTGCCGATTGGGACCCAGCATTGCCGCTACTTCCGATCAGTAAAGGAAGAAAGAATACAAGGGCAACCATGGAAGCAATGGTATCTTCATAAAAAGCAATGCCTGTGCTAGAAAAGATGTTCATAAAAACTAAGACAAGCAACCAACCGACTCTTTTTTGAAAAAGCAGTGAAACACTGGCTGTTTTTAGACTTGTTTTTAAGGCACTCACGGAAGCCATTTTATGAAAATCTTCTGTTGCCTCTGCTTCTACAATGCCTAGAATATCTTTGGTATTGATAATACCAAGGAGCTTCCCTTGATCATTGACAACAGGCACAGAGAGAAACTCACGACTTTGAATGATCTGGGCAACTTTTTCACGGTCTTCGTTTACATGCACAGAGATCACATCAGGACAGGCAATCTCGGCAATCTTTTGATTTTCCGAAGCAGTGAGTAAATTACGAATCGGTACGATGCCTTTTAGTACTTGCCATGAATCCACAACATAGACATAGTACTTGCTTTTTTGACCAATCTCATTTTGACGCAAAAATTGTGTTGCTTCTGCTACGGTAAATTCTTCTGGCACAGCCAAGAAGTTGTCGCGCATAACGGTGCCAACAGATTCAGGGGCATAGGTATCAGCTGTCTTCGTAGCATCAATGGTTTCTGTAAAGTGAGTGTGACGAAAAGTTTCTCGATCCTGATCTGCAGAAGAAAGACTGTGAAAAGGAATCGCTTTTGTCATCAAAATCACCCCTCCTGTCTTTTTTCGAGCAGGAAGGTCTCGTCCTAACTTACATCTATCCTGTAATAGGCGTGAGGACTTTATGAGACGTTCCTATGAAGTTATAGAACAGTGTCCTCGCCGGGTCTGACTCGGTACTCATAAAGTCCTCACCTCCTACTAGTCATGACAACATTGTCTGAAATCAAAGAATTATTACGTCATTTTGAAACTTGAGATATACTGTATACTATTTAAACCCTCACAGAAAAAGTGAGGGTTTAAATGCGTTCACGAAAAAATAAGATTGTCTCAATTTTGCTGCCTCTTTGTGCTATCATTAAAAAGGGGCAATGCAAAAAAGAAGGATTGCCATCCTTACGCAGACAACCTTATGTTATGCATACCTCACTCGTTGAGCTTTGGCACTGTACAGCCTGGGCTGAAAAGCCCGGTTACGTTAAAGAGGACCTTAGGCCGATCCTCTTTGTTAACCACATTGGCGTCTCTCGACATTTCTGGGCAGTAACGTATCTCTGTACAGGAGCCTCACCTAACAGAGGTTATATTAATATTTTGAACAAATTGACTGTAGCACACAGAATAAATCCTGTCAATCTTTTTTTGCAACAGATCGTATTGACTCCTCATGCCCCCACCACAAATTACCTATTTTCGTGCTAAGGCCCCATGCCCACTTGGGCACAACCAAAGATGAAAATGCTATTTTCGTACTAACCCCTCATGCCCGCCCGGGCACAACCAATGATGAAAAATCTATTTTCGTATTAACCCCCCTTGCAAACACAATAGGTAGTTGCGTATAGCAGGAAGTTTCGCCAAGCTATTCCGACGGAAAGTAACAATCAGCAAAAAGCCATCTGGGCCTGGGCATCACGCTTTCCGGAGCGGGACTTGGGACCTCAGCTGTCGCCAGCTTGCTGGCGGTAACAGCGTGGGACCAGTCCAGAGCGGACGAAAGCGTGATGCCCAGGCCCCTGCACAAAGTAACCCCAACGTAATCAGGAAAAGTCTGAAGGCCCATAAAGGATAAAGCCAGTTCACCCCGCAAACTGACTCTGATACAAATCCGCATAAAACCCTCTCAAAGCAAGAAGCTCTTGATGAGTCCCTTTTTCAATAATATCCCCTTGATTCATCACCAAAATAACATCAGCATCTTTAATCGTAGAAAGGCGATGAGCAATAACAAAGCTAGTCCGATTTTTCATCAATTGCTGCATCGCTTTCTGAATCTGAAGCTCTGTTCGTGTATCGACACTGCTCGTTGCTTCATCTAATAGTAAAATTTTAGGATCAGCAATAATGGCCCGAGCAATCGTTAACAACTGCTTTTGCCCTTGAGAAATATTCGATGCCTCTTCTTGGAGAACCGTCTTATAGCCATCAGGCAAGGCGCGAATAAAATCATCAGCATAGGCAGCCCGCGCCGCCGCTTGAATCTCCTCGACGGTTGCATTCTTTTTCCCATAGCCAATATTCTCTTGAATCGTACCGCTAAAAAGCCACGTATCCTGCAGCACCATGGCAAAGATACTTCGAACTTGTTCTCGTGACAAATTCGTCGAATCGACGCCACCAATTCGCAATTGTCCCCGATTGATCTCATAGAAACGCATCAGCAAATTGATCAGTGTTGTCTTTCCAGCTCCTGTTGGACCTACAATTGCGACCGTTTGACCCTCTTCGATATCTAGATGCAAATCTTTGATCAGCAAACCATCGCCATCACTAGCGGTAAAGGTATCAGCATCGTAGCCAAAACCTAGGTGATGAAAGGACACATTCCCACGAATCGCCTCGATATCAATGGCCGAAGCTTCTTCTTTTTTCTCCTCTGCTTCATCTAATAAAGAGAAAATCCGTTCTGCAGAAGCGATGGCGTTTTGAATCATCGTCGCAATGCTGGCAATTTGCCCCATAGGTTGCGTAATTTGTTGCGTATATTGAATAAAAGCCTGCACATTTCCGATTAAAATGCTGCCATTGACGACCATCAAGCCACCAACGATACTCACAAAGACAAAGCCTAAATTTCCAATAAAAATGACCAAAGGCATCATAATGCCAGAAAGAAACTGAGCACGCCAACCAGCTTCATAGAGACGTTCATTCATTTCATCAAATCGTTCAATCGCTTGCTCCTCATAGCCAAAAGCTTTGACGATAGGATGACCTCCAAACATTTCTTCCACATGGCCGTTTAAATGCCCCAGTTCCTTTTGCTGGTTGCGAAAATAATTTTGTGAATAAGAAGCAATGAACCGTACAGCCAACAAACTGAGCGGAATCGTGATAAAAACAACAAGCGTTAACAAAGGGCTAATCAGCAACATCATTACAACAATGCCAACGACAGTGACAGAAGAGGTAATGATTTGCGACAAACCTTGCTGCAAAGAATTGTTGATGTTATCAATATCATTAACAGCGCGGCTCAACAGATCGCCCGTAGAATGCTGATCATAATATTGCAAGGGGACCCGCGTTAACTTACCTTTTAACTCACTTCGTAAAGTAGCGACGGTTCGCTGGGAAATGCCCGCCATTAAATATTGTTGTATAAAAGCAAAAAAGGAGGCAAAAAGGTAAAGAACCACCAAGATCATTACAACTTGGCCGATAAAGGTAAAATCAATGGGGAGGCCCCTTGTCACACTTTCAAAAATCGATGTCGTAGCACTTCCCAATATAACAGGGCTGAGCACATTAAAAAGGGTAGACAAAAGAGCAAAAACCGCAACAGCCACTAACTTCTTGCTCTCTGGCTTTAAGTAGCCCGCTAGACGCAACAGTGTTTTCTTAAAATCTACCTTTTTACTAGCCCCTTCTTTTTCTTCTTCTATTACTTCATCTGCTTTTGCCTCATTGCCTTTTTGCGCAACTTTCGGCTTACCTATAGGTCCCTTCCTCCTTCTCATGCTGCGACTCTACAATTTCTTGATAAACTTTATTTTCTCGCAACAGTTCTGCATGCGTCCCTATGCCTGCGATTTCACCTTTTTCTAACACAACAATTTGATCAGCCTTTTTTACCGTACGAATCTGTTGCCCTACATAAATAATGGTCCTATCCTGAATAAACCTTTTCAATGCTTTGCGTAGCTTGGCCTCCGTTTGGTAATCGAGTGCAGAAAAAGTGTCATCAAAAATATAGATCTCAGGCTTACGAAGGAGAGCACGAGCAATGGACAGCCGCTGCTTTTGACCACCCGACAAATTCCCACCGGCTGGTTGAACCATGCTATAGATGCCCTTTTCTTTTTCATTGACAAAATCAATCGCTTGGGCCACTTCTAGCACTTCGAGAACTTCTTCATCGGTTGCCTCCGGCTTTCCGAAGCGAATATTCTCTGCAATCGTTCCAGCAAATAAAGCTACTTTCTGCGGCACATAGCCTATCTTTTGTCGCAACTTTTTTTGCGTCATCTCCTTCGTATCAACACCATTGATGAGAATCGTCCCTGATTCGGGGTCATAAAAACGAAGGATCAGCTGGACTAAAGTCGACTTTCCCGCGCCAGTACCACCAAGAATCGCCGTCGTTTCTCCCGGCTTTGCAACAAAGGAAATGTTCCTAAGGGCAGCTCTCTCTGCTCCAGCATAGCGAAAAGTGACCTTTCTTAATTCCACCCAACCCTTTTTTCCTCTATCCGATGTCTCTACCTCAGGGTCTCTAATCACCGCTGTAAACTCTAGAACTTCTTGAATGCGCTTCGCGGAAGCTTGTGCTCGGGGAATCATAATAAAAGTTATCGACAACATGATCAGAGACATGAGAATCAACATAGCATATTGTAAAAAAGCCATCATATTCCCGACCTGTGTCAAGCCCTGATCAATCCGAACAGCACCAAACCAAATGATCGCAATACTCGTAAAATTCATGATGATCAAGATAATAGGGAAAAGAAAAGCGAGAATTTGATTCACCTTGGTCCCCGTATCTCGAAAAGCCTCATTGGCCTCATCGAACCGCTTCCTATCATCGTCGACCCTATTAAAAGCACGAATGACCCGAACACCTGTTAAACTTTCCCGAATCACCAAATTCAAGCGGTCTGTCCTTTGCTGCAACGTCGTAAAAAGAGGAATGGCCTTACGGGCAATGAGAAAAATGACAAGAATCAAAAGCGGCAAAGCCACCAGGAAAATTAGAGAAAGAGTGGCCTCTCTGGTGACCGCCAAAACAATGCCTCCAACTAGCATCAAAGGCGCTCTTGTCATAATACGCAGCAACATATTTAACACATCTTGCACTTGCTTGATGTCATTGGTCGTTCTCGTAATTAACGACGCCGGTCCAATCTGATGAAAGCTCTCCAACGAAAGATGCTCGATATGAACAAACAAATCTCGCCGAACACTTTTTCCAAACTCCAGCGAAACCTTCGCCGCTATGTAAATAACAGCAATCGTAAAGGCAATCGCCAAAATCGAGACAGCAATCATCAGCGCACCGGTTCTCAAAATATAAGGAATATCTCCATTCACAATCCCCACATCAACAACATTCGCCATCAACGTAGGCAACAGCAATTCGAGTAAGGTACTTATGAACGTTAAGATAAGGATAAGTACAATAGAGAGGCGATGGGGTTTTAAATATTTCAAAAGTGCTAACATAGATACGCCGAAGCCACCACACCTTTTTCATCTACCCAGTTACTAGGAGTCTTTACTGACAAGGACCTTCTTTACATCAACCCAATGATAGACTTTGGACAACCCGTGGGCTAAGAAAACACCAAGAAGTACACCAAAAGTATCAACAACGATATCTCCAACTAAGCTCGAGCGGCCTGGATCAAAGTTTTGAATATACTCATCTGTGATCGCTATCAACATGCCGATTGCAATGGGAGTGCCTAACTTGCCCGATACGATTCGTCCTATCGTTAGACGCAAAAGAAAGCCAAAAACAAAATAAACGGAAAAATGACCAATTTTACGAGCTACAAACTCCCTCGATATATTTTCAGTGGGACGATTGTAGATCATGCCAAATTGTTGCATCAATTTTTGCTCTATATTATGAAAGCCACCCGCTTTCGCGAGGGCCCATTGAATGGCTTCTTGTTGCTTTACCTGATATAAAGCGGCCTCTCGTTCATGGGTAAGTACGGAAAAGCTAGATTGATTGCTCGTGTGAAGCAATGCCAATAGCCAAATTGAAAGGAAGAGCCAGCTTAGCACTATAAAAACTTTTGTAACCTTCGCTTTGCGGGGCATCTCCGATGGTTTTGACATAAAAAAAGATTCCTCCTCTCTCACCTACAGAGGAAGCAAGAATAAACAACTTTATACATATTATAGAACATGCTCTATAATATGTATACGTAAGAAACACAAAGGAACGGTGTTCTCCTAGGAACCTAAAGGGACAAGCTGTGCCCTTGATCAAAGGCATCGCCGTAACACAAGGGGACGGTTTCTGACTAGGTCATGAAAAATGACCGAGCAGAACCGTCCCCTTGTCGTATCCACCAGAAGGAAAAGCCTTAAAATACGTAGAACTAACAAATAATTCCCGTCATAAAACCTACTGATTTCCTTACAAAAAGCTTTTTAGCCTTTGGAAAATCCCATTCAAGAAAGCGTGTGAAAAATGAATAGACGCCAAGCCATAGCACTTCTACTTACAGTACCTTTATTCACCGTAACAAAAACCCCAAGTGCTTTCTCTCAAGAAATAGAGATAGAAGTGGAACAAGAAAAGGTACTTATCCTAGCCTACCACCATCTTTCTGAAACAATGCAATCATGCTCCACCATTCATCCCCATGATTTTGAAGAACACCTTAGAGTCTTACAAAACAACCATTGTAATATCATTCACTTTAAAGACTTTTGCCGTTGGATTGAGGAGGACGACTTTGCACTCCCTTCCAAATCAGTACTTATCACCTTTGATGATGGCTATGCTTCTTTTTATGAAAAAGCCTTCCCCTTGCTCCAGCAATATAACTATCCTTCCACACAATTCATCATCGTCGACCAGATCGACAAAGAAGTACCCGATGCCATTCCCAAACTGAGCTGGGAACAGATTAACGAACTAGAAGCGACAAATCTCGTCGAGATTCAGTCCCACAGCTATGACGCCCATTACTTTGACAATGGGCAAGCACGACTCGTTACAATGACAGAAGAAGAACTTCATGTCGATTTCTTTCGAGCTCGCCATTACATAAGATTTCATATGAATCAACATATCAACAAAAGGGTTCACGCCATTTCCTATCCCTTTGGCATATATAACCAAAAGGTAGTAGAAGCGGCTCAACATACGAGTTACCAATTTGGATTTACAAGCAACGGCAGCTACGTCATCAAAAACCAAACCAACACCTTAGAAATCCCTAGGATCAGCGCCGACAACCTAACAGCAGCGCAGGTAGAAGAGCTTCTAGGGGACCTTTGAAATAAATACCAAAGCAGTCCTATTTCAACTAACACAAAGGGACGGTTTCTGACTTTGTCATAAAAAACGACAGAGCAGAACCGTCCCCTTTTTTCACCAATTTCCAACCTTCAATCCTTCCGCCGAAAAGCCGGCTGAAGCAAAACCCACCGTTCCCGGCCATAACCCAAAAGAAGACCAGCCAGCATCAAAAGACCAGCATAACCAACAGCCGGATAAAGAATCCGAATCAAATTGGTAAAACCAAACTGGCCCGCCACAAAAGCGCCAGCTACCGTACCAAGCAAGATCCAACGAAAACTAGGACTTTCCTGACTCGTCAAACGGCTCGCAAAGCCAAAAAGACTCCCCACAGCCGTCGTGAAAATCTGCAAAAGCAATATAATACTATAGGCAATCTGCACAAAAGGCGTAAACTGCGCTGCAATAAAAGCCATAGGCACTTCATAAGCAAGAATACCTGGAAGATAGGAAATCACAGTCAAAAAAATAGCTAGCGAACCAACGCCCAGGCCCAATCCGCCCCAAAATGCGCCTTGCCGTAAGGTCGATCGATCAAGCACATGCTTCCCCATGGGCGCAAGAACAGCCACAGCCAGAACCAGATTATAAGAAACATAGTTAATCGCCGACAAAGGCCAAAAAGGCACAGGCGCCTGCCGCGGATCCGTAGCTTGCCCCACAACAGCCCAGTCCACAGGATGAAACCACAAAGTCGCTATAAAAATGCCCAGAAGCGAAAGCAAAAGCAAAGGCACCAAATAACTAATTGCCGAAATTACCGCAGAAATTCCGACCATCACAACGGCCAGAGTCAGCCCCAACAACAACAAACTCCCGAGATAAGAAGAAAGGCCAAACTGCTCACTAAAAACAGCACCGGCCCCTGCCGCCATTGCCGTAAGAGCCCCAAAAAGAAAAAAAGTAATCACGCCATCAATCAAAGTCCCCAGCCAGCGCCCACCGGCATACTGAATCACCTCACGGTGAGAATCCGCTCGCAAGCGCTGGCCCAACTCCAAGATAACATAACCAAAAAACATAAACAGAAGCGTAACCAAAGCAATCGCAACAATGCCGGACGTTCCAAAGAAAACAAAAAACTGCAAAACTTCTTGCCCCGTAGCAAAACCAGCCCCAACAATGGTACCAATATAAGCCCCGGCCACTTTCCAAGAAGAAATACCGCTACGACTCATTCTCATCCCAGGACAATCTGATCACTTTCGTAAAATCGCCCTTCTTCTTCTCACGACGACGGGCCCCCGCATCCAAAGCACCATCTTCATCACCCGGCGCAATCGTCGGTTTCTTATCTTCACTCAATGGGCAACACCTCCTCAAGTTATATTGCCCCCATTGCAGCTCCTACTTTCTAGCAAAGCGCCAAGCTGTTTCAATAATCGTTTCTAAGTTATTATGTTCAGGTTGCCACTGAAGGACTTCTTTCGCTTTTTCATTAGAAGCGACCAAAACAGCAGGATCACCAGGGCGGCGAGGACTCCATTGAAGAGGGATGGGGTGCTGGGTGACTCGGCGCGCCGTTTCAATTACTTCAAGGACCGAATAACCAGAGCTGCTGCCAAGGTTCATGGGTCCAGAGCATATGTCATTTCTAGAAAAACCGCTTTTTTCTGATGCTCTTAGGTACTCCAAAGCTTGCATGTGAGCCTTTGCCAAGTCGGTAACATGGACATAGTCGCGAATACAAGTGCCGTCAGGCGTCGGGTAGTCGTTGCCAAAGATTTGCAGAGCTTCTTTTTCTCCCAATGCAACTTTCAAAATATTGGGAATTAGATGCGTTTCGGGATCGTGCATTTCGCCGCTTCTCCCTTGGGAATCAGCGCCAGCCGCGTTAAAGTAGCGAAGGGAGATCCATTGTAGGCCCTGTGCTTTTTCAAACCAGGGAAGCATGTCTTCGATAAGTTTTTTAGAAAGTCCGTAGGGATTGGTAGGTTGAAGGGGATGATTTTCATCGATAGGAAGAGCCCTTGGTTCGCCATAAACAGCCGCTGTAGAAGATAGAATAAAATACTTTACGCCTACTTGAGCCATTGTCTGCAGCAACGTTGCTGTTTTGGCTGTATTTGCCAGAAAATAGGTGCCCGGCTCTTGCATTGATTCTCCTACGAGACTGCGAGCAGCAAAGTGCATAACACTATTTATGCCGTAACTTTGAAATACTTCTTGCAAAAGCGTACTATCCCCAATATCTCCTTCAATAAAAGGCACACCCGATGGGAGCAGTTGATGAAAGCCTGTACTAATATCATCAAGAATCACAACATCTTGACCAGCATCCCGGAGGGCTAAAGCCGTGTGACTGCCAATATAGCCAGCACCACCTGTAATAAGAGTTGTCATCGTAATTTACCCATCTCCTTTGTTCCTATCAATAATCTCTTCAATAATTTGTATTTTAAGCAGTATATCAGCTCTTTTTTGTAAAAGCACCCCTTTTTCCATCAAGCAAAACCCAAACCATAAACAACTTTTTTCACAAAAAAGCGCTTTTCCTATGGTAAGATAAAAAGAGAAAATAATACAATCTAGTAGGTGATGCTATGTCTATAGAAAAAAAGAAGTCCCAACAACTTCACCAACACAATCAAAAAAACACCCCAAGCAGCCCCAAAAAACAAAAATCCCAACCTACCGCCAACGCCTCTAACGTCTCTAAGGCCCCTAACCCCCCCAACCACCTCACTGACACCCTCATCGGCGCCACCACAACAGAAAATGTACAACGCTTCGGCCACGCCGCCGCCGAATACATAAAAGGCTATCAAGGCAACGTCACTGAAACCGGCGAAATCCTTCAAAAAGGGCTCAAACAAGTCTCCCAATCCAAAGTCCACCCCGACTATCAATACCAAAACCTAAAACAACAAGCCGGCTTTTCCGCAGAAATTCACTACGTCAACCAAAAAAACGCCGAAAGCATCATCAACCAACAAGACCAGCGTTTCAGCCGCTCCAACGACGTCGGCCTCGGCAACCACAGCCTCTACGATATTCTCGCCGTAGATCAAGAAGGCAACCCCATACTCCAACAGAATGAACCCCTCTGGAGCGCCCAAATGAAATTCATCGGTCGATACGAAAGCCAAGAAGAGATCGAAAAAAGTGCCCAAGGCCTCGTCAAAAAACTAACCAGTAAAAAATGGGATAAATACCGAGGCAACAAAGTCCTTGTCCCTTCAGAGCAATACGAACTCGCCCAGAAAGCAGCACAAGCAGAAGCCCAAAACCTACAAAGACAAGCCCAGCACCTTCGCCAACAAGGCCATCTAGAAAAAGCCCAACACCTAGAAAAAGAAGCCCAAAAATACCAACAAGTGGCCGAAGACATTACCGACAGCGGCATTTCCTCCCAAGAAGCGATGTTCCTACGAGAACACCCCAAACTAGCCACTTTCAAATATGTAGCAAAAACAGCCCACCAATCAGGCCTCGAACAAGCAAAAGCCGGTGCCGTTATCTCCTCGGCCATCTCCACCTCCCGCAACGTCGTCTGCGTCCTAAGAGGAGAAAAAGAGATCAAGCACGCACTCAAAGACGTAGCCATCGACACAGCCGCCGGCAGCGGAACAGCCTATATCATCGGTGCTAGTGACACAGCCATACGCGGCCTCATGGCCTCCAGCGGCAGAAGTGTCTTCGTCAACCTATCACGAACAAACCTACCCGCCATGATCGCCACCGCCACCGTGCAAGTCGGCAAATCCCTCTACCGCTACGCCAACGGCGAAATCAACGCCCTCCAACTGGCCGAAGAACTAGGCGAAAAAGGAACCGGCATGATGGCCGCCAGCTGGGGCGCCGCCATCGGCACCGTTATTCTACCTGGTATCGGCACAACCGTCGGTGCCATGGTCGGCTACATGACCAGCTCTATGCTCTACAGCGCCTCCCTGCAAATCCTACAAGAAGAAAAACTATCAGCCCAGCGCCGCCAAAAAATCCACGCCATCGCCACAGCCGCCATCGAATCAATGACCCAACAAGGGCAAGAACTCAACAAACAGATTAACCAATTCTACCAAAACCGCCAAGCCCTCTTCCAAGAATCCTTCACCATCATCGACGAAGCCATCGAAAGCGCCAACCTCGACCAATTCACCCTAGGTCTGAACAAAATTGCCCTAGAAATGGGACAAACCCTACAATTCAAAAACTTCAACGACTTTGACAACTTCATGCAAGACAAAAGCAAAGCCCTAGACTTTTAAGCACTGTCCCATTGCTTTCCTACTATAAGAATGAAAGAAGGGATCCCCATGCCATTTCCCCTAATCCCCGTCATCTTAGGAGGTATTGCCGCCGTAGCCGCCGCCAAAGGCATCAAAGACGGCATCGACGCCAAAAAGAACATGAACGAAGCCCAAAACATCAACGAACGAGCCCAGAACATAGCCCAAGAAGCAGAAGCCTTCATCGAACTAGCCAAAGAAAAAACACGCGGCGCCATCGAAGAACTAGGACAAGAAAAAATCCGCTTACTCACCACCTCCATCGACGACTTCGTAACAACCTACTCCCAAATCAAAAACATAAACCCCAAAAACAGCGCCGGCATCGACGAACTCAGAAACTTCGATCCCTCCAGTGAAAGTTTCAAACAATTACAAGAAGCAACCTATCAAGCCAAAGAAATCGCTATCAACGGCCTCGCTCCGTAGGCTCCGGCGCCCTATTGGCCTTTGGAACCTACAGCGTCGTCAAAACAGGCCTAGGCGGTCTTATCGTAACAGCCACCACCAAAACAGCCCTAGGCACCCTATCGGGAGCCGCCGCCACCAAAGCCACACTAGCCTGGCTCGGTGGAGGCGCCTTAAGTGCCGGCGGCCTGGGCATGGCAGGCGGCATGGCCGTCC
Organism: Heliorestis convoluta; assembly: GCF_009649955.1. Classification (NCBI taxonomy): domain Bacteria; kingdom Bacillati; phylum Bacillota; class Clostridia; order Eubacteriales; family Heliobacteriaceae; genus Heliorestis; species Heliorestis convoluta. The sequence continues at coordinate 461,939 of NZ_CP045875.1, read as the reverse complement.
TTGGCGGACTCGTCGTAGGACCAGCCCTCGCAGTCGGCGGCGCCATCCTTTCCAGCCAATCCAAAAAAGCCCTCAACGACGCCTACAGCAACCAGGACAAAGCCAAAGCCTTCAAAGCCCAAGCCCGCAACATTGCCATCGCCCTAAAAAGCATCTACACCCGGGCCAACCAAATCACCCAACTCCTCCAAAAACTAGACCGCTACCTCATCCCTCACGTAGCCAAAATGAAAGAAACAGTCGCAACAAAAGGCCAAGACTGGAACAACTACAGCCAAAAAGAACAAGAAAACATCTACCAATGCGTCCAACTGGCCCTACTCATCAAATCAATCTTAGACACATCCTTACTTAGAGAAAACGGAGAACTTGACGAAGCAACAAACCAAGTCTTAGAACAAGGCAATCAATACATAAAAATGCTGAACGCGCAATAAATCAAAGCCGCCCACCATCAACACAACATAAGCCAAAAGGAGCAAAAAACTGTGCAAAGAACATCGCAAGAACGAAAAGAAAAACTCAGCCAACGATTCATGGAAACATGCCGCCAAGGCATCATCCTACGAGCTGGCATGGCCCACACAGCCTACGATCGCCAACTTCCAAGCACCGTAGCCTCCAACGGACGGGAAAAAATCTGCAAAGGACAAGTCTCCAGCTCCGACATCATCGGACTCTTAGACACATCCCTCTCTAACAAAGGAAAAGCCGGCTTCGCCTTCACAGACAAAGCCCTATACTGCAGCGCCCTAGAAAACAGAGACTCCACCTTCATGATCCTGTACGAAGACATCGACTTCATTGAATACGACGACAGCGACGATGACGACATCACCATCCACATCTACAGCAAATATAACAGCAGACCCTACCAGATCAACCACCCTTGGTTCAGCAAGAAAAAAATCATGTCCTTTTTAGAAGCAGCAAAAGAACTCTACGAAGAGAGCAACGAAGACACACTAGACTGGGACAAGCTGTAAAAGGCAACCAAAGTAAAAGGCAACCAAAGGGACGTTTTGTTTGCCACCTAAAACACTGAGGGAAAGGTTCTGCTGTGTCATTTCATACGAACCCCCCATGCCCGTCCGGGCACAACCACTGATGAAAATAACTTTTCCTGATTATGTTGGGGTTACTTCATAGAGGGGCCTGGTCATCACGCTTTCCTCCGCTCTGGACTGGTCCCACGCTGTTACCGCCAGCAAGCTGGCGACAGCTGAGGTCCCAAGTCCCGCTGCGGAAAGCGTGATGCCCAGTCCTAGAGAGTTTTTGCTGATTGTTACTCCCGTTGGCATTGCTTTGCGTAACTATTTGCTTGCTATGTATACGCAACTGGCTATTGTATTTGCAATAGGCCAAAACGCAGTCACAACCAGCAAGATGTATCTGGGTCAGGCGTTATGACTTCCTGGAGAGAGGACTTCAGACCTCAGCCATCGGCAGCTTGCTGCCGCTTATGGCGTGGGATGAGTCCGTTCGGAAGGAATTCATAACGCCTGACCCTACCACAAAGTAGCTATTTTCGTACTATATAGTCAAGACTTTAATTCAGCGTCCGCAAGCCGTCCTCCCAGTGTCACTAAAATAATGCCCCCAGCCAAGCAGGGAATAGCTTACTTTTGACGAATAAATCAAGGCTGGAGGTGTAAAAGTTGAAACAATGGGCGCCCAAAATCTTAAAAACAATAGGATTTATACTTCTTCTATGGGGCTTTTTTGCCGGCTTCCAAGTCCTTGGTTCTTTAGATGAAGTGAAGGAAGAGCTTGGAATTACAGAAGAAGTGCTCATGGAAGCAGAGATGCGTGGTGAAGAAATCTTACTTGATGATGAGCCTTTACGGGAACTGGCTATGATGATGTGGTTTTATGTCATCATGGGCGTTATGGCTTTTATCTTTTTTTACGGTGGTGCCGTGTTGCTGCAGAAAACATTTGACTCCGATAGTTCTTCTTGATAGCAACTAGAAAGAGGAAAGGCTTTGCGAGCCTAAAGTCGTTCATAATGAGGCTCTTTCCTTTGGTGGGGAATTGAAAAATATAAGCCTTACGAAAAGACCTTTTTTCTTCAAGGAAAGAAGGTCTTTGTTTTTTTGGAGAAAATTAGCCATCAAGACGCAAGTATAGGTCTTGATGCTTCTCTGAAAACTAGGACTATGAAAAAAGCGTCTATCTTTCTAATTTTTTTACTTCCTCTGGTGCTGTTGCTCTATTGGGAAGGCTTTCCCTATTACGATAGAGACTTGCCCGTTCAAGAGGAATTTGAAAGCATGGACCCTCAACAGATGAAGGGACAAGAGAATCTTTACATTGTCTTTCTAAATGGTCTGGGTTGCTATTCTGATGGCAGTCGTTTTAACAATATGGGTTTTCATGAGATTCGAAAAGCATTAACCAGGGTAGGATATCGTTACTATGACGATCGTCTTCTTCAATATAGTTATTTAGGAGGGCAAATTCGTCAAGATCAGTGGTATCCTCGCAAGTATAACCCTAGAGACACAGGGCAACCCATTCAAGTAAGCGTTCAATCTCTAGAATGGATGATCAGTGAGTTTTCTCGTGTTCACCCTGAAGCGCAGTTTTTACTGGTAGGTCATAGCCTCGGTGGAAGAATTGCTCTTGATTTTGTAAGTAAGACAAGTCAAGAGAATCGGGAGCGGATAGAAGGTGTCATTACCTTAAACTCCCCACTGCTTGGCTCGAATGTACCTCTTCCTGCCTTCGTAATGCGAATTCTAGAGTTCGGTGGTCATATTTTTTCTGCGCCTGTCGTTAAACAGTTGCTCTGGGAGTTTCGAGACTCTCCAGAATTTGTAGAAGCAAAGAGAGAGATGATTGAAGCATTGCAAGCAGAAGGTCTTCGAGTGGCTACTTTTTCTACGAAAAGCGATGTTGTTGTCCCTACATTTACAGCTTGCCTTTTTAATGATCAAGGTGAACCATTGACAGAAGGCTATGTGATCCCAGGCGGTCGTTTTTTTCATCGCGACTTATCAGGTCATATGTTTATACTGAAGCATCAAGAAATCCAACAGTATATCCTTTCTTTTTTTATAGAACCAGAAAACATTGCTGCGAATCAATCGCCCTTGTAAAAGGTCTTTCTTTTTTTTACTTTTTCACTGTCTTAAGCAGGAATTTACAATTCCTTGAAGAAAAAAGATCAACGTCCATTATAAGTTCATAATTATTGGGACGGTGAAAAGGTAAGATTGGGGTGACTGTATGCCTTATGAACGCCTAAGTCGGGAGAAAGCGTTGCTACTGGTGATTGATGTGCAAGCAAGATTGTTGCCAGCCATCGATAAAAAAGAGGGGATTCTGCGTAACATTGCTATCCTGTCGAAAACGGCAAATCGATTGTCCATACCAGCTCTAATTACAGAACAGTACCCCAAAGGGCTTGGGGAAACAGTAGAAGCCGTAAAAGAGGAACTTCCCACAGCAAAAGTTCTAGAGAAAATTACTTTTAGCGCTTGTAACGATGAACTGCTTTTAGAATTAAGGAACAGGGAACGACAAGAGATCATTGTCGTTGGAACAGAATGTCATGTTTGTGTGTTCCAAACAGTCCGCGATCTTTTGTCAAAAGGCTATCGAGTCATTATTCCCAGTGACGCTGTTGGCTCTCGTCAATCACTTAACTATCAGAACGGGCTGGCCATGATGAAAGAATTAGGTGCAGAAATCTGGAACAGCGAGTCCGTCTTTTTCGATCTTTTAGAAAGAGCTGCCACGGAAGAATTTCGTGCTTTAGCGCCCATTGTGAAGTAAAATATAATAAAGAAAGAAGCCACAATGCCTATGCAATTGTGGCTTCTTTCTTTTATCCTTTTTTTGTCCATTATTGAAAAAAAGATCTTTACAGGCGCGAAAAAAGGCAATAAAATGAAAATGAGTATCATAGGTATTGAATAATGAATTTCAACATCATTTATTAGGAAAGGGGATGAAGATATGCCCTTGTACGATAGAGAACAAAAAAGCCTATGTCAGATTGAAAGTCTTCCTCAAGTCAGCTTGTTGAAGTCCTTAGGATTGCGCCAGGGAGCTGTTGTATCGGTGCTTTCCAAGCAGCCTCTCGGCGGGCCCATCGTTATCAAAATTGGCAATCGACACATCGCCATTGCAAAAGATTTAGCCGATCAGATCGAAGTACGAGAGATGAACTAGTTCCGGTTTTCTCGCGCTACGCTGTTTCTACGCTACGAAGCTTTATCTACCAAAGAGGTGATGTCCGTGGATTGCCATTCACAAGATGAATCAGTTGTTCCAGTAAGATCCGATGAAATCAGAGTCCTCTTAATGGGGAATCCCAACGTAGGCAAAAGCGTTATTTTTTCTAAACTAACGAACAAAGAGGTGCTATCGGCCAATTATACAGGTACGACCGTTGGTTTTACCAGTGGAAAGACAGAGCACCGAGGTCAAAGTATTTCTATTATTGATGTGCCTGGTACCTACTCCCTAGAAACAACATCACCAGCAGAAGAAGTAGCCATTGAGATGTTGGGTGAAGGAGCGCACGTTGTTCTCTGTGTATTAGACGGTACGAACTTAGAACGCAACTTGAATTTGGCTTTACAATTACAGCAGTGTTCCATTCCTATCGTCTTTGCCGTTAACTTCATGGATGTGGCAGAACGTCAGGGTATTACCATTGATACGGAAGCTCTATCTCGCGAACTAGGTGCGCCTGTTTTGCCGATGATAGCCATTCGAAATATTGGCTTGAAAGAAGTTCTAGACCAGATTCTTAAAGTCGCCAGTAGAGAGTTAAAGTCATGTCAGCCAGGGGTAATTCCCCAAGAAGAGCGATGGAAAGAAATTGGTCGTATCGCTGAAAAAGTACAGCGTGTCGATCATCGTCATCCTACTTTTCAAGAGCGTTTGGGAGATTGGATGCTTTTACCCATGCCCGGTTTGCCCATCGCTTTTCTTGTTCTATTAATAGCCCTTGGTCTTGTCGTCGGTGGCGGTAAAGCCTTGCGCGCTGTTTTTTTCTTACCTGTAACCCACGATATTATCGTGCCTGCTATCAAGGCCTTTGTCTCTCTTTTTGTAACGGAAGGCCTTGTCTTTAATCTGTTAGTCGGTGAATATGGTGTTCTCGTTAAGATGGTCGAATGGCCTTTTGCTCTTATTTTGCCTTATATCTTTTTGTTTTACATAGTGTTGGCTTTTCTTGAAGACAGTGGTTACATGCCTCGGTTAGGCGTGCTTTTAGATCGAACGTTACGTAGTATGGGTTTACAAGGTGGCAACATTGTTCCTTTGTTTATGGGTTATGGTTGCGCAGCCCCGGCTATTTTGGGAACGAGAGCGGCGACGACATATAAAGAGCGAATCATCGTTGCAACCCTTGTGTCATTGGCCATCCCTTGCGCTTCTCAGACCGGTGCTTTTGTCGCTTTGTTAGGGGAGCGGTCGATTACAGTATTGCTTATGATGTTTGCCATCTCTCTGTTCACGTTGATTGTAGCCGGTAACATTATGGGACGATTGATCCCAGGGAAAATCGATCCGATGCTACTGGAGATACCGAACCTGTTATTGCCTGATGGCAAAGCTGTTACGCGGAAGATCTGGTTGCGTACGAAGAACTTCATGGTAGACGCACAAGTGCCTCTGTTTTTTGGGATTGCTTTGGCCGCTTTGATGGTTGAGACAGGCGCCTTAGAGTCTTTTGGTGAATTTATTAAGCCCCTTGTCAGTGGTTGGCTAGGGTTACCGCAAGAAGCGAGCCTTGCTCTGGTTCTGGGTATCATTCGCCGGGAACTGGGTGTATTGCCTCTTTTGGAGATGGACTTAACCACCTTACAGTTGCTGGTAGGCTCTGTTGTAGCTTTATTTTATGTACCTTGCCTTGCGGTGTTTGCCGTGCTTTTTAAGGAGTTTGGCATAAAAGTAGCGATTTTTATTGCTGGATTGACCATTTTCAGTGCCTTTTTCTTTGCAGGTATTGTGAATCAGATAGGAACACAGATTGTTAACCTGTTTTAAGTGCGAATGCTAATAGGTAATACATAAAACTTTGTGAATGGGAATCCAGTGGGATTCTCATTCACCCTATCAGAAGGGAGGCGTCACAAACCCTGATGAAAATGAGAATTATTAGCATGCTCACACCCTTACTAGAAAAGATAGCGCTATACTCACCAGGTCTATTTCGTCTTCAGAAGCGATACTATGAAGAGATTGTAGGTCGAGAAATTGTTCTAGGAAGCATTACAGAGAAAGACACAGTTCTCTGTATTGGCGGAGGACCTTTGCCTTGTACAGCACTGGAAATTGCAAAGCGAACCGGTGCAATAGTCCATGTCATTGATAGCGATCTAGGAGCCGTCTATAGTGCTAGAAAGTTTGTGCATAAATTGAACTTGTCGAATCAAGTCAAGATTTTTTGCGCCCAGGGCCAAACGATTGATACTTCTTCATACAGTGTCGTTCATGTGGCTTTGCAAGCCAAGCCCCATGATTTGATTCTAAAAAATATATGGCGTAAAGCAAAAGAGGGGACTCGTGTTCTGTTACGCTGTCCTGATATTAGCAGCTTTAAATCTTTGTTCGAGCAAGAAAAAAATCCTTATTGCTCAGCCTGTACATTGATAGAACAAAAAAGCGCCACTTTAAAAGGAACAGTCCTTTTACAAAAAGGGAGAGAGAACCTTGAAAAAAATGTGGCTGTATATCGTGGCTCTGGCTATTCTCGTGAGCCTGTTTTGGTGGGTACCTATCGCTGATTTATGGGCAACAATAATAGCTCTAGAGCGCTCTTTGCTATATCTGGCTATCTTTTTACAGATTGTAACCATGGCGATGATTGCACTACAATGGTATCTATTAGCAAGAAGAATGGGCGAAAAGGTATCTTATCGAGATATGGTCCACTTGAACCTGGTAGGTTCTTTTGTCGAATCGGTAACACCAGCCATGAAAGCAGGCGGAGAAGGAGCAAAAGTTTGGCTATTATGCACACGAATGCAATGTAGTGCCTCTAGAGCCATTGCTTTGCTTACAATACAAAAAGTAATTAGTGTCATTCCTTTTTTACTGCTTAGTGCAGCATCTCTAGGCTGGCTGCTGGCAAACGAAAAAATAAGCGGTCCCCAAGGAACCCTCTTTGTGGGAAGTTTTCTTTTTCTTTTTACGGTTGTCTTTGTTTTGATGGCTCTATTGCTTGCTTCTCAGAAGATAATTCCCTTGCTCTACAAAGTGCCGCTCTCCGATCGCTGGGAAGAAAAAATCAGTAACGGTGTGGAGCAATTTCGTCAAGCTTCGCAAAACGTTAAAGGGCCCCCTATAACCTGGATCGGGCACAGCATTCTTTCTATACTGATATGGGTACTATTTGCTGTCAAAGCCTATATCGTCGTCCTGTCCATGGAAGTGCCAATCTCTTTTCTTGTCATTGCTGTCGTCACTTTTCTATCTTATATGGTAGCCATGGTTCCTTTGACACCCGGTGGCCTTGGTACCTTCGAAGGTGCTATGATGCTTTTGTTAAGTCGCTTTTCATATACCTTTGGAAGCAAGTTTAGCTTTGGCTTTGGCCATTCGCTTTGTCACCTTTTGGCTTGTCTTTTTACCTTAGCGCCTTTTACTTGGCCTATGACTATAAATTGATCTCTTGGGCACAAGTCTTTTCGCAAGCCAATTCCTTATTAACCCCTCCATGCCCCCGGTTGGGCACAACCACTTGATGAAAATCAACTTTTCCTGATTACGTTGGGGTTACTTCGGAGAGGGGCCAGGTCATCACGCTTTCCTCCGCTCTGGACTGGTCCCACGCTGTTACCGCCAGCAAGCTGGCGACAGCTGAGGTCCCAAGTCCCGCTGCGGAAAGCGTGATGCCCAGGCCCAGAGGGCTTTTTACTGATTGTTACTTTCCGTTGACATTGCATTGTGCAACTTTCTGCGATGTATACGCAATTGCCTATTGTATTTGCATTTGCAATAGGCCAAAAGTCAGTCACAACTAGCAAGATGTATCTGGGTCAGGCGTTATGACTTCCTGGAGAGAGGACTTCAGACCTCAGCCATCGGCAGCTTGCTGCCGCTCATGGCGTGGGATGAGTCCGTTCGGAAGGAAGTCATAACGCCTGACCCCACCACAAGGTAACTATTTTCGTGTTAGAAAAGTAAAGAAAAAGAATAAAGCAAAGCACTCTTCCCACTGACATAGGAGGAGTGCTTTTTTGACGTACTTGCTTACTTGCCGAGCTTTACAGCGGTACCGAAGACAAGTACTTCAGCGGCGCCTTGCATAATGGAAGAAGTAGAAAAACGTACGTTAACAACAGCATCAGCGCCAAGTTTTTCCGCTTCCTCAATCATAGCATCCATAGCCAGGCTTCGCGCTTCTTGTAGCATTTTTCCATACTCTTTCATTTCGCCGCCTACAAGTTGACGCAACCCTGAGACAATATCGCTACCAATATGCCGGGCTCGAATGCTGTTACCTTTAACCAGCCCTAGTGATTCTACAATTTCGCGACCCGCAATGGTCTCTGTATTGGTAATCAACATAATCGCCTTACCTCCTTTTACCTATCGGGATCGTTGAGAAACTTTTTGTAATTATATTCTTTCTATTTCAATCTAAACGAATCCTTTTTTAATGGTAATGAAAAAGTGTTGAAAAAAACTTGCACAACATTGATAATTATTGTAAGCATAAAAGTACCATGTTGTAATCTATAAGATTATGCAACGACATTTCTTTTGTTCGGAAAGTAGGTGATTCCAATGGCTCCTATCTTTCGTGCTACGCAACTAAGCAGACTCTATCAAATGGGGGAAGTTACTGTTCCGGCGCTTGTAGATGCAACTTTTGATATTCCATCGGGTGAACTGGTGGTTATTCTCGGGCCTTCTGGTTCGGGAAAAAGTACGCTCTTGAACGTACTCGGAGGCCTCGATCAAGCTACTTCAGGCCATTGTTATTATAGAGGAAAAGATCTTGCTTTATTTTCGGAAAAAGAGTTGACGCTTTATCGAAGAGATTCTGTCGGATTTATCTTTCAGTTTTACAATCTTTTGCCAGCCTTGACGGTGTGGGAAAATGTTGAGATGGGTGCTTCTCTGGTGAAAGAGCCACTGCCCATTGATGAAGTCTTAGAGAGAGTTGGCTTGGCGGAACGAGCCCATCACTTTCCAGCGCAATTGTCCGGTGGAGAGCAACAGCGTGTGGCTATTGCTCGAGCGGCTGCAAAAAATCCTGATGTATTACTTTGTGATGAGCCTACAGGTGCTCTGGATTTGGTCATAGGTCGTAAAGTGCTTGATTTTCTGCAAAAGATCAACCAAGAACAGGGAAAAACAGTCTTTATTATTACTCACAACGGTGCCATTGCGAAAATGGCCCACCGCGTTCTTGTGATGGGCAGTGGACGTATCGTAGAAAACAGGGTCAACGCACAGCCTTGTGCGGCCGAGGAGGTGACCTGGTGATTCTCTGGCGCAAGCTCTGGCGTGAAATACAAAGCCGTAAAGGAACCTTGTTCTCAGCTGCTCTTGTCATGGCTGTTGGTGTTATGGTTTTTATTGCCTTTTTCTCGACCAGTCGCAACCTCTACGAAGCCAAAGAATCCTATTACGAAGACTTGGCCTTTGCTCATCTTTTTACACAAGTACGGCAAATTCCAGAAACCGATCTGGACTACTTGCGATCTTTGCCGGGACTTGCAGCGATGGAAGGAAGAATTGTTCGAGATGTATCATTACAAGAAGGTAAAACCTTACGGCTTATCTCGATACCAGAAGATCGCCGAGGTACGGTAAATCGAATTCGCCCGGTAGGAGATAGCAATCATGATCGAGCAGGAACCGGTCTTGTGCTCGATCCGGCTTTTGCAGAAGCAAACCAGTTGCAAATGGGTGACTTTATCGAACTGATTGTAGAGGGCCGGTTGATATCGATGGAGGTGACAGGTCTAGCCATTAGTGCCGAATATGTCATTACCTTGCGAGATGGCACAGAAATGGCGCCTGATCCGGAGACTTTTGGCATAGCCTATCTTTCTCATGAGCAGTCCCAAGAGCTTTTTAATATGGCGGGCCTTTTTAATGAAATCATTTTTCGCAGTGATAGCGATGCTTCCCTAGAAGTACTAAAAGAACGGTTAAAAGAAGAACTTAAACCTTACGGACTTCTTACCATCTATGATCGAGACAAACAAATTAGCCATGCCATTTTGATGCAAGAAATTGAAAGTTTAGAATTGATGGCTACGTCAGTGGCTGTTGTATTTTTACTTCTATCTGGTTTTATGTTGTACAACTTGTTGCGCCGATTGGTCAAAAGCCAGAGAAAGCAGATTGGCACCTTATTGGCTTTTGGCTATCAGAGTCGACAGATACTTTTGCATTACATGACCTGGGCTTTCGGCGTAGCCTTCGTTGGATGGCTTTTTGGTCTTCTTTTTGGTTCGATCGTAGCTATGTTTTTAACAGAATACTTAATTACCTATTTTCGCTTGCCTGATGTTTATATCGGTTTTGACTGGACGCGAGCTTTTGTAGCTTTTATGTTAGCCGCTTTTGGTGGCCTGTTAGCAGGATATCAAGGGGCGAAGTCTTTGTTGCGCCTCGAACCTGCAGAAGCGATGCGAGCAGAAGCGCCTCAAAGTGGGCAAGCTTGGCCTTTGCACAAGTTGCCTTTTTGGTCAGTCTTGCCTTTTACCGGCAAGCTTGTGCTACGGAATTTACTGCGCAACCCTGGTCGCTCTTTATTGACTTTTACCGGTTTTCTTTTTGCTTTTGTCTTACTTGTGACAGCACAAGTCTTAGAAGAGTCTGCCAACTACATGATGGAAGAGTACTACTTGGAAAGCCAGCCCTATGATTATCAGATCTTTTTGAATCAACCCATGCCGGCTTACGATGTGATTCGAGAAATAGAAGCTTGGTCGGAAGTTAGAGCCGGTGAAGCCCAGCTTAACATTCCCTTGCGTTTACAAAGCAATCATGGGACAGAAGAGACTTCCTTACTAGGCCTCGAAGAAGAGGGACGACTCTATCGCCTCATTGATAAAGAAGGCAGAGAGCAAACCTTGCCAACAACAGGGTTGACTTTGTCAGAGCGCTTGGCGAACCAGCTTCATGTAACTGTTGGTGATAGTCTAACCGTTGAATTTTTATTGACTGAGCCATGGGAAGAGATCTGGGTTGTAAGCAAAATTGTGCCTCAATATATTGGTTATAATGCTTTTTTACCACGGCAAAGAGCAAGTACGCTCTTGGGGGAGCGCGATGTGGCTACCTCCATCTTACTTCAAGCTGAGCCTCTTTTGCTTTCGTCCTTAGAGGAGAAGTTAGAAGAAGCAAAAGGCATCAGCGTCTACCACAGCCAAATCCGCATGCGTGACAATGTAGCGGAATTACTAGAAACGATGATCTATACCTCCATGGTAATTCTGATTTTCTCGATGATAGCTGGTGTTACAAGTCTTTATGCTGTGACATCACTCAATCTTGAAGAACGAAGAAATGAACTGGCTACCTTAAAAGTTCTTGGTTTTTCGAAAAGGCAGATGGTTACCATGGTGGCAGGAGAAAATGGCCTCTTAGTTATGGGTGCCATCGCCCTGGGTATTCCTCTTAGCACAGCGCTAGTCGGCGCTCTCCTGCGTTCTGTTGCCACAGATTTTTATGAAGTACCCCTCTATTACTCGGCAGAAATTTTTCTGTGGTCAACGGTGGCTGCAATGATTTTTGCTCTAGTGGCTCATGGGCTGCTCTATCGGAAACTGGTAGACTTTAATATGGTTGAAGTATTTAAGGATCGGGAGGGATAGTCATTGTGAAGTGGAAAAAATGGCTCTACGGGCTGGTTCCTTTGTTGATATTGCTTCTTCTGTTCTTTAATTGGCAGACAAGGACAGGTGAAGAGTACGCTTTTGCTAAAGTTCGCTATGATAGCATAGAATTGAATTGGAAAGAAAAAGGTTATCTGGTGGCACAAGAGGATACGGTCCTGTATGGGCCGGTAACGACCAAAGTATTGGAAGTCTACAAGAAAAGCGGAGACAAAGTCCAAGCCGGAGAACTTTTGCTGCGCTTAGACGGTAGACCTTTGCAAGAGCGATTGGCACAGATAGAAGCACAAATAGAAGGAATTCAGCAAGAAATGAATCGAGAAGGGGCTTACTGGCAAGTGACCATTGAACAAGAAGAAATCGGACAGCGCCAGCTTCGCCTGACAGAAATTGAAGCGGATCGAGAGCGGATTTATCAACTTGTTGAAGCAGGGGCTAAGGCACCTGTGGAACTGGAAAAAATAGAGCAGGAATGGGAAATGGAACAAAGCCGCCTTACGCAGGCCCAAGCGCGGCTCACGCAAGCGGAAGTATTGCGAGATCAAGGCGATTGGAGCCGCCGCCTTCGTGCTTTAGAAGAAGAAAAACAAGGTTTGTATCGCGATCTATCTACCCTAGAGGTAAGAGCACCTTTTGCAGGCACTATCTTAGGAATGGAAGTGCATCCAGGAAAAATGATTGATCCTTCTCGCCCTTTGCTACAACTTATCGGGCAAGGCCTTTTTGAAGTAGAAGTGCCTGTCTTTCACGAAGAAATCAATAAAGTTCAAAAAGGACAGGAAGTTCTGCTGAGTCATCGTGGGACAGACCTTGCTATTTCAGGCATTGTAAAAAACATCGGGACAAGAGCTGAAGCAAAGCTTTCTCCCCTTGGGCTGGAACAACGACGGGTACCAGTCTATATTGAGTTACAAGAAAAGCCTGAGAGTTGGCTAGAAGGGTTTCCTATCGATGTTACTTTTTCTTGGATCAGTGAAGAAAGCTTGTTAATACCACGTACCTCTCTTCTATCGACTGTGGAAGGGACTTATGTGTACGCTCTACAAGATGGGGTGATAGAGAGAAGAGAGATTCGCTTGGGCGTCCTTGGCGAAGAAGTCGTACAAGTCTTAGAAGGTTTAGAAGAAAACGAAGAAATCCTCTTGTTTCCAAGTACCATCTAACAACATCAAGATATAGCAACGGAAAAAGCAGTTCTATCTCTTTTTCTCATTCTGAATAAGATGTATACTAATAAGATATGATTTTTGATTTTAGCCTGGAGGAAATAGAATGACAACTGCTTCAACGCTCTCCACAGAAGTGAATCGTCGTCGTACTTTCGCTATCATCTCTCACCCAGACGCAGGTAAAACAACACTTACAGAAAAGCTACTGCTTTACGGCGGCGCCATTCGCCTAGCTGGTTCAGTAAAAGCTAGAAAATCTCAAAAGCATGCCCTCTCAGACTGGATGGAGATTGAAAAGCAGAGGGGTATCTCTGTAACCTCCAGTGTGCTTCAATTTGACTACGATGGCTATCGTGTCAATATTCTTGACACGCCAGGTCACCAGGATTTTAGTGAAGATACCTACCGGACATTAATGGCTACAGACAGCGCTGTTATGGTCATTGATGTGGCCAAAGGCGTGGAAGATCAGACGAAAAAGCTTTTTCGGGTCTGTAAGCAACGAGGGATTCCTATTTTTACTTTTGTCAACAAGCTCGATCGCTTCGGGAAAAATCCCTTTGAATTGATGGAAGAGATCGAAAATGTCTTAGGCATTCGTGCCTACCCCATGAACTGGCCCGTTGGGATTGAAGGCAACTATCTCGGTGTCTATAACCGTAAGTTGGCGCAAATCGAACTTTTTGATACAGAGGGCGCTCATGGTCAGAAAGTGATTCCTTCTACTGTCGGTTCTGTTGATGATCCTGCTTTTGCAGAATTGCTTGGTGAAGAAGTCTACCAGGCTTTACAAGAAGATATTGAATTGCTTGATCTAGCCGGTGATGAATTTGATGAAGAAAAAGTAGCGGCTGGTGAACTGACACCGATGTTTTTTGGCAGCGCTATCAGCAACTTTGGCGTTCGTCCTTTTCTCGAAGAATTTTTACAGTTGGCACCACCGCCACTGGCCCGAAAAGGTGTAGACAGCGCCGTGGCCCCCGATGATGAACGCTTTTCTGCTTTTGTCTTTAAGATTCAAGCGAATATGAATCCGACCCATCGTGATCGCATCGCCTTTATGCGGATCTGTTCCGGAAAATTTTCTAAAGGCATGGCTGTAAAACACATCACGACAGGAAAAACGATCAAGCTTTCTCAGCCTACGCAATTTATGGCCCAAGAACGAACGATTATTGAAGAAGCTTATCCTGGAGATATTGTAGGGCTTTTTGATCCCGGTGTTTTTGGCATTGGGGACAGCCTCTGTGGCGATGGACTGTCTTTTCAGTTCGAAGACTTTCCTGTTTTTCCACCGGAGTTATTTGCACGAGTACAAGCAAAAGACACGATGAAGCGAAAGCAATTTAACAAAGGCATGACCCAGTTAACACAAGAAGGGGCTGTGCAGGTCTTTCGTCAACCAGAAATGGCCATTGAGTCTTATATAGTTGGCGCTGTTGGGTTATTGCAGTTTGAAGTTTTGGAATATCGCTTGAAAAATGAGTATGGTGTTGATATTGAGCTGAATCATCTTGGCTATAGTGTGGCGCGCTGGATCAATGACGAAGCCTTAAAGACAAATATTAAGGGTATTGATAGTGCCATGCTAGTTCGAGATATTAAAGATCGACCTGTTATCCTTTTCCGCAATGAATGGTCTTACAATTGGGCAAAAGAACAGAACCCAAGCGTCAATTTTATGATTGTGCCTAAATAAAGGAGGCCCTTCAATGCCACTTAGAAAGCTTTTCGTGCTTGCTGTGTTGCTCTTGGCTTTCTTAGTTCTCTGGCAAACAGAGTGGGGTAGAAGTTTTTTACTTCATACGTTTACGACGGATATACAGGCACTTTCTGCCTATCTGCAGTCTTTAGGCTGGAAAGCTTGGGCGATCGCACTGTTTCTCGCTACAGTACAGAACTTTATCAGTGTCGTTCCGAGTTTGTTTCTTATCGGTGCTTTTGTTCATGTCTTTGGCTGGACCACAGGCTTGCTGTTGGCCTGGATAGGCGAACTGGTAGGAGCGGCGCTCGCTTTTTCCTTCTTTCGCTACTATGGCCGATCTTTCGTTGTCCTTTGGCTCAGCAAGCATAAGCAGCTAAACCGCTTTGACCAATGGATCAGTAAGAACGCCTTCATGAGTATTTTACTCTTACGGCTCGCTCCTTTTGTACCTTCTGGTGTCATCAACATGGCCGCAGCTTTTAGCGGAGCTTCCTTTTGGGCATTTATGGCAGCGACAGCCCTTGGAAAAATACCAATGGTTCTCTTCGACGGCCTTATGGGTCACGATATATATAGTATTACAGAAAATGGAGCCCGTCTCATTGTCGTTACGCTAGCCATGATTCTATTTGCCTTTCTTGTTCATCACTATCGAAAAAAAATGCATCGCTCTTCTGCTACAAGCGGTCCCTGAAAAGGGACTGCTTTTTTCTATTGACATCTGTCTTAATTGCAAGGAGATATGTAATAAAAGTCGAAGATATGTAAAGAAACGATATAGGATTTGAAGGCCTGACCCCACCACAAGGTAGCTATATTCGTGTTAACCCCCCATGCCCGGTTGGGCACAACCATTTGATGAAAATCAGCTTTTCCTGATTACGTTGGGGTTACTTTGTGCAGGGGCCTGGTCATCACGCTTTCCTCCGCTCTGGACTGGTCCCACGCTGTTACCGCCAGCAAGCTGGCGACAGCTGAGGTCCCAAGTCCCGCTGCGGAAAGCGTGATGCCCAGTCCTAGAGAGTTTTTGCTGATTGTTACTCCCGTTGGCATTGCTTTGCGTAACTATTTGCTTGCTATGTATACGCAACTGGCTATTGTATTTGCAATAGGCCAAAACGCAGTCACAACCAGCAAGATGTATCTGGGTCAGGCGTTATGACTTCCTGGAGAGAGGACTTCAGACCTCAGCCATCGGCAGCTATGCTGCCGCTCATGGCGTGGGATGAGTCCGTTCGGAAGGAATTCATAACGCCTGACCCCACCACAAAGTAACAATGGACTATTTTCGTACTAGCAAGTCGTACCCCTCTAGGGCACAGCTGCCAAACGAAACATCCCCATGCCACTGGCCACCAACGCTCCACTAAAAATACAGTTGGGATATTAGAAAAAATAGTGCATAATGAAAGTGCATAGATCAAACGAAACAACCTCAAAGGAAAGGAACGAAACAACCCATGAACCTAGTCTACACCGGAAAAACAAAAGACGTCTACGAACTCGAAGACGGCAACTACCTGCTCACCTTCAAAGACGACGTAACCGGCGAAAACGGAGTCTTTGACCCTGGTGCCAACACCGTTGGACTCACCATCGAAGGCGCCGGTCGAGCGGGACTTCGTCTAACCAAATTCTTTTTTGAAGTACTTAAAGAAAAAGGCATCCCCACTCATTACATCGATGCCAACATAGAAGAAGCCACCATGACCGTAAAGCCAGCCACCGTCTTCGGTCAAGGCCTCGAAGTCATCTGCCGCTATCGCGCCGTCGGCAGCTTCTTGCGCCGCTACGGTCGCTACGCAGAAGAAGGCCAACCCCTCGATGCTTTCGTAGAAGTAACCCTTAAAGACGATGCCCGCCAAGATCCCCCCATTAACGAAGACGGTCTGGCCATGCTCGGCATCCTCTCCCACGAAGAATACAAAGTCCTCAAAAACCTAACCCAACAAATCGCCAACGTGGTCAAAGAAGAACTGGCCAAAAAAGACATCGACCTCTACGACATCAAATTCGAATTTGGCAGAGTAGAAGACGGCCAAATCGTCCTCATCGACGAAATCTCCGGCGGCAACATGCGCGCCTATAAAAATGGCGAATACATCGAACCACTAGAACTCGAAAAACAAATGATGGCCTAAGCCAGTCTAAGCCATAGACAAAAAGAAGGACCTCGCGCCCTCAATCGCGCAAGGTCCTTCTTTTTTTACCGCAAAATCGTCACAGCCCCCTCCTTACGAGGCTTCGGCAAAGGCAACTCTTGGGCACTATAACCAAAAGCGCCAGAACCAAAAATCCGATACCCCTCCGGCACCTGCAACTTTTTCATCATAGCCGGCCCTTCTGCCAGATCATGAAAAGACTGTAACGCATGAATCCAACAAGAACCAATTCCTAATGAAGCAGCCGCCAAAAACATAGTACCCAAAGCCAGCGCACAATCAAACTGGGGCGTCAAAGAAGTAGCATCGCCAGAAACAACAATCAACGTAGGCGCATGATAAAAAGCACTAAAATTCTCCGCCTTCACTCGCTCCTGCAAAGCCGGATTGTCCCACTGCATATAAACAGCCTTACAAAGCGTATTAATATCCGCCAAAAGTTCCCGATTCTGCACCACCGTAAAATGCCAAGGCTGATGGTTCATGCCACTCGGCGCATACTGACCAGCAGAAACAATACTATCTAAAGCCTGATTCTCAATCTGCTCCGGCTTAAAAGTTCGAACACTCCGTCTATTAAAAATCGTCTTCAGCGTATCATTCATCAACCCATCATCCTTCCTTATCAGATCGCTCCAAGGCAGCCCGAACAGACATAACAGGACGCTGACTCATAAGCCATCCTCCTCTCAAGTGCACACCTACCCTTAGCTTTTACAGCCACCAAAAAAGTATGTAATAACACAGGGAGGGGGGCAGGAAAGGGTCCTTTTTTTGTCATTTTCTAAGGCACCAGAACCGCTCCCGAGTGTTACTAAATCGTCACCGAGTGTCACTAAATCGTCATCCAGTCCCACTAAATCCTTACTCAGTCCCATTGAACCTGTGTCACTTACACCCCTACAGGCGGCACATCTGTTCCTTGATCTTTCTTACCTTTACGGCCGCTCATCTTCTGATGAACATAAATCGCCAAGAAAATAGCCACGCCCAAAATATCCGTCACCAAGTGCGCATACACAAGGCTCAAACCAGCCAACGTCAACAGCAAACGCTCACTCCAATGCAAAGGCTTCTCAATATAACCCACCAGAGCCGTAGCAATGCAAAACATTCCCAGCGTTGCCGTTGTCACCGAAAAAGCGACCAAATACAGAGGCGCCTCGCCCAACAACAACTGCGGCGAAAGTACAAACATATAAGGAATCAAAAAAGCACCAATCGCAATTTTCACCGCTTGAATACTCGTCTTAAAAGGATTGCTATTGGCCAGCCCCGATCCGGCATAAGCAGCCAGAGCCACCGGCGGCGTAATATCGGCTACAATTCCAAAGTAGAAAACAAAAAGATGGGCTGCTACCAGCGGTACATTGTCAAAAGCCAAAAGGGCAGGCGCCGCCATCGTCGCCGTAATCACATAATTGGCAGTCGTGGGCAAACCCATGCCCAGAACAATACTTGCAATCATCGTGAAAAAGAGCGTCAACAAAAGCTGATTCATGGCCAGCTCAAGAATGCCACCGGCAATGCGCAAGCCTAAGCCCGTCAGCGTAATCACACCCACAATAATACCTGCCGCCGCACAAGCAATAATCACAGGCAAAGCAGTGCGAGCCGATGTAACAAGAATATCCCAAAGCATGGAAAAAGAAAAAGGATGATCCAACTGATCGCGCTTCCCTAAAATCCAAGCCAAAATCAACGCAAGTACACTCATCGCCAGCGCCGTATAAATTCCATAAAGAGCCGCTTTCATCGCCGACTGGCCCATCGAAAGAATTACAATAATCGCTACAATCGGCAACAACAAATAGCCTTTGCGCAACAAAAGATCTTTCAGATTGGGCAACTCACTGCGCGGCACGCCCATAATCCCCAGCCGCTTTGACTCATAATGCACATAAATAAACTGACCCATAAAAAAAAGCAAAGCCGGAATCAAAGCAGCCTTAATAATTTCACTATACGCCAACCCCGTAAACTCAATCATCAAAAAAGCAGCCGAACCCATAATGGGAGGCATAATCTGTCCCCCCGTAGAAGAGGCCGATTCAACACCAGCTGCAAACTCCGGCTTATAACCGGAGCGCTTCATCATAGGAATTGTAAAAGCGCCATTGCTCACCGTATTGGCCACGGAACTACCTGTAATCGTCCCTGAAAAAAGGCTCGTTAAAACACCCACCTTGGCCGTTCCACCTGTCATCCAACCCGTCAAAGAAAGCGCCAAGTTCGTAAAAAACTTCTCCAACCCCGTCTTCTGCAAAATCACGCCAAACATAATAAAAAGATAAATAAAAGTAGCAGAAATCGAAATCGGAATCCCCAAAATACCTTCCAAACTCAAAAAAGAATGAGAAATAATCCGCTCCACACTAAAGCCGCGATGAGAAAAGTAGCCGGGAATATAAGCACCTAAGTGGGCATACAAAAGCAACAATGCAGCGACCACCACAATAGGCATTCCAACAACACGCCGCGCCGCTTCTAGAACAAGCAACACAGCAGCACCGGCCACCATAAAATCAAGATCGTTATAAATGCCCACACGAGCAATAATCCCTTGATACTCAAAAAAATGATAAAGGCCTACACCAAGACCTAGAATTGCCAAGATTACATCGGGAAAAGGAATTCCCTGATAACGACGCCCATACAACTTAGCCACTTGAAAAAGAACAAGCAACGCCGCCATTACGAGCACCGTCGTCGGACGAACCAATTCATTCCAATAAGCATAACCTGTACAGAGAAGAAGGATCCCAAAAAGTACCCAACTGCTTACAGGTACCGTTTTCATCCTAGCTATAAAGCCATCCCAAAAGGTATGGGAAGATTCCTCCGCCAAACCTTCATTTTTCTTATTGGCCGGAAAAAGCAAAAAAACAAGACCCAATGCAATGGCCAAATGAAATCCTCGCTGCTGATTGCTCGGCAAAGTGCCAAAAATAGCCGTATATAGATGAAAAAGACTCAAAATACTGGCGCCACCGCCAATAACCCACTTCCAATAAAAAGGAATGTTTTTTCGAAAAGCACTGCCGCTATCATACTTCTCCAAAATCTCTTCAGCTTTTTTGGTTTCTTCTATCTTATCTGCACTATCTACGGTGCTTGCATGATCCACAGGACTCCGATTCTTTCCCCGTTCATCTACTGCCATTGCTACACCCCTCTCTACAACCAATATTAATATGAAGGAAAAGGGTGAAAATAGAACTCCACATAGGATCCACCCGGTGCCAGATCAAGGAGCCGTAGGGTCTGACCATCTTCAAAAAGCAGACGATGATCCGCAATTACTTGACCAATGCGCAAGGGCACTCGCTCAAAACAACGATTCGGATAAATCACCTTATAATGGTCATCTTCCACTAGAAAAATCGTTCTCTCCGTCGCAGTCACCTCAGGCCCCACAGGCAAATTCGCACCAAAGTCATCAAAACGCATCTCTAGCAAGCAAATTCGCCCATCGACTCGGACCCCATAATCCTCCTCTACAGGTCGCTTCGTAACTGAATGAATATAATGTAACGTAACCAGAGAATCAAAAGGCAAAAAACGCTCAAAAATAACTTCCCCAGACCGAAAAAGTCGGACCTGAAAAAGCCCTTCC
Organism: Heliorestis convoluta; assembly: GCF_009649955.1. Classification (NCBI taxonomy): domain Bacteria; kingdom Bacillati; phylum Bacillota; class Clostridia; order Eubacteriales; family Heliobacteriaceae; genus Heliorestis; species Heliorestis convoluta. The sequence continues at coordinate 441,462 of NZ_CP045875.1, read as the reverse complement.
TCTAAAAAAGAGGGCTCTGTAGAAGCCAACTTTTCAGAAGAATTCATAACAGCCACAAAAAAAGCAACAAGCAAAGCCAAAAAAGGTATCAAAAAAAGGACTCGAAAAAGAACTTTTTTCATAATCATAGCTATAACCTTTAGCAAATAATAAGCCTCATTTTGAATGCAATGAGCACCCAAAAAGGGTGCTCACTACCAAAAAAGACTATGAATTAATCTAGCAAACCTACATCTTTGTAGAACCTCTCAGCACCTGGATGAAGAGGCACAGGCTCAATACCTAAAAGAGCTGTTTCCAACAAAATCTGATCGCCTCGAGCATGAGCGAGCGCAGTTTCCGAGGCTTTTTCATACATTACTTTGGTCATTTCATAGACGAGATCATCAGGCAAGTCTTTGGTCGTATAAAGAACAGCCCACTGCGAAATGGTCTTGCTAACGCCATCTTGTCCTTTGTAAGTACCACCGGGAATCTCATAGGGGGAGAAAGTAGGATCATCAGCAAGAATCTTCTCTAGGCCTTCACCATCAATATTTACAATGGTAACATCCGTTGCTGTCGTGATTTCTTCAACGTTAGAAGCAGGTACAGCCAAGACGGCAAAAGCAGCATCTAACATGCCATCTTTCAGCTTTCGAGCTGCATCGGTAAAGTTATCTTGAAACAATGTAATATCTTGATCGGGATCAATGTCATAGGCAGCTAAAATCGTACGAGCCGCTGAAGCAGTACCACTACCGGGAGGACCAATAGAAACGCGCTTGCCTTTTAAGTCAGCCACATCAACGAAGCCTCTATCAGCAGGTGCAATGATTTGCATAACTTCAGGGTAGATAACACCAACGGCTACAAAATCAATGGGGGCACCTTCAAAGTCACCCGTACCTGCAATCGCTTGCGCAGCAGGTCCATTCATGGCCATGGCTAACTCTGTTTCTCCACTTGCTAAAAGGCGCAAGTTCTCAACAGATGCACCTGTAGACTGCACTGTTACATTCAAGCCTTCGATATGTTTTTTCCAAGTCTCTGCCATAGCACCACCGAGAGGATAGTAAGTACCCCCCGTACCTCCTGTGGCCATCAGCAATTGATACTCTTGGGAAGATTCACCGGGAGCTTGTCCTTGTGGGTCCCCCTGGGCACCACATCCAGCCAAAACAAGTGCCAACGCTGGCAGGAGGACTAGGGACTTATAGATCTTCTTTAACATACCCAATCTCCTTTCCGCTGTGTTACTGTGAGATAGTTCTACTATTCTTTAGGTAACCGCTAAAATCCTGCAATAAATTTACTTTCCTTGGACAAAATTCACAGGAAAAAAGAAAAACGACCTGGTACCTCTGAAGAGCAACTACAGGAGCTACATCGGCTACCCACTTCTTCTATGTCGCAAAAAACTTTTTTAGCCACAAGTTGTTAATAAAGTGTATAATGTAGGAAAGAGATAGATATTTTTGGAGGTGATGATTGTGCAGATTCAACATAATACCAAGATGCTACCACCGATTTTGACGCAGCCTCGACACGACCCCGATGACTGGAAAACACCTGCGCAGCTAAAACTAGAGCATTCAGCCAATATTGCCAATCCCAAGCGCAAAGTGATTGCCCAAGAAGCAACGAATCAAGTCTATCAAGAATTACGGGAAATATTTCACAAGACAAATTATAGTGTTAACTTTGTTGTGAATGAAGTTGGCAATAGAATGCAATATTCGATTCGTATGCAAGGAACAGGTCATGAAGTTGCAACCTTTCCTGCTGACATAGCTGTTGATATTGCACAAAAAGCGAAACACTCCAAATCAGGTTTATTTGTTGATCAAAGAGTCTAGCAGAAGGCTCAAGGGCTTTTTGTGTTAAAGCAATCCCAACAAAGCAATAGAAAAAGCAACAAGCAGCCTTCCCTACCCAAGGGGAGGCTTTTTTTGTATTTTTTAGAAAGCCGTTGGGGTTGTAATAGTGTGGAAAAGTCGGTAGAATTGGGATAAATCACAGAGAAATGTCGAGCGATTAAGAATCGAATCGAGTTAAGTCGGGTGAGGGGAATGGTTTCCTTTGATAGAAGAGAGAACAAGGCTGATCTGGCAAATTGGCATGGCCATTTTGCTCTTGGTGCCTCTATGGCTTCGGGGACTTTTTTTCGAACAAAGCCTGTTACAATGGCAAATTCTTTTGGCTCTGCTTTGTATCTTCTGGCTTCCTTTATGGCTTGTAAGGGGACAGACCCTTGCTGATTCTCAAGGGATAGTCTCACTGCTAAAAATACCTTTGCTTATCCCTTTATCGTTACCGCTGATCTACTTTATTGCTATCGGAACAGCAGCCCATCAAGAAGCTGCTTTGCTATCTTTTCTCGAACACCTATCGTACTTTCTTGTCTTTATTATGGTGGCAACCATGGTTCGTCGTCAGGCTGATCTTTATTACTTGTTATGGCTTTTTTTCGTCGCCGCTGTCACAATAGCGCTTGTAGGCCTTGCTGCCTACTGGGGTCATCTTTATTGGCCACAGACTGTTGTGTCAGAGCGCTTAAGTACGACCCTAGAATACCCGAACACAGCCGCCATTTTCTTTCTGATGGCCTTGATTTTCGGCCTTTATGGCAGTGCTTTTTCCGGGCGAGCAGGGGCTGCCGGGTACGCCGCCGGTTCCGTTGTCTTACTCGTAGCCCTCTTTGCCACTTTTTCTCGCGGTGTACTGACGCTCTTTCTGCCCTTTCTTTTGCTTTTTCTACTTGGACTGCCCCAAGGAATGAAAGGGGCGCCCATACTACGATTTTTAATAATTTTGCCGCTGTCTATAGCCATCTTAGAGCCCTTACTAGCACCGAACGCGCAGGCTTTTTGGCAGCTTTGGGCCATTCTTGGAGCGGCCGCTGTAGGGGCCGCTATGCTCTCTCTTGCCTTGAAAATCTTGCAAGAACGATGGAACGATCTTCGGCAAGCCCGTTTTTACAGGCGGGGGAAAAGGATGGTTGATCATGCCTATGAGCTAGAAAAAGAAGTAGAAAGCCAATATAAATGGCTTCGCTTTTTTCTAAAGCGGCGAAAAGGAATCTTACTAGGAGCTTTCTACTTATCTTGTTGCTCAGCGCCTCTATGATAGCCATTGAAGTTCGAACGCCTTCCGAAGAAGAAAGCATTTTGGTCACTACGATGGATCGGACCAAGCAGGCTATCAATCCTTTGAATATACTGCCGGAAGCTGTACAAGCCAGAATTGCTACCATTTCAGCCGATGAACGGAGCTTTCAGTATCGACTTTACTTTGCTCGTGATGCCTTTTTTATGTGGAATGATTATCCCTGGATAGGTGCCGGGGGAGGTGCTTGGCAAGCCCTATATCCCCAGTACCGCCCTTTTCCCTATTTCACAACCGAAGTTCACAATCATTTCTTGCAAGTAGCTGTAGAAGTGGGACTGCTGGGTCTAACCGTTTTTGTACTGCTGTGGCTCTTATTTTTCTATCAATTGCTCTATTTGCGCTGGCGTCATCCTCCTCTTGCAGCCCTATCCTGGACCGTAGCCGTGGCCTTTGCCGCCTTGCTTGTTCATGCTTTTTTTGACTACGATTTATCTTTTGCTGCTTTTTCTTTCTGGCTCTGGGCTTTCTTCGGTGCCATGTATGGTCTCTATCGCAGCGAAGTGAGCCATTTGCAGCAAGCCAACGCCTTTTCCCGAAACCTTTCTAAAAGGATAAAAAGAAAAAAACGGGCCCTCGCTGGCTTTTTGCTCATCCTTGCCTTTGCTCTACTTTTGCCTTCTAGCGCCTTGGTCATTGCCAAAAACTATGCAACAAAAGCCCAGGCAGCAGCAGAAGCCAACGAGACCCTAGAAGCACAACGTCTTATGGCACAAGCCTATCGCTGGAATCCTTATTCCGCTTCTTACGCACTTGCTTTAGCCTCTATGAAGGGTGCTTCTGCACAAACAGATCCAGACAAAGCTTATCTTTTGGAAAAAGCATACAACCTCCACCGCGGCGACCCAGCCGTTGCCATTGCCTGGGGACGTCATCTGATTGCGTCAGGACAGCTCGAAGCAGGCATTGCAGCCCTAGAAGAAGCTTTGCGCCGTCGCCCTTGGAGCGCCCCGCCTTTATCGGCGCAAGCTCTGAAGGAACAATCGGTAGCCACCTACGTTTTAGAACCCTATCGCGGCGAATCGCCCTACAAAGCGCTCGCAGAAGGCTACCTAGATGCAGCCCTGGCAGCGCGATCCCAAGGGCAAGATGAACAAGCTCAGCAATGGCTTGAACAACTACAAGCTTTGCCGATGCGCTATGAAGAAGAAGCAAAAACAGTGCCTCAGCGAGGCAAAGATCCTGATTTGCCCATGATACTAGATCACTTATCAGAAGCTGCTACAGCCTTAAAAAGATAGAAAAAATCGGCACCACGACTAAAAAAGAAGTGGTGCCGATTGGTTTATAGCCCTACAATTTTCAGAAAAGCGAATCCTAGGACTTTAGCGCTTGGGCAACTGGTTCCTATGATCAGTGTCATAAATCTTCCACTGACCCTTTTCATAGTGCAACGTAGCAACGGTATAATCGCTAGTTCCCCAGACATGCTGCTCTGAAGAAGAAGTGAGATGCCATACAGACGCAATATTATGGTCCAAATCAACTTCTAAAATATGTACATCACTATCCGGTAAAAACATAGAAGGCTCTGTAGAGATCAAACCCATGCTATCGGACCAACTATAGTCTGTCAAATTCAAAGCAAGGGTATCGGAAAAGCCCTGGCGGTAAAACTGATAAACTTCTTCTTGAGATTTCCACTTGCCCGCCAAGCCATGGAGCTGTTGCTCCAGTGATAATGCAAATATGTAATCGCCAACTATCTGATCTTTTTGTTGCTGTAGCGACTTATCCCTACTATCTTCCTCATCTTGCAGAGCCTGATTGATGTCACCATCCATCTCTTCAGAAGGGCTAGCACTTGATGAGCGGCTCGAGAAAGCCTGCTCTACCGACGCTACATCGAACTGGGGCAACTCGGTTTGCCCTGTAGAATCCTGGCTAGAACCGCAGGCTGTTACAAACAATAGCATCAGCAACAACAAGGGCAAAAATAGAAATGACATTATTTTTTTCATACCTACACCTCTTTTGTAAGTAATAAGGCAGTGCATACTAACTCCTCATAGTCCGTCGGGCACAACCAATGATGAAAATTAAATTTTCCTGATCACGTTGGGGTTACTTTGTGCAGGGGCCAGGTCATCACGCTTTCCTCCGCTCTGGACTGGTCCCACGCTGTTACCGCCAGCAAGCTGGCGACAGCTGAGGTCCCAAGTCCCGCTGCGGAAAGCGTGATGCCCAGTCCCAGAGAGCTTTTTGCTGATTGTTTCTTTCCATTGACATTGCTTTGCGCAACTTTCTGCGATGTATACGCAACTGCTTATTGTTTTTGTATTTGCAATAGGCCAAAACGCAGTCACAATCATTAAGATGTACCTGGGGCAGGCGTTATGACTTCCTGGAGAGAGGACTTCAGACCTCAGCCATCGGCAGCTTGCTGCCGCTCATGGCCTGGGATGAGTCCGTTCGGAAGGAATGAATAAGGCCTGACCCCACCACAAGGTAGCATATTCGTATTAAATATATCATACTTTGCAGATAAATGCGTGGTTTACCTCTAAAGTAACAGGAAAAAAGAGTGCTCAACACATAGTTTGTGGAAAGTAGCAATCGGCAAACAGAAAAAGAAAAGCTCAACGATGATTGATACCATAGAAGCATACTATCAATCATACATTGAGCTTTTTTTCATTTTTTAGGCGCCTTCGGCAGTCTCATTGCTTTTGTGCCACTCTTGCTCGCGCAACTCAATGCGTCGAATCTTTCCGCTAACCGTTTTCGGCAAAGAAGAAACAAATTCAATGCGCCGAGGATATTTATAAGGCGCCGTTGTTACCTTCACATACTCTTGTAATTCTTTGACCAGCTCATCACTTGGATCATAGCCAGACTTAAGAACAACAAAAGCTTTCACCACTTCGCCGCGCAAAGGATCGGGGCTTGAGACGACAGCCGATTCTACAACGGCATCATGTTCTAGTAAAGCGCTTTCTACCTCAAAAGGTCCAATGCGGTAGCCAGCCGACAAGATCACATCGTCAGCTCGTCCTACGAACCAGAAATAACCATCTTCATCGTAATAAGCGCGGTCTCCTGTCAGATACCAATCCCCGCGAAAAGAAGCAGCGGTCTTCTCGGGATCCTTCCAATACTCCTTGAACAAACCAACAGGCCTTTCTGGTACTACCCGCACAGCAATATCGCCTTCCCGGTGGGGCGGCAAAATATTGCCTTCATCATCGATAACTTGTACATCAAAAGAAGGCGAAGGCTTGCCCATTGAACCAAGGCGAGGCTCAAAAGAAGGAAAATTGCCCACCAAAAGAACCGTTTCCGTCTGGCCATAGCCATCGCGAATCGTAAGGTCTGTATGCTTTTTCCAATAATCAATAACTTCCGGATTAAGGGGTTCGCCAGCACTTACGCAGTGGCGCAAAGCTTGAAAGCGATACTTTGATAAGTCCTCTAGCACCAACATGCGATAAATCGTCGGCGCGCCACAGAACGTTGTAATCGGATACTTTTCTAGCAAAGAAAGCGTTTTTTGCGGATGAAAACGATTGCTATGATGGACAAAAACGGTTGCGCCACAAATCCAAGGGCCGAAAAAGCTACTCCAAGCTGCTTTCGCCCAACCAGAATCACTTAGATTCCAATGCAAATCTTTCTCCGTAAGATCGAGCCAGTGCTTGCCTGTTACTTCATGACCGAGAGGATAGCTGGCATGGGTATGGACCGTCATTTTCGGGTATCCCGTTGTTCCCGATGTAAAGTATAGCAATGCATTATCATCTTTTTGTGTATCTACCGCTTCAAAGTCGGCAGAAGCCGCCGCGACGGCAGAATGATAATCAATCCAAGTGGAATTAATGGCGGAATAATCAGAAAATTGTTGACCTGGCTCACTGACAAGAATTTTGCACTGTAGAGCTTTGTACTCTTCTAGGGCAGCATCGACTTTCGGTGCCACCGAAGCATCGGTAATAACACAAGTAGCTTCCGATGCTTGTAAACGAAACAAAATATCTTTTGGCGTTAACTGACCTGTTCCCGGACTAATAATTGCCCCCATGCGCAAGCAGGCACTGTGAACGATCCACCACTCTATAAAGCGTGGCAGTATCACAATGACCACATCGTTTCTACCCACACCTTGGTTTTGCAAAACATTACAAAGCTTCTTTGACTCTTCTGCAATCTCCCAAAATGTTTTAGGCACTTCGCGACCTTCGTCATCAACCCAGAGCATGGCCAGCTTGTTACGATCTTGCGCCCATTGGTCTAAGATATCACGGGAAAAATTAAAGGATTGTGAATCCATTTCTTTTACAGAATCCATCCCTTGTGGCAGACGCTCTTCTTGCACGAAACCATTTTTTTGCAATGACATAGTCGCTACGCCTCCTTAGTCTCTCAATTTCAAATATTCAGAAGATTTCAATCAAGCTATTTCCACATCAAACCATAAAATCCTTCCTAGAAGAAAAAGTTTTGGAAAAAAACATTCATAAAACACAGTTCCTTTCCATTTTAGAAACCTTACATGCTAACTCCTTTATGCCCGGCTGAGCACAACCAACGATGAAAATCAGCTTTTCCTGATTACGTTGGGGTTACTTCATAGAGGGGCCAGGTCATCACGCTTTCCTCCGCTCTGGACTGGTCCCACGCTGTTACCGCCAGCAAGCTGGCGACAGCTGAGGTCCCAAGTCCCGCTGCGGAAAGCGTGATGCCCTGACCCAGAAGGTTTTTGCTGATTGTTACTTCCGTTGGAATAGCTTGGCGAAACTTTCTTCTATCCGCAACTACCTATTGTATTTGCAATGCAATAGGCCAAAACTCAGTCACAACCAGCAAAATGTACCTGGGTCAGGCGTTATGACTTCCTGGAGAGAGGACTTCAGACCTCAGCCTTTCACGCAGCTTGCTGCCGCTCATGGCGTGGGTAGGACCTTCGGAAGGAAATCATAACGCCTGACCCCACCACAGGGTAGCTATTTTCGTTTTAAAAACCCTTGAGAAGGAATAGGTCTTCTCAAGGGTTTTTTGCTTTTCACCCAAAAAAGCCAAACATTACCACCGGCTTCTGCATCACCGATCAAAGACCGTGGAATATAATGTGAACGAATCATGGGGAAGAGAAGGGGTGATATATTCATGGCCGTCATCAGAGCAGACAGCAGCGACATCGAATTACTGGCTAGACTCATTCGAGCGGAGGCTGAAGGCGAAGGCGAACTAGGAATGCTCATGGCAGGCAACGTTTGCGTAAACCGCGTCATCGTAGACTGCCTAGACTTTCCTCACATACGTTCTGTACGAGAAATGGTTTTCCAGTCCCCAGGTGGCTTTGAAGCTGTACAAAAACCATACTTTTACCAGCGAGCTCGAGAAAAAGACAAAAGACTGGCTGAACGACTTATTCGGGGGGAGCGATTTCACCCTGCTAGTAACGCCCTCTGGTTTTTCAGACCTTACGGTCCTTGCCCCGCAACCTGGTATAACCAGCCGAACACAGGGCGCTACAAAGCACATTGTTTTTTCCAACCCCTTCCCGCAAACTGTCCAGAAGTATTCCGAGGTGGATAGAGAAGGAGTGTCCTTATGAGTCAAGACATTTTTGATGAAGAAGTGAAGTCTGCAGGATGCGATAGTCGCTGTGATTATCGCGATCCCTGCAAACCTCGTAAGCCAGAAGTAAGACCAACCCCACCAGCATGCGAGCCCGACCCTTGCCGAGATATTAGCCCTATACCTCCCGCAAGAGATCCCTACTGCAGCGATCCATGCCACGACCCAATCTATGATCCTTACAGAAGACCACATCATGATCCCAACTATATGAATCCCGATAACAACTGGAACAATAATGACTGGGACAATAACTGGGATAACATGGACGATGTTGCTCCCGTTCCACCTGGTTGGAGAAGACCGGCAGGTGGCTGGCGATTCTATCCCCGCCCCCTAACACCACCGAGTGGTGCTATCATTCCAGGAACACCAGAGCTACCGATAGCGACACCACCAGGCATACCCGCTGTCCCCGGTGCACCAGGAACGCTTCCGATCGAAGAATCATACATTGAAAACATTTTGCGCCTCAACCGAGGCAAGCTTGCCACCATTTATGCCACCTATGAAAACAACATGCGCTGGAACGCCAAAATCTTCCGCGGCTGCATTGAAGCGGCGGGCCGAGACCATATCATTATCAGTGACCCCAAAACAGGCAAACGCTATCTGCTTCTCATGCTTAATGTGGACTACATTACTTTTGATGAAGAAATTGCCTATGAATACCCCTTTAACGGCGTCCGCACTTTTCCCCGCTAAAAAACCAAGCCCCTTCCCTTTGTGAAATCCCTAGGCTTGAAAAAGCCCCTAAAGTCCTCAAGTAAATCTAACCCTCGAAGAAACCATGGCCTGCGATCATGCACAAGCATGAACCGCCAGGCTTTATTTTTTTCTACCGGAACTATCACCCAATATAACTAAATAACCATCTTGGAAAAAAGGAAAATAAAGTACCCAAAGCGAAAGAATATTGGTTAGAATAGAACAAAGAGGCAACGTAACCAAGGAGGACAACAATTGTGCTACTCGCAAAAGATAGACTTATCGTCGCTCTTGACGTAGATAGCCGCGAAGAAGCGCTGACCATCGTCAAAGCTCTAGGGAACAATTGCGGAACCTTCAAAGTAGGCATGCAATTACACAATAGCGTTGGTTTTGCCATTACAGAAGAAATCATTGCTCTTGGCTACCCTGTCTTTTTAGATCTCAAATTTCATGACATTCCCAACACTGTGGCCAAAGCCTCATCGGTTGTTACTAGCAAAGGCGTCTCCATGTTCACCCTACACGCCAGTGGTGGAAAAGCCATGATGGCGCAAGCGGCCGAAGAAGCAGCGAAAAAAGCAGACCTCACAGCAAGGCAAAAACCGCTTGTTCTGGCTGTCACCATCTTAACATCCATGAATCAACAAACACTGAACGAAGAAGTCGGCATGGCAGGCTCGGTCGAACAGAACGTTTTGCGTCTCGCTCGCTTGGCAGAAGAAGCAGGTGTCGGTGGTATTGTTGCCTCTCCCCAAGAGATTCATCTTCTTCGAGAGCACTGCGGCAAAGACTTCATAATTGTAACACCTGGCGTACGACCCCAATGGGCCGATGCCAACGATCAAGCCCGCACCATGACGCCACAAGAAGCCATGGCTGCTGGTGCCGACTATCTTGTCGTCGGACGTCCCATTACCAAAGCAGCTGATCCAGCCCAGGCAGCTCTCAGAATCATTGAAGAAATGGAAAAAGGAATGGCGCAACGAAAAACGCATCAATAGACAAGGAGACAAAGATATATGAATCAGGAACAGATTCTCCAAATCTTCCGCGACAGTGAAGCCCTTCTAGAAGGACACTTCCGACTCACCTCAGGAAGGCACAGCAACCGCTATGTTCAATGTGCCCAAGTTCTTCAATATCCCGATCAGACAGAGAAGCTGGCCAGCTATCTGGCTGATAAAGTGGAAGCAACGGTTGGTAAAGGCACAGTCGATCTTGTCATTGGCCCTGCTATGGGTGGCATTATTGTCGCCTATGCTGTTGGACAAGCGCTCGGTCTTCGAGCCATTTTCGCTGAAAGAGAAAATGGAACTATGAAGTTGCGCCGTAGCTTTCAGATCGCCAAAGGTCAAAAAGTCCTCGTCTGTGAGGACGTCGTTACGACCGGTGGATCGGTCCGTGAAGTTATGGACGTTGTCAAAGAAGCCGGCGGCGAAGTCATTGCTGTGGCCTCTCTGATCGAACGCTCCAATGGCCAAGCTGATTTTGGTGTACCTTTCTGCTCCGCCCTTGCCATGGAAGTTATCTCTTGGGATCCTGCAGAGTGCCCCTTATGCCAGGAAGGAACGCCTGCTATTAAGCCAGGCAGTCGATCCTAAAAAGTCAATAAGAAGTCAGGCTAGGGAACAGAGTCGGTATCATAAAAATCTCAGGTATCACAAGCGTAAGGATTTCAGATAATAAGAAAGAAGTTGTCGAACAGGAGGGGTGCTGTGAAGCTTCTGCGACCGACCCAACAAGTCGATACCGTACCAGATGTAGACATCGCGGCATTAGCAGACAAAGGCGTAAAAGGTGTCATCATTGACCTTGACAACACCCTAACAGAATGGAATAAGTATGACCTCTGCCCAACAATTGGGCAATGGCTTCATAAGCTAGAAAAAGAAGGCATCAAAGTCTGCATATTATCGAACAATGGTGAGCGAAGAGTGCAGCAATTCGCTGAAAGCTGTCAGATTCCCTATATTTCTAGAGCACGAAAGCCCCGACGTCGTGGCTTCCAACAAGCTATGAAGTTGTTAGGTACATCAGCCCAAGAAACAGCCGTCATAGGAGATCAGATCTTTACGGACGTACTCGGCGGCAACAGAATGGGCTTACACACCATATTGGTTAACCCGATTAGCCGCCGCGAATTTGTAGGAACACGCCTTGTGCGAACCATAGAAAAACTGGTATTACGTCAGCGAAGACCCTTAAAATGGCAAAAAAGAACAACAAAAAGCAGAAAAGATGGAGGGTCCGCCGCAAGGTGACCCTCCATCTTTTTCGAAAAAAAGAATGAAGCAAATACTTACTTTTCGTTCTTATAAGCCAAAATAATAATTTCTTCCTTACCGCCTAGCTTCGCGTTCAACTCTTGCTCCGCTTGAGCAAGAAAGCCCATTTGTTCGGACGTAAGGTTTGCGTAAGGCAAGTCCTTTCCCATCTGGCAACAGCCTCCTTCTAATTACCCTGCATGTACAGCAGGGGACCCCAAAAAACTCAAACCTATTCTACCCGGGTAAAAAAGTAGCTATACCCCTGTAGAGAATCATCCTTCTTGGACTGAAACTGCAAAACAAAGGAGCCACTTAATATGATTAACGGTCAAACCAATTGGATCGCCCTATTAGGTGATCCTGTCGCCCATACCTTTTCTCCGGCCATGCACAATGCAGCCTTCGATCATCTTCAGATGAACTGGCGCTATGCTGCCCATGCTGTCAAACCCCAAAACCTTCACGAAGCCTTACAGGGTCTTATTGCTTTACACTATCGAGGGCTTAATATTACGGTGCCTCACAAAGAAAAAATCCTGCCCATGCTGGATGAAGTAGATCCTCTCGCTGCTGCCATTGGGGCCGTCAACAGTATTACCATTCGTGAAGGAAGGACCAAAGGTTACAACACCGACGCTATTGGCTTTATCCGAGGCTTGCGAGAAGACAACTTCGACCCCCAAGGAAAAAAGGCTCTAATCCTCGGCGCTGGGGGAGCAGCTCGAGCCGTAGCTCTAGCTCTTATACAAGAAGGAATCAAAACTCTTACCATTGTCAACCGCTCTTTTCAAAAAGCAGAAGAATTGCTTAAGAACCTAGAAACCTATAGCGCGACTATGAACAACAAGCCAGCACTCTCTTATCGTCCTTTTGAACCGGAAGTTTTACAGAAAGACCTCAATGAAACAGATTTGCTTATCAACGGCACATCACTGGGCATGGTGAAAGAAGGGAAGGCTACGGCATACCCTTTCCCGCCGCGACTCTGGCTCCCTGAGAAAAGAGGTCTTTATGTAGCCGACCTCGTCTACAATCCTATAGAAACGGAGCTCTTACAAGAAGCGAAAAAAAGAGGACAAAAAAGGCAAAACGGCCTCCCCATGCTTCTTTACCAGGGTGCTGTTGCTTTTGAACAGTGGACGGATGTTCCAGCTCCCGTAACAATCATGGCCCAGGCGCTAGAAGCATATAGAGCAAAAATGCTAACTCCTCATGCTCGGCCGGGCACAACCACTTGATGAAAAGCACAAAAGCTGCGAGAAAGAACAGCGATAAAAGCAGGAAACAGTCGCTTTATGTTGAACTTTTACCTTAATATGTAATTGGATATGATGAAAGAAGTTATAGAAGTTATAGAAGAGATTGAAGAAGCAAGAAAAGCAAAGTTTAAAGGATAAAGCAACTGATAAGAAAGAGTGAATAACATGACAACTCTCCGCTATCTCACAGCTGGTGAATCTCATGGACCTGCCTTGACTGTTATTATAGAAGGCATCGTCGCAGGACTGCCGATTACAGCCCAACAAATTAACGAACAGCTCGCTCGCCGCCAGAAAGGCTATGGTCGCGGTGGACGCATGGCCATCGAAAAAGATCAGGCCACCATCCTTGCCGGCATCCGCGGTGGCAAAAGCCTTGGTAGCCCCATAAGCTTGCAAATTCAGAATCGTGACTGGACGAATTGGCAGGAAATCATGTCACCACAAGAAGATGCTAAAGTGGAAGAAAGGCAAGTAACTTGTCCTAGACCAGGTCACGCCGACCTCCCTGGAGCTATTAAGTACGGCCATCGCGACATGCGCAACATTCTTGAGCGCTCAAGTGCCCGCGAAACAGCAGCACGGGTCGCTGCAGGTGCCGTTGCACGTAGACTTCTAGCAGAAGCAGGTATCCACATCTATTCGCACGTCCTCTCTATCGGAGGCGTTGCTTCCACGACGGAACAAGATCTTTACAATCAAGCGACGGCTGGAAAAATACAGTGGGAAGACCTACAGGTCCAGGCTGATGCTTCGCCTGTTCATTGTAGTGACAAAGAAGCCGAAAAAAGTATGATCGCCATCATCGATCAAGCCAAAGCACAAGGTGATAGCCTTGGAGGTATTATAGAAATCGCTGCCGTAGGTCTTCCCGTTGGCCTCGGTAGTCACGTTCACGACAACCGTCGCCTTGACAGTGAGATTGCTGGTGCCATGATGTCCATCCAAGCCATCAAAGCTGTGGAAATCGGTGCAGGCTTTGAAAGCGCTCGCTTACCTGGCTCTGCAATTCATGACCCCATTTATTACCACGAAGAAAAAGGTTATTACCGCCGCAGTAACCGCGCAGGCGGCATCGAAGGTGGTATCAGCAATGGTGAACCACTTATTGTACGCATTGCCATGAAGCCAATTCCTACCCTGTACCAACCGCTTGATACTGTCGATATCACCAATGGGCAACCCGTTAAAGCTTCTGTAGAACGCTCTGACACTTGTGCTGTACCAGCTGCCGCCATCGTGGCCGAAGCCCAACTCGCTATCGTGCTAGCCCAGGCCCTCCTTAAAAGTACAGGCGGTGATCGACTTGAACAGATTCTAGAACGAGTTCAGCAAATGCACTGCCAGGCCAAGAACTTTTGAAGGGGAGAGAGGCATTGAAGCGCAACATCGTCCTCATTGGCTTCATGGGTACAGGAAAATCAACAGTTGGCAAAATCCTAGCACACAAAATTTCTTTTGAATATATCGACACAGACCGAGAAGTCGAAAAAGTAACAGGCCTAACGATCAGTCAAATTTTCGACAACCACGGAGAACAACGCTTTCGATCGGAAGAATCGATTGTGGCTCATAAAGTATCAACACTCCAGCAAAAGATCATCTCTACCGGTGGCGGTATTGTACTACGCCCTGAGAACGTAGAGACTCTCCAGTCAACAGGACTACTCATCGAACTCACAGCGACGCCGGAAGTAATCTGGGAACGAGTAAGTCGACGGAGCCATCGTCCTTTAATCAAAAAAGAAATGAACGCAGAAGTTATTGCCGAACTAATGGCGGGGCGGGAACCTTACTACCAATGTGCTGATTACAGGATTGACACGAGCGAAAAAACACTTCTCCAAGTGGTTGAAGAAATAGAAAAAATTTTGCAAGCAAGAGAAAAAGAACAAGGCGAAACATGGTTCAGGCCCTTAGTAGGCAGAAAAGCAATCGAACTATCAAGAGAAGCGTAGGGGAGGATTATAATGGTTGACAAAGAGCAAATCCCCGCAACAAAAGCAGCATCACCAAAAGAAGAACAACAATCTGTCACAGCAGAAGTGCAAGTTCAGCTAGGGGATCGTAGCTATCCCATCTACATCGGCCACCAGATCCTTTCTCATGCCCACGAAATACTAGGACCACGCATCGAAGGCAAAAGAATCCTCATCGTAACCAACGAGCAGGTCTACGATCTACAAGGGCAAAAACTACAACAAAGTTTAGAAAAAGTTGCTGCAACGGTCGACGTCGTCACCATTCCGGATGGTGAAGAACATAAAACAATTGATACATTAAGTACCCTTTACGATGCGGCTGTAGAGAAAAACCTAGAACGTTCCTCTCTCATTGTCGCCCTTGGTGGTGGTATCGTCGGTGACATTGCTGGACTGCTCGCTGCCACCTATATGCGGGGCATTCCTTTTATCCAGATTCCCACAACCCTTCTTGCCCAGGTTGACTCTAGCGTAGGTGGCAAAGTCGCCGTCAATCATCGGAAAGGCAAAAACCTTATTGGCGCTTTCTATCAGCCGCAAGCAGTTTTGATTGATAGCGAGACTTTACAAACCTTGCCGTCACGAGAAATTAGTGCCGGTTATGCCGAAATCATTAAGACAGCCCTGCTAGGAGATAGCGAACTTTTTGGTTATCTAGAAAAAAACAGCCAGGCCATTCTTCAATTAGAACCAGACGCCCTACGCCACACCATTGCAGCTTGCTGTCGCATCAAAGCAGCGGTCGTTTCAGCAGATGAAGAAGAAAAAGGGCAACGTGCCCTATTGAATTTAGGCCACACCTTCGGCCATGCCATTGAAACGCTCACCCACTATCAGGTCTACCGCCATGGCGAAGCGGTTGCCATCGGCCTTGTTGCAGCCTGCCGCCTCGCCGAAAAGAAGAACAACCTCTCCTCGCAAGTAAGAGAGCGCCTCATCAAACTACTGTACGCAGCCAATTTGCCCACCCAATTCCCCAACTTCTCTCGCGAAAATTGGGAAAAAGCTTTTTCGCTAGACAAAAAAGTAAAATCAGGCAAAGTCATATTTATTATTCCTCAAAGCATTGGCGCCTGCCAGATTCATAAAGATAGGGACCTTACAATAGCTCTTGAAGTAATCGAAGAACTATCTGTAAACCCCTAGCAAAGACATCTAAAAGGATCGAAAGTTATGATGAATGAGTTCACTGGGCTTTTCTATCTCCTTGTTTTTGTCCTAGGCACCGCCATTGGCAGCTTTCTTAATGTAGTCATCTATCGCATGCCTCAAGAGAAATCTGTTATTATGCCACCTTCGGCTTGCGGTGCCTGTGAGACCTTTTTAAAGTGGAAAGATCTAATTCCCCTGATCAGCTACATAAGCCTCCGAGGGCGCTGTCGCTATTGTCAAGAACCCTTCTCTCTTCGCTATCCCTTTGTAGAAGGAACAAATGGCTTGGCCTATCTCGTCATCTATGGAACTTTTGGCCTTACCTTGGAAGGATTTGCAGCAGCATTTTTATTTTCCCTTTTACTGGCTGTTGTCTTTATCGACATCGATCACATGATCATTCCTGATCAGCTCATGCTGACAGCCCTGATTATAGGAATCCCCCTAACAGCTTTTCAATCTCTAGAAAAACTACTATCGGGCTTCATTGGATTGCTCGTCGGTGGAGGCCTTCTATTGCTTATAGCAATTGTATCAAAAGGCGGCATGGGTGGAGGCGATATCAAACTGGCAGGCATTCTAGGTCTTTTTCTTGGCTGGCCCCAAATCCTCCTTGTTCTTTTTTTCTCATTCTTCCTCGGTGCGATAGCAGGTCTAGCTATAATCCTCTATCAAGGCAAAACGATGAAAGAAGCCATTCCTTTTGGCCCCTATCTGGCCATAGCAGCACTTATCGTACTGTTCTGGGGCAACTCAATTTTGACGTGGTATCAGCAATGGATGTAGCTTCCTCCGCTCCTGGACAGAACCTAGAAGAAAGGGCGGCATCAACAGTTTCTCTTGTATCAGCAATGGATGTAGCTTCCTCCGCTCCTGGACGGCCCCACGCTGTTACCGCCAGCTAAGCTACGGATAGGCCTGCTTAAAAGCCAAATTGTTTGTCAATAGACCTATCGATCTAGTACCTTAGTCCCATAGAGTCCTACTGTCAGGAGCGTTACAATAAGAGTAGAACTACAGATAAAGTATAGTAAAAGAAGGGATCCAATAGGTGGGTGGAAAGTCCCTTTTTTTATCGATCCTAAAGACAAAAAGAACGTACGGAGTGCGTAGGATTATGAGAATAGACAAAGCGAAAAACTTTCCCATTGGGATATGGCTGATCAACAATGGCATTATTACACAAGAACAGCTGGATATTGCTTTAGAGCAACAGAACAAAAGCGGCCGAGGACTTTTGGGAGAAGCCCTTGTAGAAATGGGCTTTTGTTCCGAAGAAGATATTGCTCGCGCCATGGCTGCACGATCCAATGTAGAATACGTTCCTCTTAATAAGATCAGCTACGATATGACAGCGATGGCAACGATTTCAGCCGATGCAGCCAAGCGCTATCAAGCTTTGCCCATTGCAATTGAGCATAACAAGCTTGTCGTAGCCATGAAAAATCCAACGGACTTGATGATCATTGACGATCTTCGTGTCCTCACTGGCTACGATATCAAACCAGTGGCTTGCTTAGATAGTGAGCTCCAAGCAGCCATTGAAAAATACGGCCGTACAGGCATCGACTTTGCTGATGATAGCAACCCGTCTAACGAAGCCATCATGGGACCTGGAGAAGATACAAGCAATCGTGCAGCCGTTCAACTGGCCAACTTGATCCTCTCTCAGGCTGTTAGTGCCAAAGCCAGTGATATTCACATTGAGCCCTATGAGAATAGCTTGCGCATTCGCTTTCGTATCGACGGTGTTTTGCATGATATTATGGAACCACCTCGTCGGCTCCACGCCGGCCTTGTCTCAAGAATTAAAGTTATGGCGGGTATGGATATTGCCAACAAGCATATTCCCCAAGATGGCCGCATTACCTTAAAGATCGACGAGCGGCCGATTGATATACGTATCGCTTCTCTTCCTGTTAGCTTTGGCGAACGTGTCACCATGCGCCTTCTAGACCGCACAGGGACAATGCTTACCCTTCAAGATCTCGGAGTAGCACCTATGGTGCTCGAACAATTTCGCCAGGTCATTACACTACCCTATGGCTTTATCCTTGTTACTGGTCCCACAGGCAGTGGTAAATCAACGACACTCTATGCCAGTCTTTCAGAACTAGACAAAGTAGAGAAAAACATCATCACCATCGAAGATCCCATTGAGTATCGATTGGATGGCATGAGCCAGATCCAACTCAACAGCCGCGCTGGCCTCAACTTTGCCTCAGGATTGCGCTCTATCTTACGTAACGATCCTGATGTGATTATGGTGGGTGAGATTCGAGACAAAGAAACCGCACGAATTGCCATTGAATCGTCCATCACCGGTCACCTTGTTTTTTCTACCTTACATACCAACGATGCATCCGGATCGATCAGTCGTTTGATTGAAATGGAAGTAGAACCTTTTCTGATTGCTTCCTCTCTTGCTTGTGCATTGGCTCAACGGCTAGCTCGCCGACTGTGCTTGCAGTGTCGCATCCCCTATGAAGCAAAAGCAGAAGAATTAGAACAAATTGAAGGATTCCCGTTGCTACCAGGAGAGAAAAGCCTTCGCCTCTACAAACCGGGCAAGTGCTCTTACTGTGCCAATACAGGCTACCGTGGCCGAATTGGTATCTATGAACTCCTTCGTATTAGCGAATCCCTGCGCCCTCTCATCCTAGAAAAAACCTCAGCCCAGGAAATTCGAGCGCAAGCTGTCCGAGAAGGTATGATAACCTTGCGACAAGATGGATTGCATAAGGTTCGGCAAGGACTTACTTCATTAGAAGAAATTCTTCGTATCGTATTGTAAGGGTTCCAGTAAGAGTACGGTATAGGTACGATAAGAAGCTTGTTATTCCCTGAATAGGCGATGACCCATAAGGAAGTGCATAGATTATGACAGAATCCAAAAAGATTGACTTGCATAGCATTTTAACGGACATGGTTCGACGAGATGGTTCAGACGTACACCTTACCGTTGGATTGCCACCGGTTGTTCGTATCCACGGGCAGTTGATCTTTTTAGAACAATATCCTCGGCTCATGCCGCAAGATATTGAAAAGCTGATCTACCCGATTTTGGACAAAGAGCAACAAGAAAAGCTCGAAAAAGAATGGGAACTAGACCTTTCCTATTCCGTACCGAGCGTCAGTCGTTTTCGAGGCAATATCATGTGGCAGCGGGGCACCTTATCGGTGAATTTTCGAGCTGTTGCCATTAAGATTCCCAAGCTAGAAGACTTGAACCTGCCATCGGTGATTAAAACCTTTGCCGACTTGCCCCGAGGACTCGTACTCGTAACAGGTCCTACAGGAAGTGGCAAATCAACGACACTCGCTTCTGTCATAGACTTAATTAACGAACAGACAAGTCTCAATGTTGTCACTGTGGAAAACCCGATTGAATATCTACACAGTCACAAAAAGTCCATGATCAAGCAACGAGAAGTCGGCAGCGACACCCACTCTTTTGCCAACGCTTTGCGTCACGTTCTGCGCCATGATCCGGACGTTATCTTAGTGGGAGAGATGCGGGATCTTGAAAGCACTTCTATCGCCATATCAGCTGCTGAGACAGGACATCTAGTTTTTTCCACTTTACATACCCAGACGGCTGCTTTGGCTGTGCAACGGATTATTGATATTTACCCCAGTGATATGCGCAACCAGATTGCCCAACAACTTGCAGACTCCCTTCAAGCTGTTGTAGCGCAACAACTGCTACCTCGCGCCGATGGCAAAGGCCGTGTTGCCGCTGTTGAAATTCTTATTAGTACACCTGCAGTGCGCAATCTTATTCGTGAAGGCAAACAGCACCAGCTCTACACAACAATGCAAACATCTCGCAACATGGGCATGCAGACGATGGATCAATCGTTAGCCGAACATGTCAGCGCTGGCTTGATTACGCGCGAGACAGCCCTTGAGTATTGCGTTGACAAAACAGAATTAGAACGGGCCATCCGCAAAAGCTACACGCTCTTTTAGGGAGGAGAGCCCATGCCGCAATATAACTACCAGGTGCTGGACCAAGAAGGCGAGTTCGTCCAAGGCAAGATGGATGCCGATAACCAGCAAACCGTCATTGCCCGACTGCGTACCATGGGACTTCTGATCATTGACATCAAAGAAGCACGGTCATCGCCTTTAACAGCACTACAACTTGAAGAAAATGTAAAAATCGGCGACGTCCTCATCTTCACGCGCCAGCTTGGCGCCGTGCTATCAGCAGGTATTCCTTTGACGCGAGCCTTGTTCACCCTTTCTGCCCAGGCTAACAACAAGCAGATCAAAAAAAATGTAGAGCAAATTGCTCGTAACGTCGAAGCTGGCACCAGTTTTTCAGAATCTTTGCAGGCCTATCCCAAAATGTTCTCCCCTATGTATGTGGACATGATCAAAGCGGCCGAATTAGGTGGTGCTATGGACGAAATCTTAAAGCGCCTAGCCCAGCAACTGGAGCGAGAAAAAAGCATTCTCGATAATATCAAGACGGCTACATTTTTTCCTGCTACGCTAATCTCTTTTTCCATTCTTATCATCGTGGCTGTTCTCTGGTTTATCGTTCCAGTCTTTATGGATTTTTTTCCACCGGGCATGGAACTGCCGGTATTGACAGAATTGATTATTACCATGAGCAAATTATTACATAGTTACTGGTACCTTGGCTTGCTCACACCGCTTGTACTTTTTCTTCTCTTTCGCCTTTTTGTTCGCAGCCGAGCAGGCAAAGTGCTTTGGGAAAGCATAAAATTTAAGATACCTGTTATCGGTGATTTGCTCAAGAAAGCGACGGTCGCTCGCTTCTGTCGAACCTTGTCTACGTTGTTAACAGGTGGCATTCCTGTGATTCAGGCATTAGAAGCAGCAGGCCCTGCAAGTGGTAGCGCGCAGGTTGCAAATATTGTTAAAGAAGCAACCGTTGGCATTCAACGAGGCCTCGGCATAGCGCCTCTCTTATCAAAACATGACTTTTTTCCGCCTATGATGATCGACATGGTTGCTGTAGGGGAGGAATCAGGTCAAATTAGCGAGCTATTAGACCGCGCTGCTGACTTTTATGAAGATGAAGTGGCCACGATGACCAAAGGATTAACATCCTTGCTTGAACCAGTCCTACTGATTTTTGTAGGTTCTATTATTGCAGTTATCATTACGGCTGTTTATATGCCCATTTTCTCTGTCGTCACCTCTGGTCTAGGGGGGTAAGCCCATGGAAGCCCATATAGCGAAAGAGCAGAGAGAAGAGACGCTGCAGCCGGATGCCTTAGATCGGACTGTGGAACGATACCGTCAAAGTGGCTCAGAGCAAGACTTAGAAGAAGTGATGAAAGCAGGCAAAGCGCTCATTCGTTACTTTGCTCGGCTCTATGCACCGGATCAGTCTCAGGAAGATGCCGTGCAGTGTGGTTATGAAGGATTGCTCAAAGCGATTTCCCAGTATGATCCCGCTTATGGTACTCGCTTTACCACCTATGCAAGCCACTGCATCATGGGTGAGATTCGTCACTTTGTTCGCAAAGAAGCAGCTTTTTGTCGGCCTGTCTGGATTGTTCAATTGCAAAAACAAGTAAACCAGACGATCGAAGAACGGTTGAAAAAGGGAGAGGATGTACCTTCTCTTCAAGAAATCGCAGAAGAACTGAATGTACAAGAAAGGGGCGTTGCCGAAGCCATGCGGGCTGGTTGGGTTTCTCTTGAGGAACTTGACTTATCACGGTTTCGCAATCAGCGCTACGAATCCTTTCGTCTACCGATTGAAGATAAGATTCTCCTTCGCCAAGCCATTGCTCGGCTTAACAAGGAGCAGCAAAAGCTTATCCATCTTCTTTTTTATCAAGATATGACACAAGTGAAAGCAGCTGAAATTCTAGGCATTACCCAACGACAAGTTTCACGGTTGCTGAAGCGAACCCTTCACAATCTTATGCGCTATATATCGTAAAGGGAGTGTTACACCGTGGCCTCCTTCTTCCAATGGTTCCAGTCAGCCAGTGCAGTGGGCTTGGAAATAAACAGTTCCGTCATTCGAGCGGTAGAGCTGAGAGGCCGAGCCACAGCACCGACGATAGTAGCAGCCGGCCGACAAAGCATTCCAGCAGAGGCGGTGCGAGATGGTAGTATCGAAGATCCTGAAGCTGTTGCCGACGCCCTACAGAAGCTCTGGGACAAAGCGGGCTTTCGACGAAGAGAAGTTGTAATAGGCCTTTTCAACAAGTCGATTCTACTGCGCCTTGGCACACTGCCTAAAGCAGTCCCGGAAAAAAAGTTAGCCCAGGCTGTGCGCTTTCAAGCCGATGAATTTTTTCCTATTCCGCCGTCTCAAATGATTCTTGAACATGTTGTGATCGGGGAGCGAAGAGGCGATAAAGGTGATGAATGGGAGCTTTTGTTAATCGGCGCTCGCAAAGAAGGTCTAGAAAAACCTTTGGCTGCTCTACAGCAGGCGAACTTAGAACCAATCATTATCGATTCTTCGCCTTTTGCTCTCATGCGTGTTCTGACGGAATCGCAGCGCAAGGGTACGACTTTGCTTATCGATTTAGCACCAGGGCTGACAACCTTTCTTTTACTCGTAGATGGCATTCCTCGCTTTGCCAGACCCCTATCGCAAAATCTATTGGATCTCAACATAGATGGCAGACTTGCACAAGTCCTTGGACAGCCAAAGCCTCAACCAATAGAAAGTCAATGGCAAGGCTTATTGTCGCCATCTTCCAGTTCAGCAAGGCAAAGCGTAGGAGAGCAACAGATTGCTACTACCACAATCCAGTGGCCTGGTGAAGAAGCCTTCCAGGTAACCGATCCTTTGCAAGAATGGGCTACCACTTTGGCCAATCAGATGCGCTCTACCCTGGGCTACTACATGACACAAAATGAACTAACCAATGTCAATCAGATTGTCCTTGGTGGTCTAGGCGCAACCTTTCCTGGTTTGGTAGAAGCATTAAAAAGGGAACTTGACGCCCCCTTGTCCCTAGTAGATCCCTTGCAGAAGCTAACGGGCAATGTGCAAGTGCAAGGCCTAGACCTAGAGCGAGAAGGCGCTGAATTCTCCACTGCCATTGGGCTGGCTCTGCGGGGTTTGGAGGACTAAGACATGGACATTCGAATTAATCTTCTACCGCAGGAGCTAAAAACAAAGCGGGCCGAGAAAAGAAAACAACGCCAAATATTTATTGGCGTCGTCATGACTTTGGTGTTGATGTTTTTTTTCTATACGGCCTTGCTTGGCGCAACGGCAGCTGCCAATTCAGAAGTTGAATTCTTACGGCAGAAGCATTTGACGCTAGAAGAGCAATTGGCGCAATTTAGGCAGTACGAAGAAAGGTTAGAACAAGTTAAAAGCTTTGATGAAGTTGTTACAAAAGCAGTAGGCACGCCAACAAAGTGGTCGGAACTGCTCTTACAAATAGGGTTGCAATCGCCTTTAGATATCTCCCTAGAAAATATTTCTATACGAGGCAATGAACTTACTTTGCGAGGGGTGGCTCTCGATCATCAGGGAGTGGCTCAGTGGTTAGAAATCTTACAGGAGATTCCCGGAATCGAAAAGGCACAAGTCCAATTCTCGAATCAAAGTACGGGTGCTATGACCCAATTTGAATTTAGAGCTCAAATCGATCGAGAAGCCATCGACAACAAGAAGGACATTCAGTAAAAGACAGGTGATGAGGCCTGAAAGCAGACAAGTGGAACATCAACAACCTAAAAAACATGAACATACAAGATTTGTTCCGCCATCGAATCTTGCTGAGTACGATTCTGCTGCTGCTGCTTTTCATACCAAGCTTTATAATCTATCAGCAATGGCAGTCTTTGCAAGGGACACGCCAAGTTCTTGCGAAAGAGGAAAAGAATGTAGAAGCTGCTCAGGCTCGATTAGAAGAAATGTTCCTACTCAGAGAGAACCTAGATCGATTGAAAGAACATGAAGCTCAATTGAGTCGCCTCATGCCAGCGACACCGGAAGAAGGGGAACTGATTCGCTTTATAGAAGGACAAAGCAACAGAGCCAATGCACATCTTGTAGAAATTCGCTTTGAAAGCCCTCAATCAAGAAGTGGTTACATGGAGATTCCCTTACGACTGGTTGTCGAAGGCTCTTATCAAGAGCTTCTTCGACTGTTACATTGGTTACAAGCGGGAGAGCGAGCGCTGCGAGTGGAAGAAGTCAACCTGAGCAGAGGTCGGCAGGCTTCAGGGAGTTTGCGCATGGAGATACAAGCGATTTCTTTTTATCGGACCTCCGAGAAAGGGTAATAGAAAGCCTTAGACTGTCGTAGTAAGAAAAAGCTTCAAGTAGGGGATGGTGACATAGCGTTGGTCTTAGACAATGGAGCTAACAACGTAGACAGCAACAAATCTATAGAGACAAAGCAAGGAAAAACAAAAAAAAGTGATGATAAGAAAAAGGCGCTATCGCCTCGCCTGCTCTGGTTAAGCCTCCCTCTCTTACTGGGAGTCATTGTCGCTTCAGCTTTATATCTCAAAGATCACGTGTCTACCTTTTCAGGGAATGAAGGGATTATAACTGAAGAAAGAGTAGAGAAACCGTCGCCACTTATCTTTTTGCCAGAAGAAGTACGCGCTTTCGACGAAAATGAAGATCCACGGCTTTATCAAGTACGAGATCCTTTTGCAGGAACCTTTACCCTCAAGGGCCTCTTATCCGATGGAGGTGCAAGCATTGCCATTGTTGAAGCGGGCTCTAAAGCCTATATCACCCAAGTCGGTCAAGAAATTGCCGGGGGTTGGAAAGTCGAGCAAATTCACGGTGATGGTGTCGTGCTTTTGTTCGAAGATAGAGCCCTTTTATTGACTTTTGATGGAGTAAAAGATTGGCCCATAGAACAACAGTAGATGCGAAGAGGTGATTGATATTTTTCGAAAAAGTATGGGACTGACGATCCTCTTCATCTTCCTGTTTCAACTCGTCCTATTTCCAACTACCCTCTATGGCGATGCTATGATCTATAGCAGCGATCATGCCATGGATAGAAGTAGAAGTGTAGCCAGTGCAAGAATCACCATAGATGCTCGAGACGTAGAACTACGAGATCTTTTCTCCGCCTTGGCCTTGAAAATGGGTACAACCATTGTCTTAGTAGACGACATTCAGCAAAAAGTAGACTTACAAGTAAAAAATATACCTCTTCGTGATGCCTTTGACTTGCTCATTAACAAAAACGGTCTCGCTTACTTAGAACAAGGTACCATGATTCTAATTGGGCAGACAGGAAACTTACATACCCATTTTTATGATCAAATGTTCCTCCAGCGGTTTGATCTTGTCTTTGTCAAAGCACCGGTCATACGAAGCTTAATCAATGAGCTAAATATTCCAGTCAAAAGCTTGTTGCTGCAAAGCAATGAAAATGCCATATGGGTACAAGGGACAGTACAAGAACTGCACAAAGTGCGGGAGCTGATCTATGTAATCGATCGGATTGAAAATGAAGCAATAGAAGAAGAAGAGTCTGATGAAACAGAAGTCGTAGAACCTTTCTCCCTAGAATATCGCATCATTACAACAACACAAATCCCACCGGAGCGAGTGCTACAATTGCTTACCGAAATGGGTATCCATCTAGAAAGATATCTAACCATGGACCAGCGCCTCCTTGTCTTCGATCAAGAACTATTCGAACACTGGGAAGAGATTGAGAAAACAATTGCAGAGCTGGATACCATCAGAGCCCGAGAACAAACGGTTTTTGTCTATCCATTAAAAAATATCGTAGCCGGTGATGCTGCAGCGTGGCTCAATGAATTTAACTTCGGTCCTGATGTTCGTGTTGTTCCCAATAACGCAGATCGCTTTAGCAAAGAAATCCTAGTTATCTCCCCACCACACAAAGAAAGTACCGTACGAGGAGCCATTGAAAGATTAGATAGAGTAGGCACAAAAATACGCTTGCCCGTTGAAGACGGAAACGACGCCAATGTACTGAATGCACGACGAAGCTTACTCAGTGAACTATCCGGTGTACCTGTGTCAAGCTTTAGAATCTCTCGTGACATCGGCCCAGTAGGCAATCCACGCTATATCCTCTGGGTAGAAGAAACACCCGATAAGATACAACTCATCAAAGACTTGAACAGACAAGTGAACAATCCAAATTAAAAAATTATTAAGAAAAAGTTAAAAAAAGTGTCTGAAAAGTTGACTCGCTGGTATAACTCCTATGAAGACAATTATAAGCGATCTACTTTTTCGGTCGCAGCATAAAAGAAGGAGGGAAATAGATGTTTCAAAGAGTTCAAAAAGCCATGAAGAATCAGAAGGGTTTTACACTGGTTGAGTTGATGGTTGTTGTAGCGATTATAGGGGTGTTGGTGTCGATTGCAGTTATGTCGTTTGGTGGTTCAACTGACTCTGCTCGAGAAGGTGCTGCAAAAGCAGACGCAAGAAGTATTCAATCGGCCTGCTTGCTGATTAAATCAGAAAATATGAATGATCCGAGTATTGATTTGTCATGGGACGAGGCTGATTATACAAGATTTTTTGATGTCGTTGCTATGAATGATAAGTATGATGAAATTGAAATTGGAGAAGACGAAGAAGAGGATTACTGTTATGTTGTAGTAGAGTATGAGAATTCTATCGGCGAAGCTGTTAGGATAGACTCAAAAGGAAATAAATTACAAGAGTAACCTCGGATAACTACCGCTGTGGAAGTTATCCAATTGTGCTCTATTCATTCAGAGGCTATGCAAGTGTTACTTTAAATATTTTGAATCTTTTTTGAAAAATCCCCTGCCTAAGGTAGGGGATTTTTCAAAAATATTAAATATGTTATATAGCTTTTTAAATAGGTGGATTTCTTATATTAATTATAAACTAAAACTAGTATGTTACAGTATAGAATGTAAAATTAAGAAAAGATCGAATGTAAACGATAATCTAGCTCACTATATGAATACGGGAGGCGTAAGCAGTGTTATCAATACCATTGCACAATCGATTTCATCATGGAGCGGCATTAGTATCGATTGCAAACGCTTTCTTCTTACTTTTTGTATCCTGGGAGAAGTATATAACGAAGGCCTGTAGCGCTTGTTCTTTTATTCCTTGGTTGACTGTTGGTGATGAATTCATTGGGCTACTAGGGGCAGGAATGGCCTTTTTCATCGCTGGTCTTGCTTCTTTAGCAGGACGCAATGTTTTTTTGGGTTATCTAGCTTTTTATCTGACACTTTTTTCCCTAGTTTTTGGTACTTTAATACAACTAGGTCGTTTTTGGTCTTTGGGCTCCTTTTGCACACAATGCCTTTTATCAGATGCTTTATTCTCATTAACAGCTATGCTTCTTGCACTATGGCTTTGGAAGAAGCGACAAGATAAGAAGGAGAATCTTCATTATGCTCGCTAGAATTATAAGAAAACCAATAAAGGATACTTCTTTAAAAGCGGCCACAGCAATCCTTCTTCTATGGGCTTTTTTATTTCTCAGTGGCTGTACTGGAAGTTCCACAAGAGTTTTAATTGACGATTATAAACAGGGAGAGTATGTACTATTAACAGCAGAAGAAGTTCAGCCAGGTACTTTGCTGTATTTTTTTGCACCCAATTGTAGGTTTTGTGGGGATCAAGAACCGCTACTGAATGAATGGCTTGCAGAAAATAAAGAAGCCTTACATAAAGTTTCATTAGAGAAAATTGATCTTTCCAATCGAGATAACCATGAGCTTAGTCGCAAATATGGCATTGACAGCGTGCCTGCCTTTGTTTTTATTAATGAGCAGGGTGAAGCTCTTTCAAAAAAAATAGGCTTGCAAAAAAAAGAAGTATTCAATAGGATGGTGCAATAATTAAGGATGAGAAATCCACCGCTAACTCTGCCAAATGCACAAATCCTTAATACATCGGCTCAAAAAAAGTAATCTAGGGCAGATGTTATGCATTCCTGAAAAGAGGACTTCAGCCTTCAGCTTTGCTGCTGCTCATGGCGTGGGTAGGACCTTTGGAAGGAATGAATAACGCCTGCCCTTACTTTTTTGCTAACCAGTCATGCCCGGTTGGGCACAACCACTGATGAAAATAAATTTTCCTGATTACGTTGGGGTTACTTCATAGAGGGACCAAGTCATCACGCTTTCCTCCGCTCTGGACTGGTCCCACGCTGTTACCGCCAGCAAGCTGGCGACAGCTGAGGTCCCAAGTCCCGCTGCGGAAAGCGTGATGACCTGGCCCAGAATGTTTTTGCTGATTGTTACTTCCGTTGGAATAGCTTGGCGAAACTTTCTTCTATCCGCAACTACCTATTGTATTTGCAATGCAATAGGCCCAAAGCCAGTCACAACCAGCAAAATGTACCTGGGGCAGGCGTTATGACTTCCTGGAGAGAGGACTTCAGACCTCAGCCATCGGCAGCTTCGCTGCCGCTCATGGCGTGGGATGAGTCCGTTCGGAAGGAAGTCATAACGCCTGCCCCCACCACAAGGTATCTATTTTACATGCTAAAGTACACCCTAACTTTCAGAAACACTTACCAACCACCAAAAAAACAATGCTATAATAATGAATAAACGTACAAATACATCTATAAAAAGAATGAATGAATAGGAAGAGGAGGAAAGATGTGAAAGAAAAGAAGGTACTAATCAGACAAGTCACATTTGGCCTACAAATGAAACTAACCCTAGCTTTCGTAGCAATATTCGCCTTTATCATAATCGGAAGAACCATAGTCGTAAGCTATGCAATTCAAAGTCAAACAATCAGCGCCAACATCGTCAACATAAGCTCCATGATTATCGCCATACTTCTGGGAATCGTAGTCTCATTTTACACCGTGCGCACCTTGGTCATAAAACCTTTAGAAGCGATGAAAGATTACATAATCCAAAAAGCCAATGGAGATTTTCAATCAGACTTGTCCCAGGATTTGCTCAACAAAAAAGATGAATTTGGCGCCATCGCCGATGCCTTAAAAAACATGCAAGCCTCAATCAAACAAATGATCACCAATATCACTACCAAGTCAAAAGACGTAAGCCAAATCTCAGATTCCTTAGCAGCTACATCGGAAGAAATGACAGCATCATCCCAAGAATTGGCGAATACAATGGAGTACATTGCAAACGGTGCATCCAAACAAGCAACAGACTTGACCAACATATTGCTCTCATTATCAGAGCTAACGAAGAACATTGAAAAGATACATATAGAACTTCAAGACTTCAACAGTGAAACAGAAAGCACAAAACATAAAGCCAGCAATGGAAAAACAGAAATGGATAACCTAGTACAATCAATAGAAGAAGTTAAAAAAGCCTTTCGAGTCGTTGCCGCTCAAATAGAAAGACTTACGGCCTCGGTGCAAGAAATCAGCGGTATCACAGAAATCATTTCTTCCATTTCACAACAAACGAACCTACTTGCCTTGAATGCTGCCATTGAAGCGGCTCGGGCTGGTGAGCTTGGCAAAGGCTTTGCAATCGTAGCCGAAGAGGTAAGAATGCTAGCAGAAGAATCCAAAAAATCAACAGATAAAATTACAGCATTAGTTGGCACTGTAAATACGGATACAGATGAAGTGATTAAGACATCAAAACGGGTAGAAGCATCCTTAGAAGCGCAAGTTCTATCCCTTAGAAATACAGTTACATCTTTTGAAGAAATACTGCTGTCGGTAGAGAAAACCGCACCACGAATGAAAAGCACCTACGAAAGAATGGATGAAATTCAAAAGGCAAAAAACATAGTGGTAGAAAGTGTGGAACGGGCCAATGCTATAACGACAGAAAATGTAACATCAACAGAACAAGTAGCAGCATCCACAGAACAGTTATCAGTTTCATCCGATGAGATATCCTCAACCGCCCAGAATCTTAAAGATGTGGTTCAGCGCTTTAGAGAAAGTGTAAGTATCTTCAAAATATGATCTATTAAGGCAAAGATCAGAGGAAAGTCAAAACAAGTCTACACCTTATTCAAGACATAGCGAAACCATCCCCCTTGCGCTATTAACAAATTCTTTCACGACCCCAAGAAATTTCGATTCGATCCGACAAACTTCGCACACCTACAATGCTATAATGCTTTTAATAAATTCTTTATGCATAATGCAAGACAGAGAGAGAAGACAACTGAATGTGGCGAAAAGAAGGTTGGGATAGAGATGAATCAATTGAGCAGAAGTCTCGGAGTCGATGAGAGAAAGACAGGCCTAGAGAGAAACAATCGATTCAAAAGTAGCGAAGACTTGTTACAGACTATCACCGATAACATGCTCGATATGATGGTTATAACGGATTGTCGCTTTATCATTCAATTTGCAACGCCTTCTTTCGAAAACGGTCTAGGGTGGTGTCCAAAAGAAATGGTAGGAACCTCCATATTTGACCGTGTATGCCCAGAGGATCTCCCTTATGTTAAAGAAAAGGTAGAAGAAGCATTACGTGGTGAAGGAAAGGGCTCAGCTGTTTTTCGTTATCGCCATGGAAAAGGTCATTATATCTGGAACGAAGCAGTAGGAAAAATTTTGCATGACCAGAACGGGAAAATCGTGGGAGCGCTTTTTTCGAATCGCGATATAACAGAACGAAAAAAAGTAGAAGAGCAGATGGTGCTTCAAAGCCGCATGCTGAAAAAGACGTTACGAAAAGCCAAAGAGGCCATGACGGCAAAAGAAGAAGTTCTTGCTGTCATGAGTCATGAGATTCGCACCCCAATTATCGGTATTCTGGGTATGACAGAGCTGTTGTTGGATACGGTATTACATAAGAAACAACAAGAGTTTGCTGAATCTATTCTTTCTGCATCCAACCATACGCTTACTATCATTAATGATATTCTAGACTTTGCCAAAATGGAATCTGGAAAAACAAAGCTTGACTTTTACGATATCGATGTTCGTCGCTTACTTACTGAAACGACTAAGACCTTTCAAGCGCAAAAGCACAACAAGGGTCTATTTTTTGAACAGATCATTGATGAGAGGATCGACCCTATACTGCAAGGCGATCCATTACGGCTTAAGCAAATCCTTTTCAACCTTATAGGAAACGCTGTAAAGTTCACAGGAGAAGGGAAAATTTCCCTGCGCTTATCCTTAATTGAATCAGATCGGCATAGACAATTGTTACATTTTACGATACAAGATACAGGTATAGGGATTTCTGAGAAAGAAATCGATACTCTTTTTCAACCTTATAAGCAAGCCTCTCAAGAAGTATCAAACCTCTATGGAGGAACAGGCTTAGGTCTATCGATTAGTAAAATGTTGGTTCAGCTCATGGGTGGGAAAATTGGAGTTCGGAGTGTAGAAGGTCAAGGCTCTACCTTTTGGTTTGAGCTACCCATGAATCGTTCAAATAGTGAAGAAGAAGATCAAGACATACCTTCTGATCTCTTCACAGGAAACAAAAAGAGTGGTATTAAAAGCATTTTCGAAAAAAATGTTCACAAAGGTCTTTCCATTTTATTAGTTGAAGATAATAAAATTAATGCCAAGATTGCAAAAGCACAGTTGACCAAATTAGGGCTCTTTGTGAAGGTTGCTCAAAATGGGAAGGAAGCTATCGTAGCAGTTAAGAATAACCACTTTGATGTAATCTTTATGGATTGCTATATGCCAGTCATGAACGGTTGGGACGCTACACAGTATATTAAACAGATGGACAAAAGCAGCAATATTCCCATTATCGCTTTGACGGCTAGCGACAGAAGGAGTAAAGAAAAATGCCTTCAAGCCGGTATGGATGACTATATACTCAAGCCAGCGAGTTTTTCAGATTTTGTGAGAATTTTGAACAATTGGTTTCCCACGTAGAATCTCCGTTTCTAAACAGAATGAAGCTTTTCAATATAAGAGCCCTTTACCAGTCTTTGTACGGTAAAGGGCTCTTTCTATCTGAACTATCTTGAGTGAGGCTCCAAAGGTTGGCTACAAAGCAATTACTGTGCCAACATACGCCTTGCTTCTTGAGCTTGTGTACTTTGTGGTGCTAGCTCAATCACTTGGCGCAAGTGTACAGCAGACTGATCATAGGCTTGAACTTGGAAGTGGCGATAGGTCACGCCGAGACCATAATGACCTGCAACCCTATGCTCAGGCACAGCTACAGCTTTAGTGAAAGCTGCAATCGCTTCATCAAAGGCACCTGAAGAATAAGCAGCCCAACCGAGCGGGATGAAAGCACGGTTATCGCTGACTTGCCCGAAAGCTTCCATGGCTTTGCGATAGTCTCTCTTTTTATTATAAAGGTCGCCAAGAGCCATCCAAGCGTCAGAAAGAGTGGGATCAATCATCGTAGCTTGCTCTAACTCTATGAGGGCAAGATCTTCTTGTCCTTGTTGCAGCAATTGCATTGCTTTTTCATAATGAATTTGCCCCGACTTTACAGTGCTGGTAATGATAGCTCCATACCGTTGTGGATCCCAATGAACATGAGCATCTAACGCTTCCGAGACAAAGCGCAAAGGAATATAGACGCGGCCATTGCGGTTAACGGGAGCTTTCGGTACATCTTGTGCTACACCATTCATGAAAGCCGTCCTTTGGCCGACAGGCAAGCGAATTTCTCGATCGTAGCGTTTGGCAATGACACTGTTCGTTGGGCCATCCCAGTGTAAAGTAGCGCCAAGGGCTTCAAAGATGCCTCGTACAGGAACCATCGTAGTTCCGTCTTCAATGAAAGGTGCACCCCCAGGCACGACAATTTCACGTCCGTTCACTTCTACGATAGGGACTCTCTTGCGCGGTACTACAACGAGACTGTTGCTCAGATTGCGACCTGGTGTTGTCACATA
Source organism: Heliorestis convoluta (assembly GCF_009649955.1). Lineage (NCBI taxonomy): Bacteria > Bacillati > Bacillota > Clostridia > Eubacteriales > Heliobacteriaceae > Heliorestis > Heliorestis convoluta. The sequence goes on along the minus strand of NZ_CP045875.1, from coordinate 408,623 downwards.
GCGCCCCTGGTAATAGAGACCGGAGGAAGCACCACCATCTAAATTCATTGCTTCTTGCAAGCCCAAGTTGACGAGCCCTTCTGCCAGTTGTCGAATGGTCACGTTGGGCATGGTGCCTATCACAATGGTTCCATCGCTGCGCGTACCAATAAAGCTACGCAAGCCACCATAGGTTGTCAACTTGGGATCGCGAATCCCTTCGCGCTCAAAATTCACATCGACAGCACCACGACTTACCAGCTTCGGGCCAGCACTCATAAGGTGCCGTAGAGATTCTAAGGAAGAAGGAAATTCGATGTAGCTTTCTACTTGGTCGCCTACTTTGAACTTGTTGATCTGTTCTTGGTTCTGTGGCGCCGGTCCATAAGCAATTACAAAGCCCTGATCGGGAATGGTAGCGCTATCTTTGCGAATGGACGTAACTGTACCTCCATCGACGACGACAAAGGTAAAGCCTGTGAAAGAGAGCGTTTTACTGCGAAAGGACGGTGTAAAAAGAACAATCTCTCCATGAGAAGTCGGTTCATGATTCATAAACCATGCGTACCAGTTGTTGGGCCAATTGCGAGAACCATTGATACCGCCTAGAATCTTAATCGAATCAGTGGGGCCAAAAAGAAGGCGCTGATCCGTCGGCATACCTACCGCCGTTGGACCACCTCGAAAATGTTGAAGCACCCCATCAATCATAAGGGCACCCATAGGTTGCAGATCTCGTGCATCATAGGCGTTGAAAAAGGTACCATTAATAGCAGCGACTGCGCCTGTCCGTTGGGCCATAGAAGCGAGTGACTCGGTCTGACCCACTTTATTCTGTGCCAACACAGGGCGAAGTTCTAGATCTTCAGTAGGGTGGAATTGTATGTACTGAATCGTTCTGGAACCGCCAGATGTTGAAACGGTCGCGCTACTCTGTTCCAGTCCGTAAGCAGGAGAGGAAGAAAGGAAGAGTAGAAAGAAAGAAGAAAAAAGTACAATCATAGAGTGGATCCAAGGCATTTCTTTTTTTGCGCTTTTGCTGAATAAGCTTGCTGTCATGAAAATCTCCTTTCCCTATTTTGGCTATTTTCATTATATCGATAAAAGGACGCTAACGGAAGCCTCTATAGAGGCAGGGATATAAGTTTCTTACTATTATCTTATATTCGCTTTATAATTCTAGAGAGAGTTGGCTTATTGGTTTGAATTAGCAAAAGTGAAACTTTTCAAGAAAAACTAAAAGAACTTGTTCTTACATGGTGAAAAGAGAAGCTCTAAATGGGTGAAGAAAGTGTATAATGAAAGTAAGAAAGTATAGATGATAGATAGCACCACTAGATGGGAGGGAAATCTTTGCTTTCTAATGAAAAGGGATGGTCACTGCCTTTGGTACTAATCATAGTACTTGTAATGATGATGGTAAGCACAGCTTTATGGCAGTATGCAATGGTCGATCTAAAGCATGTCACGATTGATGAGAAGAGAATGCAGGCGCATTACTTAGCTCGTTCAGGCGCTGATCTTGTACTGGCATATCTTGACGAAGATCCCGATGAGCAACAAGATCGTCTAGAAGAATTAAAAGGGAAGACATCGACGCAGCAAGTCTATAACAATCAATCAGTCTCCTTTACCGTTGAAATTATTGATGACGGAAGGGCTCTGAAGTCAACAGGCTTTGTCGATGATGTCACAGAAACCTTGTATGTTGTGATAGATCCAAATCGTAGATATTGGAGTCGATCCTATGAAAACTATTAAAAATCTGTCCTCTTGCAAGAAAGGTTTCTCTGTTGTTGAAGTTCTCATATCTCTCGTGATTCTAACCATCTTAATTGTTGCAGTCGCTCCTTTGATGGCAACGAGTTTTACGGGGATCATGGCAAGCGGTAATCGAAGTACAGACTTGTATCAAGCTCAGCGCGAATTAGAAAATGAAATATCAGAATTAAACAATGAAACCAATGGTTCATCGCTTTTTGAGATTACCTTCTCTGATGGCAGTGACAATGTCACAATCGAGATCAATGCCCAGAAACTTATACAAGACACACTTATCTATTACGCACCTGTTAGCAACACATCTCATAGCGAATAAAGCAAGCTCTCATACTTGGAGGGAAAAGCCATGAAAGCGGCTTTCAGATCGACTAAGAAAAATTACATAAGGAATAACAAAGGGGTTACCTTGGTTGAGTTGCTAGTAGGAATTGCTTTGTTGAGCTTGGTGATGACCCTTGGCTATTCCTTTTACTTTTTCGGTTATAATTCTTTTGCCACCGGAGAAGTGCGATCCGATGTAAGGCAGAATATTCGTTTTGCGGCAGACTTTATTACGCAAGAGCTTACGTATGCGACTCATGTACAAGTTTTAAGTTTTATTCCTGATGAAGATTTTTTAGAAGATGATTACCATTACATCTATGTGAAAGAAGGTCAACTCACGCATAGAGAAGCTTTTGGTGAAGAATTGGCTCCCTTTGGCAATATTGCTGACAGAGTAACATTGGATGAGAATCTTAGTTTTTCATTAGAGAGCCATCTGATTTCTTTCGAAATAAAAAATAACAGTATAGAAGATAGTTATAGCATTGCAACGACTGTAAGGTTTCTTAATCATCTAGAGGAAGCGGTTGGGAACGCGGGAATCGCTGTTGCTTATAAAAGTGAACGAAGGCAAATCACGAACCCACCGATAGAGATAAGCAGGATTATGTCAACAACGGCCCAGTGGAGTGGCGATAATTTAGAGGTAATCGTCACTTATACAAGAGAACTGACAAGTGTTGCTAGTAATGAAGCAACGAACCTATTCAGTTTGGAATTTGATAGTAACACTGTAAATCCGTATATTATTGAAAGAGAAGGCTCTCATTCTTTAAAGCTACTGTTTCAAAACTATGCAGTTACCCAGGGAGGACGTCATAACCTTATCTATGATCAAGGCAATTTGGAAATAGCTATTAAAGATATCGATAACAACAACGTTAGGAGTCCCGAAGAGGTATCCGTGAATGTCCCTCCTAAGCATCTTGCTAGCGGAAATAGTATTCTTGATTTTTCGATTGCAGGACAAATTGGTGATGCTTATATCAGTGAGCAACATAGCTACGTTATTGTTAAAGTTCCAGAATCACTTCATTTAGGACTGGCGCTTGTAACATTTGAGTTATCTCCTGGTGCAACAGCATACGTAGACGTTAATGGGACATTGCAACAACAAAAAAGTGGAATCCAAGTATCGCATTTTAGCAGTGCAGATAATAATAACGAGGTTACATCAGTTACCTATGTTGTGAAAGCACAAGATGGATCGAATGGAAGGAAATGGCAAATCATTCTTATAGAAGAAGGAAACCCTTCTAAGGGAGGCGATGGGATCGTCTTTTATGTTGATCAAGCAGGTACATTACTACCAATGCCCTTTAGAAATGTAATAAACACTGTTGAAGAAGATGAAGATTGGGTAAAGCTCATCATAAGCTCTCAAGTAGGAAGGCAAAGTCATCCGAATGAGTTCAGTTTTACAGCACCAGAAGGAATCATCATTGAATCGGGTGTAGAATTAGTAACAACCCATAACCATCCCATTATTCGTTTAACGGCTGTTAATGGCGATATTGTCTTAGAAGAAGGTGTTATATTACTCTCTCAATATCCCAATAATAACGTGAATGAAGAGATAATAATAAAAGCTGGAAAAAATGTAGATATAAGAAATGCAAGCTTAACAGCTAGAAGATACATAGAAATAAGGGCTGGTCAAAATATTTTCGCACAAAATGCTGACTTAAAAATCCTTACAAACTCAACACAAAGCAATCTGATTTTGTGTCTATCTCCACCAACAGGTACTAGTATAGGCAGTATTTTTGTTAACAACTTATATTTGGAGGTTCCAGCTAATAACGTAAAACCTAAATCGATTCCTTATAATGCACTTGTTGGAACTTTAAGATCGCATAGCCATACCTTCGATTCAAATTTCAATAGCTGTAATTAGAATTGAAAGACCTAGAAAATGAGGACGAAGCATCTATGAACCCCAAAACCAAGAACCACCCAACCTCTAAAATAAGACAAATCATTGCCTGGACTCTAGTTTTTTTCTGGATGTCCTTAATCGTGAGCCTCTCTGCCCAACCGGCCCAACAGTCCGATCAACTGAGTAGAAAGTTTACAAAAGTGCTTGTCGAAGTGATAACCCCTTTTGTTCCCGGCGAGTACATTGATAATCTTGATGATGCTCTGGGCAAAGCGAACGCTATCGTTCGGAAGCAGGCCCATGTGGGCGTCTACTTTGTCCTTGGTTTCTTAACCATCAATGCCTTTCGTCGTAGTGGCATACAGACTGCGAGCTCTTACTGGTTAGCCTTTTCACTTTCTGTTGCTTTTGCCGTATCCGATGAAATCCACCAGCTCTACGTACCGGGCAGAAGTGGCGAAATTATGGATGTACTATACGATAGCACTGGCGCTTTGCTTGGCATCGGTGCCTATGGTTTACTGACAAAAATAAAAAAACAGACAAAAAAGAAAGAAGTGGCCAACTAGCCTATACAAAAGCCCTTTGCTGGATTAAAATACCAGCAAAGGGCTTTTCTTTTCATTAGACACCTATGTAATTATCGTAAAGGGAGAGCTTCTCCTACCCATTTTTCTAGCTTTTTTTTAGAAAAAGAGTGAATTCTCTTGCGATTTGTAGCATAATTATATAAATATTGTTAATGCAATTTAGAACTTCAGTAGAATAGGTGGTGAAAGCCTTAATTGGTGTGCAATGAAATGGATTAAGAATTTGAAAATGGCACATAAGCTACAAGGGCTTTTGCTGATCTTTGCCTTTTTTCTTGCTGGTGTTGGTTTTATCGGTTTTCAGACGAACTTAGAAATTACTGCTTCTATGAAAGCCATGTACGAACAGAGGCTACTTCCAATTCAACTGGCTTACAAAGGCCAAAGCTATAATAAAGAAGTAGAATCTCTCGCCATTCGCAGCCTCGTGAACAATCCCAATCAAGAGATGCTTCTCAACTACATAGACCAAATGGAAGAGTATATCAATCATAAAGACGTCCTTCTCGTACAATACGGAAAATTTAAAGTAGATGAACAAGAACAGAAGTGGCTTAGCCACTTGCATGGAGAAAACAATCAGATACGACTTCTCTTACATAATGTAAAAGAGCAAATTAAGCAGAAGCAGTTAGAAAATAGTACGACCCAGGAACAGAATTCCTATAAGTATGACTTGCGCTCCATATTAACCCATACCACCGAATCGAGTAAGTACTTTCAAGCCATTATTGATAACAGCCAGGAACAGGCGTCCAATCACTATCAAGAAGGCAAAAAACTGTCCAACTTTTCTCTAAGCATTACAGCCATTATTGTTGTTATATCTTTGATTTTAGCGTTTCTCTTAGGCATTGTACTGAACAAAATTTTCACCAGGCCCTTACAAAAAATTCTTGATGCTGTTGAAATGGTAGAGCGAGGTCAGCTTTCTGAAGTAGAACCATTGCCAGTTCGCTCACGCGATGAAATCGGCAAACTTTCTAAAGGTTTTAACGAAATGATCGTAGCGCTTCAGACGAATTTACGTCGAATCAATGACTATAGCCAAGCGATGCTTTTTCAGGCTTATCATGATGCATTAACGGAATTGCCCAATCGCCGTCATTTTCAGGAGCGGCTAGAAAAGCTTATAGAACATTGTCAGCGAGAAAAACAGCGTATGGCTGTCTTATTCATTGACCTCGATCAATTCAAAGAGATCAACGATACACTCGGTCATAGTGCCGGTGACATTTTGTTGCAATCGGTTGCTCAGCGCCTAGCAGTAAGGCTGGAGTCTGTTGATTTGTTTGCACGCATTGGCGGCGATGAATTTACTGTACTGATATCAAATATAGAACAAGACTGTGATGCTGGCATCATCGCTCTCGCTATTCAGGAAGAATTAGAATTGCCTTTCCAAGTACAGGGTAATGTTTTTAATGTCTCGTCAAGCATTGGCATAAGCATCTATCCTGATGATGGAGAAGATATCGAATCCTTATTACAAGCCGCTGATACAGCCATGTATCAAGCCAAGCGATTGGGTCGCAATACCTTTCGTTTTTATTCTGCAACAATGCATGAAAAAATACGGGAGCGGAGACTGATTGAAAAAGAACTTCGTCAAGCCATTGAAGAAAACCAACTTTCTCTTGTTTATCAACCGAAAGCCGATATGAAAGGTCAGCAAATTCTGGGGCTAGAGGCACTTGTTCGATGGAACCATCCTGAATTGGGTTGGATCTCTCCGGGTACTTTCATTCCTATCGCAGAAGAAACAGGTCTTATTCATCCTCTTGGGAAATGGTTGCTTCACTCTGTCTGTGTCCAGAATCGATCTTGGCAAGAAAAAGGCCTTCCGCCAATCCCTATGGCTGTTAACTTATCACCCTATGAAATTCGTCAAGAAAAGATTGTAGAGCATGTACAAGAAGTTCTAGCAGAGACAGGACTGGAGCCACAGTGGTTAGAACTTGAAATCACAGAAGGGAGCTTGCTAGAAGATAGCTTTGCCACTCTAAAAACCTTGGAACAACTTAAATCTCTAGGCATTCGTATTGCCATTGATGACTTTGGCACAGGATACTCTTCTCTTGCGTACATAAACCGCTTTCCCATTGATGCGCTAAAAATCGATAAATCTTTTGTTGACAAAATCGTCTTAGGCGCCAAAGATGCTAAGCTCGTAGATGCGATCATCGGTATCGCCAATATTATGGACTTAACGGTCATCGCCGAAGGTGTGGAAAAAGAAGAGCAACTGAAGCTGCTCGAATCATTCGGCTGTCATCAGTTTCAAGGCTATTTCTTCAGTCGTCCTTTACCTGCTGATGCAATGGAAGAGATGCTTCGCCAACACAACAACAAGCCCCTTACTGGGTCATAAGGCTCAGTAAGGGGCTTCTCTTCTGCAATCGTCTTTCCTATGATGAATTACCCTCCCTACAACTGTTAGCCAAAAGAGCGAGTAATCGTATAAGTTAGCTTATCAGAGTGGGAAAGATCGATAATTCGCTCGCCACGGACAGGAAAGCCTAGGCGATCGAAGATAATGCGAATAACAGGTCGACAGGGAATATTCGAATTGGACTTAATAACAATGCCACATTCATTGTTATTAAGCTGTACGACCGAACCAATCGGGTAGAGTGAGATAGAGCTAAGCATAACACGAACCAGCTTCTCAGGAAAATGGGTATTCGAAAGGCTCATAAAGTACTCTACGATTTCAACAGGTTCATTGCGCTCAGAACGATAGTGACGGTTGGCATGCATGGCTTCGAAAACATCAACCATGCCAACCAATTGAGCAAAAGGATGAATCTCATCACCTTTTAATTGAGCAGGGTAGCCTGAACCATCAAGTCGCTCATGGTGTTGATAGACAATAAAGGCCGCTTCCTCTGGAATAATAGGGTTTCGAATGATATAGTCATAGCCTAACACAGGATGAAGCTCCATGGTTTTTCTATCTTCTAAGCTCAGCTGTTTGTCGGATAGGCGTATATGAGGCGGTGTCTTTCTTTTGCCAATATCATGCAGCAAAGCGCCTAAAGCAACTGTCTTGATCTCACCAGGCTGGTAATCAAGGTGAGAGGCGAGTATCGTAGATATGACGGCAACATTGATTGAATGTTGATAGGTGAAAGAGTCTGTTGCTTTAATATCAAGGAGATTAATGATTTCATTATGACCTTCAAGCAGTTCTTCGAAGAGGGCTACAACTTTTTGAATAAGCTCAACATTTTTACGTCCTTCTAATGAAAAAGTAATGACAGCGTTTTGAATCATAAATAGAACTTCTTCTCGTAGTAGGTCAAAAGGATTGTTGCGATCGATTTCTTTTAACGTAAGCAAACTATTCGTCTCTGTGTGGTCCGGCAACAAGATTCTGGGATCTTTCCTTAGCCGCTCATAGCGATTGTTGTTTTCTCCCCGCTGGGGCTCAGAACGAGAAAAAGGACTATCTGCAAAGAGCCCTTTTATGTCATACTCACAGAAAGGATCATTATTAACTTTCCCACTGGCATCTTTCACTATGACAGACGTGACGCCCAACCTTTTAAGGTAGGGAATAATGCGTTCATCTAAAAGTCGACCTTGTCGCATTATTAAAGCACCTGTTTTGCTGTATAAATTCTCGCATAGTACCATTTTTTTATCGATGGAATCCACATTAACGGTATACAATATGAACACCTCTTTTCTAACCAATCCATCCTGAGCGAACTGTAGCCGATTGCCTTGATATCTTTGTTAGTAAACCTTACAATATGCCTTACTTACAAATATATTCAACACAATCTATAATTTCCCTACAGAACTATCAAGAAAAGTGTAACAATGTGGGCAAAGAAAGAGCTAGGAAAAAGCATCAAAAAAATTATGTTGTTAAGAAATTAATGTGTATAATGTAAATAAGATGGAAATTCTTTATGTGCTTTGTAACAACTCACCATTAATATATAGGGGGATAAAAGGGTGGGACGATCCATTGGCTTTATGAACCCAGTTCTCCAGACGTTGCCCGTGGGCTATGCCTTATTCCGATATAAGTCTAGTAAAGAAAAGAATCATAGGGACTATGAGATTGTAGAAGTAAACCAAGCTTTCGCGAAAATAACACAACTACAAGTTGAGAACATTCTAGGAAAAAGAGCTTCTACAGTCTTTCATGGTGAGCTTGGAGCAGAACTAAACTTTCGTTGGAACCATACATCCTCTCCCATGGAAGATGCGATTGAGTTTTACTCAAAAAGCAGGGACAAGTGGTATTCTTTGCAATGTTTTACGCCTGAAGAAGGGTACCTGGCTGCACTCATACAAGATATTTCTCATATCAAAAAGCCGGAGCAAATTTATAAAGAAGTTATTAACACACAAAAAGAAATGGTTTGTCGATTCTTACCAGATACGACTTTGATTTTTGTCAACCAGGGATATTGCAATCATTTTGGCCGGGAAGAAGATTTACTTGGCAAAAAGTTTCTTGACCTTGTTCCAGAGGAAGAGCACCATGTCATATATGCACATTTGCGTAACATGGCCAAGAAGAAAAAGGCTATAACCTATGAACATCAGGTAATTTTGTCAGATAAAAGTATCCGTTGGCAAGAATGGACAGACTATCCTATTTTCGACGACGAGGGAAAGCTTCTTGAATTCCAGTCAATTGGTTATGATATTACAGAAAGGAAAGAGAATCAAGACAAATTGCATCAAAGCGAGGAACGGATTCGTCAATTGGCAGAACATATCGATCAAGTCTTTTGGTTAAGTACTTTCGACGAAATGCTTTATATAAGCCCTGCCTATGAGAAGATTTATGGACGGTCCTGTGAAAGTCTTTATGACGATCCGAACTCCTACATAGAAGCTATTCATCCCGATGATAGAGAAGCGGTTCTGCTTTTGGCGAACAGGGAAGAGTACAACAAGGGAAAGCCCTTTCAACAGGAATATCGCATCCTATGTCCCGACGGCTCCATCAAGTGGATTCGAGCCAAAGATTTCCCTATTAAAGATGCAGAAGGAAAAGTCATTCGCATTGCTGGTGTAGCAGAAGATATTACTGAATACAAAAACATCCAAAAAGAAATTCTAAAAGTTCAACACAAGCTTGATAGCATTGTTAATACAATTCAAGATGGTATCTGGTCTTTTTCTTTGGAAGAGAACTGCTATGTACTGTTAAATCAGGCTCTAGAAACCATTTATGAAGTACCCCTCAGCACCATTCAACAGAACGAAAACTACTGGCTAGAGGTGATTTATGAGGATGACAAAAAAAATGCTCTTGCAAAAAATGAAAAACTAAGGCAGCAAGGTGATGCCGATGCAGAGTACCGGATCTTGTTGCCAGATGGTCGTATCAAGTGGCTTTACGATCGTAGCTGGTTAATCAAAGACGATCAAGGCATGCCAGCACGTCTCGACGGCATTGTCATGGATATAACAGAACGGAAGCTCTCAGAGCAACAACTCGTTGAGGCCAAAGAAAGAGCCGATAGTGCCAATCAAGCCAAGTCAGACTTTCTAGCCAATATGAGTCACGAGATTCGAACACCTATGAACGGTATTATTGGAATGACTGAGTTGCTACTTGCTTCTGAACTGGATCCAATTCAACGAAATTATCTGGAAAACACTTTGCAATCAGCCTACGCATTGCTAGGAATTATTAACGATATTCTAGACTTCTCTAAGATTGAGTCTGGTAAGATGGAAATTGATGAAGTAGAATTTGCTCTCTCTGAATTAATAGAGCAATCTACCTTGCTTATCTCCACTCGATGTCAGGAGAAGAATCTAAAGCTTTATACGAAGTTTGACAAAGATGTACCAGCCCATCTTTGCGGTGACATGTTGCGTATTCGTCAAGTCTTGCTTAACTTGTTAGGCAATGCTATCAAGTTTACAGAACAGGGTGAGATTGAAGTAACGATTCAGAAAGTGGAAGAGCAAGGAAAAGGTGCAGCTTGTTCTTCTGATGCTCCCTTGTTAATAGAATTTGCTGTGGCAGATACAGGCATCGGCATTCCTGCAGAGAAGATTCATACGGTTTTTGAAAGCTTTACACAAGCCGATGGCTCGATGACACGTCGCTTTGGTGGGACCGGACTGGGCTTAGCGATCTCGAAAAGACTGGTACACTTGATGGGTGGCATTATTTATGTCGAAAGCCATCAAGGTAAAGGCAGTCGCTTTGCCTTTCGCCTTCCCTTGAAAAGCGCTTCAAAAGAACAAAAAAATACAGAATCGATCGTAACGATGTTTGCAGGGCAAAGCCTAAAGGACAAGGAGGTATCGATATTAGATCCCCCTTTACCCCTCTCATCAGCAGAGTCCTTTAAGAAATCGACCGTTCTTTCCTCGGCAATTATACCCAATGACTCTTCTGCATTACGAATAAGTGGTTTAGCGGGAAATCGAGCGACCAAAGTTCTAGTCGCAGAAGATAATCATGTGAACATGCTGTTAGTAACGCAGTTGCTCAAGAAAATGGGAATAGAGACAATCCAAGCGAACAACGGTCGCGAAGCATTAGAAATCTTAGAAACAACTTCCGTTGAGTTAATCTTTATGGATGTTCATATGCCTGAGATGGATGGATTGGAAGCAGCAAAGCAGATTCGGCAACGAGAGATAAGCAAGCAACAGCAACCCGTAACGATTGTTGCTTTAACAGCCGATGCAATGAAAGGTGATCGAGAAAAATGCCTTGCTGCTGGTATGAACGACTATATTACCAAACCTTTTAGCAAGCACGATATTGTTAGAGTTATCGCTACGTACTTGGTACAGGAAGAGCAGCAAGAGGAGAGCCAAGGAGCCATGATGTGATTCTTTGACTTTCCCTGTCCCCTTATGTCGTGATAATAAAAGGGGAAGTATAGACCAAGGTGAGCGAGAAGTTAAGCAGCTTCCTCAATCGAGAGTGATCCCCAAGGATGGTGAATAATTTGTTCCAGTCACTAGAGAAAAAAGATCTTCAGGAAATTTTAGATGTAGCCATGAGCCATGGCGGCGACTTTGCTGACATTTATATTGAGAAAAAGGCCCTCAATGGCATTGGCTGCGAAGACAACAAAATTGAACGCCTCAACTCAGGCACGGATGTAGGCGCAGGTATTCGTGTGATCGCTGGCGATTCTACAGCCTATGCGTATACCAACGATGTCAGCTTCGAGGGTTTAGCCCATGCTGCGAAGGTTGCGAGTCACGGAGCTCGTAGTGAAAAAGTTCGTCAAAGTATTGATTTAACGAAAGCCCTAGCACCTGTGGATCTATCGGTGCAGCTTCGACCCGATGAAGTGGCCATCGAAAAGAAAGTTGAAAAAGTTCTTGAAGCCAACAAGCATGCTCGCAAGATCGATGATCGAGTCAAGCAAGTGACTGTAGGCTATGGTGATGTGATTCAGCAAGTAACCATTGCGAACAGTGAAGGTGTCTATGTGGAAGATGAGCGAATTCGCTCTCGCTTTATCGTTCACGCTGTCGCTGCTGATGGTACCCTGATTCAGACAGGCTACGAAGCCTTAGGTGGTACCGTTGGCTTTGAAATTTTTGAAGAGCAAGCACCTGAAGAGATTGCGCAGAAAGCCGTTGATCGTGCTCTTCTAATGCTGCAAGCCAAGCCAGCTCCTTCTGGCACTATGGCAGTGGTCATGGCCGCTGAAGCTGGAGGCACCATGGTTCACGAAGCTTGTGGCCACGGCCTAGAAGCCGATCTGGTCCAGAAGGGATTGTCTGTCTACGGTGGCAAAAAAGGTCAGCAAGTTGCTTCCCCGCTGGTTACAGTGATCGACGATGGTACGATAAAAGGAAAATACGGTGCTCTTCGTTTTGACGACGAGGGTACCCGCGGCCAGAGAAACGTCTTAATCGAAAAAGGTGAATTGCGAGACTTTATGTACGATCGCTTTACAGCCAGCAAAGACAATAGAGAATCGACAGGCAATGGCCGTCGTGAGTCTTATCAGCATAAGCCTGTTCCACGCATGACCAACACCTTAATCGCCGCTGGTGATGAAGACCCTGAAAAAATCATCAAAGATACTAAACAAGGCCTTTTGGTTATGAAAATGGGTGGCGGTCAAGTCAACACAACGAACGGCGACTTTGTCTTTGACGTTGCAGAAGGTTATATCATAGAAGATGGAGAAGTCGCTTACGCGGTACGCGGTGCTACCTTAACGGGCAATGGCCCTGAAGTGCTTCGCAAGGTTGATCGAGTTGGCAGTGATCTGGGATACGCCATCGGTACTTGCGGCAAAGACGGTCAAGGCGTCCCCGTTTCTGACGCCCAGCCTACGATGCGCATTACTTCTCTCATCGTAGGTGGTACGGGCGGTGGAGATGCAACGGAGGAGCAAAGCGAACCGGAAGCCAACAAAAAAAGCAAAAGCACCTCCCATCTGCAGGAACTACTCCACAACAAGAGGCCCCAAATTCGCCGATTATAAAAAGGCAAGATTGTTAAATTTCTCTTGGTGACCTTGGCGCATGGGGTTCAATACTTCTCAAAAAGGTTACAATATGGAATAGCACATTTTAGAAGGCAGGTGTGAAGGTGAGTCGAATCGATATGGGCACAATAACCCGCAAAATGGTGGAACTTGCCCAACGTAAAGGGGCAGAAATGTCCGAAGCCTACGGGCTCGATGCCAGAGAACTTTCCATCGACGTATCTAGAGGCGTCGTCGAAACGATGAAGCTTGCTGAAGATCGTGGTATTGGACTGCGTATCTTCAAAAACGGACGGATGGGATACGCCTATACCTCCGATCTAGACGAAAAAGTTCTCGAAGGGACAGTAGAGCGGGCTTTAGCCAATGCCGTTTGGACGGGAGAAGACCCCTATCACGTCCTGCCCTCCAAAGTAGATAGGTACCCGCAAGTTGATACCTTCGATCCAGAGATTGGCAATACATCCGTAGAAGCCAAAATCAATTTGGCCAAAGAAATTGAAGCAGCCGCTCGAGCTTCTGATCAGCGAATTGCTATCACCGAGCGTTCCTCCTATCAAGATGCGGAATATACCGTTTCCATTGTCAACTCTCGTGGCGTCGACGCTTCCTACCGCGGTGCTTACTGTGGTGCTTACGCCTATTTGGTGGCTGAAGAAAAAGGCGAAAACCAGACAGGCTTTGCTCTTTCCTATGGTCTTCGCTTTTCTGATATTAACCCTGTCAAAGTAGGGCAAGAAGCAGCTCACAAAGCCGTGCGTATGCTCGGTGCCAAACGAATTGCCTCTAAGCGCATGCCAGTGCTGCTCGATCCTTACGTAGTAACACAGTTTATGGGCATCTTGACACCATCGCTTACAGCAGAAGCTGTTCAGAAAGGCAAATCTCCTCTAGCAGGTAAAGGCAATACGCTTATTGCTTCCCCAACAGTAACCCTTGTTGACGATGGACGCTTAGAAGGTCGCATTGCTTCGGCACCTTTTGACGGCGAAGGCGTTCCTTCCTCGCGAACTGTTTTGATCGAAGAAGGCATTCTGAAAAATTACTTGCACAATAGTTATACAGCTCGCAAAGAAGGCGTTATTTCGACAGGCAATGGTACGAGAGGTTCTTTTCGTGGAACGCCTGAAGTAGGCACAACCAACTTTTATCTCCAGGCAGGCAACAAAAGTACCGATGAACTGATGCAAGACATAGACTATGGCTTCTATGTGACAGAAGTTATGGGTATGCACACAGCCAACCCCATTTCAGGAGACTTTTCTATCGGTGCTGCTGGACTGTTAATCGAAAAAGGTCGCCTGACCACGCCGATTCGCGGTGTGGCCATTGCTGGCAATCTGATGGAGTTACTCCAGAACATTGATGGCATTGGCAATGATCTTACTTTTTTCGTTGGCAAAGGCGCTCCTACTGTAAGAATTAAAAGTCTTCCTGTCAGTGGTGATTAAGCTCTATCGAGTGATGATTCAGCCCTATCTTTGTGGGGGTTTTTCTACCCCCACAAATACTATAGTAAAGGGGGGACCCTTACCCCATGACTACAACAAACAATATATTACAGCCTCAAAGTCCCTTCAAAGCGAAAGTTTATCCCCAGAGCCACCATAAAAAGCGCATTCTCCTCCTCAATGGCCCTAACTTGAACTTGCTGGGGCGACGTGAACCGTCTCATTATGGTCATACAAACCTGACAGAAATCGAACATAAACTGAAAAACCTCGCTGAAAGCTGGGGTTGGGATTTGGAAAGCTTCCAATCGAATCACGAAGGCGATCTGATTGACCAGATCCATAGCGCCATGGACCAAAAGGATCTCATCATTATCAATCCAGGTGCTTATACCCACACATCCATTGCCTTGCGCGATGCTTTTGCTGGCACAGCCATACCCTTTATTGAAGTACACCTGTCCAACATTCATGGTCGTGAAGAATTTCGTCATCGTTCTATGCTAGCGCCTCTTGCCATCGGCCAGATTAGTGGCTTTGGCGCTTACAGTTACACGCTAGCCCTCATCGCTGCTCGTAACTACTTAGAAGCAACACCTTAAAGGAGGATTTAACACTTGAAGAGTGCCACAACAGCATTGGAAAAGCTCCGCGCCCACTGGCCTGATCAGACCGATGCCTTGCTGGTGATGGAGCCCCACAATCGACGCTACCTTGCAGGTTTTACGGGTACTGCAGGCTTTTTACTAATTACGCGCCAGGAAGAGATCGTTGTGACGGATTTTCGCTATTGGGAGCAAGCGCAACAGCAAAGTCCCCAATGGAAGCTGTACCGCCAGCAAGGGCCTTGGGTCAAAGCTCTTCAAGAAATTGTCACTCCATCAGGTTGGAAAAACATTGCTCTTGAGTATAACCATATCAATCTAGCCCAGAAAGAAATTCTAACGAAAGCTCTTCCAGATGTAACTTGGACGAATCAGGAGGGCTTACTTGAAAGAATACGCTCTGTCAAAGACATTGCGGAGCAAGAAAAAGTGGCTCGAGCTGTCGCTTTGGCTGATCAAGGCTACGAACATATTCTTGCATATATGAAAGAGCGTTTTAGAAGTTCTATTCCTTTAACAGAAAAAGAAGTTGCTTTAGAGTTAGAGTTTTACCTGAGAAAAGAAGGTGCTGAAGGCATCGCTTTCGACTTTATTGTTGCTTCAGGTCTTCGCTCGGCTTTGCCCCATGGTGTCGCTACAGACAAAGTGATTGAGGCCGGTGAACTGGTCACCATTGATTTTGGCTGTCGCCTCGATGGGTATTGCTCTGACACAACGCGCACTTTTGTCATGGCAAAAGCTACAGAAGAACAGCAAAAAGTCTATAGGACTGTTTTAGAAGCGCAACAAAGGGCTCTCGACTTCATCGGACCGGGACGAAAAGGCAGTGAAGTGGATGCTGTAGCTCGAGATAGTATTACAAAAGCAGGTTACGGCGATTACTTTGGTCATGGCCTTGGACACGGCGTTGGCCTTGTCGTTCACGAAAAACCGCAACTTTCACCAAGCAGTAAAGACATTCTTGAAGTCGGTCAAGTTGTCACGATTGAACCGGGCATATATATCCCTCACTGGGGTGGCGTCCGCATAGAAGATATGGTCATAATCACGGAAGAAGGTTGTCGCAAC
The DNA here is from genome assembly GCF_009649955.1 of Heliorestis convoluta. NCBI lineage: Bacteria > Bacillati > Bacillota > Clostridia > Eubacteriales > Heliobacteriaceae > Heliorestis > Heliorestis convoluta. The sequence continues at coordinate 392,492 of NZ_CP045875.1, read as the reverse complement.
TTGACAAGTGCCCCCAAAACGTCAGAACTCACAATAATAGAGTAGGATTGCGAAAGAATCTATGCTAGGTGCTTTCAAGGGGCGCCCTAGGGCAACCTTAGAAATCTACGAAGCAAGGAAGATTTTCTGGCTGCTGAAAGCAGGAAAACCTTACAAGGTCATAGAAAAGAATTACTCTTACAGATGAAATTTTTATGAACCATATCACTCACACAGAGTGATTGAAGGGAGTTTACTGACGGAATGATTTCTTCTAACGATTTTCGTACTGGTACAACCATTGAGCTTGATGGCGATGCTTTTCAGGTTATTGAGTTTCAGCATGTTAAGCCAGGCAAAGGTGCGGCTTTTGTTCGTACCAAGCTAAAAAACATCAGAACAGGTGGCGTTGTAGAGCGCACTTTCCGGGCTGGTGAAAAAGTTCCTAAAGCTCATATGGAGCGCCGCACCATGGAGTATTTGTACAACGATGACGATAGCTACACCTTCATGGATATGGAGAACTACGAACAGACAACATTACAAAAGGAACAGATCGAATACGAGATTCGTTTTCTTAAAGAAAATATGCAAGTTCACATTCTTACCTGGAAAGGCAACCTTATGGGTGTAGAGCTTCCCAATACGGTTGAGCTTCGGGTCGTTGAGACAGCACCAGGCGTGCGAGGTGATACAGCCCAGGGTGCTACCAAGCCGGCAACCCTTGAGACAGGTGCGATCGTACAAGTTCCTCTATTTATCAATGAGAACGATGTTTTAATCATTGACACGCGCAATGGCGCTTACGTTTCTAGAGCGTAACGTCAGTAGCCCCTAAAGATCGGACAAGGAAGAAAAATTAATTTGCCTAATCTTGTTAAATAAAAGCCTCCCGGGAATACTTAGACAGAGCCTTTGGCAAAACGCTAAGGTAGATAAGTTGCCGAGGAGGGACTTTTTATGCCTTCACTAAAGGAACGAATTTCCTATATAAAGGGAATGGCAGAAGGAATGAAGATCGAGGCCGACCCCCGCGAAGGCCGACTGCTCAGTGAAATGATTACTATTTTGGACACGATGGCCGAGGAAATCGAAGAAGTCAGAAGAAATCAAGCATCGTTAGAAGAAATGGTAGAAAGCATTGACGAAGACCTAGTCGATCTTGAAAATGATTTCTATGACTTAGAAGAGGACGACTTCGATGACGAGGATTTTGACGATGACGATGACGATGGGATCCTCTGCGACTGCGATGACGACGATGATGACGTAATTGAATTTGAATGCCCAACTTGCAACGAGACAGTTTGCTTTGAAGAAGAAGATCTCGATGATGACGAAGTTCTAGAAGTTGTTTGCCCGACTTGCGATCATACAGTTTACGTACAAGATGGCGAAGATCTAGACATGACGGCATGCGACGATGACGACGAAGACAGCCCTTGCTTTAGAAACAACGAAGAAGCGACTCGAATTCCCCAAAGCAGACCGCCTAGAGAAACCTATCGTGCACGCCCTTACCACTACCACCATCATAACTAAGGGCAGATAGGCAAGATTGCAAGTTTGCCTCCATATCATTGAAACGACTCTAGTAGAGTTCATAGAGCATAATAGAAGAGCCTCTGCGCAAAGTTACGACTTTGGCGCAGGGCTCTTTTTTTTCATTGCCAGAGAGATTGCATAAACTTGCCAAAGCCGCCATATCTTTGTGATAGATAGGGGGGATAAGCAGTGCGAGTAACTTGGGACAGAGAAGCCAAAAAAAGCACAACGCTAAAAACAAAACCTAAAGTCCAAACACTTCAAGTGACCTCATCGTCAACCAGTGAGACAAGCCTTCTTGATCAGGAATCTTCACTAGGCCTAGAAAGTGGTTGGGTCGATAGACTTCTGCCTTACCTAGCGCCTACCTTGCGGCCACTTATTACAGAAATTCTACAAGATCCTACAATATCACTTGCCAATGTCTCTGAAATCCGCCTGCGCAGCGGTCGTCCCCTCAATATTGTCTGCACCCATGGTGATATTCTTCTTCGCTCGACTACGGCAGAAGAACTACTACAGACCTTGCATCTCATGTCTGAATGCTCCATTTATGCCTTTGAAGAAGAATTTCGTCAAGGCTTTCTTACGCTACCTGGTGGTTACCGCGTAGGCCTTGCCGGTCGAGTTGTCTTAGAAGGTGGCAAAGTGAAAACGATCCATCCTGTTTCATCGCTCAATATACGTATAGCACGTCAGATTACCGGCATTGCCGATTCAATAATCCCCTACCTGCGAGGACCTGAAGAGAGGCCTTTTCTTTCTACGCTGATTCTATCTCCGCCCGGTGGTGGTAAAACGACGCTTTTGCGTGATATTGTCCGACAGATCAGCACCGGTTGCCCATCCCTCAATCTCCCTGGTATGACAGTTGGCCTTGTTGATGAGCGGTCAGAAATCGCAGCTTCCTATCGAGGTGTACCGCAAAATGACATAGGCCCTCGGACAGACGTCCTCGATGGATGTCCCAAGTCAGAAGGTCTCTTACGTATGCTTCGCTCTCTTTCACCGAAAGTTCTTGCCACAGATGAAATCGGACGCACTGAGGATGTCTTAGCTGTGGAAGAAGCCATGCATTGCGGCGTATCGCTGCTTGCTACGGCTCACGGCTATCAATACAGTGATATGGATAAAAGACCGGGTCTCCAAGCGATGAAAAAGCTTACTATTTTTCAACGCATTATCATCTTAAGTCCCCGTCCTCAACCAGGCACAATCAAAGCCATATATAACGAAGAAGGAAAAAAACTCAAATAAGTACTTCTGTTGCTATCAATTCTCTTGCTAGGGAGGAGGCAAAAAATGTGGAAAATCATAGGCGCCTTGCTTATCCTTGGCGCCTGTAGCAGTGCTGGCTTATGGAAAGCTGCAGAACTCCATCGTCGTCCTAAAATTTTGGCTCAACTACAGTCGTCTCTCTCCGCCTTGTCTACAGAAATTTCTTACGGTGCCGTCCCTTTACCGCAAGCCATGGAACAGGCCGGACGTATCAGTGGTGAACCGACAAGCCAACTCTTTCTAGATATGGCCCAGCGCTTACGAGGAAGCCAGGGTCGTGGTGCTGACGAGCTTTGGAGTGAATCGCTACAAGCCTGGATAGTCAACACAGCCTTGCAAAAAAAAGAAGGTGAAGAAATAGAACGCCTAGCCCTTGGTCTAGGTTCAGCACCCAAAGAAGATCAGCTTTTGCGTATTGAAGAAGTAAAAAAGCGTTTGGAATGGCTAGAAAAAGAAGCGCGAGAAGATTGCCAACGCCTGGCGAAGGTCTGGTCTTATGGGGGTGTCTTAGCAGGTGCAGCCATCGTCCTCGTACTATGGTAGTAATGAAAAGCACAATAGAAAGATCGGCTCAATAAGCTTCATTTACAGATAAAAACAATGATAATTGCGTAATTCAAAGGGGAGGACACAATTATGGACATGCTTCAAATCTTTCAAATCGCTGGTATCGGTATTTTTGTTGCCGTTTTCTACTCCATCTTAAAAGAAGCAAGAAGAGAAGAACTGGCTCAGCTTTTAGCGATTGGGGGCGTCGTTCTAGTTACCCTTATGGTCATCCGGCTTATCAGTGAGCTATTTACAGAAGTCAAATCGGTCTTTTTTCTCTACTAAGGGGGGATTGGCAAGGAGGGAAAAAGGGTGGAGATTCTCCAAGTCGTAGGCGTTGGTATTATCGCCACGGTCCTACTCGTTGTAATTCGCAGACAAAGACCAGAAATGGCTGTGCAATTGAGCATCGCCGCAGGTGTTATACTGTTTCTTTTCATACTGACCAAAATATCGGCCATCCTTCAGGTGCTAGATGATCTAGCCCATCAAGCTCAAATCAATCGCTACTATCTTACGACACTGCTAAAAATTGTTGGTGTTGCGTACATTGCAGAATTTGGCGCTCAGATCTGCCGCGACGCTGGAGAATCAGCCATTGCCTCTAAAGTTGAATTGGCTGCCAAAATCCTTGTCATGGTTATGGCCTTGCCTATTATTCTTGCTTTGATCGAGACACTGATTAACCTCCTACCACAAGGAGGTGGACCATGAAAGCTCGGAGTCAAAAAGTCATCGTGCTTCTCTTTTTTTTCCTGCTAGCTTGTCCTTGGAGCCTCTCTCTCGGAGAGGCGCAAGAAAGCCCCTTCTCTTTACAAGATTCCTTATCATCACCAGATACGACCCAAGCCGTGGAAGAAACAATCGAAGCTATCGATCTTAGTGCCTTACAACAATTTCTTGATGAACTTGAGCGAGATAAAGGTCGATTCCTTCCTTCTATTAACTTTAGCACTTTGTTTCAGGACCTCCGAGACGGTAAAGTGAGCTTCTCTCTCTCGGCACTTTTACAAGCCGTCTTAACCTATCTTTTCCATGAAGTTTTAGCGAACACAGCATTAATGGGGCAATTGATCATACTTGCTGTCGTTGTAGCCATTCTCAACCACATGCAGGCTACTTTTGATGGGAGCACCACGTCTAAAGTTGCTTTTGCCGCTGGTTACATGGTTCTTATTACCATCGCCTTACATAGTTTTCATAGTGCTGTTCAAACAGGACGCAATGCCATTGATGACATGGTTCAATTCATGCAAGCCATACTTCCGATCATGCTTACCTTGCTAACAGCCATGGGTGGTTTTGCCTCGGGGGCGCTTTTTCATCCTATCATTCTCGGCACCATCACAGTCATTAGCACATTGATAAAAAACTGGATTTTTCCGCTTATCTTCTTTGCCACTGTCTTAGGAATTATTAACCATATCTCTCCGAGTTTTAAGACCAAAAACCTTTACAATCTCGTTAAAGATGGTTACAAGCTTTTGATGGGCTTGCTTATTACGCTCTTTCTCGGTGTGATCAGCATTTATGGTGCTGTTGGTGCTGTAGCCGATGGTCTTACTTTGCGTACAGCCAAGTATGCCACCGATGCTTTCATTCCTGTTGTTGGCGGTCTTGTTACCGATACTTTTGAACTTCTGATCAACTCATCGCTTCTGTTGAAAAATGGTATCGGTATTCTAGGTGCTTTGATCATCATTGTCCTTACGGTCTTACCGGCTCTCAAAATACTAGCCATGGTTATCGTGTATCGACTCGTTGGTGCCATTCTCCAACCGATGGGTGACAGTCCTCTTGCCGACAGTCTTGATATCATAGGCAACAGTCTCGCTCTCATATTTGGTGCCGTTGCCACTGTCGGTATGATGTTCTTCTTGGCGCTCACGATTGTTGTAGGCGCAGGAAACGTTACTGTTATGATGCGATAGGAAAAAGTCTATGAAAGGAGGCTGGTGTACTGAACATCCTCAGTGACATTATCCAGCAAGTTTTACTGATCATTCTGGTTGGTACCATTCTGGACATGCTCATGCCCAACAGCCGCCTCCAAAATCTTGTACGACTTGTTGTAGGACTTTTTATAATGGTAGCCATCCTCAATCCCCTAATGAGCATGCTCCATCATCAGGACTGGTCCCAGACATTGAGTCAACAGGCTCTGCCTGAAGAACTGGTCGGCAGTTACGAAGAAATCAAACGGCAAGGAGAAGACCTGCGGCAACAGACTTGGGATAGAGCCAGAGAAGAAGCTCGTTTTCGCTTGGAGCGTCAAATCGAAGCTGTTGCAACACTCAAAAATGGTATTCAAGAAGCACAAGCACAAATCGAATTGGATGAAAACGAAGAAAAAGGGATTCGCCAGATTCGGCTCCATCTGCGAGATGAGCAGGGATCTCTTTTCGCGTCTCCATCTGTTGAACCTGTACAGATAGAGCCAATTGATAGCGAATCATCGGATAGCCCTGTATCATCCATGGTGGAACAAGAGGCAGAACAAAATCGAATCTATGAAAAAATGGAGTTATCATCCCAGCTAGCTCAGACTTTATCAAGTCTCTATGGTGTACCTGTTGAGAAAATCATTGTAACGTGGGAGTAAAAAAGGTCATTGACGAAAACAAATGCAACAAAAAGTGATTAAAAACCGAGGTGGATAGATGATGGAGAAATCAAAAGAGAGGGTCATTGTAAAAGAGAACTCAAGCATTAGAACAAACTTTTGGAATCTCTCTAAGCATAAAATGTTCAGTCTCGTAGCGATTCTTTTTTTTCTCGGGCTTACTTTTTTTCTTATTCAAAGCGATGAAATGAATCGACAAAGCAAGGAAGGGACTGTTGCCGCCACAGCAGCCGCAACAATTGAGGCACAGAACCCATTGGCAGGGATTCAACGAGGCAGTGAACTAGCTGCGCAGGAACGATTGCTGGAAGAGCGTGTTGCCAGTGCTCTCTCTGCCATTGCGGGTGTAGGTGCCACAGAAGTGCGTGTTAGTTTGGCCCAGGGCACACAAGCGGAGTATGCGATTAATGTCAATGCTAACAATCGCACGATTGAAGAAAAGGACAAGCAAGGCGGCGAGCGAATTACCACTGACACGAGTGATGCACGACAACTCGTAGTGATGCGAGAAGGAACGAACTCTAGAGAACAGCCTGTTGTCGTTCGAGAAATGCGTTATGAAATCGCCGGTGTCTTGATAATTGCCGATGGCGCCAAAGACAGTGCCATCAAAGAAAAAATCAGCCGCGCCGTCTGTACCTTGCTCGATGTACCGGCACACAAAGTAAGTATTTTTCCCCGAGAAGGAGGGATGTAGAAGATGGAGAAACAAAGTTTTTCAAGCAAGAGCGGAAGTAACTTCAAAAAAAGTTCTGCTACCAAGCGATCTCCTATCCCACCACGGTTTTTCTTGCTGGTGATAGGGCTAACAGCCCTGCTTCTGGTCGGATTAAGCTTCAAAAGCTCTCATCTACTCGGGGATAAAGCTTTTACTTACGTACTTCAAAAAATGGACACCATAGAAGGAATAGAGCTAGAAGAAAAAATAGAAGCAAGTCCAGAGAGTTCTGTCGCCGCTACCGTAGTCGAAGATCTTCCTTTTGCGCATGAAGACGTTGCCAATCCATGGATGGAATTACAAAAAAACATAGAAAATAATAACTTTTTCTCTGAATATCGCATGGAGCGAGAACGCACCCGAAGCCAACAAATTGAGCTACTCCGTGAAATCACAAATAACAGTCGCTCAGGAGAAACGACGCGTCAAGAAGCACAACAAAAATTACTTTACTTAACAGAATTGATGCGCAAAGAGCTAGAGACAGAAAAAATTCTCATTGCCCAGGGCTACGATGACGCTGTTGTCGTCATTCAACCTGGAAGTGTTTCAGTCGTTATATCAGGAGACAACCTAACAAAAGATAGTAAAAAAGGCGTCATTGAAACAGTGTCCAGCATTACCGGTGCCTCAACGACCTCGATCTCGCTTATGGTTCAGTGAAAGTACTTTGTGCAGGATGGATAGGGCAACTGTTCGTTGGGACCAGGGCATAGATACGTTATAAGCAGGACAAACTTAATAATAAGCCACCCTCTTACTTTAAAAGGAAAGAGGGTGGCTCTTTTTTGTATTGTGTATACATTTTCTCAACTCTTGCATTACCCTAATAAACTTCATATAATGTAACGTAGGAGTCTAGTGCGATTGAACTAGACAAAATATTACAGCGGAGTCTATCTTTCTACAAAAACGGAGAATGGATGATGAAAAAGATTGCGGCAACACGGTTTGTGACAGAGTGACCCAGGCCGCGACGGTGATGGAGGTAAGTAAATGGCAAACAAACAGGTAAAAGTCACCGATACAACTTTGCGTGACGGACATCAAAGTTTATGGGCCACTCGCATGCGCTTAGAAGATATGCTGCCCATTGTAGACAAAATGGACAAGATCGGCTACCACTCCGTAGAAGTCTGGGGAGGCGCCACCTTTGACGTCTGCATGCGCTATCTGAATGAAGATCCTTGGGAGCGCTTGCGAACATTACGACGCCATTTTCGCAACACGAAGTTGCAAATGTTGTTACGAGGTCAATCTCTAGTAGGATATACCCATTATGCCGATGACGTTGTAGAAGCTTTTGTACACAAATCTGTTGAAAATGGTATCGATATTATTCGGATTTTTGACGCTTTGAACGATATGCGTAACGTAGAAGCACCGATTAAGTACGCCAAAGAAGCAGGTGCGCACGTACAAGCCGCTATCGTCTATACCATCAGCCCTGTTCATACGATGGACCATTATGTAGAGACGGCTTTAAAATTGGCTGATATGGGTGCAGACTCACTCTGTATTAAGGATATGGCCGGACTGCTCATGCCCTTTCAAGCACGGGAATTGGTTAGCAAAATCAAAGAGCAAGTAGACTTGCCTTTGCAGATGCATACCCACTACATTGGTGGTATGGCTGTAGGTGCCCTCTTAAAAGGTGTGGATGCCGGTGCTGATGTTATTGATGTAGCAGCTTTGCCCCTTGCTTTCGGTGCTTCCCAACCACCCATTGAAACGCTAGTAAGAGCTTTATCGGGCACAGAATTTGATACGGGCTTAGATATTCACGAACTTTTCGAAATTACCAGATATTTCGAAGATCTTCGCAAGCGCCTAGGCTATAGTCGCGGCGTGACTCGAATTAACGATATGCAAGTGTTTGATCATCAAGTACCTGGTGGTATGATCAGCAACTTAGTTTCTCAATTGGAAGAGCAAAAAGCATCCCATCGCTTAAACGATGTACTGGAAGAGATTCCAAAGGTGCGCGCTGACATGGGTTATCCACCGCTGGTAACACCGACAAGCCAGATCATTGGTACGCAGGCGGTTCTAAATGTACTCTTAGGTGAACGATACAAGCTCGTGCCGGGCGAAGTAAAAGGGTATGTCAAAGGTCTTTACGGCAAGCCACCTGTGCCTATTAATGAAGAAATACAGAAAAAGATACTCAAAGATGAAAGCCCCATTGAAGGACGTCCTGCTGACTTGCTTCCTCCAGCCATGGAGAAGTTGCGTAAAGAGCTAGGTCCTTTAGCACATAGCGAAGAAGATGTTCTCTCTTACGGACTCTTTCCACAAGTCGCTCTTAAATTCTTTGATTATCGCAAAGATCCCCATCATATAACAGGGCCAACCAGTACGGCGCCCGTTACCAAGGCAAAGACAGCAACCACAGATAGTAAAGTCAGCAAGGCAGCTACTGCCCCAGAGAATCGCAAAGCCCTTGCCTCAGCAGGCAAAGCGCAGAAGGAGGAAATCGAAGTGAACATTCAAGATGTCAAAGAACTGATTCAAGCGATCAATGGAACGGATATCAGTGAAGTTCAAGTGGAAAATGACGGTGTAAAAGTCTTAATTCGCAAAGGTCTTTCTTATGCAGTAGAAGCCCAAGCACCTGTTGTCACGCAGGCTCAAGCTCCAGCCCCTGTAGTGACTTCAACACCTGCACTGGCTGCTCCTGCTGTAGTAGAAGAAAAGCCTGTTGAAGAAGCGAAGCCAGATTATGCAAATAATCCGAACGTTGTGGCTATCACCTCTCCTATGGTGGGTACTTTCTATGCGGCACCAGCTCCTGATGCCCGTCCATATGTAGAAAAAGGCAGCAAAGTAGAAGCAGGTGCTACCGTTTGTATCATTGAAGCAATGAAGCTTATGAACCAGATCGAAGCAGAAGTGAACGGCACTATTGTCGATATTTTAGTAGAAAACGGTGAACCAGTAGAATACGGTCAAACTCTTTTCCTCATAGAAAAAGCGTAGGGGGTTACCAATGGTAGAGCGTCGTACAATTAAGAAAATATTGGTAGCTAACCGTGGTGAAATTGCCGTTCGCATTATTCGAGCTTGCCGTGAAATGGGCATTGAGACAGTGGCCGTCTTTTCAGAAGCCGATCGTGATGCCCTTCATGTCAAACTTGCCGATGAAGCCTACTGCGTCGGCCCAGCGCCTTCAAACAAGAGCTACCTGAATATTACCAATATTATCAGTGCAGCGACTGTCGCAAAGGCAGATGCGATTCATCCAGGATATGGCTTTCTTGCAGAAAACGCCTATTTTGCAGAGATTTGCGAGACCGTAGGGATTAAGTTTATCGGTCCTAGTGCCAAAGCCATTGAATTAATGGGTGCTAAGTCAGTGGCTCGTGAGACGATGATCGGCGCTGGTGTTCGCGTCGTTCCAGGTTCAAAATCCGTCGTTACTACACAAGAAGAAGCAGAAAAAATTGCAGCTGACATTGGCTATCCTGTCTTGATCAAAGCTTCTGCTGGCGGTGGCGGACGAGGAATGCGAGTTGCTCAAACGGAGAAAGACTTAGCCAATGCTTTGCAAACAGCGCAAGCAGAAGCAGAAGCAGCTTTTGGCAATAAAGCTGTTTATATTGAAAAGCTTGTAGAAGAACCACGACATATTGAGTTCCAGATCTTGGCTGACGAACATGGTACAATCGTTCACCTTGGCGAGCGTGACTGCTCCGTACAACGACGGAATCAAAAGCTCATTGAAGAAGCACCTTCCATGGCTTTGACGCCAGAATTGCGCTATGAGATGGGCCAACAAGCCATTCTTGCTGCCAAAGCAGTAGACTACGCGAACGCCGGTACTGTAGAGTTCTTACTTGACAAGCATGGTCAATATTACTTTATTGAGATGAACACCCGTATCCAAGTTGAGCACCCTGTTACAGAGATGATCACAGGTATTGACTTGATTAAAGAGCAGATTCGTGTTGCTACAGGTGAACCTCTCGGCTATAGCCAGGAGGATATTGTCATCAACGGCTGGGCCATGGAATGTCGAATTAATGCTGAAGATCCCGACCGGAACTTTATGCCTTCCCCAGGCACAGTCAAAGAATATCGTATTCCTGGTGGTTATGGTGTTCGCATCGACAGTGCTGTTTACAACGGTTATAAAATTCCACCATTTTATGACTCTATGGTAGGTAAACTGATCGTCTGGGGCCGCACTCGTGAGGAAGCCATTCAGCGTATGCAAAGAGCGCTCGATGAATTTGTCATTGATGGCATCAAAACGACCATTCCCTTCCAACAAAGAGTACTTGCCCATCCTGTCTTCCAGTCCGGTGAAGTTTATACTAGCTTCATTCCACGTCATATCTTAACAGATTAATTATAAGGGCCCAGACAAATCGGTTTGGGCCCTTTTTTCACGACAGAAGAGCCTGCTTGTTCAAGTTGCATAAACTGACAGTAGCGGACAGATTGTCCTATAGCAGCTCTGGTATATGTTCCCTTTCTCTGGTACAATAATATCATTAGAAGCTATATAGTGTTTTCAAAACATATACCAGGAGGTACCTGTTATGGAAAATGGTAATACAAAAGTCAGTGCTGAATATGGTCACATTCGGATTGCCAACGAAGTCGTTGCAACCATTGCAGGATTGGCTGCTACAGAAGTAGAAGGCGTCACAGCCATGAGTGGTGGCATTGGCGGCGGTATCGCTGAAATGTTAGGTCGCAAGAATCTTACCAAAGGTGTAAAAGTTGAAGTCGGTGAAAAAGAAACGGCTGTAGACCTCAACATTATTGTCGATTTTGGCAGCAAGATTCCTGAAGTAGCCAAAGCAGTACAAGAAAATGTCAAGCGATCCATTGAAAGTATGACAGGCTTGGCAGTCGTTGAAGTCAATGTCCATATTCAAGGAGTTAACTTTGTAACTCCTGAGCCAAAAGAGGAAGACCGGTTGAAGTAACCATGTCCCCCTGAGAATCTTCTCAGGGGGTTTCCGATTTTATCAGGAAAGGAGTAATAGGATGGTAATACCAGGACGCTTCTTGAGCCTCTTGATCGCTTTGCCCGCTCTTGTAGTAACATTTTTCATTCTTTCTTTTGGTCTGCGATTCACTATCTCAGACGCTACAGACCCTTATGTACTTTCTGTTAGTATGCCGACTGCTTTGGTTATTGCTTTCTCTTCTTCCATCTATCTCTTTTTGATTGGGCGCTTTATCTACTTGTTGCTTCCAGTAAAAAAGCGAGATGCTACCATACTGCGAGAAAACAAGTTAGGCAAAGTCACGATGACGCGGCGGGCCATGGAAGAGCTTATCTATGATATTGCAACGCGACAATTTGGTGTTCGCAGTGCCCATATCAAAATATTTCATGTGAATGAAGCAGGGCGGCTAACGGTACAATTGAAAGTAATGACACATCGAGAAGGTATGGTGCCCATCTTAGGCCCGCGATTACAAAAGAGAATTCAGGAAGCCCTTGAAGAAGTGACGGGCCTGGTAATTGAAGAAGTTAGCGTTACAGTAACGCGCGTTCTCATCGATAAAGACTTGCCTTGGGAAGAACAGAAAAAGGCAAGAAGGCAAGTGCGATAAGACGGAACGGTACAATACATGGATTACATAAAAATTGGAAACAATATAGTGTCAACAATGGAGAATGCGAAAGCCTATGGCAACCGAAAAAACTCTTTATCCTTATATAATGATGGATAGTAGAGACTTTTGCTTGTTACAGAAAGGAACGGTAGAGATTGAGTAGACGCCTCGGAAGGGAAACAGCCCTGCAAACTCTTTTTCAACATGAGCTGGGCCGTGTTGATTTACAATTTGCTTTAACCTATACCTGCGAGGAATTTAGCGTTAGTGAGCAAGCGGCTCAATTTGCACGCAATCTCGTTGAAGGTGTAGAAAAGAACCGCGAAGCCATTGACCATACCATAGGTCGCCTCGCTGTTGAATGGAACTTAAGTCGACTGGCGAACGTAGATCGTAACCTTTTACGTCTAGCTGTCTATGAGATTCTATATAGCCCTGAGGTACCGAATAATGTAGCGATCAATGAAGCTTTAGAATTGGCGAAAATCTATTCTGGCGAAGAAGCGGCTAAATTCATCAATGGTATCTTAGGTCAACTGGCACGAGAACTACAAAACCAGGTGCAATCATGATGCAGGACAGCACAAAAAGTGAACCGGTTATCTCAGGCATTCTTGCTTTTGATACAAGTTGTTATACGACTTCTCTTGCTTTTGTCGACGAGAGAGGAAAAGTCCGAGCGGAGAAGCGACGTATGTTACCTGTTAAAAAAGGCGAAAGGGGTCTCCGGCAAGGAGATGCCTTTTTTTTGCATGGGCAACATTTGCCAGAACTTTTAGCAGAAATTCTGCAGGAACTTCGCGATGGAGGCAAGAAAATAAAGATAGAAGCAGTAGCGATTTCGACGCGTCCTAGGCCAGAGCCGGAATCCTATCTGCCTGTCTTTCGAGCTGGCTATCTTGTGGCCCATGCTTTGGCGACGACCTTAGAAGTACCCTTGATTGAGACTTCCCATCAAGAAGGACATATTATGGCAGGTCTTTACTCGGCCCAGGAAGTGGGTCAAAGGGACGAATGGTTACAAAGCCCTTTCTTGGCAGTTCATCTTTCTGGTGGGACTACAGAGTTGTTGCGAGTTCAATATGAGAGTACAAAGATAAGCCACTGTGAAGATGCCGCTGCGTACAATGCAACAATGTTTCAGATTAAAAAATTAGGTGGCACTTTAGATCTCCATGCTGGACAACTTGTTGATCGTGTAGGTGTTGCCCTTGGTTTATCTTTTCCGGCAGGACCGGAATTAGAAAAAGTGGCTGCAAGAGCGACAGAAGAAAAGGATCAGATCTTCTTGCCTGCTGCCGTCAAAGGGTACAACCTTAGTTTCTCAGGCGCCGAGACGGCGGCATTGCGGATGATTTCCAAGTTAGATAGTGCCAACGACTGTGATACTGTCAACCGAGAGAAATCTGTACTTAGGACCGGCCAAGCGAGTCATATTGCTCGCGCTGTGGAACGTTGTATTGCTTCTACCTTAGAAAAAATCTTGCGCAAAGCCGTAGAAGAAGAAAAAATTTCAAAGATTCTTATCGTCGGTGGCGTAGCCGCCAATACTTTCCTTCGTCAGCGACTGCGCCATCGGTTAGAACATAAAGCGGTAGGCGCTCAGCTAGCTTTTGCAACACCACAGCTATCAGGAGATAATGCTGTAGGCGTCGCCTTAATTGGTCATAAAAGGCTAGAAACTTCATCCATTGTCGTTGACCCTTACAAATCTTAGTGATAAACTAAAAAAATTGAGCAACCGCGACAACATACAATAGGGGTGCCCAAGAGGGGTCGCCCTTTTTTTAGGAGGAGAGCAACAGCGCATGTACCCTATCGTAAAAAAAGTAGTTCTTTCTTCTGCTGTCAAAGAATTCGAAGTGAGAGCACCGATGGTAGCAGAAAAAGCCCAGGCTGGACATTTTTTTATAATGCGTGCCAATGAAAGAGGAGAAAGAATTCCTCTAACCATTGCCGATTATGATCGTGAAAAAGGTACCATTACAACGATTATTCAAGAATTAGGGGCAAGTTCCACTTTGGTTGGACAGATGGAAGAAGGCGACGAAATCCTAGATTTTGTAGGTCCTCTTGGCGTTCCCTCTGAGATTGAACTTTTCGATGGACCGACTGTTTTAGTCGGTGGTGGTATTGGCATTGCGCCAATCTTTCCCATTGCTCGTGCTCTGAAAGCAGCAGGCAATGAAGTCATTTCTATTATTGGCGCACGCAACAAAGATCTGCTGATCTGGGAAGAGAAGATGGCCTCTGTCAGTGACAAGCTTATTGTTTGTACTGACGATGGCTCCTATGGACGTCAAGGCTTTGTAACCGATGCGCTGAAAGATCTCTATGCAGAGCGAGGCAAGCTTGCTGCTGTTTGGGCCATTGGTCCTATGCCCATGATGCGCGCCATTGCCAATGTTACACGCCCTTGGGCTGTCAAAACCATCGTTAGCATGAATCCTTTGATGATGGACGGTACAGGCATGTGTGGCGCTTGTCGAGTTCAAGTTGGTGAAGAGACCAAGTTTGCCTGTGTTGATGGCCCTGAATTTGACGGTCATCTCGTTGATTTTGACTTGGCCATAAAAAGATTGGCTATTTATAAAGATCAAGAAAAGAGAGCCCTAGCAGCACTGGAGCATAAAGGAGGCCATTGCGGGTGTCAGTAAAAGATCGTCCCAACCGGCAAGAAATGCCTTGCCAGGCGCCGGAAGAACGTATTAGAAATTTTCGTGAAGTAGCCCTTGGATATACAGAAGAACAAGCTGTTTTAGAAGCACAACGATGTCTGCAATGTAAAAAGCCCAAATGCCGCGATGGTTGCCCTGTAGAAGTTCTGATCCCTGAATTTATTCAAGCTGTTGCAGAACGCAATTTTGCGGAAGCAGCAGCACAGCTCAAAGAGAAAAATGCTTTACCAGCTGTCTGTGGTCGTGTCTGTCCTCAAGAAAGCCAGTGTGAGAGCAAGTGCATTATAGGCATTAAGTCAGAGCCCGTTGCCATCGGGCGTCTAGAACGATTTGTTGCCGATTGGGAAATGGCCCAAGAAGGGCAGATGGCAAAAGAAAAGTGTACCTCTGCGACATCAACAGTCAGTCCAAAAGGCAAAAAAGTAGCTATCATTGGAGCGGGTCCCGCTGGCTTAACCTGCGCAGCCGATATGGCTCGCCTCGGTTATGATGTTACAGTCTTTGAAGCGCTACATGTTGCTGGTGGCGTTCTTATGTATGGAATTCCAGAATTCC
This sequence comes from Heliorestis convoluta, assembly GCF_009649955.1. Classification (NCBI taxonomy): domain Bacteria; kingdom Bacillati; phylum Bacillota; class Clostridia; order Eubacteriales; family Heliobacteriaceae; genus Heliorestis; species Heliorestis convoluta. Next base: position 376,990 of record NZ_CP045875.1, on the reverse strand, counting down.
GCTTGCCCAAAGCAATTGTAGAAAAAGAAATTAATACCCTCTGCCAGCTTGGCGTCAATGTGCAAGTGAATATGGTAGGTGGCAAGACTTTTACAGTCGAAGAACTGCAGCAAAAAGGATACGAAGCTATCTTTATCGGCACAGGTGCTGGATTGCCTAATTTCATGGGGATTCCTGGTGAAAACTTTTGTGGTGTTTTTGCAGCCAATGAGTTTTTAACGAGAACCAACTTGATGAAAGGCTACGACTTTCCCAACGCTCTCACGCCTGTTCGTGCTGGCAGTAAAGTGGCTGTCCTCGGTGCTGGTAATGTGGCGATGGATGCAGCACGTACGGCCCTTCGACTTGGAGCCGAAGAAGTATCGATTGTCTACCGTCGATCGGAAAAAGAGATGCCAGCTCGAGCGGAAGAAATCGAACATGCCCACGAAGAAGGTGTGCAATTTAAAGTCCTTACCAATCCTGTAGAAATCGTAGGTGATGAACAAGGTTGGGTCAAAGGAATGAGATGTCTACGCTATGAACTGGGAGAGCCTGATGAATCAGGCCGCCGCCGACCTGTGGCTATTGACGGATCAGAATTCTTTATGGAAGTAGACACCGTGATTGTAGCGATTGGACAAGGTCCCAATCCTCTCGTAACGCAGTCTACACCAGGACTTGAGCTGAATCGCAAAGGAACGATTTATGCAGACGAAGAGGGACGCACTTCTCTAGAGGGCGTTTTTGCCGGTGGTGATATTGTTACCGGTGCTGCAACAGTTATTCTGGCGATGGGCGCAGGGAAAAAAGCAGCCCGCGCTATGGATCAATATTTGCAAAGCAAATAAAGCTTGAACTGCCGAAGGGCCCTTTTTACCGAACATGGGGCCAGGGAAAGCAGATTTTTCTCCGTGAAGCTATTTTTCTGTAGAGAAAAGAACGGAGGCTTTCGATGAGAAAAGTATGGTCCATCACGGAGCTTAATGAATACATCGAAGGACTGTTCAGCCAGGAAGAGAGCTTGCTCAATCTTTGGGTTGAAGGAGAGCTATCGAACTTTAAGCACCACAGCTCCGGACATATGTACTTTACCTTGAAAGATGGAGAAAGCACCCTCAAAGCAGTGATGTTTCGTGGACGGGCTCGCTTTCTAAAGTTTCGCCCTGAAAACGGTCTGAAAGTAATTCTTCGAGGGCGCATCTCGGTCTATGCCCGCGATGGTATCTACCAACTCTATGCCGAAGAGATGGAGCCTGCTGGACTTGGAGGTATTTATCTAGCCTTAGAACAAGTCCGCAAACGTTTAGAAGGAGAGGGTCTTTTTGCACCAGAGCGCAAAAAGCCTCTCCCTTTTCTACCGCGCGCCGTTGGAATTGTAACAGCGCCAACAGGTGCTGCCATTCGGGATCTTTACGCAGTCATTACTCGGCGCTATCCGAACATGAATATAATCTTGTCACCAGCGATTGTGCAAGGCGAGGAAGCACCAAAAAGCCTGATAAAAGCCTTAGAAGCCTTAAGAGACCATCCTTTGGTTGATGTTGTTATCATCGGTCGAGGTGGTGGCTCGCGAGAAGATCTTTGGGCTTTTAATGATGAAAAGCTTTGTCGCGCTATAGCCAACTTTCCTCTTCCTATTATCTCAGCAGTCGGTCATGAGACCGACGTGTCATTAAGTGACTTTGTCGCCGATGTGCGAGCGGCTACCCCTTCTGCCGCGGCTGAACTGGCTGTTCCCCGGTATGATGGACTCAAAGCACAGCTAGAAGAAATGGAAATGAGGCTTCAAAGGGCTATTCATAGCAAAGTGGAAAAATCTCGCCAGGCTATTATCAATCTGGAGCAAAGACCTGCTTTAGCCAATCCTCTGCAAAATCTGCGTGTTCAACAACAGCGAGTTGATCAACTCGAAGAACGCCTTTTACGACCTTTTGAAAAGGCGCGAGTCGAACAGATGAAAAAACAAGTCAGCGATCTCGAGAAACGCCTTCTTGCTACGGTAGAAACGCAGCGTTTTCAGTGGATGACCCAGCGTATTGAAGAATTGCGCAAACGGTTGATACAGCAGGCGAACCAGGCGATAGAGAGACGACGCCAAGAAGTAGCTCGACAAGGCGCCATGCTCGATGCCTTGAGCCCTTTATCTGTTTTGGAGCGAGGATTTGCCCTTTGCGTTGATGAGAAAGAACAAATCCTGCGTGAAGCGACGCAAGTCTCGGTGGGAGATCAGATTCATGTTACCTTAGGCAAAGGTGAATTGACTTGCAAAGTGGAAAAAAGGAAGGAGTCTCGGCGATGGCAGATAGAGAAGAAGTAAACCTTTCCTATGAAAATGCGCTGGCCCGTCTCGAAGAAGTGATCCGTGCCTTAGAAAAAGGCGATGTCACCCTAGATCAATCGCTAGAGCTTTTTCAAGAAGGTATTGTTCTTGTGCGGCGTTGTCACGGTCAGCTTGAAGCTTTTGAAGCGAAAGTACAGAAGCTGATAGAAGCACCAGAAAATCTAGAGCTTTTCTCGACAGAAGAGTAAGGAGGTCATCTGTCCTTGCAAGTAGAAACGATAGCTCAGCAGACCTATGATTTGAAAAAAGAATTAAAAAAAATGGCGCAACAGATTGACCAAGCTTTAGTGAAAGCTCTTCCCGAAGAAGAGGCCATTCCTTCGATAATCCATCAATCAATGCGCTATAGCCTTTTTGCTGGGGGCAAACGATTGCGTCCCCTTCTGGCACTCGCAGCGTGCCAAGCTGTCCAAGGTGACCAGAACAAAGTTATGGCCGCAGCTTGTGCTTTAGAAATGATTCATACCTACTCTTTAATCCATGACGATTTGCCGGCCATGGATGATGATGACCTTCGCCGTGGCAAACCAACGAATCATATTGTGTACGGAGAAGCCATGGCCATTCTCGCTGGCGATGGTCTTCTTACAAGAGCTTTTGGTCTCTTAGCAGAAGCAGCTTTTGCTGAAGCGAAAGGCCAGTCGGCGGAAGTAGCACAGCGCTATCTGCAAGTGATTACAGAAATCGCTCAGGCTTCTGGAAGTCAAGGCATGATCGGCGGACAAGTTATGGACATGGAAGCGGAAGAAAAGGCCATTGATCTTCCTACGATGGAGTACATACATCAACACAAAACAGGCGCTCTGATTAAAACATCTCTCCGCACGGGTGCCATTTTAGGTGGGGGCTCTCATGAAGCGATTGAAGCACTCTCTGCCTATGGCGAATACTTAGGCCTTGCCTTCCAGATTACGGACGATCTTTTAGATATCCAAGGAGATACAGAAAAGCTAGGCAAACCTGTTGGTAGCGATGAGAAAAACCAAAAATCAACCTATCCTTCTTTGCTAGGCGTAGAAAAAGCGAGAGAAGCGGCAGAAGAAGCTGTACAGTCGGCTGTAGAAGCACTAGAACCCTTCGGTTCAGAGGCAGAACTGCTTCGTCAGTTGGCACTTTACTTGCTGGAGCGAGAGAATTAGCACAGCGATGATTCTGTAGTGTTCTTATGGACATGAGCTTTAACACGCAATAGCTACCTTGTGGTGGGGTCAGGCGTTATGAATTCCTTCCGAACGGACTCATCCCACGCCATGAGCGGCAGCAAGCTGCGTGAAAGGCTGAGGTCTGAAGTCCTCTCTCCAGGAAGTCATAACGCCTGACCTAGGTAGATTTTGCTGGTTGTGACTGAGTTTTGGCCTATTGCATTGCAAATACAATAGGTAGTTGCTTAAACATAGCAGAAAGTTACGCAAAGCAATGCCAATGGGAGTAACAATCAGTAGAAGCCTTCTGGGCCAGGGCATCACGCTTTCCGTAGCGGGACTTGGGACCTCAGCGCATCAGTAGCTTGCTGGCGGTAACAGCGTGGGACCAGTCCAGAGCGGAGGAAAGCGTGATGACCTGGCCCCTGCAAGAAGTAACCCCAACGTAATCAGGAAAAGTTGATTTTCATCGTTGGTTGTGCCCGACCAGGCAGGGGGTGTCCCGCTACGAATTGGATAGTATTGAGAAATGACCCAGAATATAACCAGACAAAAAAGATGCATTTTTTTTGATAGTGGCAAGATCTTGTGCTATAATACTCAGACAAGATGTCTGAATGTGGTGACGCAGTATTCTAGTCAGCATCTCCTGTTTTGAAGGCGGGGCTAAAAATCCGTCAAGGGCATATCGATGAAGTTCCTGGTGCTGGCTGCCGACGCCCAGTCGGGGGTTGGTACTGGGAGTTAAGGGGGATAGGGCGATCTGCAATGGCATGCGGGCGATGACCCTACCTCCGTGGAGACCCAAGATACGTGGGGAACTCCGGGACCATTTTCGGAGGAAACTATGGCTTGGGAAGAACCTGCATTTGGTTCATGCTGGGTGCAGTGTAGCCTGCCTTGAGTGGGATTGGCGGATAGGAGGATACGGCGCTTTCTCCCCGGCCAGGGAGGAAGAGCCGCGACTTGAAACCAATACTGCAAAAGAGGCTAGAGACAGGTAGAGTTGTTGAAGAAAATTCCTAGACTGTTCTGTCAAGAGGTCTGTTAGGGATTAAAGTATGGACTAAGTGGTGATTCGGTTCAGTGCCCTGGTGACAGGACTGCGCCTGGCATAAAGGGAAACCGCCGATAAGGTGACTTGTCGGAGCCGGGTGGGGAAAGCCTACCGAACCTAAGCCATAGAGTTTACTTAGCAGACTGTCACCCTGTTACTCAGGCATCTTTTTTGTGTAGTTATATTGAGGTGAACATACATTTGGGTCCTGGTTTACTTAGAGATTTACGACAATCGGCGCGTCATGCGGCCTTAATTGGTCTGCTTTCTTTTTTCATTGCCATGGGTATTACAGTAGGCTCTGACTTTGTCTTGAGCAAAGTGGTGTCTATCTCTTTGTCGATTGTTGTCTTATTAATATTGATTTTTACGGGCGTTTTATTTGACACGATTGGAACCTCTGCTGCTGCTGCAACAGAGATCCCTTTTCATGCCAAAGCAGCGCGCAAAACAGAAGGCGCTCAACAAGCGCTATGGATCGTAAGAAATGCCGATCGTGTAGCCAATTTTTGTAATGATGTCATTGGTGATATTGCTGCTGCTGTAGCCGGTGCTATAGGCATTAGCATCGCCATCCGGTTGGCCCAATTGCCTGGGGCTGAAGGGATCTACTGGGGTGTTATTATTACTGGTTTTGTGGCTGCTTTAACAGTAGGTGGCAAATCTCTCGGTAAAATGATTGCAATTAATTACAGTCATGAAGTCGTTTTTATAGTCGCTCGTTGGTTGGCTCGCTTTGAAGCATTGACAGGAAGAAACATTTTTCAAATGAAAAAGAAAAAAGTCTATAAAAGAGGAAGTAAAAAAGAAAAAGCGAAAAAGAATGAGTAGAACATACTATGAATGCTAGCAGAGAGAAGGTGACCTACGCCTATGGTCCAAGTTCTTAACCAGATCAAAGACCCAGAAGATATGAAGCAGCTCTCTGAACCTGAATTGGAACAGCTATGTCAGGAGATCAGAGAGGTTCTGATTCAAACGACAGCCGCAAACGGTGGCCATCTAGCCCCTAACCTGGGCATTGTAGAGCTGACTCTTGCACTCCATCTTGTTTTCCGCTCACCAGATGATAAAATCGTCTGGGATGTGGGACACCAATCTTACGTTCACAAGTTATTAACGGGAAGGTATGAAGATTTTCATACCTTACGAACCTACCAAGGGATGGCTGGTTTTCCGAAACGTTCAGAAAGTCCTCACGATATTTTTAACACCGGACACAGTTCCACATCCATCTCCGCTGCGCTGGGCCTCGCTTTTGCCCGCGATCTAAAGCGTGAAGATAACGCCATTGTTGCTGTCATAGGTGATGGCGCCCTAACGGGTGGTATTGCTTTGGAAGCTTTAAACCATGCGGGCAATGAAAATACCGATCTTATTGTTGTACTCAATGACAACAAAAAATCAATTGCTGATAATGTGGGCGCCCTTTCTACCTATCTTACCAGAATGCGCACCGATCCACGTTATTTCCGCAACAAGGAAGAGATGGAAGACGTTGTCAAAAAGATTCCGTCAATTGGTCCGCAGGTTTTCAAAATATTAGAAAAAGTCAAGGAAGGCCTCAAGCACTTAATGGTTCCAGGTGTGCTTTTTGAAGAACTGGGCTATTCTTATCTAGGGCCCATTGATGGACATAACCTAACAGAGTTACGGGCTGTTCTTGATAATGCACGACAGCTTAAAGGTCCCGTACTTGTTCATGTCTTAACCAAAAAAGGTTGTGGCTACGAGCCAGCAGAACAAAATCCTGGTCTTTTCCATGGTGTTGGTCCCTTTGATATCAAGACAGGCAAAGTACACAAAAGCGAAGGGCCGAAGACCTATACGCAAGTCTTCAGCGATACGATGATGCAACTGGCTCGACAAGATGAGCGTGTTCTGGCCATTACAGCAGCGATGCCAGATGGTACTGGCTTAGCGCCTTTTGCCCAAGCTTTTCCGGCTCGTTTTTATGATGTTGGTATTGCCGAACAGCATGCCGTTTGTATGGCTTCTGCACTTGCTTTAGAAGGGCTGAAACCTGTCGTTGCCGTTTACTCTACTTTCTTGCAACGAGCTTACGATCAGGTTTTTCATGAAGTTTGTCTCCAGAAAGCACCGGTCATTCTAGCTCTCGATCGAGCTGGCATTGTCGGTGAAGATGGTGAGACCCATCATGGTGTTTACGATCTTTCCTACCTTCGTCATCTTCCTGAATTAATCCTGATGGCACCGAAAGATGAAAACGAACTGCAACATATGCTTTATACAGCTTATAAGCAAGAAGGTCCTGTAGCCATTCGCTATCCTCGTGGTAAAGGCCAGGGTGTACCTCTTGATCAGGTACTACAAGAGATCCCCATCGGTCAAAGTGAAGTACTGCGAGAAGGAGATGACCTTCTTCTTCTGGCGATTGGTTCAATGGTGAATCCTGCTATGGAAGCAGCCAAGCAGTTGGCGAGCCAGGGCATTGAAGCCACTGTTGTTAACGCTCGTTATGTCAAACCTTTGGACAAGGATTTGATTGTTGAAAAAGCGCAAGCTCTTGGGAAAGTCCTAACTGTAGAAGAGAATGCTCTTGAAGGTGGCTTTGGCAGTGCTGTTATCGAGCTTCTTCAAGAGGAAGCTGTAGATTGTCAAGTTCGTCGCATTGGGATTCCTGATGAATTTATACAGCATGGTGCATCGCCTATTTTGTTAAAAGATTATGGGCTAACTGCTGATAACATTGCGTCCGTGGCTGCTGATTTTGTCGGTATTAAGAAAGCATTAACTAAACGAGGCAATCTGAAGCTAGCTCCTTTTATGGGGAATGTAAAAGTTGCCTTCCGTGGAGAGAAATAAATCAACGATGGCTATTAAGAAAGAACGACTGGATCTCTTACTGGTAGAAAAAGGTCTTGCTGAGAGTCGTGAAAAAGCGAGAGCTACGATTCTTGCTGGACTTGTACGCGTCAATGGACAGCGTATCGACAAGGCAGGCACCCAGATTCCCGAAGATGCAGAAGTTTCGGTAGAATCGAATGCCTGTCCTTATGTGAGTCGAGGTGGCTTTAAGTTGGCTCGTGCTGTAGAAGCTTTTGAACTCTCTTTGCAGGGTTATACTGTTTTAGACGTAGGTGCATCGACAGGCGGCTTTACCGATGTAGCCCTTCAAAATGGTGCCAGTCGAGTCATTGCTGTTGATGTTGGTTATGGGCAATTGGCCTGGTCTCTACGGCAAGATGAACGAGTTCGCTCTTTAGAACGAACTAATATTCGTTACGTAACAGCAGAGCAATTGGGTGAAAAAGCCCAGATTGCTACGATTGATGTTGCTTTTATCTCTTTAGAAAAAGTATTGCCAGCCGTGAAAGAATTGCTTGAACCACCAGGTTATGTCATTGCTTTAATCAAGCCTCAATTTGAAGCAGGTAAAGATAAGGTAGGCAAAAAAGGTGTTGTTCGCGAGCGTAAAGTCCATCGTGAAGTAATTGAAGGGCTAGTACAATGGTCACTTGATCATGACTGGAAGGTCCTTGGCTTGGATCACTCTCCCATTACAGGACCAGAAGGCAATATTGAATATCTGCTCTGGTTACAGAAAAAAAATCTACAGCAGACCTATCCAGAAGGTCAGCAGGAGCAAACCCAGCAAAGCACGGAGCAGGAACAGTCAAACGATAGGGACGATAGCAATAGAAACCTCTACGTGATCGATGGAGAAGCGATTGCCGAGCTTGTAGACAGAGCCCATAATCGATTAACGTCGTAAAAGCAAAAAGGTTGAACAAGATTCCTTGAATAGGAAGGTTGTTCGACCTTTTTTTTTCCTATGGGCAGGACAAGATTGGAAGAGCGTAGAAGATAAAAAGCAAAATAAGGTCCTGATGAAATACAAGGAGTGTAGAGCTTGCCCGACCTACTTCAGGCGGAAGGATCTTTCGATTGGTTCAGGCTGCTTTTTTTGCTTTTCCTGGCTATGGCTCTAGGTGCATTTCTTTTTTCCAAGCTTCGTAGCTTCTATCAACGTTGGCTGATCCAGATGAGACAGCGAAGAGGAAAAAAAGGAGAGAGCAAAGCTATTAAGGTGCTTTCATCAAAAGGGTATACTGTTATAGAGAGTCAGCCTCTTGGGAAAGTGAACATGCGTGTGAATGGACAAGGGACAACAATTCAAGTGCGAGCTGACTATCTGGTAACGCGGCACGGAAAACGATATATTGCGGAAGTAAAAACGGGAAATGTAGCGCCGCGCCCTACTTTTGTCGATACGCGGCGGCAGCTATTAGAATATTACTTTGCCTATTCAGTCGACGGACTACTACTTGTCGATATGTCAGAAAAAGAAATTCATCGTATTGAGTTTATGAGATAGAAGAAGACTGTTAATTCGGATGTGGAGGAGAGGTATTTGACAGCCATTGGCGTGATTTTAAACGAAGAAAAACCACAAGCTCATGAAGTGGCTCGAAAAATGGCCCAATGGCTTTCTGCTCGAGGTATTTCTATGGGGATTCCTTTGACCAATGTAACGGAACTGGTCAAGTCAACGTCGAAAGAATTGTCTGCGAATCTGCAAAAGCTTGACTATGTAATCGTTTTAGGCGGTGACGGTACCCTCTTAAATACAGCGCGATTGGTAGCACCATTTAAAGTGCCTTTGTTGGGTGTGAACCTAGGACGGCTTGGTTTTTTAACAGAAATTGAAGAAGCAGATCTTTTTTTCGCTTTAGAGAAAATTATAGAAGGTGATTATTCCATTGAGGAGCGCATGATGCTAGAAGCTTATATTCTTAATGAAGAAGGGGCCAGTCCCATCTTCTACGCCCTCAATGATATGGTTGTTACCAAAGGTGCCAATCCTAGAATGTTACGAATGGATGCTTCTATTGATGATGAAGTGGTTGCGAGTTATTCGGCCGATGGATTGATCGTAGCTTCGCCAACAGGTTCAACAGCCTACTCTATGTCAGCCGGTGGCCCTATACTGTCACCTGATTTACAGGCCTTGATTATGACACCCATTTGTCCTCATAGTCTAGATGCAAGACCTCTCGTAATATCAAAAGAGAAAGTAATTCGCATCACCGTTCGTTCACCCTATGTCGATGGACTCGTCACTGTTGATGGTCAACCGGGGCGCCCTTTACGATGGGGTGAAAGCGTTTTAATTCGAAAAGCTTCCGTAAGTTGTCGATTGCTAAAGATCAAAAATCGTAGTTTTTTCCATATTCTCCATGAGAAGATGCAACAGGGGAGAGCGTAATGACGTCCTTAACATCAGCTGTAATGTGGTCACAGAAATTGTTACAAGAAAAATTACAACCTGGCGACTTTGTGATTGACGGGACGGCAGGCAATGGTCATGATAGTCTATTTCTGGCACAACGAGTTATGCCAGGTGGATGCATCTGGTCTTTCGATATTCAAGAACAAGCAATATATAAAACAGCAGAGCGATTGCAAAAAAGTGGCTATCATTCTAAAACCTATACTTTTGAGGAAAAAGAAATGGAAAGCTTGTTGAATCAAGGCTCTGCGTTTTCGCTGGATCGAGAAGGCATCTTTCTGTTCCGAACAGATCATGGTCAACTGGGAAAGCTTTTAGAAAGAGGAACAGAAACTTTACCACCTCTGAAAGCAGCGATTTTTAACCTTGGCTATTTGCCAGGGGGCGAACGTACTGTGACGACTCAAGCGACTTCTACCATTGCCGCTCTTGATGGAAGTGCCAAAGGATTGGCGCCGGAAGGGCGTTTGATTGTTGTTGTCTACGTCGGTCATGATGGTGCAGAAGAAGAAGCGAAAGCAGTCGATCATTGGTGGGCCCAATTGCCGCCAGAACAGTGGGATACTTTATCCATCACCTTTCCCAATCGTCGAGGTCATCCCCCCTATGTCTTGCTGGCTGAGAAAAAGAAAGTCAAAGGACGGTGCGAATGACCTTGAAAAGCAAACGACATAGAACGATTTTGCATATTATTCAGACGGAATCAATTCGCACCCAAGATGAACTGGCGCAGCATTTGCGTGATAGGGGGATGGAGGTGACGCAAGCTACAGTCTCTCGAGATATCAAAGAACTGGGCTTGATCAAAGTACCTGTAAGCAAAGACGAATCTCGTTATGCACCGCCGGCAGAGTCGGGACATCAACCCTCGCCATCGGATCTTTTATTCCGCATGTTACGCGATACGATTACACAAATTGACTACAGTCTCAACATCATTGTTGTTCGAACTTTACCCGGTCATGCCCATGCTGTCGCGGCCATTTTTGATAGCAATCCTTGGCCGGAAGTGATAGGAACGGTTGCTGGTGATGATACCATTTTGCTCGTCGTCAAACCGCCTGAAGCGGTAGAAGAGGTTGTAGAAAGAATCGGTCAATGGATAGATGACGACTAAATGACGGAAGGACTGTAAAGGAGATAACGGAGGCACTATGCTGGAGAGACTTAGGGTAGAGAATTTTGCGTTGATTGAAGAGGTGGAGCTTGAACTATCGCCTGGCTTGAACTTGCTAACAGGCGAGACCGGTGCTGGCAAGTCCTTGGTCATTGATGCAGTCAGTTTGCTCATTGGGGGTCGCTCGACCCTGGAAGCGTTACGTAGCGGTGCCAATAAAGCGCGGATTGAAGGTTTTTTTGTTCTTGATCTTGAAAATCAAAGCAAGCTTTATGCTGAATTACTAGAGCTTGGGATAGAAGTTGAGGAAGACGGAACACTGTTGTTGTCAAGAGAGATTGCTCGAAGTGGTAAAAATACTTGTCGAGTCAATGGGCGTACTGTGACGTTGTCGTTGTTTCGTGAAGTAGGCGGTCGCTTGATTGACTTACAAGGTCAACATGAACAACAGTCTTTAATGAATCCTCGAAAGCATGGACAACTGCTCGATCGCCTCGTTGGGCAAGAGGGCGAGGAAATTTTGGAAAAAGTAGCAGCCTGCTACAAGAAGCTTCAAAAAATTGAACAAGATCTTGTCAAGTTACAAAAAAGCGAGAGAGATCGAATGCAGCGCCTTGATATGCTTGCCTTTCAAAGCAAAGAAATTAAGGATGCCCAGTTGCAATGCGGTGAAGATGAAGAATTAGAAGTAGAGCGCAAAAAGCTACAGAATATGGAAAAACTTATGGCGCACAGCAATGAGGCTTATGAGGCTCTTTATGGTGATAAAGGCCAAGGTGCCTTAGAAATGCTTGCCAAAGCACGCCAGGCTTTAGATGAGGCAGCCCCTTTTGATAGCACCTTAGGTGATCTTAGTAAAGTTCTAGAAGAAACATATTATCAAGTAGAAGATGTGACCGAGCGATTGCGCGATTATCGGGAAGACCTAGAATATCAACCAGGTCGTCTCGATGAGGTGCAGGAGCGACTGATTCGTATCGATCGGCTGAAACATAAATACGGCAATCGAATTGAAGATATTTTAGAGTACCATGACAGCATCGCTGCAGAACTGCTAGAATTGGAAAGTTGTGATGAAAAAATTACGGTTCTGGAAAAAGAGCGACAACAGTGGCTTGATAAATATTTGGAGTCAGCGAGAATCTTAACCGAAAAACGTCGCCAAAAGGCCAAAGAATTGGAAGAAGCTTTACAGAAGGAACTTGCTTTTCTCGGTATGGCCAGAGCACGGTTAGAAGTTCAATTTCGCCAAAGGCAAGAGCCAGCAGCACAGGGCTTGGAAGAGATTGAGTTTCTTTTTGCTCCGAATGTGGGTGAGCCTGCAAAAGCTTTGGCGCGCATCGCTTCCGGTGGTGAACTAGGTAGAATTCTGCTCGCTTTTAAGACTCTATTGGCCCGTGTTGAAGGCATTCCTGCACTTATTTTTGATGAAATCGATGCTGGCATTGGTGGACAAGCCTTACAAGCAGTGGCACAGAAAATGGCACAAGTGGCAGAACATGTGCAAGTGATCTGTGTAACCCATGCACCGCAAATGGCTGCCTATGCTGACAATCACTTCCTAATCCGTAAAGAAATTAACGAAGAGCGGACAGTAACTCAGATTCGACCATTACAAGAAGAAGAACGAATCAGCGAACTAGCACGGATGTTAGGCGGCGATGAGGCCAGTGAAGCCACTGTCGAGCATGCCAAAGAGATGTATCAAAAATCCAGGCGCGCTCTTTCGAAGATATCGTAAATTCATATTTTTGAACCCCTTTCCTGATTGAGGATGATCAGGAAAGGGGTTCATTGTTTTTTAAGCCGTGAAACAACCTCTACTTCCAGCGCATTGCGCTGTAACCACGGTTTTGACAGGATAGGTGCGGCCTTACAAGGAGACAGTAAGGACAGCGCCAACAAAAAGCTTTTCAAATCTATTGGCTCACCGAGGAAAGAGGAGGCGGTAATGGCGAAAGAGAGGATAAAACAGCTAACAGGCATTCTTCTGGCCCTTTTGATTTTGACGGGTAGTATGACAAAAGAAGCGCAGAGCATTTGGTCTGCTCCATCAAAATTACGCACGACTGTGGGCGAAGAGATTCCTTTTGACCGTATGTTTCCTCCCTCTATGATGCGCCATGTAACACTAGAGATGAATCGAATCGATATGCCGGCACTACAAGCTTTATCGGGTGGAGACGATCTTGTGGACTATAGTCACCAAGATGGCCAAGAAGGTGCCTCTACAGTCGTTACAACGGACACTGCAACCGATGAACCAGGTCGAATCAGTGTTACCTTACGCCTACTAGGGCTTATTCCATTGAAAAACATTATTGTAGACGTAATGCCACCGTTAGAGCTGCTTCCAGGCGGCCATTCGATTGGTGTGATGCTCCATTCCGAAGGGGTAATCGTCGTTGGACAAGCACCGATTGCCGATAAAAAAGGAGAGAAGCATTATCCTGCTAAAATAGCAGGTCTTCAAGTAGGCGATGTTATTCATCGAGTCGACAAGAAAACGGTAAAAAGTGACGCTGATTTAGCAAGAATTATTGACGAAATGGGAAAATCTAAAGGAAAATTAGAGATAGAATGGTCAAGAAATGGTAAAATGAATAAGACAGAAATAGAGCCCATTCTATGTGACGAAACAAAGCGATATCGTATTGGTCTATTTGTCCGCGATCGCGCTTCTGGTGTAGGAACTTTAACCTTTCTTGAACCAAAATCACAAACCTATGGTGCTTTAGGTCATGTTATTAATGATGCCGATACGAATAAGCGAATCGATGTGGCAGATGGAAAGATTATTCCAGCTACTATCAAATCAATTCATCCCGGCAGAAAAGGTTCACCAGGAGAAAAGGTAGGTCTTTTCCAAGAAGAGGACGCTTCTTTTAGTGGAGATATTCAACGTAATACCTATGTGGGAATTTTCGGGCACTTAGAAGGCAAGCTGACCAATCCTTTTTACCCAGAGCCGATTCCTATCGCCTTGTCAGCGCAGGTTACGCAAGGACCTGCTGAGATTATTACCGTAATCAATGGAGACCGCTTAGAGCGCTTCCAGATTCATATTGATCGGATTATGCCTCATCGCTCGGATGGAAAAGGATTGGTGATTCGCGTTACCGATCCGCGGTTACTCAACCTAACAGGAGGCATTATCCAGGGCATGAGTGGAAGTCCAATTATCCAGAACGGACACATCGTGGGGGCGGTCACTCATGTTTTCATAAATTCTCCCAGTACTGGATATGGATGCCTAGTCGAGCAAATGTTAGAAGAAGCAGGACTGTGGAAAAAGGAGCAAAAGCAAGTAGGGACTTTGCCATCAAAGCAGAGTCCTTCTTTCAATCTTTGACAAATAACAGGAAATACATACAATGGTACTAAATGTCATAAATTCACATTTTTTTACGAACGATTTTGTGGGAAGTTAGGAGGATATCTTTTTTCGTTTGTCGAAAAGCTATGACCAGTGAAAAACTTGGGGAGGCTGGTAAAATAATGTTAAACAAAATTCGCCTAGTCATCACTGATGACAATAAGGAATTTTGTGATATTCTCCGAGATTATATATCTTCTCAGGATGATATCGAAATTGTTGGGATTGCCCATAATGGCAATGATGCCCTGAAACTCATTCAACAGGAAGAACCTGATCTTGTCATACTAGATATTATTATGCCTCATCTTGACGGCATTGGTGTTCTAGAACGTCTTGGTGATATGCAATTGCGACAGCGTCCGCGAGTCATTATTTTGACAGCCTTCGGGCAAGAGTCAATGACCCATCGTGCTGTTCAGTTAGGTGCTGATTATTTTATCTTAAAGCCTTTTGACTTTGAGATTTTAGGTAACCGCATCCGACAACTTATGGGTGGATATATAGCGACCAGTTCTTCCATGGCCATACAACAAAGCTGTGCTTCCATGGAGCTTCCACCGCCGCCGCCTTCGAAACCACGGAATCTTGATGTGGAAGTGACAAATATCATACACCAAATGGGTGTACCAGCTCATATCAAAGGATATCAATATCTTCGCGATGCAATTTTGTTGGTGATTCAAGAAGTTAACTTACTGGGTGCTGTTACAAAAGAGCTCTATCCCATGATTGCTCAGAAGTATATGACCACACCTTCTCGTGTAGAGCGAGCCATTCGTCATGCCATTGAATTGGCTTGGGATCGTGGTAATGTCGAGCTTATGTCTAAATTTTTTGGTTACACCATCAACTTAGAGCGAGGCAAACCAACGAACTCAGAATTTATTGCGATGGTAGCTGATAAATTGCGCTTAGGTCAAAAAGTCGGTTAAATTCCTAGAGCATCTAGGTAAATATCAGATACATCGGAGCACAGTCTATAGTAGACTGTGCTCTTTTGCCAAGCACTATTATTTTTTTGTAATTTGCTCAAGAAAGGGAAATCAATGTTTTTGAAGAATAAGTAACGAAGTAATCTCTATGCAAAAATTATAGGGTCCTAGCTATTACAAGGTGTCCTATTTCTTTGAGCAATTTTATGAATATAAGGGAGCATAAGATGCTTTTATATTTTCAATGAACGAAAATAGCAGTTGTTTTTAAAGAAAGTTTATTAGTGAAGAAAAAATTTTAAACTAAAGGCTCTATTTATGAAGGTGATAAGTGTTAGTTTGTCGAAAAAAATAACCCTCAGGTTGTATCAGAAGGAGGGGTGTAATGAAGAGGACGCTGCAAGACCCTTTTTTCGATGAAAGATTCGTATTTGCTATCGTAAGAGTTGTTTCCTTTGTTGCTATTTTACTCTGGACTTTGTTCTCTCCTCAGCAAGATATAATTTCAACACTAGTACCTCCGATTCTCTTCTTTTTGGTCTACAGTTCCTTTTTATATCTATCTTTTTACGTGGGCTTGATTCAAAAAGATAGCCTCCTTCTAGGTGTAATTTTTTGTGATCTGATCATGATCACCTGGTTGGTCCATTTAACAGGAGGGCTAGAAAGCAACTTTTTTCTTGCTTACTTTTTGCTTTGCGCATTGCATAGCTTATATTTTGGTCTGAAACTGAGCCTTTCAATTGCTGTGATGGCAATGACTCTTTACATCGCTACGAATGTACCGCTTTCTTTATATTATTATGGTGGCGACATAATGCTTCGTGCTGGCATTCTGTTTACGCTGGTACTGACGATTGGTTATCTATCTGATCAACTGAAAAGCACCAAAGAAGAACTAGAGAAAAAAGTGAATCGCTTTAGCACGCTTGCAGAAGTAGCCCGCACCGTCAATTCCTCCTTAGAGGTGCCCCAAGTACTTTCATCGATCGTTCAGTTGTCTGTGGTGACTATGAAAGTAAAAGGTTGTACCGTACATATTCTTAATGAAGAAAAAGGATATTTGCAGCCGATGGCCAATTTGGGTATCCCTTCTTTAGAGGGAAAAGAACTGCCTCTGGAGAATAGTTTTTTTGGCGACGTACTAAAAAAAGGAGCGCCTGTGGCTTGCTCTCGCAATGTTGAAGTGGCTTTTTCGCATTGTGAAAAAGATGAGTTGCTCAAAGAATATCGCCAGCTCTTATTAGTACCTCTGCAAAGTTGTGGCACAACTTTAGGTTTACTTACCCTTTTCTCCAACGAAGAAAAGCCTTTTTCTAAAGACGACCTAGAGTTGGTTGACCTTTTATCAGTACAGATGGGGCATGCGATTGAAAACGCGTCGGCTTACCAAAAGCAAAAAAATCTATACCACTCTGTTGTGCAAGCTTTTATTATGGCCATCGACGCGAAAGACTCTTACACCCGGAGTCATTCGGAATATGTGCATCGCTATAGCAAATTAATTGCTGAACGCATGGGACTGCCTGAAGAGACGGTAGAACGTATTGCGATGGCAGCGACGTTACATGATATAGGAAAGATTGGTATTGATAGCTCTATTTTGCGCAAGCCCGGTGGCCTCACGGATGCTGAATATGCGGAAATTAAAATGCATGTTATTATTGGGGAGCAGATTATTTCCCAAGTACCTGATTTTCGGGACTTGGCTGCTACGCTGGCTGCGCACCATGAGTGGTACAATGGAAAAGGGTATCCTGAAGGGTTAGCTGGAGAAGAGATTCCACTCGGTGCTAGAATTATTGCTGTCGCCGATTCTTTTGAGGCTATGACAGCGAACCGAGTCTATCGACGTGCTATGCCTCGAGAAAAAGCAATTGGAGAGTTAATTCAAGGCAAGGGGACACAATTTGATCCCGTTGTAGTAGATGCTTTTTTAGAGTTAATTGATGAAGGCCATATTGACGATGTTTCAGGATGTACCTTACAGATGAGAGGAAGTGAAATTTCTTGATTCAGCAAGACCGTTTGCTGCAGGATTTTTTGCGCTTGTGCGCCCTATCTTCGCCCGGGGGTGAGGAACGAGAGGTGGCCGATGATCTGATTCGTACTTTAGAGGGCTTGGGTTTGAAAGTAGAAGAAGATGATGCAGGTCAGAAGATCGGAGGCAATGCTGGTAACCTTTATGCAATGCTTCCTGGTACAGGAACGGGTCCTGCCTTGTTCTTTTGTGCTCATATGGACACCGTAGTTCCTTGTGATCAGGTTCAACCCATTGTTCGAGATGGCGCTGTTTATTCGGCTGGTTCCTCCATTTTGGGGGCTGACAACAAAGCCGGTCTTGTTGCGATAATAGAGGCTTTGCGAGTGCTTATGGAAACAGGAGAGCCTCATCCAACAATAGAAGTTATTTTCACGGTGCAAGAAGAAGGCGGCCTCAACGGTGCTAAAGCTTTTGACATGAGTCGCTTGCAGTCTAAGATGGGTTATGTATTAGATGCAGCTGGATTTGCAGGAAATATTATTATCAGAGGCCCAGCACAAAATAACATTGAAGCCCATATCTTGGGTCGTGCTGCTCACGCTGGAATTTGTCCAGAAGAAGGAATTAGTGCCATTCGAATTGCTTCTCGAGCCATTCAACAGATGAAACTCGGTCGTATTGACGAAGAAACAACAGCGAACATTGGGACTATCAACGGGGGCAGGGCTACCAATATTGTTCCCGAGCGTGTTACGATTATGGGAGAAGCACGTAGTCTGTCTTTAGAGAAGCTAGCTTTACAAACGGAGAGCATGGTATCCGCTTTTCATATAGCCGCCGAAGAGCTTGGCGGAAAAGCTGATGTGCGAACAAAGCAGATCTATCCCGCAATTTCTTTAGATGAAAAAGATCCTGTTGTGGTCCTGGCTGTACAAGCGGCCGAAAAGCTTGGAAGAAAAGCTACTCTAGAGGGAACCGGAGGCGGTTCCGATGCCAATATTTTTAACGGTGCTGGAATACCTACAGCCAACTTAGGCATTGGTATGCAAAAAGTACACACGACGGAAGAATTCATCACCTTAGAAGATTTAGAGCTTAATGCTCGCAATGTACTGGAGATTATTAGAGCCGCTTCAAAATGGGAAGGGTGAACGGTTTCATGGATCACTTGATGGAAAAGACGATAGAAAAGAAAGTCCTTTTTCAAGGCCAAGTTATCACCTTGCGACTGGACAAAGTCCGTCTTCCCAATGGAAAGGAAGCGTCGCGGGAAGTCGTAACCCACCCTGGCGCTGCTTGTGTTGTTCCTCTCACCGATCAAGGTGAGGTCATTCTAGTCCGGCAATGGCGTCATCCCTTGGAGCGCCTTTCCTTGGAGATACCTGCCGGCAAGCTTTCAGTGGGTGAAGATCCCCTGCTTTGTGCACAGCGTGAGTTGGCTGAAGAGACAGGCTTTCAGGCGATGGAATGGCATCATCTTTTCAGTTATTACGCCAGTCCTGGTTTTTGCAATGAAAAGATTCATATCTACAAGGCTTACCATCTTATTCCTTCAGAAGCAAGACCCGATGAGGATGAATTTATTGAATCCCTGACCATGCCTTTAGATGAAGCCTTAGAGAAAATTCAAAGTGGAGAAATTTTTGATGGGAAGACGATTACAGCATTGATTGAAGTAGCTCGACAAAAGTAAGGAGGCACTTCTTCTCAGGCATGAAGGTTCTTCCCTGACCCCAAGCTGCATAGAGTGAAGTAGGACAGCCTTGTTAATGTTTACCATTTAACAGCTTGTCTGAAAGGTGCGGCGAAGGGGCGGTTTTGGTGTTACGAACGATTAAAGTTCTGATGTACCATTTTAATCTTCATTGGAGTTTTTACCTTGCAATCGTTGTCGTGATTAGTGCTGGTATTGCCATAGGAGCGATTGGAGCAAGAGCGTTACCGCCGGAACAACTAGAAATCTTAAGTACAAGAATTTCAGATGCTTTTTATATCGTACAAAGTGGTCTAGATTACCATAGTCTCGCTTATGTGGCCATTACACGCAATCTTACGGTAATTGGACTTATCCTCTTTCTCGGCTTAACAGTTTTAGGACTTCCTTTTATTGTGGCTCTACTTTTCTTCCGTGGCTTTGTGCTTGGATTTACGGCCAGCTTCCTTATGTTAACTCGTGAAGATGGGATTTTTATCGTTCTTCTTTCTTTAGTCCCGTCGAGCCTGCTCTTTATTCCAGCCTTGGCCATTACGGGAGCCATCGCGCTGGCTTTTTCACTGTGGTTGATCAAAGGGCGTCAAGATAGCAGTATATCTTTAGGGAAAGCTCTTATGTTATATATGACAGTCGGTGGCGCTACTTTGCTTATAGCCATTATTGCAGCACTTCTTGACGCCTATGTATCGCCCCTGTTTTTGCGCTGGTTCGTACTTTAAGAATGGGTTCAAAAAAGAGTCACTTTGTACAAGTTTACAAGTACAAAGTGACTCTTTTTTTCATTCCATGAAAATTACTCGCCAGGATAGATTTCAAAAGTAGGTCGTACACTTCCAAAGAGGGCTGTGTCGGTACCTTGGGTAGGTTGACCATACTCTGGAAGAGCTTCTGTTCCCCTTTGAGTTTGTACATTCGTCATCGTATCATTTGTTGTTGTCGTAGCCATTGCGCCAGTCTGAGCACCTGTTGTCGTTGCTGTTAGGGAACGGGCTACGATAAAATTATTTCTTCTTCTAGCCATTTCGTCCTCCTTTCACGGCTATAAGGATTAGCCATCATGAATTTGCCTCTGCACTGACTAGTGTGCTCCTGGCCGGGAAAGGCTACACCAATTAAAAAATAGAAAATAATGTATGGTCTATAGATTTTTTCAAGGCATAGCTTTTCTATAGCAAATTCTTTTAGAAAAAAGGGGATAGCCATGCTTTTTGTATTGATTACAAAAGTTCAAAAGCGCCTTCGTATGGCAGTACGACTGCTCGTTATCTTGTTGGTCCTCGCTTTGCTTGTGCCTCAGATTATGAGTTGGAACGAAAGGTACGCACAAATGCCAAAAGAAGAAGAACCTTCCGGTGAACCAATGCGAGTCCTCCATCCTGATGAAGGAAAGATAGAAGAAGAAGTCGAATGAAAGATTCCCATAGGGATTCAATCTAGGGCTCTTGGACCCTAAAGGGGATGATAGTTTGCAGAAAGAAATTTCCATGTTTCTTACGCATCTAGTTGTAGAAAGAGGCTTATCTGATCATACTGTTGCAGCCTATCGAAGAGATTTAACAGACCTTGTTTCTTTTTTAGAAAATCGAGAAATACAATCCTGGACATTGGTCGACCGTAGTGCTTTGAAAGACTATTTATATGATATTCATCAGAGAGGACTGGCATCGTCAACGCGAGCGAGGCGTCTTGCTGCGATGAAGACTTTTTTTACTTTTATGTTGCAAGAGACACAATTGGAAAAAGATCCGACGGCGCTCCTTGATGGGCCTCGCCAATCTCGGTTGTTGCCGGACATACTGAATGTAGAGGAAGTAGCAGCGCTTTTAGAAAGCCCTCCGCGGACCATCGTAGGTCTTCGCGATAAAGCCATGCTAGAAACGCTGTATGCTTCAGGTATACGTGTGAGCGAGCTTCTTTCACTAAAGTTGGATCAAGTTCAGCTTCAACAGGCTTTTATGAAAGTGATGGGCAAAGGTGGGAAAGAACGCATTGTTCCTCTAGGAAGTCAAGCGATTGAAGCGATTGAAGCATACGTAACAAAAGCGAGAAGTCGCTGGGTCGGTCATAGTCGGGAGAATCACCTTTTTGTGAATCAAAAAGGAAAAGCAATGAGTCGTCAAGGTTTCTGGAAAATTCTAAAAAGCTATGCTTTAAAGGCTGGTATTACCAAGGAGATATCTCCGCACACGTTACGGCACTCTTTTGCCACCCATCTGTTAGCCAATGGCGCTGATATACGTTCGGTGCAAGAGATGTTGGGACATGCTGACATTAGCACGACCCAAATCTACACGCATCTAACAACGGGACGGATTCGAGAAGTTTATGATCGCAGTCATCCACGGGCTTTATTGAAAGAACCAGAAAAGGAGACGAACAACAATGATTCTGCCGAATTCGAACAAAAGAGCCATCATAATAGTCCTAGATAGCGTTGGTATCGGCGCTATGCCTGATGCTCATCTTTATGGTGATGAAGGTACTAACACCCTTGGCAATGTTGCCAGTGCTGTTGGCGGTTTGAATCTCCCTACCTTAGGGCAACTGGGCCTTGGCAATATTGGCCCTATTGAAGGAGTTCCTGCCGTAGACAAGCCCTTGGCAGCCTATGGTAAAATGGCTGAAAAAGCGCCCGGCAAAGATACGACAACCGGTCACTGGGAGCTAGGAGGCGTGATCCTCGATAGGCCTTTTCCCACGTACCCACAGGGCTTTCCGTCTACACTCATTAAAGCCTATGAAAAAGCAATTGGTCGTAAGATACTTGGCAATGTAGTGGCTTCGGGAACGGAGATTATAGCAAGGCTTGGTCAAGAGCATGTAGAAACAGGCTTTCCCATTGTTTATACTTCTGCCGATTCGGTTTTTCAAATTGCAGCCCATGAAGAGGTCATATCGCTTGCGGATCTCTATCGATACTGTGAAATCGCTCGGGAAATGTTACGAGGTGAGCATGCTGTAGGCAGAGTCATTGCTCGACCTTTTGTAGGAACTTCCGGATCTTTCCAAAGGACCGTTCATCGCAAAGATTACTCTTTGTTGCCACCGCGGCCTTTGATTTTTGATACAGTGAAAAGAGCATCCATGGACGTGGTAGCCATTGGAAAAATCAAAGATATCTATGCAGGACAAGGTATTACAGCCTACGAATCTTCTACGTCGAACCGAGAAGGCATGGAAAAAACAATTGAAATGATGAAGAAAGTAAAGCAAGGTCTTATTATGACCAACCTTGTTGATTTTGATATGCTTTATGGGCATCGAAATGATCCGAAAGGGTATGCCCAAGCTTTACAAGAATTTGATCAGCAATTACCAGATCTCTTAAAAGCCTTGCGAGATGACGATCTTTTGATTCTTACAGCCGATCATGGCTGCGATCCTACCACTGTCTCAACAGATCATTCTAGAGAATATGTACCTGTATTGCTTTATGGTCCGACCGTAGAGGGACAGTCTGTAGGCATAAGAAAAACATTTGCCGATGTAGGAGAAACGGTGCTCACTTGGCTTGGTTTACCTTCTCATGAAGTCGGTGAGCCCATGATTGTTTGGAAGGTGAGATAATGAGAACCAACGATCTGATATGGAAGAAAAGAGAAGGGCAGGAGCTTACAGAAGAAGAACTCCACCATCTCATTGCTGGCTATGTAAAAAATGAGATTGAAGATTATCAAGTAGCAGCCTGGGCTATGGCTGTATTTTTCCAAGGAATGACAGCGAAAGAGCAAGCTGCCTTAACGAAGGTGATGATTCAGTCCGGTGAACAGCTTGACTTATCTCCTATTGAAGGTCTGAAAGTAGACAAGCACAGCACCGGTGGTGTTGGAGATCTAACGACACTTCTATTAGTACCCCTGCTTGCCGCAATGGGACTAAAAGTGGCGAAAATGTCAGGACGTGGCTTAGGACATACGGGAGGTACGATTGATAAGTTAGAAAGTATACCTGGCTTTCGCGTTGATCTAGGTAGAGAAGAATTTATTCAACAAGTTCGGCGATGGAATCTTGCTTTGATCGGTCAGACCAAAGAAATGGTACCTGCCGATGGAAAATTGTATGAACTTCGCGATGTAACGGCTACTGTGGAGTCCATTCCTTTGATTGCTTCTAGTATTATGAGTAAAAAGATAGCGGCCGGCGCTGATGTGATTATGCTTGATGTAAAAGTTGGCAATGGTGCTTTTATGAAAAGTCTAGCCGAGGGAAGAAAATTGGCGAAAGCAATGGTTCAAATAGGCAATCAATTGGGTCGCCGTACAGCTGCTGTACTTACATCGATGGATCAGCCCTTGGGCAATATGATTGGTAATGCTCTGGAAGTGCGAGAAGCCATTGAATTGCTACAACCAAAGAGTGTTGAGCAAGTCACAGACGATGCTCTACTTCTGACCGTTGAACTGGCGGCGCGAATATCTTATCTGGCAGGTCAAAGTGCCTCTATTGAAGAAGGAAAAGAGAAAGCCCTGGAAACTTTATGCACAGGCTGCGCTTTACAATCTTTTCGTCAATGGATTGAGGCCCAAGGTGGTGTTGGCGCTGTTGTTGAAGATCCCGATCGATATTTGCCGAAAGCGCAAAACAAAGAAGTGATCGTATCTGCACAAAGTGGTTATGTAAAATCGTTGCAAGCGCTTCCGATTGGAAAAGCTGCTTCCTTACTCGGAGCTGGCAGAATCTTAAAAGGAGATGCCATTGATCTAGCAGCGGGTGTAATTATATATAAGAGACAAGGTCATAAAGTGGAAGCGGGAGAGCCTTTGGCCGAAATCCATTATAATGATGGACAACATCGAAAAGAAGCGCTTCAGGAGATTGCCAAAGCGTACGAGATCGTTGAAGAACCTGTGCCTGCTCCTACAGCACTCCTATTGGGTGAAGTTATGCTCTAGATAAGGTAGAAAAGGTAGATAAGCCTATGAATCGTTATCAAGATACCATGACACAAAATAATAAAAGGAAGTTACAAGAACTTTTTCATGCCCTTTGTAATGAACATCGAGCCATGACTGTCGCTGTCGTTGATCAAGAAGGTGCGCCCTGGAGTGCGCCTGTTTACTATCTCTATCAAGATCAATGCTTTTACTTTTTTTCTTCTCCAAAGAGCCGTCATGTAGAGCTTTTGCAACTAGAAGCATCGATGAAAGCGTCTGTGTCCATCTATAATGAACCGGAAGCCTATGAGGCCATTCGAGGGTTACAGATGAGTGGCTCAGTGGAGGAAGTCAAAGCCTTTCATAAGAGAAGTGCTTTATTGCTTGCTTTTGGAAGACGGTTTTCTTTTTTTGAGAAATTTTTGCAGCAGCCATCTTTGTTACAAGAAGTAGAGAAAAATAAAGTATACAAGTTTAGGCCCGATGTCATCTATATTGTTCATAATGAAGAAAAGTTTGGGAAGAGAATCCTTTATAAACCTCTTTAAGGCCCTTTAAAGGTTGATTTTTTTCAGCAGCCTCTTCGAATGACAGTCTCCCCTTAAGGACATAATGATCTCAAATTGCTACGTGATAAAGGCGAGTATATTCGAGGGGGAATCTGCTTTGAAGCGTTGGAAAAAATCAGTTTGGGGTATTTTATTAAGTACCTTGCTCCTTTTAGGTTCACCTGCTGCTGCTTTCGCAACGGTACCGCTAGAAACTTCAGCTGACAGTGTTGTACTCATGGATCCCACATCCGGTGCTGTTCTTTTTGAGAAGAATCCTCACAAAAAGGTAGCACCAGCCAGTACAACAAAGTTGATGACCTTGTTAGTAGCCTTCGATGCGATCAACCAGGGTCGCGTTAGCATGGACGACAGGGTCACAACGAGCCAAAGAGCCTTTGAAATGGGCGGTTCTCAGATTTACTTAGAACCTGGCGAAGAAATGCCTTTAGAAACAATGCTCATTTCTATTGCTGTGCAATCGGCCAATGATGCTTGTGTTGCTGTAGCCGAGCATATCAGTGGCTCTTATGAAGCCTATGTAGAAGAAATGAACAAAAAAGCGCAAGAGTTGGGGATGAAAAATACCAACTTTGTAAATCCTCATGGATTGCCTGCAGAAAACCACTATACTTCCGCTTATGATATGGCTTTGGTTGCTCGAGAGGCTTTAAAGTATCCCAAGCTACGGGAAATGGTTTCTATACGACATTATAAAATTCGCGAAGAAAGCGACAAGCCAATGCAGCTTGATAACCATAACAAGCTACTCTGGTGGTATCCAGGTACAGACGGATTCAAAACAGGTTGGACCAATGAAGCCAAATACTGTCTTGTTTCAACAGTAGAGCGAGACAATCTTCGCTTGATTGCTTCTGTCTTCGGTGTACCAGAAATGCGCGGTCACTTCAAAGAGACGATGAAAGTATACAACTACGGTTTTGCCCGCTATGGCTTTAAGCTAGTCGCACAACCGGATCAAGCTTTAGGGCAAGTTCCTGTCGGTAAAGGAACAGTCGATCAAGTTGCCTTAATTCCGAAAGAAAAGCCAGGCATTGTTGTAGAAAAAGGCAAGGATAAAGGGATTACTTCATCGATGGAAGTACTTCCTTACGTTGATGCACCGGTAGAAGCGGGTCAGAAGCTTGGTGAATTAATTATTTTGCAAGATTCGCAAGAAAAGAAGCGCATTGACTTGATTGCCCAAGAAGCCGTAATGCGAGGGACTTTTGATCATCAGTTATTTAAGATTTTTCGGGGTATGTATGGATTTCAATAACTGCTTGGATGTTGCTTAACTTGTTACGTTCTCTTAGTAAGTGTAGCTATCGATTTGTGGAGTCCGCAATGTATACTTCGGCAGAGAGCAACATTACAGTAGGCCTGTAGAGCTTAATTTCCTGCGAGGCAGCCCTTGCCTTATGTGGCAGATTGTTATGCTGCGTAGGGCAAGCGGTCTTGCGTCCTTCTATGGGAATTAGACTTTTCAGGCCTCATTACATATGGCTGGTTAGATAAAGAAGAAAATGCCTTGACGGTAAAATAACGATAACTTATACTGATTACAAGGGAAATACAGCCAAGTGTTGTGAATATTTGGCTAACGACATTCGTATAAATGAAACAAAATTAGAGATGTTCTTTTTCAAAAAGATAAATTTTTTGATCAGGAGGGGCTTTTTTACGTGAAAACAAAAATCATGATTGTGGATGACTCAATGCTTTCTCGTACCATTATTGCGGACTATCTTGAAGAGATTGGTTATGAAGTTGTGGGAGAAGCAGAGTCAATAGAAGGGCTTATCGATAGGTACTCTACAGTCAAGCCTGATGTTGTGACGATGGATATTGCCATGCCTGGCGCCGATGGATTTGAATGCAGTAAAGCGCTTCTAGCCCATGATCCACAAGCAAGAATTATCTTGGTTAGTTCGATGAAGGACGATGAGACTATAGAAAAAGCCAAGCAAATTGGCGTTTCTGGTTACCTCCAAAAGCCTGTTGAGGCAGAAGAGCTAAAAAGAGTTATCGACAATGTTATGGCCCCTGATAGATTGTTTGAAAGTTTGATCACAATGAGCATTCCTACATTCAAAGAATCATTGAGTCAGAACATTACCCGTATGACGAAGGTTTCGGCCTCATTATTGGATGAAGAGCCTCAGCAGCACTTTTTTCCTTCGCAAGGAATTAGTGTTGTTATTGGAATAATTGGACATTATTCAGGAACGATGATTTTGGATTTATCTGAATCTACGGCTGAGAAAATGGCAAAAGTACTGCTCCGACGGGAACCTAAGAATCGTGATGAAGTCATGGCTTTAGGTGCTGAGTTTGCCAACATTATAGCTGGTGTTGCCTGTTCCATGCTTAATAAAAAGGAAAAGGCTTTTCAGTTACGGGTATCACCACCGAACGTTTTTTATGGTGCTCCTACGAAAGTTATCAGCCCAAGTCTACATTTACAATGTATCGGTGCGGAAACACCCCATGGACGTATTAATTTATTTATCGGTTTTAAAAAGGGGTCGGCTTTATGGACATGAATATGATAAATCCTGTAATTAATGCTTTTAATCAAATCATGCCACAATTGGGCTTTTCTCATATTGAGGAGAAAGATACAGCAGTTTTGGTCGATAAGCACTTGGACAATAGGGGGATTTTTATTAATGTTAGTGTAGTTGGACCCTTAAAAGGCTCCATACTCATTGGTATGGACCTTACTTCAGCCAAACATATAGCATCTAAAATGATGATGGGTATGCCTGTTTCAGAGTTAGATGATATGGCTGTAAGTGCTCTTTCTGAACTGGGAAATATGGTTTGTGCTACTTCTTGCACACTTTACAGCAATGAAGGGATTGTGGGGCTCGATATATCACCGCCGAACATAATTGCTGGTGAAAAAGGTCAAGTTATGTTATCTGTACCGAAAGCGATGAAAGCCACTTTTGTTGTAGATGATATTGACATGGATATCTATGTCGGTTTGGTAAGCCAGTAATGATAAACTTCTAGCAATAAGAATCTGTTCATACCTAGCAAAAGTGTCCGATTTGCAAATTTTTAGCATTTCAGGGCACTTTTTTATTTAAGGAAGGAAGGAATTACCAATCTTTTGTAGAACAAGTAGCTCTAGAAGTCCTACTTGTTAGAACTCTGCGAAAAATGTTTTTGAGCTTGGGGATGGTGAATGATGAATTTACAATTAGAAAAAGTGGGACAGACCCTCATTGTCCGCTATGAAGGCGAGATTGATATGTCTGTCAGCAACAGTATTAAAGAAGCGATTGAACGTGAGATGGAAAAAGAACGAGCGAAGAACTTGCTTTTTAACTTAAGCAAAGTCGATTTTATTGACAGCTCTGGGCTGGGAATGCTTTTAGGTCGATATAAGTATGTTGTCAATGTCGGTGGAAAGATTACCTTGACAGGCGCGAATGAAGTGGTGGATCGTTTGTTGGATATGTCTGGATTATATGGTCTAATGAAGCATTATCGAAAAGAAAAGTTGGCTTTGCGTGCTTTAGAGGGGGATGGTGTGTTGTGAGGAATGTGAATCAGGTGAAGATGCAGTTTGCGAGTCTTCCTGAAAATGTTGCTTTGGCTCGTGTTGTTGTAGCGACAATGATGTCGAACCTAGAATTCACTTTGACGAACTTAGATGATGTGAAAGTCGCTGTGTCGGAAGCTGTTTCTAATGCCATAATGCATGGTTATCATAATAAAACCGATGGCTTGATTGATTTTGCTGTCACTTTAGATGGCGAAGGTCTTGAGATTATAGTCGCTGATCAGGGGCAGGGCATTCAAGATATTGCCAAAGCCATGGAGCCTTCTTATTCGACTTCGCCGGATCGAATGGGTCTCGGCTTTGTCTTTATGCAATCATTTATGGATCAGATCGACGTAAAGTCGGAAGTGGGTCAAGGTACTGTTGTTCGCCTCTACAAATATGTCCCGCAATTGCAGCGGGCTGTTCAGTGATGTGAGGCTTCTATGAATTATCGATTGACAGAGATGAACTTGCCTCGCTTTCCTTTGCTCGGAGAGCAAGAGACCACTCGATTGCTTCAACTAGCCCAGGGTGGTGATAGTGACGCGCGGGAGCGGTTGATTCAGTGCAATCTCCGACTTGTTTTTAATTTGGTGCAGCGCTTTCAAAACCGCGGCTATGAACTAGAAGATCTATTTCAGATTGGTGTTATTGGCTTAATTAAAGCGATTGATAAGTTTGATTTGACCTATAACGTCCGCTTTAGTACCTATGCCGTTCCTATGATTATTGGAGAGATACGCCGCTTTTTGCGCGATGATAGTCCTGTGAAGGTAAGTCGTTCTTATAAAGAGACGGCACAACGGATTCATCGCTGCCAGCATGAATTAACAGGAAAACTTGGAAGAGAACCGACCATACAAGAAGTTGCCAACGCTTTGGAAATTGAACCAGAAGCAGTTGTGGAAGCTTTAGAAGCCGTTCAATCGCCCACATCCATTCACGAGACTTTTTATCAGGATGATGGTGATCCCATTTATTTACTCGATCAGCTTTCGACAGAAGAAAGCGATCAAGAGACATGGTTTGAGCATCTGGCCTTAAGAGACGCCATGAGTCGCTTGGCACCGCGAGAGCAAGAGATTTTACATATGCGTTTTTTTCAAGATAAGACGCAGACAGAAGTGGCTGAACAAGTGGGACTTTCGCAAGTGCAGATTTCACGGATTGAGCGATCGGCCTTGAAGAAAATTAAGACAATGTTTTACCATGCGAAAACTTCCGGAGAATAATAAGGTATAAAAACCGCCAAAAGAGTAGAGCTTACGTTGCTCTATCCCTTTTGGCGGTTTTCGTATAAAAGGCGTCTATGCAACTCCATAATAGCATAGGGGGGTGGAATCTTTGCCCTACAAGTTCGAGAACTTATCGGCACAAGAATATGAAGAAAAAGTACAAAAGGTTAAACCAAAGCCTACTGTTTTCAAAAATGCTTTTTGGGCTTTTATTGTCGGTGGACTGATCTCTGCACTCGGTCAGCTTATTTACAATAGCTATATAAGCTTGGGTTTTGCGGAGAAAGATTCCATAGCCGCTACTGCAGCCACTTTGATTTTTCTTGGCGCCTTTTTAACAGGTCTTGGTCTTTATGATAAAATCGGCAAACATGCCGGAGCGGGGTCAATCGTTCCTATTACAGGATTCGCCAATGCGATTGTAGCGCCGGCCATGGAGTATAAGCGCGAGGGATACGTTTTCGGCGTTGGAGCGAAAATGTTCTCCATTGCTGGACCTGTTCTTGTCTATGGATTTACTATGTCTGTCCTTATTGGCTTGCTTTATTATATCTTTCAGTGACCATTTGGTTGGTTAGTGCGAAATTAGTTGCCTTGTGGTGGGGTCAGTCCTTATTCATTCCTTCCGAACGGACTCATCCCACGCCATGAGCGGCAGCGTAGCTGCCGATGGCTGAGGTCTGAAGTCCTCTCTCCAGGAAGGAATAAGCCCTGACCCAGGTACATGTTGCTGGTTGTGACCGGACGGGCAGGGGGTGTCTTTTAATCAGTGAAAAGGGCGTAGTAGCCGGGGCGATTGATGGTCGCTGAGATAGCGGTGCTATCCATCGAGCTTTCTAATCGGATCCACTGTCTGGTATTGTGGTTGTACCAGTAGAGGTGAGGGCGACTCAAGTTGCTGGGGTTATTGAATAGGTTGTTGTATCGGAGGCTTAAGGTGAAGGGTTGGGGGTAAATCGCAGGGGCGAATCTTTGTTGGTTGTTATTTTCGTAGGTGAGCTTTACTTCGTATATAGGTGTTAGGGGACGACGTTGGCCGTTGGAGATAAGGAGTCGTTCTGCTTCTCTTTCAGAGGCTTGGTTAACTTGAATGGTGCTGTAGCTATGGGTCATGTGGGCAGCGTTAAAGCGTAAAGATTGAGTTGGAACAATTATTTTCCAGTTGTCATTGTCTAAGAGAACGGAAGTGTTATAGCTTTGGGATTGGGGGCTAAAGGAAACGGCTTTGTTCTGGGCGGCACCGAGAAGGCCCTGTCGGAGATCGTAGTACCCATCGGGTCTACCTTGACGAAACATGAGTGTAGCACCTTCTGCAGTGACAAGAACTTCTGTTTCTGCTTGGCCAAAGCCCTCCCAGCCGCGGGTATTGTTGGTAGTGGCGAAGACGACTTCGGAGTATGGACCTGTGCCGGCAGAGGAGATGGCACGAACGCGGAAGGCGTAACGGGTCTGTGATTCGAGTGCGCGGACGAGGCTGTAGAACTGCCCATTTTGCACTTTCGCTGCGGGGACGACTTCATAGAGGCGGTAGTTATGGTGGTTCCCTTCGGAGATTTCTACTTCATAAGCTTGGGCCATGTTAACAGGTGACCAAGTAATGCTTATGGTGTTACGGTCGATGACTCGGGCGAGGATCTCTGGAGGGTCTTCGGGGAGACCGCCGTCTTTATAATAGGTGAATCCTTTTTCTACTCGGTAGAATTCACCATCTTGGTTGGTTACGGTAACGTCGACAGATATTTTGATGTCATCATTGGGAATGACAGGACCTCGTGGGAGGATCACAGAAATCTCAGTGGCACTAAGTTCTTTGACTTCTGCCTGGGCATTGCCGAAGGTAACTTTGGCGTTGGGGGCGAAACCACGGCCTTTCAATTTGACGACGATGGCGCCTTCCTGTGGACCGCTAGCTGGAGTGATAGACTCAATAATCGGTATGTCGGCATAAGTAAAGGCATTGCGTAGCAAGCCGTAGGTTCTACCATCGGGATTGATAACTTTTATATCGACGTTGGCCATTCGATGAGGCGGTGCGATAACCCTGAGCTCCGTGCGACTTACATTGATAACGGAAGCTTCTTCAGAGCCAAAGAAGACGCGCGGTACTTGGCCTTCTGTTACGACGAAGCCGGGTGAGACTGGATGGGTTGCATCACCTTGCAAGGTGAATCTAGCTCCGATGAGAACTTCGATGCCACCTTCTACGGGCGAACGGCGAGGCGTTACTGTGGTTAGGTCTATCTGCCCTGTACTGCGCAAGTAGGTGAAGGATTGCTCGAGAGAACTACTTATGCAGTCACCATTAATAATGTGAAGGTCTACGGTTTGCTCTTGCCGTTGTGAAGAGATCGGATAGGCTGGTACGCGCACAGCCCAGATCCATTCATCGTCTTTTGATGCACCCGCTTGCAGCAACTGAATCGGTTCTTGGCTGTCATCGACGGTTGTATCAAAAGGGTAATTAATCAATGTTGGATTGGTCCGATTGGGGTTCACGGGGATACCACCAAAGGCAAAAGAAGGCCAATTGCGTTTATCACGATAGTCAATTTCCAAATTGGTAACTTTGATATAGACCCTTTCTCCTCCCGTGGAGAAAGCATTGTTCGGGGTGACTTCGATGATCTGAGGCCCTTCTTTTCCGGCATAAAGCTTTACTTTTCTGGGGGCTTCTGCTTTGGCTCCATCGACGTTGATAAGTCTTACTGTGATGTTTTTGCTATCGCTCAAGTGGTCTCTTTCTGCAAAAAGGTCTTGTAAGGAGGGGACTCTGACTTTGATGATTTCTTTTCCAGTGATTGGATCGAAGGCAATTCTTTCGATGGCGCCTACTTCGACTAGAAAGGGATCTTCTGTTACGTCATAAGCACTGTTGCCTGGTAGAACTTCTTCAAAACTTTCTTCTCCAAAACGAATGATCAGCCCAGGTTGAAAGTCTTTGCCTTGCAGATAGATATGGTTTTCTTGTTCGACATCGATACCACAGGGTACGATGGTTTCTATGGTTGGCTTTGATTGTAGGTATGTAAAGGCTTGCGGTAAAATTCCTTCTGAACCACTAGGATTAGAAACACGAAGGTCTACAGTGCCTACTTTTCCTTGTGGCACAATCACCGTTAGTTCCGTTCTAGGCCAAGGTTGGCTGGGGTTCTTGTCGACGATCTGTGCTTTTTGACTGCCAAAGTAGACTTCAGGATACTGATCGCCTATTTTCAAAAAACCTGCTGTAATATTTGTTTCTCCAGGGCGCCGTGGTCTTGCTGTAATGGTAGCTTCCATGATTTTTCCTTGTTGGTACTGATACTGATTGGGTGTAATCTTCTCGAGCCGAATGGTTTCGTACGAGTGGGTGTAGGTAAAGGCTTTTTCTTTTTCACTGTGGGTCAGGTAGAAAGTATTGACAACTTTGATATCGACTTGCCAAGCTTGCTCCCCAATGGCTTGATCGGGCCAGGGATAGGTAGGTACTTTGACCTGCCAGATGGCTTCGCCCAAGTTGTTGTTATCTTTCTCATAGCCTAGGGTCTCTGCAGGGATGCCGCCGAAGTAGAAGATGGGCCAGTAGCTCTTGTCTTCGTAGTATTCTGGTATGACGTTGCCGACACGTATCTTCGTTAAGGCACCTCCTGCGGAGGAAGCACGATTGGGCTCGGCATATTGATTCGGTTGATCTGTTGTAATCTCCAGAATTTCAGGGACAGCACCTTCTTGGAACAGGATGAAGGCTTTTTGACGTTCTGTTGTTTTGCCGTCGCTATTTTTAATGCGCAAGTCTATATAATTGCGGTTTGGGTTGGGGCTGTAAGCTTGTTGAAATTTTTCGAGGTCTTCATGGGTAAATTCGACCCTAAAGACAGCTTGGCTCGGCCGGGTATCGCTGTTAAAGGTTTCAGCAATCACTCGTTCTTGAGGAACCTGCACAATGAGGTTGTTGGTGCTGTCATAAAAGCTTGCTGTCATGCCTTCATAGAGGTCTGATCCGTAGATGTAGATAGCTTCTGTTCGACCTGGTTCTGCGACTTTGATACCCGGTGGGGCTACAGAGGTGATGACGGGTGATGAAGTCATCAGCTTTAGCTGGTGTGAGACGCTGCGGGCATCAGCTTTACGAATGAGCAATAAGGTTGCTTCTGTCGTTCTGTCGATTCTAGATACATCTAAGGGCGGTGCGTAAAATTCGATGACGCCGTGCTCGAAGATGGCGTCGGCCGATGGTGTAATGAGATAGGTCTCATCGATCAGGATGTTTTGTAAGTACAATTCAGGCAGTTGGCGAGGGTTTTCGTTGACGACGAATTGAGCACCTTCAATGCGGATTCGTTGTCCACCGGTGGAGCGAAGTTGCGCTTCTGTGCTTGCTTTTCCGTCAATGAGTACGCCGGTGATCTGTGGGTCACCGGTGTCTTGCCCTGCTTTTACTTTATAAGGTTCTTTGTAGGTGAGGACATCTTTGGTTATTGGGTTGGCGACGGTGATCTTGTATTCTCCTCTTGGTAAGGGAGGTGTTTTGAAAGAAAGTATGGTTCCGTTTTCTGACACTGTAATGTTCGTGGCGGGCAAGCCTCCGATGTAAACTTCTGGGAGTTGCCCTTCTGCACGAAATCCTTTGCCTTCTATGGATAGAGGCATGGAGAAACCTTCTGGTCCCGTAAGGGGGACGATTTTTTCCAGTTGAAGGCGTTCGTCGCTTCTGAATAGGGAGACGGCTTTTTCTTGGTACGCTGTTTCATCGTTGAAGATGAGAAAAAGAGTCATGTCTGTTCGCAATTGACGTTCGATCTCTCGATCAGGCATGTCAAAGTTGATATTCGGCATTGTGAAGGCGATGTAGTCTTTTGTGATTCCCTCTTTGGTAAGTCGGTAAACTTGTGGTTTTTCTTCGCTTGTTAGGTTGTTTTCCCCGTTCGGTGGCCAGACTTGCTTGTTGTTTAGCCATATTTCTTGCAAAGTACGGGTGCCTGTTCCTCTTTCACCTTGCCTTACTTCTGGGGAGAGAAAGTTTTCACCCTGAATGAAGATGGTTGGTTTATGGTCAGAGTTGTAGGAACTGTAAGCGGGGAGTATTTTTTCTATGGTGGGTTGAGTAAGCCTTTGTTCGACAAAGGTTAGGTTTGCTTTTGTATTGTCGTAGTAGGCTCTTCCATCGGCAAAGATCAAGGTGAGTGGCTTGGTTCGAGGATACCGTTGTCCGTTGCTGTTATATTCATCGTCTCGATAGGTTTGCTGAGTTGTTGTAAATTGAAGCATTGTGTCGTCATGCTGATTGATAAAGAGTTGCTCAGCGGGGTAAAACCCCATAAATAGGTTGGTAACTTGGTTGAGGTTTCTGCCCTGGGTAATGCTGGCCATGCGCCCCCGTAGGTCTGGCATTGCTGTTGGCGTGATTTGAAAATCAGGCAACTCGATCCTGCCTAAAGTGCTTTCGATCTTGAGGGCCTTGGGAATGATGACTCTTTGATTGTCCAGGTTCTCAATCGCTATGTTCACCCAGCCATCTTGAGGGAAGCTTGCTTGTGCAGTTGTAAGATCGGGCAAACGAAAATGAATTTTCTGGTTTACCAGTGATTCTTCTTGTAGTGGATCATTCGGGTGCTCTAGAAAGACTTCTGTAGAAGGAACCCAGATATCTTCGCCTGCTTGCTCCCAGTGAATTAATACTTGGGGATGATACAGTTTTGGAGTCTGATTTTCTTCATGCCAGAATTGGAAAAAGTTA
This sequence comes from Heliorestis convoluta, assembly GCF_009649955.1. Lineage (NCBI taxonomy): Bacteria > Bacillati > Bacillota > Clostridia > Eubacteriales > Heliobacteriaceae > Heliorestis > Heliorestis convoluta. The sequence continues at coordinate 342,156 of NZ_CP045875.1, read as the reverse complement.
GATGCACCTGTAAGGGTGATAATGTGACCACCGTATTGATTGAGGGCTTTGTCGGGTACCTTGTAGGGTGTGATGACAGTACTTTTTAGTTTATTCAGGTAGTCTACGCCGATGGAAATCGGTTGACCTGGTTGGTGTAAGGCTGGAAAATGAGGGGCACTTACAAAGCGGAAACCGCCAATAACGTTGAATTGGTCTATCCCTTTGCTATTTGTGCTTTTTTCCACTTTGAATTTCTCGACTTTTTGGATGGAAACCTCACCTGCGCCTGTAATCACGACCACATTCCAGTCGCTAGGCGCTTTTTGAAAGTTTCCTTGATCGGTTGTGAAAGTTGCTCTTAGAATGGTTTCTCCACTTTCATCGCCTGCTTGGAAGGCTAGGACAGATGGTTCTAAGACTTCCAAGGTATTGTTTATGGTTCTTTCGAGACGCAGGGTGCTGTTAGGTCCTATGTTTCTTGCTTTTACTTCTAAAGCAAATTGATTGACCTTTCGTGAAACTGTGCGTGGGCTTACATCAATAATTTCGGGTTCATTGTAAGCGCTGAAAACTTTGACTTTTCGATCTACAGGGCTTCTACCCCAGGGTGAGCTTATGATGATTGTCTCTAGTTCATTGGTAATGGGCAAGTATCCTGGTGTTTCTACTTGTATGTGAGAATTTTGTACGTCCAGAATGGTGAGCTTGGTTGTACCGATGGTGATTTGTACTTGGTCTTTCACTGTATCCCAGTTTTGGACCAGATCGCGGAAGACCTGGTTGGCTCCGGTAAAGCCGGGAATGTCTTTAGCCTCGATTTTGAATCTTTGCCTTTTTCCTGATTCTAGCCAATAAAAGGGGGTTTCGTCCTGTACGTCTTCGACGAGGCCTGCTGTAGAGTCTGGTATGATCTCTAAGGTGTTGCGATAGCGGTGATAGGGGTCGGCCCAAAGGGTAATGGGAAAAGGATCTGTCAGAGCACCGTCATCACGAAGTAGGGTCGCATCGACAACTTCATAGCTTGTAGCTAAGTTGGAGTTGGCGGGAATGGCAAAGTGAATCTTACCTTTGTCATCAGGTTTCTTAATTGGACCGAAAGGTCTTCCTTTGATCAGAAGTTTTATAGTATCCCAGTTGTCTTGGTTGTTATATAAGTCTTCTCCACTTACAATAACTTCGATTTGTGCGCCTGTTTGGACGGAAATCTGGTTGCCTATGGCTAGATCAGATAAGGGCTTTGCAGTTATTTCAGTAATTTGAGGCACTTGCCCTTCGGGGTTGTATATGTAAAAGTCACCCGGTATTGTTATTACTTCTTCGATTTCTGTACTTTGAAAGGTCATCGTTCTTTTGAGATGAATGTTCATAATGTTGTCGGAGCTCTGGGGCAAGGCGGGGCTTAAGAGAGAGATTTTATAGATTCCGTTGCCATCTCGCCAGTAATAGGCTTGATTGGGGTTGTTTTGCAAAGCGCTGTCAATATCTGCATGGGATATTTCTTGCGAGAGGCTGTACTGATGTAGTTCCTGATCTTTTGCTGTAATAATCACGTTTCTGATAGGATCTTGCCCCGAATTTCTTATAAAAGCGTCTGCTGTAATATCGATTCTTTGGCGTTCATTGGGTCTGGCATAAGAGGGAGAAAAGTAGGTATTAGGGACGTTGGTATATCGGTAGTGAAAAATCTGGGGGATGGTTATAGTTTGCCCTAAGACGAGGTCTAGTTTTTCATTTTCACCGATGGCTGTGTCGATCCCGACGGTGCCTCGGATTTTGAATTCATTGCCTCCTATATTTTCTCTGCTTGTATTATAGAGAGGGTAGCTGTGAGTCCCCCTGACTAAACGCATCTCATTCAGGTTGATATCCCCTAGGTTGGTACCAACAAAATCAACCGTTATAGGATTTCCTCTAGGCTGAGCCTTATAAAAGATGGCTTTTATCGTAATGTCTTGAGAAAAGGCAGAAATGGGAAAGAGGCTTGCTGAAAAAAAGAAAATGAGTAGGATTGTTGTTAGTCTTTTGGTTTGAGTGATTTTGCTCATATTGGCACCTCTTTTTTGTGATCGATCTTGGGGGAAAGAAAGACCCTTTTTCTTAAGAAGGAGAAAAAGGGTCTTTCAGTGAAGACGAAGCTCATCTTCATCCGTTACTTATGAAATTTTTGTCAGCCTTGGAACCATGTGATGGGATCAAGATTTTTACGATGTCTTTATAGGACTTTGATCAACCTCCTCGGATGTTTGGTCTATAGCCTTACTTGTCGCTTTTTTGAGTATATAATGCTGTTAGATCGTCACAGCAAGACCCTTTTTGCTTTCTTGGGGGAGACTATGGTTTTTGTGATAGGGCTTCATGTTTGTGTTTTTTTACGCAAGAGAATGATGAGAAAATGCTATAGAGGGACTAAAGATCTGCTATAGTTGTTATCGATAAAAGAGTGTCTTCTCTTTAGATTTTTCATGTAGTATTTTTTGGAAAGAATATTTGCTGGGGCCTTTCGTTTGGTACGAAAATAGCTACCCTGTGGTGGGGTCAGGCGTTATGACTTCCTTCCGAACGGACTCATCCCACGCCATGAGCGGCAGCAAGCTGCCGATGGCTGAGGTCTGAAGTCCTCTCTCCAGGAAGTCATAACGCCTGACCCAGATACATCTTCTTGGTTGTGACTGAGTTTTGGCCCATTGCATTGCAAATACAATAGGTAGTTGCGTATAGAAGAAAGTTACGCAAAGCAATGCCAACGGGAGTAACAATCAGCAAAAACCCTCTGGGCCAGGGCATCACGCTTTCCGGAGCGGGACTTGGGACCTCAGCTGTCGCCAGCTTGCTGGCGGTAACAGCGTGGGACCAGTCCAGAGCGGAGGAAAGCGTGATGACCTGGCCCCTCTACGAGGTTACTCTATCGTAAGTAAGCCTGTGTGTCACAGGGACGTTTTTGCTTGGCAACTATTTTCATCAAATGGTTGTGCCCGAGCGGGCATGATTGGTTAAGAAGGGTATTAAAAGAATGATGACGAAGAATAGAGAAAAGATAAAAAATATTATGGAGAAAACTAGGAGCTAAATCAATGTATCGAAATTTAGAAGAAACCATCATAGATCTAGAAAAAGAAGGTCACTTAATTCGTATTCGTGAAGAAGTAGATCCCTATCTTGAAATGGCCGCCATTCACCTGAAAGTCTACGAAGCGGGCGGACCAGCTTTGTTATTTGAAAAGGTTAAAGGTTCCAAATACCGGGCCCTTTCCAATCTTTTTGGTACAGTAGAGAGAAGTAAATATATTTTCCGAAAAACATGGGAAACAACACAAAGCGTCATTGCTCTGCGCAATGATCCTTTCAAAGCGCTGAAAAACCCTTTTGCACAGATTCGTACAGGTTTGGCCGCTTCTAAAGCGTTGCCCTTAAAAAAGTCGGCTTTGCCTGCTTCCTTCCAAGAAATTTCCATTTCGGATCTACCGTTGATCCACCATTGGCCCAAGGACGGAGGCGCTTTTATTACGTTACCGCAAGTCTACAGTGAAGATCCTGAGAAACCAGGCATTATGAACGCCAATTTGGGTATGTACCGAGTGCAACTCGATGGCAATGACTATAAACTGAATCAAGAAATCGGCATGCATTATCAGATTCATCGCGGGATTGGTGTTCATCAAGAAAAAGCAAGAAGAAAAGGAGAGCCCTTGAAAGTCAGCATATTTATTGGTGGCCCTCCGGCTCATACCTTGTCGGCCGTCATGCCTTTGCCGGAAGGCTTAAGTGAAATGACCTTTGCTGGCATGCTAGCCGGTCGTCGTTTTCGCTATAGCTATGTCGATGGCTATTGTATTAGTCATGATGCTGATTTTGTAATAACTGGTGAAATTCACCCAGGGGAAACAAAGCCTGAAGGGCCTTTTGGCGATCATTTAGGCTACTACAGTCTTACCCATCCTTTTCCACTCATGAGAGTCCACAAAGTCTATGCGAAAAATAATGCTATCTGGCCTTTTACTGTTGTCGGTCGTCCACCGCAGGAAGATACTTCATTCGGTGCTTTGATTCATGAACTAACAGGCGATGCCATCCAGCAAGAAATTCCAGGTGTCAAAGAAGTTCATGCTGTTGACGCCGCTGGCGTCCATCCTTTGCTTTTTGCCATTGGCAGTGAGCGCTATACGCCTTATCAAGAAGTAAAGGAACCAGCAGAGCTTCTCACCATTGCCAACCGGATTTTAGGGACAGGTCAACTGAGCTTGGCCAAGTATTTATTTATAACGGCAGAAGACCAGATACCTTTAGATACCCATAAGGAAGTTGATTTTTTAACTTATATATTAGAGAGAATAGATCTGCAGAGAGACATTCACTTTCAAACGAATACGACCATTGATACTTTAGACTACACAGGTACAGGTCTAAACAGAGGTAGCAAGGTTATCTTTGCAGCGTACGGCGATAAGAAGCGTGACTTATGTAAAGAAGTGCCTAAAGAGCTTAGGGAGTTAGAAAAAGTAAAAGAAAAAAGTGACTTTTCCAATCCACGCTGGGTCATGCCCGGTGTGGTTGCTTTAGAAGGACCTGCCTTCACAACCTATGAAAAGGCTGATATAGAAATCAAAGAACTAACAACAGCGATTCAAAAGAAAGGTTCCCTCTCTTCTTGCCCCATGATCGTAGTGTGTGATGATAGCAACTATATCAGCGACTCTATCTCAAATTTCCTCTGGGTGACCTTTACGCGTAGCAATCCTTCTCATGATATTTATGGCGTCAATAGCTTCTATAAATACAAACACTGGGGCTGTGACAATGTCATTCTTGATGTACGCACCAAACCACATCATGCACCGCCTTTAGTACCCGATTCGGCTGTAGAGAAAAAAGTAGAACGATTTTTTGAAAAGGGTGCAAGTTTGGCTGGCTTGAAATAGGCAATTCAAATCAGGCAACAAAGAACCTCAACCGTTGCAGGTACCATACTGCGAAGGTTGAGGTTCTTTTCTGCTTGGTGAAAAATTCGATAAAAGGATCTCTAGGGACCTTCCTTCCTTCCATGGAATAAGATGGAACAGAACAGGAAGGGAGGTTTCACTTTGCTTATCTATATGGTTCAACAAGGCGACAGTCTCGGGAAAATCGCAGCTCGTTATGGTATCACTGCATACCAAATCATAGAGCAGAACCAGTTAAAAAATCCAGATCTACTCTATGTAGGCCAACGCCTTCAAATTCCCTCGCGCCGTCCTGCCGCTGTTCCTCCACAGCATCAACCGCCAAGGCCACAGCCAGCTGAGGCACCACCACCAGCACCACAGCCCCTTACATCGACACCTTTAGCACCAACGCTGTCATCAAAAAAAGATTGTTGTAAATAATTTTGATATTTTATTCACACTCTATTTGACAGAGCACCCTTTACTTAGGTATGCTAGTGTCCGATGAAAGATTGTCGGGAGGGAAAGGGTTGCGTCACCTATGGCTGACTTTATTCAATATACTACCGAATAAATGGCTTTCCCGGCAGGCTGGCCACTGGGCTTCTGCTTCATGGAGCCGCTCTTTTATACCTTTGTTTATTCGCCGATTTAATGTCGATTTAGAAGAAGCGGAAAAACCTTGGCAAGACTATAATTCTTTGGCTGATTTTTTTGCAAGAAAGCTAAAACCGGGATTGCGACCTGTCTGTGATGATGAGACGATGATTGTCAGTCCTGTTGATGGCGTTATTTCTCAAATCGGTAGAATCAAAGAAGGAAAGCTTATTCAGGCCAAAGGCATCGATTACTCCTTAGAGCAATTGTTAGGCGATCCTCAAAAGGTTCGTCAATTTATGGGAGGCCATTTTGTTACGATTTATCTAAGTCCCCGTGATTACCATCGAATTCACTGTCCCTATACTGGAGAAGTTCAAGGCTATGCCTACTGGCCGGGAAAGCTCTATCCCGTTAACCAAAAAGGTGTGCAAAATGTCCCCGGTCTTTTTGCTAGAAATGAACGGCTGATCACCTATATGAACACAGCCATTGGTGCAATGGCTGTCATCAAAGTAGGCGCTGTTATTGTTGGTGGCATCAAGGTTGGCTATGCCCCCATTACGTCCAACCAAGGTGCGAAAGCTCAAGCAGTAGAAATGACAGAAAGCCCAACTTTACAAAAAGGTGATGAACTAGGTTACTTTCAGTTTGGATCGACCGTAATCTTACTATTTGAGCCTCATCGGGTTGAATGGTTACAAAGCCTATGTTCAGGGACTTCCGTCAGAATGGGAGAAAAAATTGCAAAAATTAGGTCATAAAAACAAGTTTCTGCAAAAAACAAAAATGGGTCAAATCCTTTCAATGTAAATAATCATATTGAAAAATAACTTGTTACGTTACAAAAGGCCTTCTTCGAGAAGGTCTTTTTAATTTAATAATACAAAAAACCCTGCCTCCATAGAAGGCAAGGCAGGGAAGGGGGATTACTTACAAAAGAGATGCTTTCCAATGCGCTTAATCTGCGGTCTACTCCAGATCCAAGCACTGGTAGCAGTATCGGGATTAAAATAGTAGAGAGCTCCATTGCTAGGATCCCAGCCAGCAAGAGCATCACGGGCTGCATTCAAAGATGTAGGATTAATGTTAAGCCAGATCTGTCCGTCATCAACAGCTGTAAAAGCACGAGGCTGAAAGATTACACCAGATATTGTATTGGGGAAAGAAGGATGGCGTAGTCGATTCAGTATAACGCCTCCAACAGCCACTTGTCCCGTATAAGGTTCCCCGCGAGCTTCACCTGTGATGGCACGGGCCATCATCCAAACATCATAATCGCGAGGATAACCCCAACCCAGTGCCTGCGCTTCTGCTACTTCGGCACCATAGCGTGCCATGAATTGTTCAAAGTTCATAGGGAGCTCGGGTCCTCCCACGGGCCAAGGAAAGATAAGCATGGTTATAATAATCAGAGCAATGCCCAGCTTTGCTTTGCTTCGATTGTTAAACATGAAGCACCCCCTTTCGCTAGAACCTTTTGTCTTGTTGTAGGACAAAGATTTGTTCCATGCTAGACCTAGTATGAGCGAAAAAAGGTAGAGCCATTCAAAAAAGCCTTTCTAAAAATACTATAGGTAAAACGAGTTTATCCTAATAATAACAATAACCATCCGTTGACATAGCACTTCCACTACGCCTACAATGATGTTGACAATAGAACACAGAAGCTTCTAAAAAAACAGCATGATTCTGCTGCGAAAATCCAAAAAAACCTCTATTAGGTACCATAATCACAAAAAGTAGCGCTAGTGACTTTTTCATATCAATGAACTGTAGTAGGTTAAAGGGGCTTAAAGGGACTTTTTGCAGGGGAATCGTACCACGAATTGTCGAATTATTGAAAAAAATTCGCTGCTGCAGCAACACTACTATTGAACAGTGCTAGAGCCATTACGATTTGTCAGAAGCATAACGAATGAGGTGGTTATGAGTGTCCATGAACGCAGTAACAGAACAGTCTGAACCAGTATATGTGAAGCTCGCCTGGTGCAAAGGTTGTGGAATCTGTTATTCACTCTGTCCGACCAAGGTACTTTCCGGCAATGATTTGGGCAAGTGTGTTGTCACAGCACCCGAGAAGTGTACTCGTTGTAGAATCTGTGAAAATCACTGTCCCGATTATGCCATATCTGTGATGGGGGTATCGAAATCATGACAGTAACAAATATAAATGCAAAGCTCATGCAAGGGAACCAAGCCTGTGCAGAAGGCGCTATTTACGCTGGTATTAACTTTTATGCTGGTTATCCAATTACACCTTCTACAGAAATTGCCGAAGTTCTATCAGAGCGATTGCCCCAAGTAGGCGGTAAATTTATTCAGATGGAAGACGAGATTGCCAGTATGGCAGCTGTTATCGGCGCGTCGCTAACTGGTGCGAAGACGATGACAGCTACGTCCGGTCCTGGCTTTTCATTAAAGCAAGAAAACTTAGGCTACGGTATGGTAGCTGAGACGCCCTGTGTAGTTGTGAATGTACAACGTCTTGGCCCTTCCACAGGTGGTCCTACAGCCCCTGCTCAAGGTGATATGATGCAAGCTCGTTGGGGCACTCATGGAGATCATCCCGTAATTGCACTATGTCCTTCTTCCGTACAAGAGTGCTTTAACCTCACAGTCAAAGCCTTTAACCTAGCAGAAGCATACAGAACACCAGTTCTTCTCATGATGGATGAAGTCATCGGACATATGAGAGAGCGTGTTGTTATACCTGAACCAGGTGATTTAGAAGTGGTTGATCGCACAAAGCCAGAGCCTGGAACGCAAGATTATCTCCCTTATCAGCCTGTTGATAGCACACTGGTACCACCGATGGCTTCTTTCGGTGACGGTTACCGTTACCATGTGACGGGACTGCTCCATGATGAGACTGGCTTTCCTAGCAACAATGCCGATGTAATGGGTGCCCTCGTAGAAAGACTTCACCAGAAAATCGAAAGAGGCCTCGAAAAAATCATCATGGTTGAAGAAGTGAATACAGAAGACGCCGATGTCGTCATTGTTGCCTACGGTGCTGTTGCACGCTCTGCTCAAAAAGCGATGAAATTGGCTCGTGAGCAAGGCCAAAAAGTTGGTATGTTGCGCTTAATCACAGTTTGGCCTTTCCCTGAAGAGGCAGTCATCAAGGTAGCAGAAAAAGCCAAAGCACTTATTGTGCCTGAAATGAACAGAGGTCAGATCAAAGAAGTCGTTCAAGCGGCTGTCGCCGGAAAAGCTGAAGTCCATGGGATTGGAAATAGCAATGGTGATATTGTAACGCCCTGGCAAATGCTTGATAAGATTGGGGAGGTGCTCTAATGTTACCACAACTAGAAAAATATTTTCGCACCGAGAGGCTGCCCCATATCTGGTGTCCTGGTTGTGCCAACGGCATCATTGTCAAGTCTTTGGTGGAAGCCATTGATAAAGCTGGACTGGATCAAGATAAAACAGTTATCGTTTCAGGCATTGGTTGTTCGTCACGGGCGCCAGGTTATCTGAACTTTAACACACTCCACACAGTCCATGGTCGAGCCATTGCGTTTGCAACGGGTGTAAAGGTCGCCAATCCAGAACTGAATGTAATCGTCGTTACAGGCGATGGTGATGGAACTTCCATTGGTGGAAATCATCTTATCCATGGTGCTCGTCGTAATCTCGATCTAACTGTAGTTTTGTTTAACAACAACATTTATGGTATGACCGGTGGTCAGTACTCTCCCATGAGCCCTCATGGAGCCAAAGCAACTACGTCCCCTTACGGCAATGTGGAGCGGCCCTTTGATATCTGTAACCTCGTTACAGCGTCAGGCGCTAGTTATGTTGCCCGAGGAAATAGTTATAACACAGGCCAGCTGACGAACTTAATCTACAAAGGCTTACAAAATAAAGGTTTCTCCTTTGTTGAAGCCTTATCCACTTGCCCTGTTTATTTTGGACGGAAGAACAAGATGGGCAAAGCACCGGATATGTTAAAATGGCAGAAAGATGTTTGCATTACGAAAGAAGCAGCATCAAGAATGACAGCCGAAGAGAGAGCAGAAAAGATTATTACTGGTGTTCTGCATCATGAAGAAATGCCTGAATACACGGAGCTTTATCAGAAAGTAATTGATAAGTGCCAGGGAGGTCGAGCATAAATGGGAGATAATTGGGAAATTCGTCTTGGTGGAACAGGCGGTCAAGGCTTGATCACAGGCGGTATTATCCTAGCGGAAGCAGCGATTCTAGATGGGAAAGTCGCTGTGCAGTCTCAAAGCTATGGACCTGAATCTCGAGGTGGCTCTTCGAAAGCGGAAGTAATTATCTCCAACGAGGAGATTGACTATATGAAAGTAAAAGATGCCGATCTTTTACTCGTAATGAGCCCTGAAGCAGCAGAAAAGTATAAAGATGAAGTCAAAGATAATGCAATTATTATCGTTGATAGCACCTATGTGAAAGAGTTTTCTGCTTCAAAAGGTAAAGTGTACGAAGTAAAGATTAGCCATCTAGCTCGTCATGAAGCAGGGAGAGAACTGGTGGCCAACATAGTGGCTCTTGCTGTAATTGTCGGCATTACTAAAGTCGTATCTCGTGATGCTTTAGAGCAAGCAGTCTTAGCTCGTATTCCAAAAGGAACAGAAGAATTGAACAAAAAAGCTTTGGCTGTTGGTTTCAAAGCGATTGAAGAAGTTCTTAATGCTGCTTAATCAACAGTGTAGCTAGAATAGCTAGAAAAAATCCCCTCTCTGAATTACAGAAGGAGGGGATTTTCTATTTTTGTTTTTTAGTAACCCCTTTTGTAACCTTTTGTGAGAATATTTTGTAATGAGAAAGCTATGCGCCTACATAGAGATTGCCATAAGGGCGCTTGTTAAAGGGAATCAGCTTGGTAAAAGGCTCTGATAAAATGGCTTCTTTGTCTTCGTTGAAATGCTCAGCAAAGCGGCCTACATAGAGCGACAGGCGATGGTAATCTTCTTCGGTCATAGGAACGGATTTAACTTCTTTGCCTAACTTATATTCTTCAACGGAACCACGAATGTACATCACACCACCGTGCATGCCCGTACCGCAATAGTCCCCTACAATCGGATTTTCTTCGCGCCCTCGTAGGCCCAGAAGAATTAAAATCCCGCCGGCCATGTATTCGCCGAAGAAAGAACCTGCTTTGCCGCCAATGACTACGACAGGCACTTTTTCTTGGAATTCTTTCATATGAATGGCGATGCGGTAGCCTACGGAACCTTTAACAAATACTTCACCACCGCGCATGGCATAGCCTAAAGCATCGCCAGCATCACCATGAATCACAATGGTGCCATCATTCATGGTATTCGCTACGCCGTCCTGGGCATTGCCATAGACTTGTAAGGTCAGGCCATTCATGTATGCGGCTAAGTCATTGCCAGGCGTACCTTGAATGGTGATAGAAGCGCTATGAGATAGACCCGCTCCGATATAGCGTTGACCGTTAATGTTCTGAAGCTCTATATGGGTAATATCGTTCTTAAGAAAGTCTTTAATGGCTTCGTTCAGTTGACGATAGTATATTCCTTTTCCATTGATGGTCCTACTTTGATTCATGGCAAGCACCTCCTTATTCACCAGCAGCTTTAACGCCTAATATGGTTAAGTCTTTTTCTGATAAGCCAATCCCTCGTAGCATTAAGCGGTTGCCACGAAGACTTTCTAAGGCGTTAATGCCCATGCCCCCAAGCATTTCTTTAATTTCCAGAGACCAGCCTCGCAGTAAGTTGGCAGCGCGGGCAGCACCTTCTTCTGGATCAAGGCGTTTTGTTAACTTGGGGTTCTGCGTTGCGATACCCCAATTGCACTTTCCAGTGTAACACTTTTGACACATGTGGCAGCCTAAAGCGATCAACGCGGCCGTTCCTATATAGCAAGCATCGGCACCAAGGGCGATGGCTTTTACGACATCAGAAGAGCAACGGATGGAGCCTGCCACGACAAGAGAAACCTCGTTACGAATGCTTTCATTACGCAATCTTTGATCGACCGCTGCTAACGCCAATTCTATGGGGATACCAACGCTATCTCTTGTTCGTAAAGGTGCTGCACCTGTTCCGCCGCGAAGGCCATCAAGGACAATTATGTCGGCACCCGCTCTAGCGATACCAGAAGCAATGGCGGCAGCGTTATGGACGGCTGCTATCTTAACAGCCACAGGTTTTTCGTAATTTGTTGCTTCTTTTAAAGAATAGATAAGCTGTCGTAGATCTTCAATAGAATAAATATCATGGTGTGGCGCTGGTGAAATGGCATCGCTGCCTTCTGGTATCATGCGAGTCCGAGAGACATCGAGGCCTACTTTTTCTCCTGGCAAATGACCACCAATACCAGGCTTGGCACCTTGACCAATTTTAATCTCAATAGCGGCACCTGCATTTAGGTACGCTGGATCAATACCAAAGCGCCCTGAAGCGACTTGAACGATGGTATTATTACCGTACTGATAGAGGCTGCTATGAAGGCCTCCTTCGCCGGTGTTATAGCAGGTACCCATGGCTTCAGCTGCTTTGGCCAATGAAGTCATGGCATGTAAGGAAATGGCACCGAAAGACATGGCAGCAAACATAATAGGAATGTCTAGTTCGATTTGGGGTGGTAGGGGTTCTGTCAACTTACCATCTCGAATCGTTAGCTTCTCAGGTTTACGGCCAAGAAAAGTTTTCAGTTCCATCGGTTCTCGAAGAGGGTCAATGGAAGGATTGGTTACCTGAGAAGCGTTGATTAAAAGGTGATCCCAATAGACAGGGTAAGGTCGATCACAACCCATACCAGCCAGGAGCATACCACCGCTGTTCGCTTGCTTAAAGATCGATGTGATGTAATGGGGTGTCCAATGAGCGTTTTGTTTGAATTCCAGAGGATAATTGCCTATTCGTAAAGCGCGAGTCGGGCAGGTTGCTACACAGCGATGGCAGTTTACACATTGGAGTTCGTCAGAGTAGACAACTTTTCTCTTATCGTTCCATAAATGGGCTTCATTCGCACACTGGTGAACACAGATTCGACAATGGGTGCATCGCTGATCATCTCTATCAATTAAAAATTCAGGCATTGAATAATTTACTTTCATAGTTCCTCTACCCCTTCCAGTAAGCCGATCACTGGTTCACCGCCCGCGACGGACCAGAGACGGTCAGGATTGCTACAGATTTCGCGAATGGCTGATTCTTCACTGGCGACATAGAGAAAATCATCTTTTTCTGCGGCTATGAGAGCTCGTAATTTGATACGATCGTTCAGTGCAACGAAGCCTTTGCGACTGCCCAAAATGATGGAGAAGGGTCCGTTAACGAGCAAGGGGCTATAAACTGTGCGAATGGCTTTTACAAGCTCTCGCTCTTCCGGCTCCAAGCGGTCAATGACGTTCCACAAAGGAGCCGCCATCGCTGTGACGACAGCTTTTAAGGGTAGACCTTGCTTGCGTAGTAAAAGATCAAAGAGGTATGTTATTACTTCTGTATCCGTCTGTAAGCTACACTTATATCCAAACATCTCTATGTAACGCCGATTGGCGTCATAGGAAGAGATCTCACCGTTATGGACGATTGACCAATCTAGCAAAGTAAAGGGATGGGCACCGCCCCACCAGCCTGGAGTATTGGTAGGAAAGCGACCATGGGCTGTCCAGAGGTATCCTTTATAGCTTTCAAGCTTATAAAATTCACCAATGTCTTCGGGATAGCCAACGCCTTTGAAAGCGCCCATATTCTTACCAGAGGAAACAACAAAAGATCCGGGGAATTGGGCGTTAATCTGCATCACTTTGCGGGCTACGTATTCATCTTCTTCTAGCTCCATTTCCATCAGCTTCTCCGCCTTGGGTTGAACGAAGTAGCGCCAGATGATCGGTGCTTCACCGATGGAAGCAACTTTTCGAGTTGGGATCTTGCCACCAACTTCTACGTTAAAATGATCGTTGATGAATAACTCTGTTTCTTCCCGACAAAGAGAATTTTCATAAAACATATGAATGGCATAATGGTCAGCATAATCTGGGTAAATACCATAGGCAGCAAATCCACCACCAAGGCCGTTGGAACGATCGTGCATTAAGGCGATAGACTTGATAATGTCATCACCAGAAAAAAGCTGTCCTTTGCGGTTTATAATCCCACTGATGGCGCAGCCAGAAGGGATGCGAACTTCACCTTCTCGTAAAGACATATATTGCAACCTCCTCTTCATCAAAAAAAGACAAAAAGACGCTCTCGCATGTTGAAGTGCAGACCTACTTTCATAGATCGCTTAACATGCGAGAACGCCTTTGTTCTACAAGTACTGTTGATGCGCCATTGCATCAGCTCGTCGTACCTGTATTTATAGCATATCAAATTGATTCAGTTCAAGGGTTTTAGAGCGATAACACTGTATACTTGTTCGTTTCATAAGGGACTGTAATAAATTATTTGATTGTCAATTCCAAGAATTTGGAAGGCCTCTTCTTTCTCTTCTAGTTTTTCTTTCGTTAATTGCTCAAAATCAAAAAGAAAGACTTCCCCTTCTGTGCTATAGAGAAGTCTTCCATCGGCTGTCCAATGCAAGGTTACAGTGGATGGATCTTCTAATGGTGCCAGGGTAACACAGCGCCAGCGATAAAAGCTGAGGTCTCTATTGAGTGCGATCAGATGGCTTTTTTCATCAGCCGTACCTAGGTTGGTTGTTTTTTGAACGATGAGATACCGTTCATTCGGTGAAATAGAAAGAAATCGATTCGACTCATTGCGATCAAAAGGGCTGAGCCAACGAATACTACTTTCTGTGTGCGGTCTGGCTTCTCCAATGTGATGACGTTCAGGGCGGCTACCGCTTCTTTTCGTTTCTACTTCTAATAAAATGGTAGGCGGTGTCTGCAGCCATAGAAGCGGTGAAGTGACTCGATTTAGTGTCGTTATTTGCATCACTTCTCTAGTATCTAAAGAGTAGCGAAAAGTTTCACCACGAGTACTTGATGTTTCTTGGATAAAAATAATGTGATTGCCTTCCGGTGACCAACGAGGATGACGCGTTTGGTATCCGGAGATAACAGGTGTACCTTGTTGCTTCTCTACGTCGTAAAGAATAACGGGACTGTCTAGAGCAACGATGGGATCTTTCGGTGACCACGAAGGTTTATCCGGTGCTCGGGTGCTTTGGTGTATGAGCAGTATCTCTTCTGTCTTCAGGTCTACAAGGTGAATGCTATAGCTATCATGTCCATTCCAGCGCTGGTTTTCTTTGAGCAATGTAAATGTTAGGTATTCTCCCTGGGGGCTCCAACTGATAGTGGGGACATATTGTACGCTTTTATCATCTTCTGATAAGCTATGAAGAACTTTCGAAGAGCCTGTTGTTACGTCTAGGAGATAGAGTCTCTTTTGCGTATAGAAGGCTACCTGGTTTTTTTGGTTGTTTAATTGAAGGCTGGACCAGATGATTGTATCGTCCTTCTTTGGTTCCTTTGAAGCTGTAGTTCTTTTTTGCTCTGTTTCTTTTTCCTGTTCCATGGCTTGTTCCGCCCCTGTACTATAAGCTTGGTTGGCATCTTCGACAGCTTTTTCACAGAGGCTTTGCAGGTGAACCCATTGAAAAGTACTTTCGCTGCTAAAAGAACTTACATTGATCTCTGTACATTCCATTTCAGGGACTGGCCAGCTCTGATCTTCTAATACTTCATCGGGGGTTCGTTCTGTGACGACGTAGTTAATCGCTGCAAAAAAGACGATAAGCAAAGCCGTCAGAAAAGGGATGCCTGATCGAAAGCGATTCATGTATGACCTCCTGCTATGTTGCTTATGGTATCATTTTCTCAATGATAGAGTCCTATTAGACGTGCAAAGATGAAATCCTTTTCTTTCTTCTATTTTGAATAGAATACTTGCAAAAATTAAGTGGTTATGGTGAAATAAAGGAAAAAAGTAGGAGTTTGATGCTTTTGAAGGCAAACAAAGGGAGAGTATCCTATCGAAGGCTTTCTACGGTGGGATTTCTTCTTTTCTTATTATTGCTTGCTTTTTGGTATTATTGGCTCATGAAGCCTTTTCTTTTTACAAAAATTGATGATGTAACTTTGCAATGGCAAAAAGATAGTTACGCCATTGTTCTGTTAGATGGCAGAGAAGATGAAGAGCAAGTTAAAATGCTAGAGAGTCGATTGTTTCCGATTATAGGGGTACAATACCTCTCTGGAAAAGAGTTGGAATTAGATCGATCGCCTGTCGCAATTACGTTTCAAGGTGGAAATAAAAAGATTTCCATTCTAGAGGGGAATGATGGTCAGTTTTATCGTCCTTTACTTTCTTCTTCCTTAGAAAGTGGGGGAAAGAGTTTTTATATTCTTTTGTCTGGTGACGATATAAAAGGAATGCTCATGGAACGCTTTTTTACTTTTTTTGAAGAGCCTCAAACTCTTTTGCCACAAGGAGTTCAAGAAAGACCAGACAACCAAGAAGGGCAATTGGCTCAGTTTATTGTGAGTCACTTGTCCAATGAGCAAGGCGGGGTTTTTACAAATTATCGTGACGATCGCCCTGAATTGGCCGATGAAGCACGGAATCATGATATTCTTTCCGAATCGACGGGCCTTCTGTTAGAATATGCCCTTTGGACCGATGATAAGGCTTTGTATCGTCAGCAAGTTAATTATGTGCGCAAATATCTGATAGGTCCTTACGCGATTCCTTCTTGGAAGGTTAAGCCCGAC
Source organism: Heliorestis convoluta (assembly GCF_009649955.1). Taxonomy (NCBI): domain Bacteria; kingdom Bacillati; phylum Bacillota; class Clostridia; order Eubacteriales; family Heliobacteriaceae; genus Heliorestis; species Heliorestis convoluta. Next base: position 325,983 of record NZ_CP045875.1, on the reverse strand, counting down.
AATCGAGAGCCAGCGCAATCAAGCGCTTTAATTGATGATATTCGCATTGCCGCTATGTTACTGAAAGGTGCTGAGCGCTGGGATGATAAAAGAGATTTTTACCTAGCAAAAGCGATTTTAGAAGGCATTTACCGCTATCAGCTCCTAGAAGGTCGCCACTGGACCCCTTGGTTTGACTGGTCCGGCTTGTCCCATAACTGGTCACAATGGTTTGAGCCTGTAGAGCCCAATGGCGGTATCGTTGTTCCTGTTCGATATCTACAACCAGCCTATTTAGCCCTTATTGCTACCGTTGATAGCCGTTATGAACCTCTCGTTCAGCCAGCTTTGGATATTATTCGGCAAGCCGATCTGGGCAATGGTCTTTTTATGACCGATTATTCACCGGAAAGAGGTCCTTTCCAAGAGCAAGAAGCTGTGAATATGATTAATTCTATGTTGGCAGCACTTCATGGTGCCCAAGTAGGCTATGTGTCACCCAAGACCGCTTCTTTCCTCCAGAAGGAATTGCAAGCGGGACGGATTTGGGCTGCTTATCATCGGGATCAAGGCGATGAGCCTGTGGCGGCGGCAGATTTTCGCTCTCCAGCCGTGTATGCTCTTGTTGCACAATACTTCTTAGAAATTGATGAGCCCCAGTGGGCACAGGTGGCTGTGGATCACTTGCTTCTTTATCGTGTTAACGATCCTAACTCTATTTTTTACGGTGGCTTTGGCGATCCGATTACCGGTGACTGTTACTCTTTCGACAATCTTTTGGCACTTCAAGCACTAGCCCTTGTGCGGCAGCAAAAATAAATTTCGGCACAGGAAAAGCCCGATCTCTTCTAGTGAGATCAGGGCTTTTTCTTTTCATTAGCGCATATGGTTTGAATAAGGGGCGTGTCCGTAAAAAGGGAGGGAAGAATTTGGAAGTGGCGTTGGCCCTTGGGACGTTTATCCTTGCCATTGCCTTAATTCTCCTGGCTGCTGAATTTTTTACGAATGCTGTGGAGTGGGTGGGCGCTCTTTTTGGTTGGTCTCGAGGTGTTGTTGGTAGCTTGGTAGCCGCTGTAGGGACGGCTATGCCAGAGACAATGATTCCTTTGGTAGCGATTTTCTTTTATGGTGGTACCACTGGCATAGAAGTTGGCATTGGTGCCATTTTGGGAGCACCTTTTATGCTTGCTACAATTGCTCTTTTTCTTGTTGGGCTGGTCGCTATGGTTTTACGAAAAAGTTGGAGAGCTCGCTTGTATGTAAATAGAAGGATTTTTCTGCGAGATCTTTCTTTTTTTCTGGCTATTTTTTCATTGCTTTTGATACCTATGTTATTTCAACAATCCTATATTGCTGGCTATGAAAAATACCTTGCCCTTTTACTGTTGGCGATTTACATAATTTATGTATTTTTTACTGTCAGAGGCGGTGAAGGCGGTGTCTTAGAGCCAGAAAAGGGACTTTACTTACAACGTCGTCGTGCTAGACCTACTCTATGGGCTGTCCTTTTACAATTGAGTCTTGCTTTATCTTTAATGGCTCTTGGTGCAAATCTGTTTGTTGGTACCATAGAGTCGATTGCCTCGATGTTAGGCTGGCCTGCTCTTATTGTATCTTTCATCCTGGCACCTCTGGCCACAGAATTGCCTGAGAAAGTAAATAGCTTACTCTGGGTTTCAAAAGGAGAAGACACCTTAGCCTTGGGAAATATAACAGGCGCAATGGTATTTCAAAGCACTTGTATTCCCGCTATTGCTTTGTTAGCAGGTGTTTGGAGCCTGAATGAAATGGCGATTTTTGCCGCTTCTCTTACTTTGCTATCAACAGCATTGATTATGGCTTTGTTCTTATTAAACCGTCAGGTCTTGCAAGCACCTATTTTGTTAATCGGTGGCATTGTTTACCTTATCTTTGCATCTTGGGTGCTTGTTCTGGCTTTGTAACAGGGAACAGGGGGGACCTGCCCCCCTGTGTCAGTTAACAAGTAAGGAGGGAAAAAATGAAGGGTTTCGTACAGGGCAAAGCCCTAATGATCGGATTCTTAACATCAACGATTGTATTTGTGGGTTTTTTATGGATGACGGCTTTCTTTTTGTGGTTTCTTTCTGGCCCTGTCTATTACCTATCTTTCTGGACGCCTGTCATAATTGCTACCACAGCTTTTGCAGGTGCTTATCAAAGTGCAAAAACAGCACAATTTCATGGTTGGCTCCATGGTCTGGTGCTGGCTCTTTTGTTATCGGCTACAGCCTTTTTATTTTTTTATGGTGCCGGAACGACCTTACTATCTTGGTCATCTATCGGCCTTGAAGTTGCTCTATTACTTCTATTTTCTGTTCTCGGAGGCATGGCCGGTGTTTACTCTCTTCCAGAAAAGGAAGAAGAAAAAGAGTGGCTTCCTACCTGACCTTCTCTCAGGAAAGGCAAAGCACTGTAAAAAAAATTGTTTTACAAATTACATTATGTGGTAAAATATTAAAGACCAACGATCCAGCCATCCTTTGTTGGATCAAAGGTCTTCTTTTGCTTTTTCACGATATTTTTCATCGATTTCCCTACTTGGTGCTACCTTTTACGCTCTTTGAGTTGAATTTGTGGCTACTTTTTCTTATAATGATATATGAGCGGGGTAGTTGAGAATTATTCCCGCTTAAGATCGAGCAAGTGCAATTTCTCGAAGCGATTATCCCTTTAAGCACTATAAAACCTTATGTAGGAGGGTAATGTATTTGACGATTAACCTCAAAAAAGGTCAAAAAATTGATTTGACCAAAGGCGCAGCAGGAATTTCCGAACTTACTGTCGGCTTAGGATGGGATCCTATCAAAAAGGCTGGCGGTGGATTTTTGTCAGGCTTATTTGGAGGTGGCGGTCAGGACATTGATTGTGACGCTTCGGTGTTAATGTTGCGGGAAGGCGACCGACTGCAAGAAGTTGTTTATTTTGGTCAACTGAAAAGCAAGTGTAATAGCATTGTTCATAGTGGCGACAATTTGACAGGTGATGGCGATGGTGATGACGAACAAATCTTTGTTTCTCTGAATAAAGTACCATCGTCCATACATAAGCTTGTCTTTGTCGTTAATATTTACCAGGCTGTACAACGCAAGCAGGACTTTGGTATGATTCAAAACGCCTATATTCGTATCGTCAACAAGAATACCAATGAAGAATTATGTCGATATAGCCTGACAGACAACTATGGAGGACAAACTGCCTTGATTGCAGGAGAAGTCTATCGCCATCAAGGCGAATGGAAGTTTGCTGCCATCGGTCAAGGGACGACCGATCCATCTCTGAAAGAATTAGCGAGTCGGTACGCCTAAGCTTTTCTTAGGTTGTACTTTTGAATAAATTATCAGGAGGGGTTCTTACATGGGAATCAGTTTATCCAAAGGTCAAAAGGTGGATTTAACCAAAGGTAATGCCAGTCTGAAAAAGATAGGAATTGGCCTAGGTTGGGACACCAATAAATACGATGGCCAACATGACTTTGACTTGGATGCCTCGGTTTTCTTGGTTGGATCTTCCGGCAGAGTAGAAAGTGACAAAAACTTTGTTTTCTATAACAATTTACAAGATCCTTCCGGAGCCGTTGTTCACTCTGGTGATAACTTAACCGGTGATAGTGACGGTGATGACGAGTATGTTACCATTGAATTGGACAAAGTACCTGCTGACATTACGAAGATTGCTTTTACCGTAACGATTCATGATGCAGTCGATCGCAATCAAAACTTTGGCCAGGTAAGCAATGCTTATATTCGTGTTTTAGACGAGGTAACTCATAATGAACTAATGCGCTTTGACTTGGGCGAAGATTTCTCCGTAGAGACAGCTGTTGTAACTGGTGAACTCTATCGTCATGGCGGAGAATGGAAATTTAACGCCATCGGTTCTGGCTTCCAAGGCGGTCTTGCTGCCCTATGCAAAAACTACGGTCTTAACGTATAATAACAGGAATGACGATAACAGGGGTGTCTGCAAGGGGCGCCCCTGTTTTTCGAACTCAGGAGGTGATTTTTTGAGTCTCTCAGTTCAAAAGGGACAACGCCTAGATGTAACAAAAAGTTCTCCTGGTCTAGATGGAATTTCTGTGGGACTTGGTTGGATTGTGGAAAAAATGGCAAATATAGAATTTGAAGTTGATAGTGCTGCTTTTTTGCTAGACAAGCAGGGGAAATGTCGTCAAGATGAAGATATGATTTTTTACGGACAACCACAAGGCCTTCGTGGAGCAATTGCTCATCAGAGTACTTCTAGGTCCGACAAAGAAACTTTTCAAATCAACTTGACACAGATTCCTGAAACCATTGAGCGCATTGCCTTTACGATTACCATTCATGAAGCGGAACAACGTAAACAAAGCTTTGCCAATGTTTCTACGATTTACATTCGAATTTGTCACGGGCAAAGGGAAAATGAGATTCTTCGATTTCCCCTAGGGCCTTTTCAGCGAGAAACAGCCATTGTAGCAGGTGAGCTCTATCGTCACAGAGGAGAATGGAAATTTAACGCCATTGGTGCAGGTTATCATGGTGGACTAGCAGCTTTGTGCAATAGCTATGGCTTAGAAGTGATTGATAAGCCTTCGCCGCCAGCGCCAGTTCCGCCGCCAACGCCAACGCCAACGCCAAGTCCAACTCCAGTCCCAAGTCCACCACCTAAGCCCATCGATCTAGGAGAAAGAAGGGCGCCACTATCACTCGGTTCCAATCCATCATCACCGGCAGCAGCACAAGAGAAAATACGTCTATCCAAAATCGAGTTAAAGAAAAAAGGCGACCGCATTAACCTAGAGAAGAAGCAAGGACAATCTCTCGGCAACCTGGTCGTTAACTTGAATTGGAACCAACGAGCGGGTGCGCCAAAACAGACAGGATTTTTTCAGAGCCTCTTTGGTGGTGCCTCTTCACAAGGTATTGACCTTGACCTTGGTTGTCTTTTTGAGCTGAAAAATGGTAGAAAAGGCGCTATACAAGCTCTAGGCAATGCTTTTGGTTCTCTCAATCAAGAGCCTTACATTATGCTCGATAAAGATGATCGAACAGGTGCTTCTACAGAAGGTGAAAACCTACTGATTAATGGCACAAAAGTTCATGAGTTTAAACGAATTCTTATCTACGCCTTCATTTATGAAGGGATTACCAATTGGGCCCAGGCCGATGGTGTTGTCACCATTAAGCAACAGTCAGGCGCAGAAATTGTGGTGCGCATGGATGACCACTCACAGAGCCAAGGCATGTGCGCCATTGCATTGTTGGAAAATGTTAACAACGAAACGTTTAGTGTCGAGAAAATTGTTCGCTTTTTCAAAGGTCATCAAGATATGGATAAAGCTTTTGGATGGAACATGCGATGGGTTGCTGGGTCTAAAGATTAAGCATACTGCAGGGGGCAGCCATGAAGTACGATATTGTCGGCTTAAAGGACGAAGAAGTAAAAAAATCGAGGGAAGCCCATGGATCGAACGAGCTAACCTTGCAAGACTCCGAGTCTTTCTGGGAAAAGTTTGTCGGGAACTTTAAAGATCCCATTATTATGATCCTTGTCGTAGCGCTTCTGATTAACGTAGCATTGGCTTTCGCAGGCTATGCTGAATGGTATGAAGGTGTAGGCATTGCCATTGCTGTTCTCCTAGCGACAATGGTTGCAACCTTTTCGGAGCACAAAAACGAAGAGGCATTTCAGAAATTACAAGAAGAAGCATCGCAAATTACGAACAAAGTGTTTCGTAATGGACAGTTAATGGAGATTCCTGTTAACGACATTGTTGTTGGTGATCTTGTTGTATTGCAACCTGGTGATAAAGTGCCTGCCGATGGTCGAATTATACAAGGAGAGATGAAAGTCAATCAGGCATCGCTAACAGGCGAGTCAGAAGATGTCTTAAAAAGACGTTCTCCCGACGGCCAAGCGGGTGATAGAAATGACTTGACCAATACATTTATCGCTTTTCGAGGCACTGTTGTAACGGATGGAGAAGCCATTGTAGAAATAGAGCAAGTCGGTGATAAAACCGTCTATGGTCGTCTTGCTAGTGAACTAAGTGGAGAAGAGAGAGATTCTCCGTTAAAAGTAAAGCTTTCTGTACTAGCAGATGGCATTAGTAAATTCGGTTATATCGGCGGTACTTTTATCGCTCTTTCCTTTATTTTCAAGAAGGTTTTCATCGATCATGGCTTTGATATGGTTCAAGTCGCAGCCTATGTAAGTAACTGGCAAGCCTTTCTAAATGATGTTGTAACGGCTTTGATACTTGCGATTATCATTATTGTTGTTGCTGTTCCTGAAGGGTTGCCTATGATGATTGCCCTTGTTTTGTCCCTCAATATGAAAAAGCTGCTTACGGCCAAAGTTCTCGTCCGGAAAATGATCGGTATTGAAACAGCAGGTAGCTTAAACATTTTGTTCACTGACAAAACAGGAACATTGACAAAAGGTCAACTAGAGGCCGTTCTGTTCATGAGCGGAAAAGGTCAGTCTTTCTCTAGTTTTCAGGGTATGCCGAAAGGATTGCAGGATCTACTCGCTGTTAGTATTCGCAACAATTCATCTTGCTTGATAACAACAGATGAGCAGGGGCGGCGTCAGTGTATAGGTGGCAATGCAACAGAACGAGCCGTTGTCGCTTTTACCGACTTAAACTATGAACCTACATGGAAAGTCGATGTTGAAAAAATAGTACCTTTCAATAGTAAACGCAAGTTTTCTCTGTCTCAGGTACAAGGTGACGTAAATCTTACTTTGGTCAAAGGTGCACCAGAAAGTGTTCTCGAACGCTGTTCTTCCTATTACGATGAAAAGGGTCAAAAAAGGCCCTTTGATAACAAAAAAGCACTGGTACAAGAAATGGATGCCTTGGCTGAGCGGGCTATTCGCTTAATTGCAGTGGCAGTAAGCGAAGAGCCGATTATCGGTGAAGATATGCCAAAAAGCCTAACCTTGGTCGGTGTTCTCGGTATTCGTGATGAGTTACGGCAAGAGTCTGTGCAAGCTGTTCGTGAAGCCCAAGATGCAGGCATTCAAGTGGTTATGATTACAGGAGATCGCAAAGAGACTGCTACAGCGATAGCCAAAGAAGTAGGCTTGCTGAACCAGAAAGATAGTCTTGTTCTGACTTCTTCTGAATTACAAGCGCTGTCTGACAAGGAACTACAAGCCCTCTTACCACGCCTCCGTGTTGTTGCGCGAGCCTTGCCAACCGATAAAAGCCGTCTTGTACAAGTTGCTCAAAACTTAAATTTAGTGGTAGGTATGACCGGCGATGGTGTTAATGATGCACCAGCCTTAAGCAAAGCGGATGTAGGCTTTGCCATGGGAAGTGGCACTGAAGTAGCCAAGGAGTCAGGCGATATTGTTATCTTAGATGATAATTTCTCATCGATTACAAAAGCTGTACTTTACGGCCGCACGATCTTCAATTCGATTCGTAAGTTCTTAGTCTTCCAATTAACAGTGAACGTTGCAGCGATCACAGTTGCCTTCTTAGGTCCCTTTTTCGGTGTCGATTTACCACTGACAATGATTCAATTGCTATGGGTTAACCTCGTTATGGACACCTTGGCGGCACTTGCTTTCGGTGGAGAACCAGCCCTTCGACAATATATGCAGGAAAGACCGAAACGGCGTGATGAATCGATCATCAACACCGATATGTGGTCTTCTATATTGACCAATGGTCTGGCCATTGCAGCGATGAGCCTCTTCTTCTTGAAATATCCTCCTGTTCAAGGGTTGTTCACCACGGAAGCGGCCTTCCTGACAGGCTTTTTCGCCTTCTTTATCTTCTTGAATAACTTCAATAAGTTCAACGCAAGAGTAGAAGGTCTCAATCTGTTCAGCCATATTGGCAAAAACCCTGGTTTTACCAATGTGGTTCTGTTAATTTTCGTTGTACAAATTGCTTTTACCTATATTGGTGGAGATATTTTACGTACCGTAGGCTTAACGGCGATGGAGTGGTTCTACGTATTTGCTTTCTCTCTAGTCATTATTCCTATCGACGTAGCGCGTAAAGTGATACGCAATATGATTCGTGACAAAGATAAGAAAGCGTATAGCACTTCTGAACTGAAAACGCAGGAGTAAGATGTATAAGAGCGAAACGTAGTTGTTCGTGGAAAGATGATGGCGTCCCAATGCATACACTGCAAGGGGGCGCCATCAATCAATAGTCCTTATGATTGAGATTGCTATACAGAAATAGCCAACTCCTTGCTGAAGAGAGATAAAAGCGGGTGAGATTGAATGACCTTACAAGAGCTTTATAATCAAGCGATAGCACAAGGAAAGTTGCTTTTACCACCTGGCGAATGGGCTGGTCCCTTACATATTCGTCATCCTATGGTTATTGAAGGCCATCGAGCCACTCTCTGGAGCCAATCCGATCCTGTATTGATTATCGATTCTGATCAAGTTACGATCAGAAAGATATCGGTAGAGGCACTAGGAGATAGAAAAAGCAATCAAGTGGCCATTAAAATTCTTAACCAGAGAAAGGTAACCTTTGAAGATGTAAAAATCCGAGGCCATGTAGAAGGGGTACCGGGAGAGTCAGAAAAGTGGCACCTGCCTGCTCTTCTTGAACTCGGTAACTTACCAGCTCATCAAGCCTCGCACCGAACCTTTCGAGTCAATGTACCGGTACCCTGTCGACTAGAATCCAAAATTAGTGGTCTTCGCTTGACACCGGAATATTTACAAGCGGGAAGCAATGTTATAGAAATAGCGATTGACCCCTTGCCAGATCATAGCCTTCTCTGGGGAGAGATTGTGCTCCACTCCATCTTTCAAAGAGCGATCACAGTGACAGCATCTACAACTACGGAAGCAGAAGTACCAGAAAATCGAACCGTCTGGTCTCCTGCCGAGCGAGCAGAGCGAAGAGAGGAAGCCCATCGAAGTGGAAGGACAAATACGAAGCCCCACGAATCCATGGAGCCCTCTGCGCAGGCATCAGCACCAAGCCTCTCCTCTACAAGGGGTCTCTTAAAAGGACAACGGATTGATCTTGCGGAACTAAGTGCAGATAAGAACATCGTTACAATCGCCTTTGGCTGGAAAGTTGAACGACCCGATTTTGAAGTAGATAGCGCTGTTTTTTCTTTAGACGCTCAACAAAAAGTACGTCATGATCAAGACTTGCTTTTTTATGGAAATCCAAGCAACGACTATCTCCGCCTTGAAAAAGGTTTGGCTTCTGCCGATCAGGAACAAGTTTCCATAGATCTGTCTAAAGTACCTTCTGATGTACAGCGGCTCGTCATGACGTTATCGATCTATGAAGCAGAAGAACGGCGTCAAAACTTTTCCTACCTTACTGATATTTACCTCACAATGATGGCTGGTCAAAAAGAACTGTTTCGCTTTACCGTACCCGATGCCTTTGTCTTAGAAACAGCAATCGTCCTTGGCGAGCTTTATCGCTACAGAAATCATTGGCGCTTTGCAGCTGTAGGTGCTGGCTATCATGGAGGTCTAAAGGCACTTTGTCATACTTATGGTGTTACTGTAATTTAGTCTACGTCCTCTATGATGTATGCACGAAGTGATCTAAAGTAGGAAAGGTAACAGGTGAACAAGGGGCGTGATCAAGTTGGCTTTTCGTTTTTTCAAGCGTATCAAACTTGCCCCCGGCGTTACAATGAACCTAAGTAAGTCTGGGCCCTCCTTTTCCTTTGGCCCCCGAGGAATGCGTTACACCGTTGGTTCCAAAGGAACACGAACCACACTGGGCTTACCAGGGACAGGACTCTATTACACAAAAGCAAAAGGCTGGTCTTCCCAACAAAAACAGAACACAAGGCCATCAGCGTCTCAGCAGGCTGATCTTGGCTTTTTTCGTCAGATGCTTCTATCGACAGAAGAGAAACAGTATCTAACAGGCTTACAAGCTCTACTAGCAGAAGATTATAGCGGAGCCTATCTGGCCTTTGAGAAAATAGCGCACCTCTCAGACGGAGCCTTTATGTGTGGCTATATTGCTATGGGTCGTGAAGAATATACTCGTGCTCAATCTTTTTTTCATCAATGCCAACCTTCGCAACTAGGGCATATTAGTAACAAAATCAACCCAGACCTAGAACTACTTCTAGATGTTACAGAATATATCGAAGCACCCATTCGTCTTGACGAACGAGGGCTTACTCTTTGTCTAGTCGAAGTCTACCAACGGCAAGGTAAACAAAAAGAAGCCATCGACAAGATCAATCTTCTCTGGGAGCAAAATCCAAGTGATAAGGTCCTTTGTCTCTCCCTCGTAGAAATCGTTACAATGGCAGAGCAAGCAGATCCAGGCTTGCTTACCGATGTGGTTGAAATGACCAAAACCGTTGATAATGATGAGCCCATAGACACGAATATTCTTTATTTACGCGCTTATGCTTTGTATCGTCTTCACCTTACCGAGGCAGCCATTCAACAGCTAACAGGCCTCGTTCGCAAGAAAAAGGATCGACCTGAATCGCTCTTGCTTGACATTCGCTATCTTCGAGGGCAAATGTATGAAGAAGTTGGAAAAAAAGCACAAGCTCGCAAGGATTATGAAGAAATCTATAGAAACAATCCATCCTACGGAGATATTGCACAGAAGTTAGGGCTATCTTTTTAGCTTTTCATAATGAACAAACCGAAGCCGGCTCATTCATCAGCAAAGATGAAAAAATACAGCAAAAGCCTACTATGATTAAAGGGGGAACCAAAATGCTAAATCTCGATAAAATGGAGTCCAATCAACGGAGATTGCCAGTCTACCTACTCTTAGACACCTCCGGCTCAATGTATGGACAACCCATTGAGGCTTTACGTCAAGGCGTAAAGTATCTCATCTCATCCCTGAAAAAAGAACCTCAGGCCATTGAAACAGCCTATCTTAGCGTGATTACTTTTTCGAGTACAGCAAAACAAGTAGTACCTCTTACGGATCTACAAAGCTTTCGAGAACCACAACTTGATGCCAACGGTACAACAGCCTTAGGAGAAGCCTTAAAAATTCTCGATCGCTGCCTTGATACAGAAGTAAAGAAATCAACAGCGACACAAAAAGGTGACTATAAGCCCCTCGTCTTCATACTTACCGATGGCGTACCGACAGATAGCTGGGAAGGACCCGCCAATGTAATGAAGCAAAAAGCCGGTAAGCTGGCCAATATTATCGCTGTCGGTTGTGGACCTGATGTGGACTTAACGACATTAAAGAAAATTACGGAAATCGTATTACACATGGAATCATACCAGCCTGATGATTTTAATCAATTTTTCCGTTGGGTCAGTGCTTCTGTGTCTATGGCTAGCCAAAAATTCACAGCCGATGGTGAGAAGCCTGCTGAATTACCACCACCGCCTCCAACCATTCAGATTGTTCCTTAATGATTCTTCGATGATAGGAGAAAGAGACTTGTGCCCTGCATACCAGGGCACCCTTTCTTTAAAGGAGTGGGATCATGTTAGATTTGAGTCAGTTCCAGCTCAATCCAAAAAAACAAGAGGATTTGGAAATTCTTTTTCGAACATATGGTTTTGTCGTAAAAGGGTCTATTATAGAAGCCGAAGATGCCGACCGTTCAACCTTTTTGTTTCATGTAGCCCAAGGTAACATCTCTATCGAGCAAATTCCGAGAGAATTAGAACGTTGTTTTCCCAAGATTCTTTATCGTCGTCGTGCAGAAAATCAATTTCCTGTTGTTCGAAAGATTGAAGTCATTCAAGTATTACAACCTCAAAAGGGCCTCTATTCTTATGAAATCTTGTCTAAACCAACCTCTCAAGAGAGAGCAGAAGATAAAAAGATAATTGAAAAGCTGCCAGAAGTGTCCCTTGAGAAAAATCAAAAGACGGAAGAGATAGCAAAAGAGCAGCCAGCAACGCCGGAACCGATCGTCCCAGAATGGAAGGATATACCCCCACACGATCCAGAGGATTGGGTTCCCCTTGAAGACAGTACTCATTACCAGGTTGATGAAGTCTGGTCTATCACGGCAGCCAGTCGACGGGGGAAACTACATGCTCACAAAGGATCGCACCGAGAAGATTCTTTCGCGATTGGCCAAGAAGGAAAGTGGACCTTGCTGGCTGTAGCCGATGGAGCTGGTTCTTGCAAATATTCCAGAGTCGGCGCAGCCCTTGCTTGCCAAAAAGCATTGCTGCATATGCAACAATGCTTAAAAGATTATGTACTGGCGGAGCAGGACGGTGAAATCCCTAGCCAAAATGACTTATTAAAGATTAAATCATATCTAACAACGGCCATTCTTGAAGCCATACAAGCGCTAAAAGAAGAAGCTTCAAAACGGCAAGCCAAAGTCGAAGAACTGTCTACGACTCTACTTCTCGTCGTTCATACCCTATGGCAAGGCAAAAGCGTTCTAGCCAGTATACAAGTTGGTGATGGATCAATTGCAATTTGGCAAGGCAATGATTCAGTTACCTTACTCGGCAGTGCTGATACAGGGACCTTTGCCAGTGAAACAAAATTTATTACATCTAGGAACATCGAGCAAGAATTGGGACATCGTATCTTCTTCTCTATTAAAAAAGATGTCCTTGCTGTAGCCGCTATGAGCGATGGTGTTTGCGATGATTTTTTTCCTGCTGAACAAGAAATGCCTGCACTGTTTCTACAAGTGCATGACATTGTAAAGGGCAGTACAGAGCCAGACAAAGCAATGCTTCAGTTTCTCTCCTATGAACGCAGAGGTTCCTTTGACGATCGAACGATGGCGATATTGTACAGGAGATAAAGGTTATGGCCAAAGCAAAAAAGAAAAACAAGAAAAAACTTTTAGAAGCAACGCTGGCCGATGGTACAACCCTCTTTTATGAGCAGGAAGTGCTTGGGGAAGGCAGCGAAGGGGTCGTACACTTTACGGAAGATAGAAAGTCTGTTGTCAAGTTTTATAAAGATCTCAACGATAGCAAAGATCCAGAGCGCCGTCGCCGTATTGAAAACATCGTTTACAAGTATAACCCGACGTTACATCCTGAAAGTGGAGACTACTGGAAAAGCCTCTATTGCTGGCCTGCTGCTGTCGTCGTAGCACCTCGGCTTGGTGTCCTTGTACCAGCCTATCCGTCGACATTTTTCACCAAAGATGGACGAGAAAAAAAGCTTAGTTGGTTTATTTCTCCCCGTACAAGAAACTTAATTAGCAAAGAAGAGCGAGGAGACTGGTTGGGACACCTAAAGATCGCCATTATGATGGCTCGTGCGACACGGCGACTTCATTCGGCGGGCCTGGCCCATTCTGATTTATCATACAATAATTTTTTGGCTGATCCTGTGATTGGCACTGTCAATATGATCGATCTCGATAGCCTTGTCGTACCAGAGGTTTACCCACCGAGTGTAGCAGGTACGCCAGGCTTGATTGCGCCTGAAGTGATTATGGGCCAAGGGGCACCGTCTATCCGCACAGACTTACATGCACTGGCTGTCCTTGTATATCAGACCTTACTCTTTCGTCATCCTCTGCGAGGACCGAAGATAAATTCCACCCTTTCGGCAGAAGAAGATGAAAAGCTGTCCATGGGTGCAAAAGCTCTTTTTATTGAACATCCTCATGATCAAAGCAATCGACCACAAGGCACTTTTACCAGCTTTGAACGATTGGGGACTTATCTCGCTGAGTTAATTAACAAATCTTTTGTCAAGTATCTCCATGAGCCGGACTACCGTCCTACCGCAGCAGACTGGGAACAAGCTTTGATTCGGACAACCGATCTCATTCATCCTTGTTCCAATAGCCAATGCGAGTTACAATGGTTTGTCTACGGCGCTACTTGTCCCGGCTGTGGGCAAAAAATGACCCACCATCCTGTTCCACTATTGCAGTTTTACAAAGAACAAAGGGGCAAACCAGGCCACTTTATCAATGAACGACGTCAACTCATTGTATGGCCAGGCCTCTATCTTTATAAATGGCATGTCTTTGATCACATTCGTGCTGGCGAAAATGCTGATAAAACACCGCAAGGGTATTTTCACTATCACGAGAATCGATGGTATCTTTACAATCTCGATATGGATGCCCAGTTGATAGAAAAAGGTATACAAAAAACGATTCCCAGAAAGCAATTTATTCCCCTTCAAGAAGGTCAACAAATCCGCCTATCTACCGAAACGCATGGCAGAATTGTCTACGTTCAGATGCTGAATCAGTCATAATCAATAAAGCAGAAGAGGTGAAACCATGGATTATAAGATACTGTACCCCGGAGCTTTTCCGATTATAGAAATGCAATTGCAAAAAGGAGAAAGTATCAAAGCTGAAGCCGATGCGATGGTAGCCATGTCTTCCACCGTCGATGTTATGGGTTCTGTCCACGGAGGTATCATGCAAGGCATCGCTCGAATGTTAGCGGGAGAGAAATTTTTCTTTCAAACTTTGACAGCCAACCGAGGCCCAGGGACCGTTTTGTTAGCGCCTTCTATACCAGGTGATATTATCGATATTAAACTTGATGGCACCTATAACTTGATCGTACAGAAAGACGGCTTTTTAGCAGGCACGCAAGATTTACAAGTATCAACAAAGATGCAAAACTTAATGCAAGGTTTCTTTTCGGGAGAAGGCTTTTTTGTTGTCAAAGTAAGTGGTTATGGCAAAGTTTTTGTAAATAGCTATGGCGGGATTCATGCCATCAACCTTGATGCAGGGGAAGAGTTTATCATTGATAATCATCACTTGGTAGCATGGCCTGACTATATGGACTATAAAATCGAAAGAGCCTCAAGCAGTTGGATACATACTTTCACATCGGGAGAAATTGCCGTTTGTCGTTTTAGAGGTCCAGGAACAGTACTTATACAGACGCGGAACCCAGGAGGCTTTGGCAACTGGATTAAAAAGTTCATTCCCGGGGGGCGTCCTGGAGCCTAATTTACTATAAGGCCGAAAGCGAGGAAGCGATGGGTGATCCATTTTAACGATTTAGACAAGGCAGAAATAGAGAGGATTTTTTATATTCCTCCAGAACCATATGGTCCTACTTGGGATAGGAATACATTGGCCCATGCACTCGGCGCAACCTTGTACATGCCAGCCCATCGTCCTCGTATTGCGGAGGATTTAATCACTTGTAAACATAAAGAGCTAACTTCCATGGTTATCTGCTTAGAAGATGCCATCGGTGATGAAGAAGTTGCGGAAGCAGAGGAAGCACTTTTTGCCCAACTGAGTCAACTAGAACAAGCATGGCAGACCTTGTCTAGGGAACAGAAAGTTGGCTTGCCCTTAATTTTTCTGCGTCTTCGGAGTCCCGAGCAATTTCAACGAATTATAGAGAGATTGTGGCCTTCTGTGGTAGCAGGTAGGTGCTTGCTTCAAGGATTTGTTTTTCCGAAATTTTCGCAACAAAATGGTTCCGTCTATCTTCAGTTACTACGTCAGTTAAACGATTCTATTAGAGCACAAAGGGCTTTGTCGCCTCTTCCTTTTTTCTATGGCATGCCTATCTTAGAGACAAGAGATATCTTATATAAAGAGTCTCGTCTGGATGCTTTAGTGGCTTTGAAAGCACTGTTACTACCCTATAAAGATATGATTTTGAATATACGAATTGGCGCTACTGATTTTTGTAGCCTCTTTGGCATTCGCAGAAGCCCTGATCTTACTTTATATGACATTGCCCCTTTGCAAGATTGCATTGGTGATATTGTCAATCTATTTGGCCGTATTGATGACTCTTATGTCATTTCTGGACCGGTCTGGGAATATTTTCCCTCTGACAATCGCGTATTAAAGCCTAAGCTACGGGAAGCACCTTTTGAACGATATGGTCATCGAGGCCTTGCCTTTCGCCAACAGCTAATCTCTCGTTATATAGACGGCTTAATTCGTGAAATTCTCTTCGATCAAGCCAATGGTTTATGTGGAAAAACGGTGATTCATCCTTCTCATATTCGACCTGTGAATGCTTTACAAGCAGTTACTTATGAAGAATATTGTGATGCTACCACAATTATCAGTAACAACAATGGAAAAGTCGGTGTTCTGAAAAGCTCTTTTCAGAACAAAATGAACGAAATTAAGCCCCATCTTACTTGGGCGCAAAAAATACTTACGAGAGCTCGTATATATGGAGTGCTAAATGAAAGCTATGACTTTACCATTTTGCTGGGAACAGAACGCCATGTTACATCATCTACATAAGGCAGATAGAGAGCAGGACCAAGGTTTCCAAGAAGCTGTGTACCCTATTATAGATAATTTACATCTTCGGCTGGTGATCACAAAGAATCCCTATGGCTTGATGAGAAAGCTCTTTTTTCTCTAGCGGCTCGGAAAAATCGGCATAGAAGTTTTCTTTTTGTCAGCAAGCTTCTTGGAAAGCATATCCCCATTGAACCGGATCTTGCTTTTACAGCAGGGAAGCTTTTGGCCAAACGATTGATGGAAGCCCTCGATGGAGAGCAAGCCTATGTAACGCCAAAAGGCACATTTGTGCTACCATCTAGCCATCTTTTCATCGGCTTTGCTGAAACAGCCACAGCATTGGGACAGGCTGTTTTTTCTTGCTTTGAACAAAATGCTCTTTACTGGCATACGACACGAGAGAAAATTAATGAACTGCCTGACTTGTTTGACTTTGAAGAAGAGCATTGTCATGCACCGGAACATCGATTGTATGCGGTAAAGGCATCTTTTTTTGACAATGATCATCCTATTGTGTTAATTGACGATGAGTTAACAACAGGCAAATCGGCCCTAAACTTTATTAAGACGATTGAACAAAAATATAGTAGAAAAAACTATTACGTTCTTACCCTCCTTGATTGGCGCTCTCAAGAAGATCGAGCAGCTTTGAAACAAATGGAAAAAGAACTTGGAGTGTCTATTCAGGTTTTTTCTCTTCTTTCCGGCACCTTAGAATCTTGGGGGACTGTAGTAGAAAGGGAAATCGGAACTTTTTATAACGCTGAAAATGCTTACTGGGCACATAACAGGTTCAATGAAAAAGATCTTACAGAGAAAGTAACCCATAAAGCATCTTCGCCTTCCCTATCGTGCCTTTATGATTTAAAAGAAGTAGAAAGAGAGCCTTTAGCAGGAGGCACTGCTGTAGAAGTGATAGAGTATGAAGTGGAACAAGGGTTGCCCTTCACTTCCATGGACTCTACAGGTTGGGTGAATGGAGCGCCTTATCTTCCTTATACAGGTCGATTCGGAATGACCACGAAGGAACAGGCACAAATGGAGGCACTTGCTTGTAAAGTGGGAACACAACTACAGCAACTGCGACGAGGAAGCAAGACTTTATGTCTCGGTACAGGCGAGTTTATGTATCTGCCTTTTAAGATTGCTTCTTATATGGGTGAAAAGGTTCTTGTGCAAGCAACAACCCGTAGTCCTGTCTATCCTGTGGACAAAGAGGATTATGGGATTCGTCATGCCTTAGCTTTTCCCAGTGCTGATGATCCTCTCATTCCTAACTATGTCTATAACATAGGAGTGGGCAAATACGAAGAAATCTTTTTATTTCTGGAGCGACCACTTCCTAAGGAGAGAATTATACCTTTGTTACAAGCTTTAGATTCTACAGGAATTCAAAGCATCTATATCGTAGTGCCAGTCTATGGCTCTGTCCTCAACCAATTTGATGAAAGTTAGCTTTTTCTGATTGCGTTGGGGTTACTTCATAGAGGGGCCCGGTCATCACGCTTTCCTCCGCTCTGGACTGGTCCCACGCTGTTACCGCCAGCAAGCTGGCGACAGCTGAGGTCCCAAGTCCCGCTCCGGAAAGCGTGATGCCCTGGCCCAGAAGTTTTTTGCTGATTGTTACTTCCGTTGGAATAGCTTGGCGAAACTTTCTTCTATCCGCAACTACCTATTGTATATTTGCAATGCAATAGGCCAAAACTCAGTCACAACCAGCAAGATGTATCTGGGTCAGGCGTTATGACTTCCTGGAGAGAGGACTTCAGACCTCAGCCATCGGCAGCTTGCTGCCGCTCATGGCGTGGGATGAGTCCGTTCGGAAGGAAGTCATAACGCCTGACCCCACCACAGAGTAGCTATTTTTGTATTACCTCTGTGCCTCTGTGGTTATTTTCGTTTTAACGTAAAAACGGTGAGACCCCTTCATGCACTATATTATTTTACCCATACTGCCGACCTTTCCAAGCATATCCTTTTCCCAAAAAAGCAGAACGCGCTGAGTCCCAGGCAATGAGGAGCATAAAGAATATACTCAGTGGCAACAAGGGCGCTAACCAAAGCGGTTGGTCACTTTTTCTATCGATAAAACCTTTGATTACCATCGCAAGGACCCATCCGACCAGTGCGGTTGGTAAAAAAGTACCTTTTACCAAAAGATAAAAAAGAAATAAAGCAGGTGGCAACAGGTAAAGCAAGCTGTAAAACGTTGTAATTAGAAGCAAAAGTCCATAGCTTCGGCCCAAGCCGGAAAAGGTATTTTTCTTAAATCCCTGCCAGACTTCTTGCGCATTGTGATACATGCGCATTTCTACATCTTGATGAATCGCTGCAAAGGTAAGCCTATGACCTGCTTTTTTTAGGGCTTGCGCCATTTGCATATCATCTAATAGATGGCTACGAAAGGCTTCATGGCCGCCAAAAGCGCGATAGCTGTCTCGATGAAGAAAGAGAAAAGCCCCATGGGCTGCTGAATACAGTGGGTTGGACGACTTGTGAAGGAGACGCAAAGGAAGGTGGCATAAGATGGTGAACATCATCATAGGTAGTATGAGTTTTTCCATCCAGGTGCCTGTACGCTGATAGGGAATGCCTGTAATCATACCTTTCCCTTGCTGCTTTGCAACTGCCAATGTTTTAGCCAGTGCTTTAGGATTTCGCAACCTTGTATCGGCATCGAGAAAAAGCCACCACGTTCCTTGTGCTTGCTGCGCAAGCTGATGACAAGCATAAGATTTGCCCATCCATCCCTCCGGCTTTGCCCTACCTTTAATGAGGCAAAGGCGCTGATCCTGTTCGGTCCAGGAAGCGACTTTTTCTGGCGTCCCATCGGTAGAACCGTCATCGAGGACAAGGACTTCCAAAGCTAGATCTTGCTGAGATAGAACGCTTTCCAGACAAGCGTCGATGTTACTCTCTTCATTACGAGCTGGAATCAGCACAGATACCAAAGGTTCTTGTTGTGGCTTCGCACCTGCGTCGGACTGCCCTTTCTTGGCAAGATCGGTTAGAGAAGATAAATAGCTTCCATTCCAGAGGACAAAGAAAAGCTGGGCCACAAGCATTGCTACAATGATGAAAAGTACTATTTCCATGGCTTCACCATTTTCAGAAATTGCTCAAAGTATTCATTGGTAGAACGTCCTGGTGCCATGAGCAACGAAAATTCAGGCAAGGCCTCTCTTCCATATTGGCAAATGATCTGGCGATGCTCATCTAGTTGCTTTTCTAAAGATATTTCTAAGAACTGGGAAATCTCTTTTCGTGTCATCCTGCCCCAGTCTTTCTCGATGGAAGAACCAAAGTAAAAGGAAGCTTCTATCTTCTGGTGAAGACAGAGGCTGTAATACAAAGTTACGGGAAGGACAGGGACTTGAGAGCATTGACGCAAAATCTGCCCTAGGCCTGATTGAAACTGCAACGGGCGCTTTTCTAAAGGATAGATATCACCTTGTGGAAAAATCCAGATAGAAGCCCCTTGCTTTAGTAAGTGCGCTCCATAATCTAAAGAAGTGATAATCTCTCGCCCTTCTTTTTTGTTAATCGAAAAAGCGCCAATCCGTCGAAAGAAGCGAAATTTTTTCATCTGTTCTTCATCCATCATCAGATAATGATCGCCTTGAGAACAAGTCTCTACAACATGAAAAACGAGCAGACCATCCCACCAACTGCTATGATTCATAATATAAAGCGCAGGCTTTGCCGGCAGGGGGTCCACTTGACCGCGCAGATAAAGAGCGTGAAAATGGCGACGCAGGAGATAATATGCGTTATAGTAATAGAAGAGCTTCTTAAACCAAAGGCTTTTGGAAGCTTCGATCACGTCGTACCCACCCTTCTGCCAGAGCTGCGATGAACAGCGCCAGGAGCAACAAAGCTGTCATATCTTCTCGAAAGGCCAAAAGACCAAAGAAGAGTAACACCATTTGGTACATTCGTAACGCTTTCATACGAACCTCATAAGGCACTGTGCGAATCGGAAATAGATAAGAAAGGACCATGGCAATGACAAACCAGCCCACAAAGTTCTGCAAAGGAATGCCATAATAAATACCTTGGTCATGCCAGATCCAAAATTCTCGGGCATAGGCAACTGGATCTAAAACCAGATCAAAAGCAACAGCCCAAAAACCGACTTCCAAGCCTCTCCAAAATCGAGAGGTCGCTCTTGATAACAAGATAGCATTGATGACGACACCCACCCAAGCCCAGGCAATTGCCAAGGTACCGTCCCCAAAGCAACACCAAGAACGTGGGTATAGCTATAGTCCCCAAAGAGAAGCCCTGTCTTTGTACCGAACCACTCAAGAAAAAAAGTAGAGAAAGCAATAATAATGGCTCTTCCCCAAACCAAAGTCCACTTTTCACGCAACGCACTATCTAATTCTAGGGCGTAAAGAGCATAAAAAAGGTTGAAAAGACCGTTCGAGAAATGCAAGATAGCAGGCACATCGCCAACAACAAAAAGTAAAACCAAGCCAACGGCATACCAAAACCAAAATATTTTTGCAATCATAGCTGGCACATCTTTCTTTTGCATTTTTTCGATTCTTAGAAGTAAAAAGTACCAAACCTTTTTACGTAGTAACTTTTTGGTAACTTTTGGTTTTCTGTTAAGAATAAAAGGAATCATTTTTAGTAGAGATTGCGATATTTTTATTTTACCATAAATTTCATGCTTTTCTTGCATTATTGAAAATTCTTTTTTTCATAAAAAGAGGTGTACTAGTACCATGGAAAATACAATAACATACCTTTTGGGTGGCTTTTTCGTAGCCTTAATCGTCTTATCAACCGCCTGGAGCTTTCAACGAAAAGCAAAAAAGACGGAGCACTCGTGCCAGTGTGGTGGAGAAAAAGGCTGTAGTGGAACAGGAAATTGTAACCATGAAAAGTAAATGAGAAAAGAGGAAATCGTAGCCACAAAGTAGAATTGATAGCATTGAGGAGGTGATAATGATGCCTAAAGCGGGAGAAAAGCCAGGTAAAGGCTCTTACAAGTGCGAAAAATGTCGCTATGTAGCGGAGTTGCAAGACAACGAAGAGCTACCAGTCTGTCCAATCTGTAAATACACAGGTTATGTAAAATTAAGCTAAGCAAGATGGTACCTTCATTTTCTAATATGGTTTTGACATAAGATTTTTTATCATTTACACATAGTAGCCATTCACGAAAAAAGACCCTCTCTGGTGCTTTGAAAAGCGTACCAGAGAGGGTCTGCTTTTTTCATGGTTCAAAAGGTCTTTGCAGCATCGATAATAATCGTTCAAAGAAGGCATTTTTCCTTACTGTTCTGGATACCAAATATCAAAGCCCTTTTCTAAGCTTTCATGGGGCGAAAAAATACGAGCCAACAGCTCTTTTTCATAAACCATGGGATAAGCGCGCAAGCCGGCCAAAAGGCCGGAAGCAGGCGCACGCACTTCTTCTTCTAAGGCTCCGGTGAGTACATTGTAGATGTGCCCTATAAGATCTTCTTGTTCTATCTCTGTGCCAACAACAGCGGTAGGACGAAAAATACCAGCTGCTTGAGAAAGAACGAGGTGCGTATTGGCCGTTCTGAAAAAGGGCGTTGCCGGTGGTGGCGCAAGGGGCGGCCCTGCTAAAATTTCCGTAGCTACCATAAAGTCGATTAAGCCATGAAAGACTTGCTGCACCATCGATTCATCAATGCGTCGAGCCACTCCGAGCATTAGTATGTAAGGAGAGATACCACTGTCTTTCCAAAGGTAGGCTAGCTGGGTCTTATACAGGGGCGTTAGCTCACGATGGAGTAAATAGGGGCAACGCAGATAAGGCGCAAGCTTTAGTTCCCGTTCATCGGGGAAAAAAGTGCGCAAATGGGGCAATTCATAAAATTGTTCGTTCGAACTATGTACATCAAAAGCATAATGAGACCCCAAGGTCGCTTGAAAGACACCGTCGGCAATACGCTGTGTTGTTTCCCCTTGATCGTATCCGGGAAACATACGATTAATATCGGTGCCGTCAAAAGGCCAGTTGCGTAAAGCAAAGTTAACACCGGGCACATTAACGACAGGAACCAAGCGAACCGTTCCTTGTAAGGTGTAGCCTTCTTTTTTCCCTTGTACGACTTCTTCTAAAAAAGCAGCCAACCGTGTTAACAAGTAAATGCCATTTAGTTCGTCGCCATGGATGCCTGATACCAAAGAAACGATGGGTCCTTCGCCAGTGCCTTGAAACTCATTTTTATAAAGAACCATGGGCTCACGAAAAGGAATGTTCAGTGTCAAAATCGGTTCAAGCATCGGCATCCCCTCCTACCGAATCGGTTGGTTGCGTAGCCAGGCGACCTAATAGAGAGCCTTCATAGACCACAGGGTGTTGTCGCAGCGTAAAGACCAGTCCGGCACAGGGTGCTTCAATAATCTGAAGATCTTTTCCACTTAAGGGATCAACAATGCGCCCGATCTTTTCTTTTTCTTGAACAAAGCGGCCAAAAATAGCTTGTTCAGGTACGAAAAGACCTGATGCTTTGGCGTTTAAGTACCAGACTTCTTCATCTTTCATGATGCGAGGATAGCCCAAGACAGGTAGTTGCTCTTCTGGTATTTGCAAAATACCAAGGTCTCGCAATAGATGGAGCAAGCCTTTTAGCAATTGCTCGGAATAACCAATGGTCAGACGTTGCCCAATGCCCATTTCTACAACGAGCGTGGGAATGTTCATTTCATTGAGATTGGTCGCCAGCGTGGTCTCCAATATAGTAGAAGATCCATGAAGCCAGACAAGATCTACATTAGACCGCTTGGCCAGAGGCAACAGGCGCGGTGCATAGTGTTCTTGCATGCGAATTTGTGGTAGTTCCAAGACAAAGCGGTTGCTAGCATGAATATCTACAACTAGATCAGCGCCTTGTAAATCTTGTAGAAGCGCATGAGCCGCTTGCAAAGGAACATGACCCTCATTCGTGCCAGGAAACTGGCGATTTAAGTCAACATTAAAAAAAGGCCAGGCTCGATTCAAACTACCAAGGCCTAAAGAATTGACAGAAGGATAGAAGTCTACTTGCCCTGTGAGCACTTGCTCGTTTTTTTCTATGAGATTTTGCAGCTGTTGATGTAACAAATAGCAAGTATATAAGCCTTCAAATTCATCACCATGAATGCCTGCTATGATGGCAACACGCTTTGAGTCAGCAAACTTTCGGGAACCTATAACTTCTTTGCGTATGCTAAAGTGATCAGAAGCAGGCATGCGAATGGTGAGGATCTTCTCCTCCATGGGACCACCTCCAATCTAGGCTCCTGATTCAAGGAGCGATAGGAATCTTATGAGGATGGCTTCACGAAACCTATGAATGTATTACAAAACTTGTACATATACCGTTACCTGCAAGTTTTGTCTTGCTCTGCCACAATAAAGACCCTTAACGGGCACGATGTCGAGATAATCACGACCATGGGCTACTTTGACATAAGCGTCATTGACAGTGCAATTGTTGGTAGGATCAATACCTTGCCATCCTATTCCTGGCAGATAAGCTTCTACCCAGGCATGAGAAGCACCGCTTCCACGCAAGGGACCGCCACAAGGAATATAGCCACTAACATATCGTGCTGGAATGCCTTGAAAGCGAAGTAAGGCAAGTAGAAGATGAGAAAAGTCCTGACAAACACCGACTTTTTTAGATAGTATTGCATCAATGGTAGAACCTACAGCCGTTACCTGCTCTTGATAGGTAAAGTTTTCGTATATATAATTCGACATTTTATAAATTTCAGGCCAACCGCCCGAAATGCCTTGAAAGCTTTCAGCCATCATCTGTACTTCTGGCAGAAAAGGGCAATAGGAGGTCTCCATTAACCATTCAGCATGACTTTGCTTGATCTGTTTAGACCATTGTTCTATGTCAACGTATTCTAAGGTAGCGTCACTGTTTCGTAAGATATTGTTATGTTGCACTATACTGTTCTCGACTTGCTGATTTTCTACGATGGCTCTCGTCTCTATAACCAATTGATCATGGGGCTCTGGGAACCACAGTGTGTGGACCTGATTGCCAAAGGCGTCCATCGATTGCTGCAAGGCCCCTAAAGGCTCTGTCTTGAGCTGAAAAGAAAGCAATCTCTGGTTCTGGTCAGTCATGGGCGTCAAGCGAACTTCACTGATTCCACGCGATACATTGCTGGAATAACTGTACAAAGTTCGGTGATAAACCGACAAAAGAGTCACGCAGTACTTGGGCCGCGAAACAGTGTATGATTCACGGCATCCCCTACTTTGTTGTTTTCGCTGAGAAAAGATTGCAAGAAATTGTGAACGCCCTGTCTTTCAATTTCCTCAATGGCTGTCATCCGCAACTGTTGGTCTAGATGCTCTAACAATTGAATGGGCTCTACGACTTGAGCGCCATTTTGAAAAGCTTTATCAGCCGCTTCTAGTGCATGAGCAACGGAAAAAGATAAAGATCGAGGAAAATCAGCTTGATGAACCAAAAATTCAGTTACTTCTCGAGCTCCAATGCGCCCACACCATTCTCGGCGATAGGCTTCATAGGCGCTCACAGAAAGTAAAACGCGCAACCATAAGTTCTCTTGGTGGCTCTTAGGATGGCCTACAGCGGCATCAATGATCCGCGCTGTTTTGTCAGCTCTCTCGAGATAGCGACCTAGTTGGAGAAAAGCCCAGCCTTTGTTTTGCGGCAAAATGGCTTCTACCATACCTTGAAAAAGAAGAGAACGCTTTTTCACGAGATGTAAAAATTCTAGAGGAGACTTCCCTTGTAGCTTTTGCGCACAAGTGCGAACGACAAGGTAAAAGGAATTTACGACTTCGTAAATTTCATTGGGGAGAATTTCACGGGCTACGAGAGCATTTTCTTTGGCCTGGTGCAAGCAACAGTAAATAGAGTTGGGATTCTGATCAGAAAAAGAAAGAAATTCAAAAACAGATAGGCTATCGACGTTTTTATATTGTTGACGATACAGTGCTACGTCGCCTGTAACAGCTACGAGAGATTCCCAGTATGATGCTTTTTCTTCTAGCGATTCTGCGTAATATACTTCTAACATTCGTGCGTTGTTTTCTGCCCGTTCAATCATGCGGGCCAACCAAATCAAGCTGTCGGCCTGACGGTTGAGCATAATTGGCACTCCCTTTCTCCACCTTGACTTCGAAGAACCCAGGTGTCTTTGCTACCTCCACCTTGCGAAGAATTTACTACAAGAGAACCTTCCCGCAAGGCAACACGAGTTAAGCCACCTGGTATGACTTTTTTGCCTCCTATGACAAAAGGCCGAAGATCAATGTGTCGATTGCTAAAAACACCATTGATAAAAGATGGGTGTTGCGACAATTGAATGGTCGGCTGTGCAATATAGTGATGCGGCTTTTCTTGCAATATGGTACGGAACGTGGCTAGTTCTTCTTCTGATGCTTTCGGGCCGATAAGCATGCCGTAGCCACCAGCACCCGTTGTTTTCTTGACGACCATTTTCTCTAAGTTATGGAGTACATATTCCTGCTCTTCTCGATTCTTCAAAAGGAAGGTAGG
The DNA here is from genome assembly GCF_009649955.1 of Heliorestis convoluta. NCBI lineage: Bacteria > Bacillati > Bacillota > Clostridia > Eubacteriales > Heliobacteriaceae > Heliorestis > Heliorestis convoluta. The sequence goes on along the minus strand of NZ_CP045875.1, from coordinate 300,332 downwards.
AACATTTTCTAGAATCGGCTCTTCACCGAGATAGTAGCGAATCATGGCAGGCACATAAGCAAAGATGGCTTTGTCATCAGCAACACCAGCGCCAGGCGCGTTAGCCAGAGCAACATGACCGGCTCGATAGGCACTCATAAGTCCGGGCACACCCAGCATAGAGTCGGGTCGAAATACAAGAGGGTCTAAGAAAGCATCGTCAACACGTCGATAAATGACATCGACTTGTCGCAACCCTTCCACGCTGCGCAAATAGACGCGGTTATCAAGGGTCATTAGATCTTGGCCTTCTACAAGGTCAATACCAAGTTGCTGCGATAGAAAGACGTGATCATAATAGGCGGCGTTATAAGGACCTGGCGTCAACAAGACAACGGTAGGCTTGGAGACCCGCCTGGGAGATAGAGACTGCAAGTACCGCGCTAGATAGCTCAAAGATGGCATAATCGGCTCAATTTGATGATTTTGACAAAGCTCTGGGAAAAGCTGTTGCATCATTTTTCGATTTTCATACACATAGCTGATTCCAGAAGGTACGCGCAAGTTATCTTCTAAGACAAAATATTTGCCCTCATTATCTCGAATTACATCGATACCTGCTAAAGTAATATACTCATTTAATGGAACATGGAGTCCTGCCATGGCCCAGCAAAAGTCGGGATGTGTTACGACCAATTCTCTTGGTATAACTTGATCGTGAAGAATTTCCTGACCGTGATAAATGTCATAGAGGAAGGCATTGAGAGCTCGAACTCGTTGGCGACATCCTTCATCTAAGATCGTCCATTCTTCTTCAGGAATTAAACGAGGAAGAATGTCAAAAGGAATTGTTCTCTCCATACTCGTTGACTCATGATAAACCCGAAAGGTAACTCCTAAGTTGACGAAACCATGCTCCGCTTTGTTTTTTAGATGTTCCAGCATCATGGGTGATAGATTGTTAAAATAATTATAAATTGTCTCATAGCAAGGTCGAACGGCACAGGAATGATCAAACATTTCATTAAAAAACCTTTTCTCACTATCCACAGAAAACACGAGAACACCTCCGAAAAAATGCCAAAAAAAAAGAAGCTACCCTTTCGTAGCTTGGAAGAAACCTAAAATGCACTTCTTTCCCCACTACTGGGTAAAAACATTATAGCGCATTTCTCTTCTTTTAGGAATATATGGTTTTGTAAAAAAGTACAAGAAACTTATTTTTTGTTTACCCTTTTTTACGACCTCCCTATATATTCAACCATTGTTACCACTTACTTGTCGAAAAAAGTCTATAAAAAGAGCGAGTAGGGAGTAAAAGTATCCCTACTCGCTCTTTTCTTTTTAATCCGCCTTGCCCTTCGATTAGCCTGAAGAAGATACAGGAAAGTTCAGAGAAAAGACAGCGCCACCATTTTCATTACGCACAACGATATTGCCTTTTAGTTTATCCTGAACGATAGTACGGCTGATAGAAAGTCCAAGGCCCGTTCCTTTGCCTTTTTCTTTCGTTGTTATATAAGGTTCGAAGATTTTTTCCATGATCTCTTCCGGTACGCCACCTGCATTATCAGCAATTTCTAAGATCAGATGCTCCTGTTCCTCTGGGCCATGCTCTATCCACCCATGGGCACAAATCATTTTTCGTTCTACTTTTTTTTCATCAAAGGCATGGATGGCGTTGGTGATGATATTCAAAAGAACTTGCTGAAGTTCATTGCGAAAGGCCTTTACTTCAATTTTTTCGGGGAGTCTGATCTGGTAGGCAATATTCTTGCTATAAAGCTGTGATTGCAGCATGCCACCGATGCTTTTGAGTACATCTTCCACTCGAAAAAATTCTTCTTTTTTGTTGTCATTAAAAAATTCCATAAAGTCAGTAATGGTTTGAGACATGCTTTGAGCCAGTTCAATAATCTGATTGCCTTCTTCAGCAATCTCTTCAAGGTTTTCACCCAATTCAACATCTATCACAATGTTTGAAGCTGCTAAACTGATGCTATTAAGAGGCTGTCGCCATTGATGGGCAATGGAGTTGATGATTTCACCCATGGCCACCTGTCGTGATTGTTGCTGTAACATCATGTCTTTTTGGCGGTTCATCATGACTTCTTGAAAAACTCGTTCTTCTAAGGTTTCATTGAGTCGAGAGAGCTTCTCTAAAGCGATGCGGAGCTCTTCTTCACTAAGTTGGAGAGCGCTTTCGGCTTCTTTTCGTTGAATGGCACCGCCAATGCTCGCAGCTGCTACCATCAGAATGGATTCTTCTTCTTTTGTCCATATCCGCTCAGAATGACAATCGTCGAAGCCTACAAAGCCCCAGAATTCCTTTCCAATAAAGATCGGCACGACAAGCAACGAAATAATTCCCTGTGGCTCCAAAACGCTTCGCTCTGCTTCAGGAAAATCTTTTACGAGGCCATTGATCGTTTTATTATCCTTTAAGTTCTTGTACCACCATAAGAGCCCGATTTCTTCATAGGGCAAGTCTTGTAGTACAGGGTTGTCGATTTGGGGGACTATGTTATCTCGAGACCATTCAAAAGTTTGACTCACCGCGGGGGCTCCTGTTAGGGAGTGCTCGTGATTGCGAAATATGTATACGCGATCGACTTCTACAGCTTCTCCTAAGTAGTTAAGGGCTTGTATGATGGCGTGATTAAAATCATAGGTTGTCAGCAAGCTATTGGTGGCTGCAGCAACGCCATGTAAGAGTCGATCTTTTCGATAAAGTGCTTCTTCCATCCCTTTGCGTCGAGTGACATCAATGAGGATATCTTGATGAAAAAACTGCTTAGTTTCTGTCCGTTGGCTAATGATTTTCTGAGCTTCTACCCAGCGAATCTGACCTTCTTTGGTCACTATACGGTATTCCAGGGTATATTCCTGACAAGTAGCCAGAAACCTGTTTTTCATTGCTGCTATATATCGGTGCCTGTCTTCACTGTAAATCAGATCAAGAAAAGAGATTTTGCCCGATAGGATCTCCTGGGGATCATATCCGAATTGACAAATAGCGTTAGAGATAAATTTGACTTTCCATGGGTCTTCGCATTGCCAGACAATGACAATCATGGGAGAGTGGTTAACAAAATCTTGGAGCGATTTATCCATATCTTTACCCCCTGATATTCTCCCTATGGCCACTGGACTTTTTTAGCTCTTTGGACTTTTTGCACAGCCTGGTAAAGTGCTTTCAGCAGTCTATCTTTATCAATCGGCTTGATTATGAAGTAATCCGAAGTAATTCCAAGAGCACTTGCTTTTTGTAAGTTGACGCTATCATTGTGAGCCGAAATCAAAAGAATCATCTGTTCTGGATTGATCTCTTTGATAGCTCGAGCCATATCCAATCCATTCATCATTGGCATTGATATATCAGAAAGTACAATGTCATAGGCATTTATATTCTGTTGATACTGGCGAAGGCCCATAGTTCCGTCATTCGCTACTGTAACAGTAGCGAAAAATTTGTTCAGCAATACCTCCATTTGCTTTTGGATAGTTTTATCATCTTCTACATACAGTACGTGCATTTGTTGTGATAAGGCTTTTAGTTCCTTAATCACCCTATAGCCTCCTCCAGTACAACTACGCTTTTACTTTATATAATAGCACAAATCATGATAAGACTAAATGCGCAAATAAGTACATCATCAATGGCATCTTGCAATCCTAGTTTACCTTCTTCAATTTTGAGCAGGTCTAGTATATCATTAATGAAAGGACTCCTACTCCCGTAAAAAAAAGACCGCTGTTTTCGAAATCGAAAACAAAACGGTCATAAGGAAGTCCTTTGTGTCACCTGTTACAGCTTATTATTGCTATCTTTTCTTGAAAGATTTAAATAAGCGATCTGAAATTCTTTTTTGAGTTCATCAGAGCAGCGAGAACATCTATTTCCCGTTTTAATAGGAAGGCCACATATCTGGCAGTTTAACTCTAGCCCTGTAAATGATGTTGTGTCAATTCGTCCTTCTTCTATATAACGGCGTATTTGACTTTCTGAAATACCAGTTTCCATTACAACATCCAATAGCGATGCATCTTGATGGTTGTTCAAAAAAGTGTGAACTTTGCCTAAGTTTATCTCTTCGTCTTCCTTGCACTGCGGGCAAAGAATTTGACTTCTAATCGGGTTGAAGAAAAGCGTGTGACAAGAGGCACAGTTTTTGACATTCACATTTATCACCTTCTTTTTCTCTTTATCCAATCTCGTTCGATCATTCTTTCTCTTAGAAAATGAAAAAAGAGTAACATAGAAGCCAGCTCTTATATTTTAGAAACCTAATAATTACAGCTCTTCCATCTCTTAATCCTCTGATCATTTTAACATAATTGATTATAAATTCAATCCCTAATTTACTATCCTTTGACGGTGATTCTTGCTCAGCAAATAGCCAGGAAATGAAGCGCCTACTAGGCCAAAGTCGGAGGTATCTTATGGCGATAAATATGGAGTTGTACAGGATTTTTTACGTGGTAGCCAAAAAAGGCAGTATATCCAGAGCCGCTGAGTTTTTGTATATTACCCAACCTGCTGTAAGTCGCTCTATACAGCAGTTAGAAGAAAAGTTAGGCTCTGTGCTTTTTTTTAGAACTCCGAAAGGCGTTCGTTTAACCAAAGATGGAGAGCTTCTTTTCCCCTATGTGGAGCAAGCTTTTAACTTTATTTCCTTAGGGGAGCGTTCATTAACGGAAGTCAAAGATCTTCAAAATGGGGAAATCTCTATTGGTGCTGGCGATACGATTTGCAAGCACTATCTTCCTCCCTACTTGAAAGACTTCAAGCGAGCTCATCCAGGGATTGGTATTCATGTGAGCAACCAAAATACATTGTCTGTTATTCAAATGTTGAAAAAAGGTGCTCTTGACATTGGTTTTGTTCATTTGCCTGTGCAAGATGAGCAGTTGATGGTTTATAAGATCATGGAAATTCAAGACTGCTTTGTCGTCGGTGAAAAATTTAAAGAGCTTGCCCGTTACCCTCGCACTATGAAGGAAGTGGTCGAATATCCTCTGATTCTATTAGAAAAAGGAAGTAGTTCACGGACTTATATTGAAAAAGTTTTTTCTCAACATGGGCTAACGGTAAAGCCGGCCTTTGAGTTGAGTGATTTTGAGCTGAATATTCAGTTTGCCTTGATTGACTTTGGTGTTGCATCGGTGATCAAAAACTTTATTGCGAAAGAATTAAAAAACCAATCCCTCTATGAAGTAAATTTGACCCAGCCAATCCCATCGAGGTATATCGGTGTTGTTCATCTCAAAACGATTCCTTTATCAGTAGCAGCAGAAAAGTTTTTATCTTTTTTACTCAATAAGCCGGAAAAGGAACTGTAACTTGCGATCGATTTCACCAGCACATCCTTGTGCAAAGTGTCCATAAACCCTGATCATACCCCCCATGTTTAATATGCATTTTATCTATGCCCTCCATTGGCTTTATAATAGCAACATAAATGAAAAAGCTAATATTCACAACTCGTGGAGTTATTCCATAGTTATCCAAGAGAACTCTTGCAGGCAATGCCCTTCGGCAAGATACTAATGGTAGGTCTTTTAATATTCTCTTTGTGAATTTTTTAATAATTGGATGGGAGCGTCTCTTATGAAGAACCATAAACCTCGAATTGTTGTTCTTGGATCAGGGTATGCCGGCATTTTAACAGTTGCGCGACTGCAAAAACTCCTGCGACAGGATGAAGCAGATATTATACTTGTTAACAAGCATGATTACCACTATTTAACGACTTGGCTTCATGAAGTAGCAGCAGGCACTTGTGATGAGAGTCGCATTACCATACCCGTTCGTAGCGTCATTGATACAGAACGGGTTCAGTTTATTAAAGATACGGTAATGGAAGTTCAAAAAGAAGAGCAGCGCGTTCTGCTTTGTCATGGCGAAGCTCTTACGTACGATTATCTCGTTGTTGCTCTAGGTTACGAGCCAGCAACCTTTGGGATTCCCGGGATTCTCGAACATTCTTTGACCATTCGCAGCATGAACAGTGCACGAGAGATTCGCAGCAAGATTGAAAGCCGCTTTGCTGATTTTGCAGCTCGTAAAAATAATCATGAAAAGCTAACCTTTATTGTTGGTGGGGCTGGATTTACTGGTATCGAATTTATCGCCGAATTGGCAGAGCGAGTCCCTGCGCTTTGCGATGAGTATAGGATTGATCGGAAGCAAGTTCAATTGATTAACGTTGAAGGTGCTCCAGGGATTTTGGCAAACTTCGATTGTTCTCTGGCAGAGTACGCTCAGAAATCACTGGAAAGCCTCGGTGTATCTTTCCGCCTTTCAACGAGAATCAAAGCTGTTGATCCAGAAGGTGTAACTCTTCTTTCTCAAGAAGGGGAAGAACGCATTGCCCCAGCTACGGTCATCTGGACAGGCGGAATTCAAGGAAACACCGTTGTCTGTGATAGAGTCTTCGAAGCATCTCATGGTAGAATTCCTGCGGAAGCTGACTTGCGCATCAAAGATTATGACAATGTTTTTGTCATCGGCGATTGTTCTTCTTTTATTGACAAGCGTACGGGTCGACCTTACCCACCAACAGCACAAATTGCGATTATGCAGTCCCAGACTTGTGCGAATAATATTGCAGCTTTGGTTCGTGGTGGTCCTACTTTAGAAACTTTTGAGCCTTTTATGAAAGGTTCTGTCGCTACTTTGGGGAAAGAAGATGCTGTTGGTGTCGTCTTCGGCATGAAAGTAAAAGGAAAATTGGCCTTGTTAATGAAAAAATTAATCGACTTGCGATACCTTTATATGTTAGGTGGAGCAAAGCTATTGTTGTCAAGACTGCGTCTTTCTGATAGCGTTGAACCTCTTTCTTCTCATAGTTCTAGCAAGTAATTTTTTCATAGAGTCTATTGTGCAGCTTTATCTTAACTATAATTTGGAGACAGTCCTGAAATTAATATATTGATATAGTAAGCAAAAAAGATCCCTTCACTGGATCTTTTTTTGCTTTTTTATTTTTCTAGTTATTACGTTACACGCGCTAGTTCCCATAAGGAACTATGTGTTCTATAACGATTCCATTTTCAAAATGAAATTGCATTTCGTTAAAGTCGCCGCTCTGGGGCGTAAAAGGCCCCGCGTAAGCAAGCGTTCCTGATCCATGTTCATCAATGCTTTTGTTTCTAGGTATGCCGTAGGCTTTTTTAACTTCTGCAAGGGAAGAACCGATTCTAATATTTCGCACTGTTTGCCCTTGGGCGTTGAGGCTTTGGTAGCAATAGGAAGAAGGCATTTCATCGCACCCTTGTTGGCTGTAGTTATCACTGTCGTGGTAGATAATTTCCCATTCTTCATCAGGCACCATCGTATAGAAGGTAACAAATACTTCAGGTGCATATCCAAATTGTACATAACGCCGGCTGTAGTGGACATTGTAGTTGGTTTCTTCAGCGAGGAAGCGGATGGGTGCATAGGTTCTGTTGTCTATAAGTATTGGTGGCACATCAAGACTTTTTCGTTCTCCGTTAACGAGAGCCTCTGTGCTATCAATAAACAGAACAATTTCAGTGTTATCTTTTTGAACGAACACTTTTCTTTCTTCACCATTCCACTCTATGTGGTAGCCAAGCTTCTCTGCTGCTTCTCTTAAAGGAACAAGGGCACGCTCTTGTAAGATCATGGCCTCTATCTTGTCCTCATAGAGAGGGTACTGTTCTGGTACAACGTCGACAATGACTTCCGGTTCTAAAGCCTGGACACTGTGGAATGTGATGAAAAGAAAAGCCAGGGTAAAAAGTATGGATGATTTCACTCTTTTCAAACCATTTCCCTCCTCCTATTACGAATCGCTGCTTTGCTCAAAGGTATGATGAGGTTACTGTCGATTATGTCATCCTTTGCAAGATTTTTACATCCTTTTATCAGTCTTGAAAAAGGACTTCAACAGAAATGAGTAAAAGAAAAAGATCCTTTGCAGGATCTTCATAATGTTACATCTATACGAGCACCCACATGCGGGTTGACAGACTGCTCCATGGTCTTTGTATTGGCCTGCATCATTTTCGCAAGATCGGCACTCTGCACTTGCGATGTGTCTAGGGCCATCTTGAGTACCGATATAGATGCTTCTTGACGAACTTGTGATTGGTTCATCAGAATGGATAGGGCGGCGATATCCACGGGAGATCACGTCCTTTCCTTATTTTATAACAACCGCGTCTGGTTAAAGCCATTAGAATTTTACTCTAACTCTTTTCTTGGGCCAATCGGCGCTGAAAAATTAAGAAGATCGGCAAAGGAATGATAATCCAGCCAAGGCTTTTAATTAAAGAATTTTTAGCTCGAGCCGCTTGCCGCTCTTGTTCATGTATAACCATTGCTTCATAGCGTTCACGCAATTCTTCTTCTGTTACGGTCTTTTCTTCTACCATCTCATCGCTTACTGGCCTTTTTTCAACACCCCAACGTACGAAGTCTTCATAGGATTGATGATACGGTTGTGGCGCTATTAGGTCTGCAATCGCCATGAAAGAACCGACACTGCCACCGATTGTCATCATAAGCGTTGCGAAAAGGACTACGTAGATATAGACTTTCTTGATCAATTCGTCTCCTCCTTGTATTTCTGCTTTTGTTTTGGCACCTGCGATAATGAGTGCAATAATGACAACAAGTGCAACGAATCCGAAGAGCAAAAAGAATGAGGACAAGAGTAGTTCCACCTCGCTTTTTTCTACTTTTGCTGTTTGCTTTGTCTTGTAGTTATTTCTACAGCGAGAGGAGAATTCCCCTTTTCGCAAAAAATAAAAGGGTGGCATGGGGGCCTTTCGTTTGGCAGCTACTTTCATCTTTTATAAAAAAAGACTGTACAAGCCCATTTTGTTAGAATATAATTTCTATGGAACAAGTTTTCTTGTTGCAGGGAAAAAACAGATACAGAAGGAGGTGATTATACAGTGAATCAAGGTGTGATACGGAAAAGATCTATTCAATTTAACTTCTCTAGTCGCTTGGGGCAAAGCATTCGTTATATTGTTGTTCATGATACAGGCAATACGAAAATAGGTGCTGATAGTGAGGCCCATTTCCGTTACTTTAATGGTGGCAATCGACAAGCTTCGGCTCATTATTTTGTTGACGATAGGCAGATCTTGCAACTTGTTGAAGATGTGAATGCTTCTTGGCATTGTGGTGATGGTAGAGGTCGCTATGGTATTACCAATCAGAATTCGATTGGTGTGGAGATTTGCATCAATGGTGACGGCGATTATGAGAAAGCTATACATCAGACGAAGTATTTGATCAAGCTTCTAATGCAGCAACACGGTGTTCCTATAGAGAGAGTGGTTCGCCATTTTGATGCTAGTGGAAAAGTATGTCCGGGAACTATGGGAGCCAATCATTGGGCTCGGTGGCATCTGTTTAAGGAGCAAGTACAGGAAAAAGGGCCTGATAGCCTTGCCTTGTCTTTAGACATCTTGGTGCAAAAAGGGATTATTCAATCACCTGATTACTGGCTTGGCCATGCTCGAGAAGGTAAAAGTGTGAGAGGTGATTTTGCTGGTATCTTACTTGAGCGTGTGGCTTCCTACTTGATGCATTAAGCTTAGCGTGGCACGGGCGTGCCACTGGGACGTTTCTAGCGTGGCACGGGGACGTTTTGTTTGGCATCAATTCCTATTTTTGGTTGCGCTTGCTTGGGCATGGGGGGGTAGTACGAAAATAGCTACTTTGTGGTGGGGTCAGGCGTTATGATTTCCTTCCGAACGGACTCATCCCACGCCATGAGCGGCAGCAAGCTGCCGATGGCTGAGGTCTGAAGTCCTCTCTCCAGGAAGTCATAACGCCTGACCCAGGTACATTTTGCTGGTTGTGACTGCGTTTTGGCCTATTGCAAATACAAATACAATAAGCAGTTGCGTATACATCGCAGAAAGTTGCGCAAAGCAATGTCAACGGAAAGTAACAATCAGCAAAAACCCTCTGGGCCAGGGCATCACGCTTTCCGTAGCGGGACTTGGGACCTCAGCGTATCAGTAGCTTGCTGGCGGTAACAGCGTGGGACCAGTCCAGAGCGGAGGAAAGCGTGATGACCTGGCCCCTCTATGAAGTAACCCCAACGTAATCAGGAAAAGCTTTAATTCTATAACCCTATCCATGTCGTAAGCACAGCAACAGCAGGAATGGTGATGAGACTTAGTAGGGTTGTCAGAAAAATGGCTTCTGCAGCATAGTCTTTGTCCGATTCATAGGTGGAGGCTATCATTACTAGCGTTGTCATCGTTGGCAGTCCTACGATGAGCGTTAGTATGAATCGTGGAATCTCAGGTAGAAAAAAGCCTGTTAGCATAAAGATCAACAGGGGCATTAGGACCATTTTCACACCTGCTAAGACGAAAAGGCTTGGCTTTTTGAACAAGTTGCCCATCGATGTATAGGCTAATAGTCCTCCAATGTAGATTAAAGTTAAGGTTTTACTGGTGTTACCGATTTCGCCTACTGTTCTTGCCAGTAATTCTGGCAAAGGGATTTGTAAGATCATGATGATAAAAGCGATAACCAAGGTCACTGTTAGCGGGTTCAACATGTTGCGGGCGGAGCGAAAAAAATTGGCCTCTCCTTGATGGCGACTGCACAAGTAAACGCCAACAGTCCACAAAAGTGCCATATCAATGACTGTATAGATAGCAATGCTAACTTGGGCAATCGGTTCGGTGTAAAGCCCGTGAATGAGGGGGATTCCGATAAAGCCCATGTTACCGAAAGCCGAAAGGGCGATAAAAAGGTTGGCTGTCTTGCCTTCAAGTTTTAGCAATTTACTTAATAGATAGCCTACCAGCAATAGAAGGGCAAAAGAAAAAAGAACGGCCAGGGCAAATTGGTAGCCTACCAACAAATCTTGTGGCGTCATACCGCTTCCAGTAATGATTGTGAAGATTAAAGCAGGAAGAATGATGTTAACAACAAGCTTCGCCAGGTGTCCTAGCCCTTCCTTGGTTAGCACTTTCGCTTTGGCAGCTATAAATCCGATGGTCATGAGTAAGGCAAAAACCATGATTTGCTGCAGAATAATTTCTATAGGATTTGTCATTTGGAGTACACCTTTTGTCTTGATTTGTAAAAATCAGCATTCATAATGATTCTACTATCTTGATTCATTCTATAAGATGCTGATGCTATCTCTGCTATCTTCTTGCTTACTTTGCTTTCTTAGATCGCCTCGATACAAAAGGATTATCAGGAATCCAAAAGCGCCAGGGGTACTCTTTGGCTTTTCCGTAATTTTCAATGCCGATTCTCGGCCCTGCTGCAATGGAAGTGGGCGTGATGCCTTCTAGAATATAGATCCAGCTCTTCTCTTCAGCAGCTTCTTTGTCTTTGCTAGATTTATGACCCTGCGCGTGACTGTATTCGTTATCTTTTTGAATACCTCCGTCTCTCTCTAGAAAAAGTGGTTTTCCGTAATCGCTTTTATCAATTCCCATGGCTTGGCTTAATTTTCCTGGTCCACTCGTCAAATCAGTCAACTTTTTCTGTTCGCCACGGCGCTTTTGCATCAGTTCTATACCTTGTTGTGGCTCTAGGGCCCGAATCAACACCGCTTCAGGAACATCAATAGGGCCGCTTACAATATTCATCAAGCAATGACAGTGCATCACGTAGGTATAGGCGTGACCGGGTGGTCCATACATTACTTCTGTTCTTTTCGTTCTTCGATGGCCGTAACTATGGCAGGCTTCATCGGAAAAGCCAAGATAGCCTTCGGTTTCTACAATAATACCGGAAGCGATACCTTCTGATGTTTCTTTCACCAGTATTTTTCCCAGCAAGGACTGGGCTAGATCTAGCGTTGTTTGTTCGTAGAATGATTTATTCAATGCTTTTACGTTCAGAAGAGTCACCTCTACAGATCTTTTGGTATTTCTATAAAGCTTGATTGTGGCCATCCCACGGGGAAGCAATAGCTCTTCTTCTCACCATGAAAAGCCTGTTACCTACCCTCATAGTTCTTATTATGATTCTCTGATGGTGCCGCATAAGCGGGATGTGGGTCTATTCTATCATTTTTTACAAAAAAAAGATTCTGTTTTTATTCTCTAGGAAAAGCTTTCAAAGACTTTTTCTACCATCATATCTCCATGCATAACAAAAACAGCCCTTGGATTATTTATACCGAGAGGGCTGTTTTTGTTTTTGCAAGCATTTATTTAGATGACGAAATTATATCAAGCCTAACCTTATTTGTTTTTTACACGTAATTTGGCTTTATTCCGCTACTAAACCGATAATGGTAGATTTGTTATGGATCACGATTTCACCGCTTTTCGCTGATGCTATCTCACCGATAGAAAGAGCACCTTCGACTTGGTACTTCAATTTTTCTTGAATATTACGAAGCTCTTTTTCAAAGTCATCTTCTAGAAACATCGCTCTGGATATGCAGTCAAAAAGGAGGGGCCTATATTTTTCTGGCGCTTTATAAGAACAATAGGTAGCAATTAGCTGAGACGATCCTAGGAGTGTGTCTTTGTTACCATGTAACACGTATAAGTTATAGCCTTGCGGCAAGTTGGCAACACAAAGTATATCTTCATTATTATCTACAGAAATAGGATCGCGAACGATATAGGATTGCTCACCTTTCTTTTCAATCCCAAAGGGATAGTCTTTCGCAAAGCTAAAGAAATCTTCTCTACTAATACGAATGTTTTCATGCTCTATGATAATATCACGATATACTTCAAAAGCTGGAATTCCATCTAACTGCATGAGCACATTGTCCTTTGACTTTGTGATGGTAAAAGGCCCTTCCATCTGCTTCCAACCGTGTTCTACGGCTAGAACAACGTCTTGCTTAAGGATGCACAAGTAGAGCCCATCTTGGTATATTCCTTTGTTATCAAAGATACAAGGTTTTTGTTCTAGGGAATAGAAGCCTGCCCCACCACCTATATACTTTGTTTTGCTGCCTACCTTTGCTTCTAACGTATCGGTCAAATCCTTGAAGCGGCTCGTTAAACCGTCGACCAGTACAATAGAAGTAGTACCAGCAAGATCTTCTTTTTCTAATGGGAATCTCATCATAAAGGGCAGAACCAAACCACAATATAGAGGCTCAAAATGCTGAACAATAAAGCCTTCTCGGTGCGTTTTATCGCCAACGAGTAAGGCTGGGTAAATCGCTCCAAAAAAAGTGATTTCTTTGCGGTTGAGCATATCCCTTAGTTCTGATACTTGCCCTGCTGACTTGTCACTTACTAATACCATGAGGACTTCATTGTCTTTACGCTTACTTACCTCTAGATGCTTGCTGATTTCCCCTATTGTATTAAAATACATACGGTGCAGTCCCTTCTCTTCTCTATCTTACTTCCTTTGCTGATGATCTTCATTTGAATGGATGTTATTCATTAAAAGATCACAAAAATATATATGCATCTGATTAATTTAAAGTGAACCTCTTTCTCAATTCCTTTTTTTACTCATATTATAATGGTTCTGTTATGCAGATTTTGTCGAATCATGCGTGTTTGTGGGGTTTTTGCAAAAAAATCACCGAATAACACGAGAGTATTCAATGGGTCCTACCCACGCCATGAGGGGTTAGAAAAGAAATTCCCTTACCCTATTCAGAAAGGGTAAGGGAATTTCTTTTCTTTTCTTTTCTTTTTTCTTAGCGTAAAGGGGTTTTCAATATTAGTCCATTGCGCGATAAAAAGAGAGAACCTTTTCTTCAAAGTGCGGATAGCAGTCGGCACATATATGCCAGCAAGCAAGATCTTTTTTCGCAGATCCCCAGCACTCCGGTACCATCGCACAAATGGAATCGACCACCCTTTGATTGTGGCATAACTGGCAAATCACTCCCGCTTCTCTGACCGACATAAGATTCCCTCCTTTATCGTATTGCCTGAATTATCAGACAATTAAAGGGTATGTTGACTTGAGCAAAAAATTGCATGTACATGTTTTTTTTGTAAAAATTAATGCTCGCCAAGGCGATCCAATCCCTCTCACGATTGCGAATATCTTCGTGGTGGTGGGGCAGGTCTGTTGATTAGGACGTAAGTCTATTGTTCTTTTTTGCCAAATAGCGTAAACTATAGGTAGAAACATCTTGATTAGGCGGTGATAACAATGGCAATTGGCGGGATCAAAAGTAGTGTACCGAGCGCTTACTATAACACTATGCAGTCCTCGACAAAGGCACAAGAGCGTCTAAGCTCGGCAGTGCAGATCAAAGGTGCAGCCGACAATGCAGCGGGCCTTGCGATTGCTGAAAAAATCTCTGGCCAAGTTCGCGGTCTCAATCAAGCTAACAGAAATACACAAGACGGCATTTCAATGTTGCGCACTTCCGAAGGCACCATGAATAGCAGTCAATCTATACTACAACGAATGCGCGACTTATCTCTCCAGGCATCAAACGGCATTCTCACAGATTCTGATCGTTCCACCATTCAAAGTGAGATGAATCAGCTTAAGGATCAACTGAACGCAAATGCGAGTCAAACACAGTTTAACAGTATGGCAACGAACGATGGCACTTTACAAAGTAAACAAATTCAAGTTGGAGCCAACAGCGGTCAAACTATAGATATTACCATTTCCGATACTTCTGTGACAGGTCTTGATGCTGACATTGATGTAACAACGCAGGCCAATGCGAGTTCCTCTCTTTCTAGTCTCGATCAAGCCCTGGGTGCTCTTTCATCGAATCGCTCTAACGTAGGCGCTTTAGAAAACCGTCTCGAGCATAGTCAGCAAAATATCGAGGCTACTGCTACACAACAGCGAGCATCAGAATCTAGAATCCGTGATGCTGATATGGCCAAAGAAGCTATGCTTTTCCAAGAAAGTGGCATTAAGCTTTATTCTGCCATGATGACCCTATCCATGAAGCAGAAAACGATGGGAACCGGACTATCGATGCTAGTATAATAATTTTTAACACTGTAAAAAGGCCTGAAAAAGAACGGAAGACGCTTACGAATTTTATTCGCTAAGAACAGAGGGGACGGCTTCTCCTGTGCTGTTGTGAAGCAGTACAAGAGAAACCGTCCTCTTTGTATCCTTATATATTTTTTAATTAATCTCATCACGAATCATAAAAGGTAAATCTAAAAAACAAACAGGGTTACCTTTAATAATTTTGTAGTAAATGAAGCAAATGATTAAAATTTCAAAATATATAATCTTGTCAGACTATTCTAAATTTATTGACAAAAGCGATTTCTTTGTTAGATAATGTTTCTGTAATTAAATGTAAACATTTGGGTGTCTTCGACAATCTTGCACAGAGCCGTTATAAGAGAGGGGGGCACAGGGTGAAAAGAATTGTACTATACCTTTTTGTTATTTTTTCAATGGTATCTTTTTTCGTCTATACGCAAGGTTTTGACAATTTCATTGTTGACAATGAGGCTTTTCTTTTAATTTTTCCTTTTCTAATGTTGCCTTCTTTCTTCATAGGCAACAAGTAAACTGACGTAACACAGAACAAGGGTTGAACAGAGGGACGGTTTTCTTGTACTATTTTTTATAAACCGTCTCCCTCTGTCTCCCTTGCATTTGTGGTTCCTATCTTATAGAAGATCTTGAATTTTTTGTTCAATTTGCTCTGGCTTGTCCGTTGGTGCATATCGTTCTACAATTTTACCTTCTCGGTCAATTAGAAATTTGGTGAAGTTCCACTTAATGGCTGTGGAACCGAGGAGCCCGGGCTTGTTCTTGGTCAAGTACTGATACAAAGGATGGGCATTTGGTCCATTTACATCGATTTTGGCAAACAAAGGGAAGGTAACGCCAAAGTTCAGTTCACAAAAACTCATAATCTCCTCATTCGCAGCCGGCTCCTGATTCATAAATTGATTGCAGGGAAAGCCGAGCACGACGAAGCCTCGATCTTGATATACTTCATAAAGTCGCTGCAACCCTTTATACTGAGGAGTAAAGCCACAGTTGCTGGCCGTGTTGACGATAAGCATAACTTTTCCTTTGTAATCTGCTAAAGATCGATCTTCATTCGTGATTGTTTTGACTGTGAAATCGTAGATAGACATTTGTATATACCACCTTTCTATCCTTAGAAGTACTTATATTCGAATTATACCACATTTATCCATTTATGTACTCTAATCGTAAGCATTGTTGTTAGACCCTTGCCTGTTCAGGTAAGGGTCTTTTATTACCCTCCATGCCCGGTTGGGCACAACCATTTGATGAAAATAACTTTTCCTGATTATGTTGGGGTTACTTCATAGAGGGGCCAGGTCATCACGCTTTCCTCCGCTCTGGACTGGTCCCACGCTGTTACCGCCAGCAAGCTACTGATGCGCTGAGGTCCCAAGTCCCGCTGCGGAAAGCGTGATGCCCAGGCCCAGAAAGTTTTTGCTGATTGTTACTCCCGTTGGAATAGCTTTGCGTAACTTTTTGCTATGTATACGCAACTGTCTATTGCATTTGCAATAGGCTCAAAACCAGTCACAACCAGCAAGATGTATCTGGGTCAGGCGTTATGACTTCCTGGAGAGAGGACTTCAGACCTTAGCCATCGGCAGCTTGCTGCCGCTCATGGCGTGGGATGAGTCCGTTCGGAAGGAAGTCATAACGCCTGACCCCACTACAAGGTAGCTATTTTCGGACTAAAATCCACTGTAGAACCATTCACTAGGAATCAAAAAGGTCCAGGGTGTTGTAACAACGGCCAAGATAAGTGCCAGCTTCGCTCTTACTATCTTATCTTCCACAATCGCTTTGTATGTAATATGGTAGTTGAAAAGATATATAAATATCGATGCCAAAACCATGCAAGAAAATACAATCAGAAAAGCCCAAAAGTTCGATAAAGGGTTCATCATAACAGCAACTTCAACTTCTGATGGCACTTGGAAAGGGCGTAAGCCGAAAGCAAATCCAATTAATAGCGGAATAGTCCCAATAATATCAGCAAGAAAGCCAAAGCCCCAGACTTTCACGATGGTTTTTTTGTATAGTTCTTTGATGGTAAAACCCGTGATAGCACTTACTTTTAAAGCTATAAAGCTTGCTACAATTACAATACTATCGATTATGAAGTTCCCTAGAAGAGCGATTAGCAAAATGGGTGGGAAAAACCATAGAAACCAGATGGGAAAGATCACGTTGCGTAGTTTTGTTTCTTTCAAAGAAGCCTTCCTTTCCTCGCGAACAATACTGGTTAGATATTGTACATACTTTTTACGATTTCTATCATAACCATTTTTTCATCAGAGCATCGAGAAAATCTACGATCACATAGGTTTTTGATAAATTATAATGTCTTTGAACTTTTGTAACTGAAAAATATCAGTAATCCTACTCATCGATTCAGCATGACCTAGAAAGATAAATCCTCCAGAGCGCAAGGCTTTAAAAAAGTTTAAAACGGCCTTATGACGGGAATTGTCGTCAAAGTAAATTAATACATTGCGACAAAAAATCACATCAATGGTTTCAGCAAATGGCATGATTGTAGAATCTAGAATATTGGTTTGACGAAAATCGATCATCCTCTTCAATCTGGGAATAACTTGATAACCTTGAGAAAGAGAAGTAAAGTATTTTGAGCGATAAGGCAATGGTACTTTCCTTATCGCTCGTTCATCGTAAATACCTTTCTCTGCAATTTCAAGGACTTGTTGATTAATATCAGTCGCCAAAATAGTACTTTTACTTCGAATCTCCCCATCAAGCATTTCCAGTAGAATAATAGCAAGTGTATAAGCTTCTTCGCCCGTTGAACAACCTGCTGACCAGATCTTCAATCCTTGCTTTTTTTTTGCGCCAACAATAGGGAGAACTTCTTCTGCAAAACATCGCAATTGCTCAAATTCACGAAAAAAATATGTTTCATTGACTGTTAATGCTTCTATAAAAGTTTGCAGATGTCGACCACTTTTATCATAACGTAACAAGTTATAATATGCTACAGAGTCTTGAATCATAGTTGCTTTCATACAGTCAATAAAACGACGTTCTAAAAAATATCGCTTGTTATTGGGAATATATATTCCCGATTTTTGATATACCTGTTCTCTTAAACGAAAAAACTGCTGCTCTTTCAGGTAAATTCCCCTTTGTAATTTTTTAGCTATGAAATTACTCACTGCTAACTAGAAAGTTTTGTAACAATTCTACTTGTTCATGTAAATTATGAACAATAAAAAGTACCGATTCAGCCAAATTCAAAATATCACTTTCGATTGTGTTAAGAAATTTAGCATTCGTTGTCGTCAAATCACTAAGCTCATCTAGTTTCTCTAAAGCAATGCCTGTTTTTTCATGTAGTACATGCAATTGTATCTGTTGCTTTTTAATGGCCTGATCACTGTCACTAGCCATCTCACTCACCGTAACCATGAGCTGTTCAGCTACAGGCAGTGTTTCATGCTGCCTTGTAACAAGAGAAGCTGCTTCATTCATATGTTTCACCACTTGGTGGCTGATTTCTTTAATAGATTTTGCAGCCGCTTGAATTTGTGCTGTAAAATCAGAAGTATTTTTTGCCAAAGCCTGTACTTCTGAAGCAACAATCGCAAAAGTGCGTCCTGCCTCACCCATACGCGCTGCTTCTATAGAAGCATTAATTGCCAGAATATTGCTTTGGCGATTAATGCCATTAATACCAGTAACCACTTTGTCAATTTCCTTAATTTGATTTTGCAAGGTTTCCATCTCCTGGGTACTACGTATGTAAAAGCTTTGTATCGCCTCTGTAAATTTGTTATTTTCGTTAATAAGATTTGACACATTTGACATCGTAGTTAACGATGACTTTACTTGAATGGCTACATTGTCTGAAATCTTAAGTGCTTCCCGTAAAGTATCACTTATCATATAGACATGGTTTAGCACAGCTTGACTATCACCAGTGGCCGCTTTTAGGTAACTTGATCTTTCTTTGACTGCTTCTAGCACTTTTTCGGTTTCCGATAAATCGTTTAGCTGTTTTGTAACTCCTTCTTTCCACTCTTGAATAAAGTTTGCTTCAATAATATCACGAAAATAAATGATTTCCATTTCTGCTAAAGCTTCATCTCTGTACTTGCTGTACATGCTTTCCGTCGACTTACTTTTCTCTGTTGTCAGAGTTGTCAATAGGGCATGCAAAAGAAAGGCAACTAGCCCTACTAAGCTGTAGTAAAACCACAATATATCTGGAGGTAGCATGTCGTTAAAAAGATTTGTACCAGGCCATAACCATGCAAAGAAAGGTGCAATCACACCAATCCAGAGGCCTATATAAGCCCATAAACTGAGCAACACTGTCCTGAGTTGGCCAAATATTATATTACCAGCTTTTTTCTTTTTAAAAAAGCTCCACATTATTGCCCAACTCCTGGCCCTTATTTTTGCTAACATATTTCTGGTGATTCATTAACTCTCCATGCGTTGTGTACTTTTCCTGTGCAACTTCCGCAATTTGCGACGTTTTTCTAGGCAAACTTTTATCATGCTGTAGCAATTCAGTAAAATCATTGAGTAGCCCTTGCATGTTTTCGAGTTTTTGTCGTGTAATGTCCTGGAATTGTAATGCAGACACGCCTTTTTGTACAATTTTATTCATTTCGCTTTGTATTTCAGGATTCTTTTTGCCCATATCTCCAATTTGTTCCATTACATCAGCTAATGTAAGAGCTGCTTGCTCCGTCTCTCGGTTGACATCAGAAATATTTGCTTTCATCGCTCGGCTTAACTCAATCATAGCATCTATGTCTTGTTGGAGCCTTGTCGCACGCTTTGATAAATAATCTGAATTAGATGGCAAAGGCTCTTTACGTATTGGAGACTTTTCGAACAACTCATCTGTCATTGTAGAGTTCGTGAGTTCTTTTACAGTCTGACTACTCTCACTATGACTTACGGGAGAGGTATATCGCTGAGCAAAAAGTAAGCCCACTGCAAAAGCACCAGATAGTGCGCAAATGATGAAAAAGATATGCAATCCAACGGGAATATCCACTTGCTATCACCTCTTGATGTCACTTTATTTGATAACTCGCTGTAACACCTGCAGCAATTGTTCTGGTTGAAAGGGTTTGGTAATCCAACCTGTTGCACCTGCTTGGCGTCCTTTCTCTTTTTTCGCAGCTTGTGATTCTGTGGTTAACATAATAATCGGTGTAAATCGGTATTGGCGTTGTGCTCGTAGTTCTAAAATAAAAGTATAACCATCCATAGTAGGCATATTGACATCTGAAATGATTCCATCGACTTTTCCAATCTTTTTCAAACTTTCTAAGGCTTCTAGGCCATCTCTTGCTTGGTATACTGTATACCCCGCTTGTTCTAGAATCATCTTAATATTAAGTAGCATTGTTACGGAATCATCTACAATAAATATAGTTTTTCCCATTTCTTTAGAACCCCTTTTCATTGACTATTAAGTAATTGGCGTATTTTTGCCAATTCGCCTGTAGTTGGCCAATGCCATTTTGCATTCATTTGCTGTTTTGTAAGCAGAATCAACCATTGTAATGATGCAAAATCTACCCTTTTTAATTGTGCCAAGTCTATTACTTCTATCTGCTCAATGCCTCTCTCTTTAATTTTGTGATGCAAAAGTTCAAGTTCTTCGATAAACAAGTCTCCAAAGATTTGAAGTTCTTTCTTTCGTAAGCGATAGGCCATAGGCATTCTCCTTTGCTATCAGATTCGAATGCTATTTCCATTTATAATTAGCATAACAGTGCCATCTCCAAGAATAGCTGCACCAGAAATAGCTTTACAATGATTCAGATTGTGATCAATCGGCTTTATAACAACCTCTTGGCGACCTATTAAGCCATCTACTTGTAAAGCTATCCCCGTTTTGAGAATGACAAGGTAGCGAAAAGACTTCTTGGCTTTTGCATCAATTGGGTTGCTATGAAAATATTCAGCTAGATCTATAATGGGAATCAATCGGTCTCGTAACACAAATATTTCTTGATTTTGCATGCGTTGAATATCACTATCTTGTAAACGTACCGTTTCTTGAATCTGATCAAGTGATATCCCATAAAGCTTCTTATCTACCATTACTTGTAATACCTGTGTCATGGTCATTGTCAAAGGCAGTTCCAACAAAACAGATGTGCCTTTTCCTTCTTCACTCATCACGCGAACTTGCCCACCAATAGACTGTATGTTGCTATACACTACATCCATTCCTACACCTCTCCCTGAGAGGTCGGTTACGCTTTTGGCTGTTGATAGTCCTGGATGAAAAATAAACTGAATGGCTCTTTCGTAGGGCATGCTTTTGGCATCTTCTGATGTAATAAGCCCTTGTGCTACAGCCTTGGCTTTTACCGCATTCGCATCGATACCACGGCCATCATCTTGAACTTGAACAAAAACACGTTCCCCTTCACGCCATGCTTCTAAGCGCAAAATACTATTTGAACTTTTATTCGCTATCAGTCTCTCTTCAATCGTCTCTAAACCATGATCAATGGCATTGCGCACCAGATGCAGCAAAGGTTCTGAAAGTGCTTCTACCAAGTTTTTGTCAATCGCTGTCTCTTCGCCTCTGATCTCAAGCTTAATAATTTTGTTTGATTGCCGAGCTAGATCTCGAACAAAACGGTTAAACTTTCCGAAAGCAAAAGATAAAGGTAACATTCGAATATCCATAATGGCGTTTTGTAATTCTTTGGAAATTCGATCTATTACATCGTGTTTCTCTTTCAGCTCTCGAGCGGCTTGAGGCATTTGGTATTGATGATTTAGTTTTTTCACCATATAAGGCAACGTATTTTTGCCGATAATCAACTCTCCGATTAATTCCATCAATCGATCAATTTTTTTCTGCTCTACTCGAAATGTAACATTTGCATTGATGGAAGAAGAGAGTATGGCTTCGGCAGTCTTGGAAACCTCTGCACATTCTACTACTTCTTTTGCGCTTTTTATTTCACTGATTTCCTCGCTATCCAACGAAGCAGACTCTGCTAGAAGCTCTATAATATCGAGAGTAAAGTCTGCTACGGATTCTTCAGCATGGCTTGTCACAATTGAAAAAAGTTTGCTACTCCATTCATGCCAGATCGCTTGCCACCATGGTGGAAGCGCTTTCAGTACTTTTTCAGCAACAACTTTATCTTGTCCATGATTCTGATTCAGAGTATGAACATAGGAGCCCAAGCAAAGAGCTCCTACTGTTGCATTGCGCAAGTTAGAGCAAGTCATTTGCAAAGGTGAACAAGGCTCATCACTCTGTGCTATAGACAACATCTCTTCTAGTTTATGAATCATTTGCTGAATTCTATGTTCTAAAAGATCGCTACAGTGACTCTCTTGACTGATTAGAGTCGCTTCATCAGCAAGAAACTTTTCATAGATCTCATCGACGGTAAAAGATTCTAGATTGTTTTTCTTTTCTTGTTGAGTTTTTATTTTTCTACGGTTGTCCCCATCTTTCTCTGTCAGGAGCTGAACTTTATTTTTCTGAGGGATCAATTCATCAAGAACGAGATCAGCCAATGTAATTTCAGCCAAAAGAACTTTTGTTTTATCACTGACCAAAAAATCAAGAATCTCTACTATATCGTGGCGATTTGTACCCGAGGGAGAGGCTAGGATTATGTGTACATCCAAATAACAATTCAAAGGGTCAAATTCGTTCCATTCAGGCAATCTTTCTCCACTTAACTCTGCTGAAACAATGGGTCCTACTTCTGTCAATTGATTTATTGTATGAACTAAATCATGGCCCGTAAAAAACAAATCTTCTGCTGGTTCTATCAGAACTTGCCACAATTTTTCTTTTTGTAGCGATGCTTTGACCAATTCCAAAATTTTTTCTGTTTTGAGATAAGCAAGTCGCTTTTGATCAACTTTCTCCTCGATAGCAGTCTGTTCAAAGCCATCATTGCAATCACTTTGATCGCCATTCATATAGCGATACAACTGTTGCATAAGCTCTTGATCTGGTTGCGGATCAACAAGGCCATTGTTTAAACTTCCTATTAGTTTTTCTACTTGATCAAATCCTGCTAACAATAGATCGGTAAGGACGGGATCAATAGTAAGGGAATGATTTCGTAGTCTATCGAGAATGCTTTCCAATAGATGTGTTAATTCGCTAATACCTTGTAGCGCAAAAAGATTGGCTGAACCCTTAATGGTGTGGGCAGCTCGGAATATTTTATTGACGAGCTCTACATCATTGGACTTTGCCTCTAAAGCAAGAATATCTTCATTAATTCCTATCAGAAGTTCTTCTGCTTCTTCTAAAAAAGTTTGTTGAAAGTCCATATCAACCCACCTCGTTAAAAACTAGACTGACTTTTAAACGGTCGATTATCAGATCAGAGACCTTGCCGCTTCTCTCATTATCTCATCTGCAATCTCATAACTCGGTAATACTTTAGATGCTCCGCCAAGCTCAGCTGCTACTTTCGGCATACCAAAAACAATGGCTGTCTCTTCTGATTCAGCAATGGTACATCCACCTTGTTCGGTTACTGCGGCCATCGCTTTCGCTCCATCATCACCAATACCTGTTAACAAAACTGAAATAATTCGCTCTGCAGGGAAATGCTTTAATAATGAAAAAAGGGTAACATCTACAGACGGTTTAAAAAGCCTATCTGCTGGCTTCTCGCTGATTAGAAGGCGCAATTGATTGCGTCCAATCGGTCGATCCACATGCATATGAACGCCACCCGGTGCCAAATAAATGGTGCCTGCTTCTAGCGGTTGGCGATGTCTTGCTTCTATTACATTCATCGGTAAGATTTTATGGAGTCGTGCAGCAAAAGAGCTCGTAAAATGTGCCGGCATATGTTGTATCAGTAAAATTGGATAGGGAAAATGGGCAGGTAGTTTGGGCAGAATATCCATCAACGTTTTTGGTCCACCTGTAGATACGCCAATAAGTACGACTCGTTCTGGTAAAGCTATCGCTGGCAGAACTTCCTTTTCTCTTTCCCTGCCTTTGCTCCGACTTCCATCTACAGTTAAATAGTTTTTTGCTATAGCAGATTTGCTTTTTGTACCGATTTCTCTATTGGTTGAAAGTGACTTGGTCGAAGAAGGCGCAGTTGCTTTTGCTCTTGTACGGTACATTGAGCTTTTGCCCATTCCTTTGCTGTCTGCAGCAGCATAAATTTTGTTGAGAAGTTCTTTTCCCATGCCTTCAATATCATATGATATGGTTCCTTTTGGCTTGTTAATAAAATCAAAAGCACCGAGCTCTAGAGCTTCAAAGGTGATCAAGGCGCCTTTTTGGGTTAGAGAAGATAAAATAATAATAGGACAAGGCGCTTTATACATTATATGTTGTAAAGCTGTCAAGCCGTCCATTTTGGGCATGTTGATATCTAAAGTGATCACATCGGGTCGCAACTCTATTGCTTTGTCTACAGCATCAACACCATCTCTGGCTGTTGCAATTACATCAATGCGACGATCTTTTTGCAGATAAGCAACAAGATGCTTCCTCATCAGTGCCGAATCATCTACAACCAAAAGTCGAATGCTTTTATTCATCAAGAGAATCATTCTTTCCTAGGCAAACCACCTTGAGATGTAGGAGCATTACCATGCGATGATCGCTTAGCTTTGCTATGCCTGATAAGTAGTTTGCATAGTCATGGTCTGGTGCTGTAACTTCACATTCTTCAATATCTTTGATTCGTATTTTCTGTACTTCTCGAATGCTATCTACGATCAAACCAATATATTGGTTCTTTTGTTCAGCAATGATAATACGTTGTTGCCCCACTATCTGGATCGGTTCTAATCCCAATCGAACTCGCAAATCAAGTACCGTAATGAGCTGACCACGCAAATTGGCAATACCACGTATATACTCTGGTGCGTGCGGTATGCTCAAAATCTCAGGGACACGCAATATTTCTTTTACTTGCGAAACAGGCAATCCAAATTCTTCATCAGCAATTCGAAAAATGAGATGGAGATCTTGTTGATGTGTTGAAACCTTTTTATTATCTTTCTTTATGTGAAGATTCGGCGTAATGATGCCATCACCAGTCTCTTTGTCCGCTCTTACCTGCTGGTCTACCATAAATTGTTCTACTTCTGACCAGGGAATTAGCGTAAGAAGATTGACGACATACATGATTTGCTTCTTTTCTGTAAATTGACAAACTCCTTCTATCGACTCTGTTTTTTTGGTTCGTAGCACCTCTGGTAAGGGCATCACATCACTAGCATAGAGGCGCAATATTTCACTAACACTGTCTACAAGCAATCCTGCTGCATAGCTTTTTTCTCCATGATGAACATGTACGATAATGACTCTGGAGCGATTGTCTGAATTCGACGCCTTAATTCCTAGTAGCTTACTCATCTGAAAAATAGGAAGTATTTGATTTCTAAGTAAGCCAAGCCCCAAGAAATAGGAGGGGGCACCTGGCAATCGATCAATTTTTTCTGGTAGACGAACAATATCTCTTACGTCGGAAATAGAAAGGCCATATTCTTCATGGCCTACACCGAAACGAACAAATTGCCGAATATCCACTTCTTTGTTGACTGTTACTTGATTGTTACGTTCTCTTTCCTGATCCCGTTGCAAGACTACCTTATTGCCATGTTCTCTATGGTTGTCATAAGAGCTATCCTGTTTTTTTTGCATCGTCGATGTCAATGAATGCGTATGGCTGAAAAGCTCGTCCGTGTTGAGTAGCATTATAATTGAAGCGTTTTTTTTATTTTTTGCAACACCTTCGATCCATCGCTGCTTTGATTCGTTATCTTCGTAATTGTCGATGCTTCCGCTTTCAATGTTTTCTACACCATTAATTCTATCCACCACATAACCTAGTTGACGTTGTTCTTTCATCAGTACTATGATCCGTGTCTGCTTGCTTTTTGCGGTGCTTTGCAAATTAAAAAGGATACGACCATTCATAATTTGAACGATAGAACCACGTAAGTTGGTCACACCTTCAATATATTTGGGAGCAAGTGGTACAACCGTGATTTTAGGCGGTCGAATGATTTCACGAACATGGTGAATTGGAAGACCATACACTTCATTTCCTAAAGAAAAGGTTACATATTGATCCGCCATGACCGCTGTTGTGACCGATTGAGTCGTCTTCACGATTCATCCTCCTCTTCGGCTCACTTACTGTTGTAGTTCATCAGCCATTGCAGCAATTTCTTCAATGGCTTGAGCCAATTCAGCGATACCATGTTCTTGCTCTGTTCCAGCACCCGCTGCTTGCTTGCTAGACACTGTTGCTTGCCTTGCTGTGGTAGAGATCTGTTCAATGGCTTTTTTTGCTTGTTCTACGGCTGTTGCAATTTCTGTAGTTACTTTATTAATGGAGACAATGCCGCTGTAGACGACTTGGGCGTCCTTTTCAATCACTATTATTTCTTCCGTGATACGCCTTGCTTTTTCAACTTCTGCACGATTCGCTTCTAGGGCTAGTTCTACATCGCGAGTTACACTGGTCAATTGATCTTGTATATCTCTCACAAGATCTTTGATGTTTTCTGCATTATTCGCACTATCTAAAGCCAAATTGCGAATATCACCAGCTACGACAGCAAAGCCACGACCATATTCTCCTGCTCCGGCTGCTTCAATGGCACCATTTACAGCAAGCATGTTTGTTTGAATACTGACTTTGTCAATGGTGTTGACAATTTTTTCAATCTTGCGAACAAGACCATTTAAGGTAAAAATCATTTTTAAGTTTTTATGTAGTGTTTCTAGACCTTCGCTGATATTGGTGATCAATGCCTCTGTCTGCTCTTTCACTTCGATTAATAATTGAAGTGTTGTCTTCGATTTTATTTCCGAAGTACTCGCTACTTCAGAAATATGTTGGATCTCTCTTTCCGCCATCTGGGCTGATGTTGCTGATTGTTCCGTAGCAGTGGACTGTTGTTCTGCCCCTCGATGAATCATATTAATGGCTAGTAAGATTTGTTTGGCAGAAGTACTTGATTGGCTAATCGCTGCTGACAGTTCTTCTGCCGCCGATGCAAGCAATTCTGCAGACTTATTAATATCAGTGGAAGACTTGAGATCGTCGGCCATATCATTCAGTTCTAGAGCCGATTGGCTAATATCAGACATTGCTTTAACCAGTTCCTCTAAGGCATTTTGTGACTCTGTTGCTGCTGCCGCTTGTTGTTCTGATGTGTTGGCGATCTCTTTCGTACCTTGCTCTATTTCCAGTGTGTTATTTAATAACTGGTTGATTGATACGCTGACTTTGTTTGTACCGTCGACAAACTCAGCAAACATTGTCGTCATATGATCGAGTTTCTTTGTAATTTCCATACCATTATGCACTTCTGAATTGGCAATCTGTACAGCGCCGTTGATGGAGCTAGCAATTTCTTTTACATCTCTTTGAATCTGTTCGATCACTTGCCGAATATCATTGGCTGCTTTTTCTGATGTTTCCGCTAAGGTACGTACTTCATCGGCTACAACAGAAAAGCCACTGCCATACTCACCTGCTCGAGCTGCTTCTATAGCAGCATTCAAAGCTAGTAGATTCGTCTGGTCGGCAATATTGACGACTGTCTCTATAATGTTTCCTATTTCTTTCGCTTGATTTTCCAGTTCTGCTACGAGATGAGCCGATTCCTCACTTCTTTTGGCAGATTTTGCCACACCTTCTATAAGTCGCTTAATATCAATGGCTGTAAGAGCCACCTTTTGTTGAATGACGTTACTGTGTTCCATCGATTCTTTTGCAGCAGCAGAGCTTTTATCGATGCTACCAACAATTTGTGTCACCGCCGCTGTACTTTCTTCGCTAGCTGCGCTGGCTTCTTGGGCACCTGCGGCAATCTCTTCCATAGACTGCCGCAATTCATTCACGGCAGACAACGATTCTTCTACACCCGATGAAAGCTCTGCTGATGCAGTAGTCAAGCGCTCTGAAATCTGTTGTTGTTTGGCAAAAGTACGTGCTCTTCGACGTTGCTCTTGTAATTTTCGTGCCGATAGATCATTTTTTTCACTTTTCACTTTCATAACTCCGCCATAGCCAATTTTATCTTCAGAATCGAAGTTCGGTGGTGATAGTAAGGTTTTTGATTCAGCCATATGCAAAGACCTCCTATGCATCTAATTCCAACAATTTATTGGATTTTTCTTTTTCATGGGTTTCTCTCAGATTCTCTCTGCCTACGTCTTTATTGTAAATGTAGTCATTTTTGGATAAAAAAGTATTCTGCACAAACTAGTATTGTACAGAATTTATAAAAATCCTTTAGAAAACTTGAGCCATTCGTCCTATATTTTCAAAAGGCAGGTTCATGAAGTCCCTTTCAGCATCTTCTTTCGTTACATGAAATGTACCACCTAGATAGGCAGGCGGAATAGGTCCTTGTTAAACTTTCTGGAATATGCTATCGTTTTAATTAATTATGGATGCAAAATTCACCGTCACTTGCGCAGGTTAGATCTATCTCTTGGTCGGGCAGATATTATGGCTTCTAAAAATAAATGGCTCGCCTATGTTTTAGCATTGGGGAGTAAGATTAAATATCATTTTGATGGGAGAATTGACCATAATGTTAACAAGCATCCGTGTAAAACTTTTTTTGCCAATCATTGTATTGGTATTGCTTTTTTCTGCAATTATGGGAAACCAAATTATGAACTTGAATCAAAATTATAATATGGTTCAAAATTTACACCAAATATCTTTTGTTACACTTCATAAATCAGATGAGTTAAAATTGAATGTCGTTCAAGTGCAACAGTGGCTTACAGATATTAGTGCTACAAGAGCGGCTGAGGGCTTTGATGATGGATTTCTGGAAGCAGAAGAACATGCCGAGTACGTTAGACAACTGATTACAGAACTGAAAGAATTAGCCCCTTCTAAAGAGCTAGAGTTAAATTCTATT
The DNA here is from genome assembly GCF_009649955.1 of Heliorestis convoluta. NCBI lineage: Bacteria > Bacillati > Bacillota > Clostridia > Eubacteriales > Heliobacteriaceae > Heliorestis > Heliorestis convoluta. The sequence goes on along the minus strand of NZ_CP045875.1, from coordinate 271,522 downwards.
CTCCATGCCTTTGAGCCTTATTATGAAACTGGAAAAATCATGGCCCAGGCCTATATTGATGGTGGACCCGAGAAGGGCAACTTGTTTATGGAAGAGTTTGACACAGTTGCTCTAGAAATTAACGATAAAGTAGATCTTTTCAAAGCTGATATAGACGTTGAAGTGGAGAAGAATGTAGAGGCTATTGAAAAGGCTACGAAAAAAGTAACCTACATATTATCTCTATCCTTAGCGATTGGGATTTTGGTTTCTATCTTCACTTGGTTGTACATCTCCAAATCAATTATTGCTCCAGTCAAGCACGTTCTCTCAAGAGTGGAAGATATTGCTGATAGCAATGGTGATTTGACGCAGCAAATTAAAGTGAATCACAACGATGAAATAGGTTCTTTGGCCCACGCTGTAAATCGTATGCAAAAAACCTTTGGTCTTATAATAAGCCGTATTAAGCAAGAATCCCAATCTGTTAATGCAATTGTTCAAGACAGTAACCATCACATTCTTGATTTATCTGCGCAGATAGATAATATCTCAGCGACAACGGAACAATTGGCTGCTGGGATGGAGCAAACTGCGGCATCTTCCGTTACCATTACCAATACCACCGACGCTGTTTCTGAAGCCGTGAATTCCATTTCCACAAAAGCACAAAAGGGTTCGAGTTCAGTTGGGGAAATCCGAAAGCGTGCTGAAAAATTACGACAAGATTCACTGGCTTCTCAAGCTTATGCAAACGATACAAAAGATGAGATTGAAAAGAAACTACGCATTGCTATCCAACAGGCACAAAGTGTTGAAAAAATCAATGTTCTTTCCAACGCTATATTGCAAATTGCTTCTCAAACAAATCTTTTAGCCTTCAATGCTGCCATTGAAGCCGCTAGAGCTGGGGAAGCTGGTCGTGGATTTGCAGTAGTGGCCGGAGAAGTTCAAAAACTGGCCGAAAACTCAACGAATATCGTTACAGAGATACAAATAACGACGAAAGAAGTACTAAGTTCTGTTGAACTTTTATCCCAATCCTCAGAAACTATCCTTGATTTCATGTCGAACAGGATTGTTTCGGACTACAACTCTATGGTTCATACTGCAGATCAGTATCATCATGATGCTGAAACAGTTGAAGAACTAGTTGCTGATTTTGCAGCTACGTCGCAAGCGCTGAGCCTTTCCATCGATGAAATTCGACAGTCTATCATCGAGATATCAAATTCTGCAGACCAAGCAGCGAATGGCTCCCAAAATATTGCCCAAAGTATTGCGGTTATCGCAGAAAAATTCAATCAAGTTCAGCAATCTGTCCAAACTACGAAAGAAAGTGTCAATGAGCTAGAAAAAATGGTTTCAACTTTTAAAGTCGATTAGGTGCTACAGTTTTTAATGGCGAGGGGACGGTTCGCTTGGCAGCAATTTTTAGCCTGCCAAGCGAACCGTCCCCTTGTGTTTTTGTAGCAGGGATTCAGGTATTTCTATAGAAGAATGTTTTTCTTGTAAACGGGCAGTTCATGGTAAACTAGTGAAAAAAGAAGAAAGGGCGTTTTCTAATGAATATTCAAATCTGGGGAACAAAAAAGTGCCAGAATACCAGAAAAGCAGAACGCTACTTTAAGGAGCGCAGGATAAAATTTCAATTTATTGACTTGAACGTAAAAGGCTTAAGCAAAGGTGAGTTAGAAAGCGTAGCAAAAGCAGTCGGTGCTATAGATCATCTAATAGACAAAGAGGGCAAAGAATATGGTCGACGCAACTTGAAGTACTTAGTTCATAATGTTGAAGAAGAGCTATTAAGCAATCCTCTACTTTTTAAGACTCCCATTGTAAGAAATGGCAAAAAAGCTACCCTCGGCTATTGTCCTGAGCAATGGGGCCAGTGGGAGTGAGCACACTATTTAGCATCTTCTTTCGTTACATGAACCGTACCACGGGGATGCTCAGGCGGCGCATAAATTGAGTATAATTTAAGTGGTCTATTGCCTGTATTGATCAGATTGTGCCATTTGCCTGCAGGGATAAATATGGCATAGTCATCATAAACTTTTCTTTGAAAATTCAACTGGTCTTTTCTATCTCCCATTTTAACGATTCCTTGACCTTCTTCAATTCTTATGAATTGGTCGTGGTCTTCATGGAGCTCTAGACCTATGTCATCCCCAACATCGATGCTCATTAGGGTAAGTTGCAAATAACATCCTGTCCAGAGGGCTGTACGATAAGTCTTATTTTGCTTCGTAGCTTCCTCAATATTGACTACAAAGGGTTCTGGTCCATAATCTCTTACTTTGCTCAAGGGTCTCCTCGGATCTGGATAACACATTGGTCTTTCAACCTGATAAGGATCTGGGTAGCGATTATAGCCGTCGTATATATTGTTTGGATAATTATACATATCCGGGTGATACCTATTACCCCGATGATACGTTGGCCTATTACAATGGTAGGGACAGGGATATGGTTTGTATCTATGATACATATTGCTCAACCCTCTCGTAGGATTTTGCCATATCATATGCTTTAAGATTGGAATGTGCCTCAGGTTAATGGGAAAGTTTGATTAAATTAGCTTGTCTTTAGGAAGAGAACATTTCAGTTCAATCTTTTAAGTGAGGGTTGCTTTTATCACAGTGGAAAATATAGTAAAATAAACAAAAGGAACCTTCTTAAAGGATTGTGATATCATTGTTGCCTTATGAAAAAGATATTAATAAAATTAGAAGCCAGCTAATAGAAAAGTTTAACCCTATTGACATAATACTCTTTGGTTCTTGCGCTAAAAAAAGAGTACGACGAGGTAGCGACATCGACCTATGTATAATTATTTCAACCAAAAACAAAAGAGAAACAACTATGGAGATGTATCTAGCTATAGAAAGTGATATTGACATTGATTTTGTTCTTTTTACGCCTGATGAATGGCTGACTTATAAAGAGGATCTGACTACATTTGCTGGACTTATTCATAGAACGGGAGTGAGTATTCTTGATCGATACAGTGAAATATAATGAGTGGTTTAGACGCAGTGATTTTTTCTTCGCAAACTAAAATAACATATCTAGGAGGAAGAAAAATGAGTCCTATTCGTACCGTTAAAAAAGTTGTTACTGGACAAAATGCAGTAGATGGTGCAGGGGTAAAGTTGGTTAGAGTTTTTGGGAAGCAGGATACGCAAGATTTTGATCCCTTTCTGATGCTAGATGCTTTTGATTCTGTCAATCCCGATGATTATACGAAAGGCTTTCCTTGGCATCCTCATCGTGGGATAGAAACGGTTACCTATCTCGTCCATGGAGAAATAGAGCACAGTGATAGCCTGGGCAATCGAGGTACAATCTTAGATGGTCAATGTCAATGGATGACGGCAGGTTCGGGGATCATTCACCAAGAAATGCCAAAGCCTTGTCCTAGAATGCTAGGTGTACAATTGTGGCTCAATTTGCCTGCAAAAGATAAGATGGCTGCACCAACCTATAGAGGTATATCCGCAGAAGAGATTCCAGCGATTGATGTTGGCAATGGAACAGTGCGTGTAATTGCTGGTTCCTACCAAGGACAAGCCGGTGCCGTGGCAGGAGATTATGTGAAAACGCTCTTCCTAGATGTAGAGGTAGACCCTCTTACAGAGTGGTCATTGGAGACGGACCCTGAGGCTACCTTATTTGTGTATATTCTGCAGGGTGAAGGTTCTTTTGGTCCTACCGACGATGCCTCCTATGCAGAAAAGCATGCCCTGCTGTTTCAGGAGGGCACTTCCTTCAGAGTAAAAGCATCAGAGCAGGGACTACGGTTTTTGCTTCTATCAGCAAAACCTCTTGGTGAACCCATTGCTTGGGGCGGTCCGATTGTGATGAATACTCGTGAAGAATTAGATAAAGCTTTTAAAGAGCTTGAGGAAAATCGGTTCATTCAGTAATTGATCAAAGATAGAAAATCCTTAGGGACTTTCTATCTTTGCTATTTTTATAATCTGATCATTCGAATAAGTCGCAATCCCTTTTTTATTCAGTTGTGCAATGTTACACATCGCTAATGCGACTGTATGGGCTTCTACGGCAAGCTTTCTTCGTAATGGGCTTTGCTTTGACAACACCCGACTACATAGAATACTCGCAACGTGCTCGCCCAACCTAAATTCTTTACGGTCTCCTAATAATAGAGCAGGTTGAAGGATGGACATACTTGGATAAGGAATCTTTTGTAACTCTTCTTCTAAGATTCCTTTCATTCTAGGATACCAAAAGAAAGAATTGGCGTTGGCGTTCGTGGAGCTTATAATCAAAAAGTGCCTTGCACCTTGTTCTAAGGCCAATCGAGCGATGGTTAGAGGATAGTCTACATCTACTCTATACATCGCTTCTTTTGTTTTTGCCTTCTTAATCGTCGTTCCTAAGCAAATAAAAAGGTCCTGTACGGCAAAATATTCTTTAACCTGGTCTAGCTTTTCAAAGTCACAGACAATCGACCTTAGCTTTGGGTGTTCTATTTCTAAGGGTCTTCTACCGATTGCATAAATCTTTTCATACTGGGTTCCTTGAAGCAGAATCTGAAGTAATTCCTGACCTACCAATCCCGTAGCACCTGCAATCAATGCTGTTTTTGACATTTGCTTTTCATCCTTTTTAACAGATTCATAAGAATCTTTATGGTTTTTTATAGAACGGAAGTAAGTATCCTTTGATCATGAGATAGTATGCGTCAGCTAGCGCGTGAAAAACATCTAAAAAGCTGTCTAAAAAAGGAGAGTGGGTCAATTTACTATTTTTCATAAACAATGTTTCAGTATAGATAAGTGGGGCTTTATTGCTTGCTCTTGGTCTAAAGGGGGCTTATGGGCTCTTACCCTGCCCCAGGAAACAGAAGCGGAAGCGAAGATTTCTTTGCAAAAGCTTCGCAAAATTCCTATAGAAGTCGCAGTTGCAGCAGAAGCTGAAGTTGAAGAAAAAATTACTCATTGGTTGAAAGAGTATCTCCAAAAAGGGATTCGAAATGATTTTCCTATAGATTTCGACTGGACTGGCTTTCCCCTTTTTTATAAAACTGTACTTATAGAGGTCGCTAAAATCGAAGCGGGAAAAACCAAGACATACAGTGAGTTGGCTGCACAAGTTGGCAACGCGAAAGCAGTACGAGCCATTGGTGGTGCTTTGCGAAGAAACCCCTTCCCCTTAATGATTCCTTGTCATCGTATTCTTGCGCAAAAAGGTATTGGCGGTTTCGCTGGCGTTGAGAACAGGGTAACGTTGAAGCATAGGCTTTTGCAGCTTGAGGGTATAAAACTGTAGCAAAAATATCTATGTTCCCAATGCTTTGAAGTCGTCTATGTCTCTATGGTTTTTACGAATGGATAAAAATGGGCAAAGAAAAAATCCCTTATCGCTTCACATTGAAGGATCAGAGACTTTTTGCTTTTGCTGGTTTATGGACGATCTGGTCTTCCAACAACATTGTTATTCCTTCTTGTACGATTGTAACAACGGAGCCCAACGATCTTGTGGCGAAAGTTCATGATCGTATGCCAGTAATTTTAACACCTGAAACATGTGCACCCTGGTTAGAAGGACCCTGGAACTTGGCTTCTATATTGCTTCAGCCGCTTTCTGAAGAAAAGATGGCGGTTCAGGAAGTTTCTACGCTGGTGAATTCGCCACGTTATGACAGTCCCGATATTTTTAATGTTCAACAGGGGCTTTGGGGATGATTTGTTTGATAAAAACATCATCGCTCCACCAAACAATTCAACCACCACTCTTCATCCCGACCAGGACGCACATCTTGGGTCTTCCATAATTGAAGAAGTTTTAACGGATTCTCCTTCTGCCTTGAAAGAACCTCTTGCCAGGTTCTTTCATTATAATTGGCAAAAAAGCGACCCCCTCGATATTCTGTTCCTTCACCATACTTAAAAGAACAATACATAATACCGCCTTCTCTCAAAGCTCTTGTCAAGCGATAAAGAACATCGTCTATGGCCGTAGGTGGAACATGAAGCAAAGAAGCACAAGCCCAGATGCCATCAAAAATATTTTCAAATTCAATCTGGTCAAAGCGTAAATGCAAAGCTTCTCTACCCGTTAAAACAGTCGTTTTTTCAACCATCGCTTTCGAAGCATCTATCGAAGTTACCTCATAGCCTTGATCGAGAAAAAAACGACTATCGCGACCAGAGCCTGATCCAGCATCGAGAATATGGCTTTGTGACGGTAGCGATGCCAAGAAAGGCTTGTACAGAGCAGAAAGATCAGCATGGACAGTTGCATCATAAAAAGCCTCGCCGTGCTCTTCGTAGTACTGAATCGTCATAGTTTCAGCTTCATGAATCCTATTAGATTTAGATTTTGATAAAGTCAATCTCTATGTCACCTCGCTCCTTAGGCACAGTTGAATAAGACCCCCAACAACCTCTTCCTGATCTTGACCTGCTCGGGGCGCTTCCCGGCGAGGCTTTGAAGACAAGGTTGATGCTTTCAGAGGAAAGGCAAGTTCTGTAAATCCTTTTCCTCGTTGTAAAAGTAAATTGCGTTGTTGAATGTGAGCTGTGTTCAAAGCTTCTTCGGGCGTTAGAACAGGCTCCCAACAAGCATCATATTCTTCCAAAAGAGGTCGCCATTCTTCTAACGTCTTAGAGCGAAAAATTGCTTTTACTGTTTCATAGGTGCTATTGCCCGGTTCGGCCCGTTCCATATGTTGTGATAGCAAGTCTTCGCGATGAATCGCTCGACAAAAATTCTTCCAAAACTTAGGCTCCAAAGGCGCAAAAGCTATGTGGCGACCCTCTTTCGTTTCATATATATTGTAACAGACCAAGTTGCCCGATAACTCCATATCTTCTCGCCGTAAAGGTTTTTCTTCGCTGGCTATGTGAATGGCTAACCAGTTGTATAAGCTGTCTAGCATGGATACATCAACATAAGACCCTTGCCCTGTTCGCGCTTGGTTCAACACCCCCCCAAGAATCGCAATTACTGCATAATAGGCAGATGTAACATCAGCCAATTGAATCGGTGGCACTGGGATCGGCTTATCTTGAAGACCCATCAGATGTAAAATACCTGATAATGCGACCACGTTCAAATCATGGGCTGGACGGTTTTTGAGAGGACTTTCTTGACCGTAAGCACTGAGGGAGCAGTAGACAAGACTGGGTTGTAAAGGTTTTAGATCTTCATACCCTACTTTCAGCCTTGAAGCCACACCGGGGCGAAAGCTTTCCAATAAGACCTGTGATTGACGAACGAGGGTATAAAAAGTTTCTCGATCTTGATCTTGTTTTAAGTCTAAGATGACGCTTTTTTTATTACCATTGATACTGCGGTAGTAGGTGCTCATGCCATCGAAAGAGGGGCCCATCTCGCGGAAATAGTCGCCTTGTTGAGGGTCTTCCACTTTAATAACTTCAGCCCCCATATCGGCAAGCAACCAACTGGCCATAGGCCCAGGATAGAGACGAGATAAATCTAGAACTTTGATACCTTGTAGCAAGATAAGGACCCCTTTCTCTTTGTAATTGAGAAGCAGAAGTTTTCTGTCGTTACATTATAGCATGAAGATTCAGAAAATTATTACTTCTTTTCTTGGGGTTATTTCGTATCAGGCTCCATGGCACCATAGAAAATCTGACAGCCGCTCTTATAGCACTGCCAGGATTTTTCTACACTTTTTTCAGTTCACTGTGTCAGGAGAGTGTTACTAGGCTTCGATATTAAACCCGACGAACAATAGGAAGACGACGACAACGGAATCTACCTGTTGTTCTCAGTCTGTTGCGTCGATCAACACGAAAACAGATACAAGTTCCACGACGAAGTAGGACCCGTGGCGTTAGACGAGCCATGACAATCACTCCTCCTCTCATTGGCTTTCAAGACAAGAAAGCACCTTGCTTCCTGTGCCTTTGTATAGCCTATGAGAGTTGGTAATGATTGGTAACCACTAAGTTATCACTTATTCATAAGTCCTGATCGGACACAAACTTCTCCGTTTGCTCTAATTTCTTCCGAATTCCTCTTCTATCATTGACCATCCGCTCTAGCTCTTCTTTTTGTGATCCAATCTTCAATCCTTGCCCAAGAGCTTCTTGAATTTGATTCATCGATTTATCTTGTGTCACTTTATCACCTCATTTTCTATGAGAAAGTAGGTCTTCTAAAGAACCTAAGTCTCTTTCTGGCTTCTAATTCTGATATCTAGCTTTTGTTTTTGGTACTAATGATACATATTAAATTTCTCGTTCATTTCATCCATTTCTTCCGCTTTGACATCGAAGATTGTATTGTGGGGAGGCAGTGGCTCTGTTCGGAAGAACTCAGGCAAGCGGTCATGGGCAGGTGTAAAGCCGACCCTTTTGTTAAACTCACGCTCAGCTCGCATTACCTCTCTCCCGAGCTCGAGAATTTCTTCCATGCTATGATTCTTTCCTGTCTTGGCATTCCAGATATCGACGACCGTTGGCCAGCCCTCGGGATTGTCAAGAAGTGCAAAGGCAACAAAGATACACAAGCCAAAAGAGTCAAGGGCTGCAGTTGCTACTTGTAAATCTACAGATAGCTTTACTTGTCCTTCTGGCTTTAAGGGATCTACATAGCCACCTGATTTCAAGAGGTTGTGAGTCACACTGTATCCGGCCGTATGATCAGCACCCATCGTTGTCATTGCATAAGTGACGCCAATTCCTTTAATCGCTCTCGGATCATAGGCTGGTAGGTGTTGACCTTTAACAGTGGCGACGCGAGTAACGCCATAGGTCTTGCCAACACTATCAGCGCCTTGTCCAATAATATGGCCTAGAGGCGTACCCGTTCCGACTTCTTCTAGCAAACGAATGGCGCCAGGTCCATCGCCAAAAGGAATAATGCCAGCTTCCATCGCCACGCCTAAGGCACCGCCGGCTTCAATGGTATCTAGACCTAGGTCGTTACAGATACGGTTCAAGCGAGCAATTACATCAAGATCGTCAATCATTAAGTTGGGGCCTAAAGCCCAGACAGTTTCATATTCAATAGGAGAGCAGAGGACTTCTCCCTTTTCATCGGGATAAATATTGGAGCATCGAATGACGCAGCCCGGGTGACAGTTGTGCGTCGGTGTTCCTGCGCCACCTCGTGCCAGCGCTCTTGCTGCTAGCTCTTCCCCGCTTACTTTGTCGGCACCCTCAAAAGTTCCATAGCGAAAATTTTTCGTTGGCAAGGCGCCTGCTTCATTCACCAAGTTCATTAAGACATTGGTTCCGTATTTGGGTAGGCCTTCACCGCTGATGGGATTATCACGGAGGATTTTAGCAAACTTCTTCGAGGCTTCGCTGAATTTTTCTTTCTCTTGAATGGGTGCGTGGAAAATCTTGCTCGTATCGAAGATGATGGCTTTTAGCTTTTTAGAGCCCATTAGTGCACCAAGGCCACCGCGACCGGCAAAGCGACCAGGGCCGCCTTCAGGATCATTACAGGATATGCCTGCATTGCGCATGAGCTTTTCTCCAGCAGGTCCAATGCAAAGCACGTAAATTTTCTCATGATAGCGCTCTCGTAGGCGGCTGTTCAGATCGTAAGTGCCTAGACCCGCTATGTCACCGGCTGGTTCTAAGCGTGCACCTTCTTCAGAGAGATAGAGTAGATATTGTTCTTCTCCTTCTGGTGCTTCTTCTACAACAATGGCTTTGTAACCAAGACTGGCCAATTGGTGGGAAATAGGAGTGCCTGCATTGGCTTCTTTAATACCGTTGGTTAAAGGGCTTTTGCCACCGATAGAGAGGCGGCCTGAATTGGGGCATTTGGTCCCTGATAAGATGCCAGCGGCGATGACGAGTTTGTTTTGTTTGCCCAGGGGATGACAGGTTGGTTCCACTTCATCGAGAATGATTTTGGACGTTAGCGCTCGCCCTCCTAGGCTTTGGTAAGAAGGCGGCACAGGCTCTTCTTGAGCCGTTCCCTTGGCCATGTTCACGCGTAAGATTTTTTCTTCCATCGAAAAGCACCTTTCACTGTGTTATTGCTTTTTTCGTATTTTTTGCTTTTCACGCAGAAGTATTCTCCAAAGGCTTTATATCTTCGCAACGAAATGTCCCAATGAAATACAATTGCAACGGCCTATCAACACTCTTGGTTAGAACCCCTTTTCTTGGTAACTTTTGTTTTTTATTGTGAGAGACCTAGAGCGCCTCAAAATAAGTCACACGCTGCCCAATCTTGTTCATCTCATTCCGATAAAATCGTAATACATTTGTTTTGAACTCCCCAATCCACTTCTCTCTGCAATTCTGGTCCAATATCTTCACCCGGTTGGAATCGGTGATTTGCAACTGACCCCACCCTAAAGCACCAATGGACATGGACTCCCAAGACAAAAACTCAATGGGAAAGAACATTACTTTCGTAACCTCTAGTTTGCCTTGCTGTACTTTATAATCGATAAGCAGCAAGGCAAAATAGTTCGAATCCTCTTTGTACAATTCGGCCAGTCTCTTTACTGAGATAAGATTGGGCATGCTGAACTTGGTATCTAGGTTATGGGTTTTGACATCGACCCAGTGGGTATAGCCTTCTGTATCTGTGAATTTCAGATCTTCTAGGGAGCGACGTGTTACACTGGTGGAGAAGTCTTTGCATTTATCTCCTAAGATGGCTTGAAATTCATCACTTAAAATATCTTGCAGTGAATCGCCAATAGAGCGGGGGCTATTAATGGTTTGAGATGATAACATTTTGCTGTATTTGTTGATAAGATCTTGTACTTTGGTTTCAACGTCTTTATAGAAATCGCTGTCGTAAACTGAGCTTGCCATGAAGGCACCCCTCTCTCCGCAAACTGTATGTTCCTGACTAGGCAAGTTTATCTTTTTCATTGTATCGTTGCCTAGAAAGCGCAGCAATGCACAATCTCATCCAATTAAAAAGAGTGTCAAAAAGTCTCCTAACCTAGCATTACTGGATACATAAAAATAAACACAGGAGGTCCAAGTCCCCTGTGTTTCTGTGTTCTTATAAGTAACAAGCTATGGCTTTTTCAATATCTTCTCGCTTGAACGGTTTGGTAATATAGTCATCCATGCCAGCGGCTAGGCATTTTTCTCGGTTGCCTTTCATCGCATCGGCAGTAAGCGCTATTATGGGAACTTCTCTACGCTTTTCCCGTTCTGTGATTTTCCGAATGATACGAGTTGCTTCCATGCCGTCCATGTCCGGCATGTGTAAGTCCATAAAAATCAAATCAATCGATTCGTTTAAGAACTGCTCTACAGCTTCGATGCCATTTCGTGCTTCTATTACTTTATAGCCTAACTTTCTAACTCGTTCTCTGGCAATCATCATGTTCACTGGGTTGTCTTCTGTAATTAAAATCGTATGATTATACCTTGAACTTTTTCTTTCTTCCTGTTCTAAAGAAGATTCGAAATCTTTCTTCGTGGTGATCGTACTATCAATCTCTACTTTCAGATCTTCTTCTTTTTTCGAAACTGAACCTTCCTTTGCGTCGCTCTCTTCTACTTCTACAACCTTCAAAGGCAGTTGCAAGCGGAAAGTGCTTCCTTGGTCGATTTCACTTTCAACAGAAATAGATCCCCCCATAAGCTGGGCTAATTTTTTCGAGATAGCTAAGCCAAGGCCGGTGCCTTCATAATTTCGCCCCATGGAACTGTCTATTTGCGCAAAAGCAGCAAAGATACTCTCTAGTCGGTCATGGGGTATGCCAATGCCTGTATCGGTAACTGTGATTTCAATAGGTACAATTTCTCCAGGCAAATATGTTTTTTCTGGACAGGAAAGTTGTAAGGACACGGAGCCCTTTTCCGTAAACTTCACAGCATTGCCTAAAAGATTAAGCAAGATTTGACGAATTCGAAGAGGGTCACCGAGACAAATCGTTGGTATATTAGAAGGAAGCGACAAGATCAAGTCTACGTCTTTTTCAAATTTTGTCGGCAGGAAAATTTGAAATACTTCGTTGAGTAAAGCTGGTAGGTTCAAGACTTTTTCTCGTATTTGAAGTGTCTTTGATTCGATTTTGCTATAGTCTAAGATATCATTGATAATATCGAGCAACGTTTGTGATGACTGGAGAATGGTCTTGATATAGTTTTGTTGTTGCTCCGATAAATCGGTCATTCGCGCTAAGTCGGCCATGCCCATAATTCCATGAATGGGTGTTCGTATTTCGTGGCTGATGGTAGCAAGAAAATCTGACTTCGCTTTGTTCGCTCGGTCGGCCTCTTCCTTGGCTTGGACAAGCCGCTTTTCTACCTGCATTCGTTCCATAGCAGCACCTAGAAGGCTGGTAAAAATTGCGATTACATCAATTTCTGACTCCGACCATTCTCTAGAATCTATTTGTTGTTCAAAGCTCAGACCTCCCCACCATTGCCGCTCTACAAAAATAGGTGCTATGAGCACTGTTTTTACGCCTTTTTCTCGAAAAAAAGCTTGTACAGAAGGGGGTAGTTCTTCGACTTGTTTGTTAATAATGTGATTTTTGGTTAAGAAGCTGTACCATTCGGCTTGTTCGACAGATTGCCACTGCTTCCTAAAAGATTCACTCGTTGTTACAAGAGGCGCAAGCGTTGGCTTGTGCCACTCACAGTGCAATTGTAAATCTTCTTTCCCATCCTCGGTAACCATCTTTTTGAACAAAATGATACGACTTACATCGGTGATTTCTCCAAGTTGACGAAGTGCTTGAGGTACGACTTGTTCCCACTCATGACATTTTAAAAGTTTTTCTGCTGTCACATTGACTGCCTCTAGCAAAGATTCACGAAGCTTTAAGGATAACTCTGCTTCTTTCTGTGCCGTAATGTCTATCCCTGCTGTGAGAAACTCTACAACTTCGTTGTTACTATCAAAAAGAGGGTAGTTTATCCACTTTTGCCACCTCTTTTGATTGCTTTGTGGCAAGGCCGTGAGATGTTCACAAGTGATTTTAGATTTATTCTTAATAATATTTTCTATATTATTCAGTATTGGCTCATGGGCTTCTTCGGGAAATAAAAAAAGAAACTTTTTCCCGAGCAACTCTTCTTCAGAAAAACCAAAGTGGTTACAGTAAGCTTCATTCACAAAAGTCAGCGTCGTATCGGGTAAATAGCGACAAACCATCTCTTGTTGTCTTTCGATCACTTCTTTATAGATTTCATTTTTCTTTGCCGTACTAATATCATGAAAGGTTACAGCAAAATGCTGCGAACTGGTAAAAAACAACTCTACTTGAAACCACTTGTTTTCCTTCTTGTAGTATATTTCAAAGGTATCTGAGTGTCCTGAATGCTTTTTGAGCTTTCTTTTCTGTAGTGGTTGTACAAAATTAAAGACGTTATCTTTGTGAAAAACTCCACTAGCTCTTTTATTGACGAGTTCCTGGCTTTGTAAGTTCGTTATATCTTCAAAGGCCTTGTTCACTTCTATAAATATATAATCAACAATTTGATTATTTGAATCAAAAATTGCTTTATGCAAGGCATAACCGTAAGGCATAGAGGCGAGGACTGGATTACTATGCGAAAACTTTTCCCCCATATTTTTCTCCTTATTGGTAGCTCTACTTTAGGTTTCTAATATATTTTACCTGAGTTGACTTATTTATGGTAGTTATTTTTTTGGCAAATGCTTATTATTATTTGATTTTTCAATGATATAATAGAAATTAAACTTATAAATTAAAAATATTAATGATTGCTTGTTTTTGTTTTTAAACTTTATTTCTTGCTTTTGCTCGAAATCAACAATGGCCAATTATTTACACTCGGTTCCGCTTATATCTTTCTTGTTAAACTCGATGAAGTATGCTATCTTTTTAATCAATACAGTAATATTACAGTAAACTTTTAGGTCATTCCGTGAAAGTTGTACAGTGGACGAAAAGTGCAATGTCAATCGTGCAAGTTAGTACTACCACAGCAACTGAATAGAATAATCGAGGGGGCGCAGCATGATCCAGTACATTCGCTCTAACGTAGCTTTGCGATTCATTGTGACCCTCATTCTCGTCATTTCCCTATTTCTCGGAGCTGCTATCATTCTTGTATATCATGACTTGATGAAAGAAGGCGAAAAGCAACTCCTCGAACAGGCTCGATTGTTGACGGCCCAAGTTATCGCCCAACGAAGCTTTTTTGCACTTCATCAGGACCGGATCAATCATGATTCAAAAGGAAACTACGAGTTTAAAGGGCTGAACCCGGCTCGTGCCGCCTATTTGATTGCCACTGAGTTTAACAAGAATTCCGAAACCAAGGTCCGACAGACCAGCTTGGAATATCGAAATTCAAGCAACGCCCCCGATGAATGGGAAATAAAAAGTTTGGAGCAATTTCTTACCAATCCCGATTTGAAAGAACTTTATGGTAACGACCAGATCGACGATACTCTCTATTATCGATATATCGTACCCCTTCCTATTAACGAAAGTTGTCTCAGTTGCCATGGAGGTCCTCCGGGGGAAATCGACATTACTGGTTATGCCAAAGAAGGCTACACCGTAGGGGAACTACGGGGCGGAATCAGTGTCTTAATTCCAAAAGAGAGCATGATTCTCTCAATAGAGAACCATTTAAAGCTTATCTTAACTACCGGACTCATCGCTACAATTGTCATTTTCGGTCTGATTTTCTTTCTTTTACGACGGCTTATCACCAAGCCTCTGCAAGAAAGTGTGAATGTACTTCAATCCCTAACGGAGGGGAATTTGAATGTGGAGCTGCCTGCTACGAACCGGATTGATGAACTTGGTCAGATGAACAAATCCATGAACAACTTGATCCGTACTTGGCGAGACATCGTACAAAGACTACATAATACCTCGAACCAACTGCATCAGTCGTCGCTTCAATTGGAAAAAGAGACAACCCACTTAGCTTTATCTTCTCAAGAGATTACAGACGCTTCCAATGGCATTGCTCAACAAGCAGAACAAAGCCAGGTAGATTTGAGCAACGTCGTTTCCACGGTCGATCGGATCATGGGTGAAATGCAAGATGTAACAGGAAGTATGACCACCCTCAATCAATGTGCTAGCAATGCCTTGACGCATGCAATGACAGGAGATGAGACTGTAAAAAATGCTATGCTTCAGATGGATCGCTTACAACAGTCCGTCGACCAAGGAACTGATACGGTTCATACACTGGCTTCCAAAACAGAAAAAGCTGGTGAAATCGTTCAAGTTATCCAGACTATAGCTAGGCAGACGAACCTTTTGGCCTTAAATGCGGCCATCGAGGCGGCGCGTGCTGGCACCAACGGACTTGGCTTTGCCGTTGTAGCCGACGAAGTGAGAAAATTGGCCGAGCAGTCTGCTTTGTCAGCACAGGAAGTGAGCCTTCTCATTCAAGAAATTCAGAAGCAAACGGATAGGGCTGTTATTATGATGCAAAACAGTCACAAGGAAGCCGAAGAAGGTGCCCAGCTCGTAGGACAAGCTGGCGAGGCCTTCCAAGCTGTTTTTATAGACCTTAAGAATGTAAATATCGACATTGATCAAGTTATCAACGCTGTTGGTATTGTGAAAAAAACATCCCAGGAAGTTCTTAAGCGAACAGAAAATCTCATCGCCATCATTGAGCAAAACACTGCCGCCACAGAAGTCATGTCTGGTTCCACCCAAGATCAGTCCAAATCGATGAAAGAGCTTGCCGATGCAGCCAAAGGACTCAGTTTAATGGCCTTAGAACTTGATAGAATGATGACACGGTTTCAATTAAAGGGTTAAAATCGGCGGTATTTCATCTTGATTGCTCTGCCATCTGGCAATGGCATCGTTTTCTTTCGCTAACAAAAACAGAATTTTTGTTATTTCCATATAGGGCTAATGCAAGAAGATTCGAGAAGAATGGCAATCTGAAACCGGGCTTTACAACCCGGTTTCAAGCTATTTATTGGGTATTACGGTAAGCCTTTTTACAATATCGCCGAACAACTTGTCACACTGCAATATTTTCATGCCTGATCGCTGAATATTCTCTTCTGTTCTGCGGTTAATATTGCTTCCCATATGTCGTAAGACAATTGGGTTCAAGTAGTCCATAACTGGGCCTAAAAGAACATTCTCACTGCGGACATGCTCGAGGAAGTACAGTTTGCCATCTGGTTTAGTAACTCTGCGAAGTTCTCTAAAACCTTGAAGCGGATCGGGCACAGTACAAAAAACACAAGCCGTTATAACCGTATCAAAAGTATTGTCAGTAAAGGTCAACGCCTGTATATCGGCCACTTTCAATTCAACTTCTGCTTTAGTCTGTGGAAGTTTTTTTGCTGCCAATTCTAGCATTCTAGAGCTAAAATCAACGGCAATCACCTTTACACCCGCCGGATAATAAGGAAGGTTAGCACCCGTCCCGACCCCGGCTTCTAGAACCAACCCCTGTGCTTTTCGTAACAATTGGGTCCGCCATTTTGCCATCATCATCTTTTCCATCGGGGCCATCACGCGATCATATTTGTCCGCTTTTTGATTAAACTTCTCCTTAATTACAGACGATTGCTCACTCACTTCATGGCCGCTTGATCATACTCATATTTGAGACGGGCTTCATATTCCGCAATAACTTTCGGATCGCTACTAATTCTTTCGAGATCACGGATTGCTTTTTCTAACGTAGGATCATGCAGACCCATTTCTTCTACCTCCCTGGCTATGGCATTGTTTTCTTTCGCTAGCAAAAACAACATCCACTTAATACTGCGATCGCTTTTTCTCTTGTCTCCCAATAAACCGCGGTTACATAATCTTCGAATCATGACCAAATCTAAAAATATTATCTCTTGTCGTTCAGACAGCAATATAGGTTGTTCATCTTCCCACCAATGAAACCGATGACGATAGGCATTGCTTTCAAGAAATTGACGATATCCTGTAATGATGATTGTTACAGTTTTGGGAAGTCTATTATAGTCTTCCCCTTTTTTCAATATATTCGATACCATTCTGGCATTATAATAAACACTTCTACTAATTGCTTCCCCGAATCACAGTACGCAAAAATCCCCTGCACTGATTTATTAACCAATGCAAGGGACTTTTCAAAGTACAATTAGGTAGTTTTTTGTAGAAACAATGTTACTCCACCGTCACACTTTTCGCCAAATTCCGTGGCTTATCAACGTCACAACCGCGCACAACCGCTGTATAATAAGCCAGCAGTTGCAAAGGTACAACAGCTAACAGGGGCGTTAAGACGGGGTGCGTCCGTGGTACAGTAAGCACTACATCAGCATAGTTGGCAATCTCTTTATTGCCTTCTTGAGCAACAGCGATGATATGGGCACCTCTTGCTCGTACTTCTTGGATGTTGGAGATGGTTTTGTCGAGGACTTGTTCTTGTGTGGCTAAGGCGATAACAGGGATACCCTCAGTAATCAAGGCCAAGGTGCCGTGCTTTAGTTCGCCAGCGGCGTAAGCTTCTGCGTGAATGTAGGAGATTTCTTTGAGCTTGAGTGAGCCTTCCATGGCTACGGCATAGTCTACGCTGCGACCGATATAGAAAAGATTCTCCCATTCTTTGATCGCTTCGGTTACTTCTTTCACTTTGTCGGCTTGCTTTAAGATTTCTTCGATTTGAGCCGGAAGAGCTTGCATGGCTTCTGCAATTGTCTGAATTTCCGTCTGGCCCAAAGTGCCTCTTGCTTCAGCGAGAGCCAGGGCCAGGAAGTTCATGGCTGCTAACTGGGTAGTGTAGGCTTTCGTGGAAGCAACGGCTATCTCAGGACCGGCTAGGGTATAGAGAACAGAGTCAGCTTCTCGGGCAATGGACGATCCGAGTACGTTGGTAATCGCAAAAACTTTGGCACCTTTAGAGCGGGCTTCTCGCAGGGCTGCTAAAGTGTCGGCTGTTTCACCCGATTGGCTGACCACGACCATTAAAGTTTTTTCGTCGACGAGAGGGTTGCGGTAGCGGAATTCTGAAGCAATGTCCACTTCTACAGGAATGCGTGCGACGCTCTCGATGATGTATTTCCCAACGAGTCCGGCGTGGTAGGCGGTGCCGCAAGCGACGATGGTTACATTGCGTGCGTCTACCAACAGTTGACGATCAATGAGTACTTTATCTAAATTCACACCACCGTTAATGCGACCTGCGATGGTGTCGCGAATGGCTTTCGGTTGTTCATAGATTTCTTTGAGCATAAAGTGGTCGTAGCCATTTTTCTCGGCAGCTACGGGATCCCACTTTACTTCGAAGATTTCTTTTTCGATGATTTCGCCACTACAAACTTTTTTAACGGTTACTTTATCTTGGGTCATCAGGACCATTTCACCGTCGTCTAACACGTAGGTAAGGCGTGTATGATTCAAAATGGCTGGAATATCAGAAGCGAGGAAGTACTCTCCTTCCCCAAGGCCAACGACAAGAGGACTGTCTTTGCGTAGGGCTACAATCTTACCCGGTTCTTTTTTGGTGATAAAAGCGCAGGCGAAGGAGCCTTCTAGCTCTTTGGCCACTTTACGAACGGCTTCTTCTAGATCGCCTTCGTAGTAGATTTCTACCAGATGGGCCAGCACTTCTGTGTCTGTCTCAGAGCAGAATTTGTGTCCTTGCGCTTCTAGCTTCTCTTTCAGAGCTAGGTAGTTTTCAATAATGCCGTTATGAACAACTGCAAAGTCACCGCAGCAATCTTGGTGAGGATGGGAGTTCTCATTAGAAGGCTTGCCGTGGGTGGCCCAGCGTGTGTGGCCAATGCCGATACAACCGCAAGGGGCTGAGCCGTTAAGTTTTCCTTCCAGCTCTGCCAGTCTGCCCACAGACTTTTGCACTTGAATCACTTCATCTTCTAACACAGCAATGCCTGCGGAGTCGTAACCACGATACTCTAACTTCTTCAGACCTTCTAGTAAGATGGGCGCCGCTTTTTTCGTGCCGATATAACCGACAATCCCGCACATAATATAATATCCCCCTTTTACGTATGCCTGAGCTTGGAAAAGGGCACAAAAAAACCACCTTTTTCGCACTATATGCAAAAAAATCTGGTGGCTAAAAAGGGCACAGCTATCCTGACACCCACTGCAAGGCTCTTTGTCTCTGCAATTGCTTGCAGGCTTTGTGTACCTTGCTATCGACTGTGAGCAACCGAGGGGCATCCGCCGAAACCTTCGATAATCCCCTTCCTCGTCAACCGCAATGAACCCTATCTTCGCGGATCCTTTTGCGGCTCTGGCGCTATCTCTTCTTTTGTCAGCATGTTATCTTTTCTAGCCTTTTCCAAGTCAGTTATGATTCATTGTATCAGTAAGACAAGCAGTCTGCAACCCTCGAGTACATAGATTTTTTTATGATCCTAGGGGGAACAGAGAGGACGGTTCTTCTATGTCACCAAAAAACCGTCCCTTTCTATTCCCTCCTGTCCCTAACAGTAGCTTCGAAAAACATCGGCAATCTCTTCTACAATTGCCGTTAGCTCTTCTTGATCAGGTCCTTCACCCATGACACGAATCAACGGTTCTGTCCCCGAAGGCCGTACAAGAATGCGACCTCGTCCTTCCAGTGTTTTTTGCCCTTTGGCAATGGCATTTTGGACAGTTTCATTGTCCATGCAACTTTTATCTTTGACGCGTACGTTAACAAGCAACTGTGGTAGTTTGTTCATTTGTCCGGCTAGTGTGGAAAGAGGAAGTCCCCTTTCTTTCATCACGGCCAGCAATTGTAAGCCTGTTAGAATGCCATCACCAGTCGTGTTATGTTGTAAAAAGAGAATATGACCAGACTGTTCACCACCGAAGATGGCACCTTTTTCGCGCAGTGCTTCTAAGACATAGCGATCGCCCACTTTGGTCTCTACTATCTCGATGCCAGCCTTTTTCAAAGCAATGTGAAGCCCTAAATTGCTCATCACAGTAAGGGCTACCATGTTCTTGACAAGTTCATTTTTCTCTTTCATATGTAAGGCGCAAGTTACCATAATTTGATCGCCGTCAACGATTTGGCCTTTTTCATCGACTGCAATTAAGCGATCGGCATCGCCATCATAGGCGAGGCCTACATGGGCTTTTTCTTTTACAACAGCTTGGCAGAGGTCCTCTGGGTGGGTCGATCCGCAAGCTTTGTTAATATTCGTTCCATCAGGTTGGCAGTGTAGCGTAATTACTTCAGCGCCTAGCTCTTGGAGCACTTTTGGTGCAATTTGTGAGGCTGCCCCATTGGCACCATCTAGAACTACCTTCAATCCAGCAAGATCGCTTTGAATGGTGGACTGGAGAAAATCACTATATTGTTGAGCAGCATCAGCGACTTCATAGACCCGCCCAATGGCTGTTCCAGTAGGAGCAGGCAAGTCCGAGGTAGAGTGAGGTCCACAAAGTTGTTCAATTTCTTCTTCTAACGCATCGGAAAGCTTATAACCGTTGCCGCCGATAAACTTAATGCCATTGTCTTCTACAGGGTTATGAGAAGCTGAGATAACAACACCTGCTGTCGCGCCTAACTGCCTTGTCAAAAAAGCAATGCCTGGCGTAGGCAGGACACCAACTTTTAAGACGTCGGCACCGACTGAGGTAATGCCGGCGATCAAGGCCGCTTCTAACATATCACCTGAAATTCTTGTATCTTTCCCAATTACAATCTTGGGCTTTTCTATGTCACGCCCTAGGACATAGGCACCGGAACGGCCTAGGCGGAAGGCCAACTCCGGCGTCAATTCTTGATTGGCCACGCCTCTGACACCGTCAGTTCCAAATAATCTTTTTACCACGAACTCGAACTCCTTATATCATAAATCAAAGTGCCTATATGGCACATACCAGAAATGAAAATAACTTTTCTTGATTACGTTGGGGTAACTTTGTGCAGGGGACTGGTCATCACGCTTTCCTCCGCTCTGGACTGGTCCCACGCTGTTACCGCCAGCAAGCTGTACCTGGGTCAGGCCTTATTCATTCCTGGAGAGAGGACTTCAGACCTCAGCCATCGGCAGCTACGCTGCCGCTCATGGCGTGGGATGAGTCCGTTCGGAAGGAATGAATAAGGCCTGACCCCACCACAAAGTAGCTATTTTCGTCATGCCCCTAAAAAAAGCGTGACAAACAAACGGTCCCCTCAGCGTTACTGCACCAAACGATAGGTCGCAATAATTGCTTCTGCAACGCGCAAGCCGTCGACGGCAGCGCTAACAATACCTCCAGCGTAACCGGCTCCTTCACCAGCAGGATAGAGGCCTTGAACGCCGATAGATTGAAGTGATTCGTCTCTAGGGATACGCCAAGGCGCTGATGTTCTTGTCTCAACACCTGTTAAAACAGCATCGCCACCGTTAAAACCTTTGATCTTACGACCAAAGTCTTCTAAACCAGCGACGAGGGCTTCTCCAACTTCTTTCGGTAGGCAGTCTCGTAGGTTTACGGCTTCAACGCCGGGTCGGTACGTGGGCTGTACGGCAAGACCGGATAAATCGCCTTTCTGATCTTGGAGAAAGCCTTCTACCGATTGAGCCGGCGCTTTGTAATTGCTGCCTCCAGCTTGATAGGCTTTCCGTTCCCAGATGCGCTGGAATTCAACGCCACCGAGGGGACCTGGTATCGGAAAATCTTCTGGCTTTACCGATACGACAAGCGCTGAGTTGGCTACGGCACTATCTCGGGCGTAGGCGCTCATACCGTTGGTAACAACGCCACCTTCTTCCGATGCGGCCGCTACGACTTGGCCACCGGGGCACATGCAGAAGGAAAACACAGTGCGCTCTTCCGTAACCAGCTTGGTATGAAGTTGGTAATCAGCCACACCAAGACGAGGATGGCCAGCCCATTCCCCATACTGGCTTTCATCGATCAAAGCTTGGGGATGTTCAACACGAAGGCCTATGGCAAAAGGTTTTTCTTCAAAAGGAACGTCTTGATCGTATAACGCTTTGGCTGTATCGCGGGCACTGTGCCCCATGGCGAGTATGACTATAGAGGTTTTTAGTTCTCCACCCGGTGCCATACCATCAAGAGAGTTGCCATTTGCAAGAGACAGGCCTACTACTTTCCGTTCTTGTTGCGTTGCCTTATGCGCATGGGTCTGTTCTTTTTCTAAAAGCAAACTTTCTACCTTAGCACCAAAAAAAACGCTGCCTCCAAGAGATTCTAGGCGTTGACGCAACTGCGCCACAACGGTACGCAAGCGATCGGTGCCAATGTGAGGTTTTGCTTTTACTTTAATCTCTTCGGGCGCTCCTGCTTCTACAAACGTCGTAAAGACTTCGCCAATTCTACGATCATGGGTTCTGGTCGTAAGTTTGCCGTCGGAGAAAGTACCAGCACCGCCTTCTCCATACTGCACATTAGAGTCGAGATTGAGCTGGCCACTTTGCCAAAACGTCTCTACGTCTTCTGCTCTTTGAGCGACCGCTTGCCCACGCTCTAGTAAGATAGGTCGATAGCCTGCTTCTGCTAGCTTTAGAGCAGCAAAGTAGCCACAGGGACCGGCACCGACAACGACAGGGCGTTGTCGCAGTGGTTCGCTGCCTCGCAGCAAAGGTCCAGGCACTTCATCGGTCACTTGGACAATCTGGCGGTCTTTATCAAAGACAGCCGGGGCCACTTTGACGCCCTTTTGTAACTCTACTTCTACGGTGTAGACGAGACGAAGTTCTTGCTTTTTGCGAGCATCAATGGCTTCTTTGGTAATCTCAAGATGGGCGATTTGCGTCATTCGTAGGCCCAAGCGCTTGGCTGCTTTTTTTATGATTTGTTCTTTATTTTCTGTTAGTCCGGCTCGTAGGTTGGCAATTCGTAGCTTCAATTCTACTGTCCGTCTCCTTCTCTAGTCTTCACTACTTAGAACTCTTCATCGAGACCCTCAGCAGGGGCTGGCTCACCATTTTCTGGTGGGTTCTGTGGCTCTATAGGTGTTGTGGGCCCTTGTCCGGCTGGTGGTCCTATTGGTGTTGTGGGTGCAGGCCTGGCTTCTTCTAGTTGGCCTTCTACGAGAACAGTCACTTTAACGCGGCTGATACCGTTTTGAGTCTGTACGCCTGTGGGGATCATGAGGTTGACTTCTCGCGTCACTTCGCCTTTGATCTCGTTAATGTCAATCGGTAGGGTACGCAAGCTCTCAATGTCTTTGATACGCTCTGAACCTGCTGTTATTGTAAGGTTGGCAGGCTCTACACGAGTCCCTGTAATCCGAAGACCTTTGGCGGGTGCTCCTGAAAGTTGAGGTTCAATGGGAACGCTTTTGCTAGCCAATTCTTCTACAATTGGGACAGTTACGTCAATGGATTGTGGTGAAATCCGAATATCACCGATGGTGCGGTTGGCACCTGTCTCAACGAGTCGTACGGGGATTTTTTGACTAAAAGTTTCTGTAGATGCAATTGGAATTTCTATGGTTGCTCTCTGGACAGCGCGAACTCGTTCTCGAGGCCCACTAATAATGACTTCTGCAGGCTGTAAAACAGGATCTCGCATAAAGTAACCAGCCGGCACCGTTCCTTTTAGCTCATACTGCACAGGCAAAGATCGATTTTCTAATATATCGACGTTGATATCTAACTCTGAGGGTGTGTAACTGATGACTTGAATGTTTGGCGGTGAGTTAACTTGAATGGTCCGTTGAACGGCCCCTAGCTCTATGTCGCTCATGGATAAAGAGGCTTGAAAGTCTTTCGCGGAAAGGTTCTGTAAGGTCGCTCGCGGACCACGAACACGCAGTTCGACGACACGAGGAAGTTCTGGTTCTATGACGAGCCCCGCTTGCATGCCCTCTACTTCTAAAGGAATGGTCAGAACTTGCGTTCCTTGGTGCTCTGCTTGTACATAGATCCAGAGTAAGATGGCGAGACTGATGGCGGCGATTTTGTATACCCAGTTTTTACGAGCTTCTGCTGCAATATCCATTTCTATCGACCACTCCTCCATTGCCAAAAGGGTCGGCTGTTGCTGTTTTTCGGTTGCAGCAGTTCTTCCAGTCGTGCTGATAAGGTCGTCTCATCGAGATGGCGTGTAATGATACCATCGATAGCCACAGAAATGGTGCCTGTCTCTTCAGAGACAATGACTGAAACAGCATCGCTCTGCTCGGTGATTCCTATACCAGCACGGTGACGAGTGCCCATCTCTTTCGATACGTCAGGGTTGTCCGTCAAAGGGAGATAACAGCCTGCGGCGGCGACGCGATCGCCTTGAATGACAACAGCGCCATCGTGCAAAGGCGTGTTGGGGATAAAGATGTTAACCAAAAATTCAGCCGATACTTTACCGTCGATCTTCGTCCCTGTCTCAATAACATCGTTGACACCAGTCTGGCGCTCAAAAATAAGCAAAGCGCCGATTTTGTTTTTCGTTAATATGCCAATGGCTCGGACAACTTCTCCAATTAATTGGCTTCGATCTTCTTCTCCCATAATAGGGACCGAAGCGCGAAAAAGCTTCCCTCTTCCAAGCTGTTCCAGAGTGCGTCGCAATTCCGGTTGAAAGACAATCGGCAAAGCTACGATCAAAGCTGTCCAAGCTTGCTTTAAGATCCAGCTCAAAGTAGTAAGATTCAAAGCTTCGCTTAAGTAGGAGGCGATAATGAGCACACCAAAACCTTTGAGCAGTTGTACAGCCCGGGTGCCTTTTATAAATAAGGTGAGTCGATAGATAATATAAGCTACCAAGAGAATATCAATGACTGACAAAATATCAAACTGTTCAAAGGCTGGCGGAAACAAGCATATCACCTCTTCTCTAACAATGGTTTCTTTTCTTTTCGTAAAAATACCTTGTGGGAAATAAAGGTTTATGTCTATAATAATCCTAGATTCCAATGGGACAAGACTATATAAAGAGAAGTCTTCTGGGAGAAGATTAGACTTTGGCGCGTGTACAAGGGTGTACAATGGTTATATGGATGGGGACAAGAAGGTTTCGTTCAGTGATTCAAGGCGAAGGTGGTGTGTTAGAGTCATGTGGCTCCCCTTGATAGGTTTAATAGCGGGGATCATAATCGGTGCGGCGTTGTCTATTACCATCCCCACGGAGTATGCCAAGTATATGTCTGTAGCTTTACTGGCCGCACTTGATTCGGTTTTTGGTTCTTTGCGGGGCTATCTAGAAGATCGTTTTGACGCTTTAATTCTACTAACTGGTTTCTTCTTCAATGCCATCTTGGCTGCCCTCCTAGCCTATCTGGGAGATCGCCTCGGCGTAGATTTATTCCTAGCTGCGGTCTTTGCTTTTGGCGTAAGAATTTTCCAAAACCTCGCAGTAATTCGTCGTTATATTATTGACCGTATTGTCGGTAGACCAAAAGATCGCTTACAGTAAGCCGTAAAAATTATGAAAGGCACATCTAGAAATAGAAGCTTGAAAAACGCTTAAAAGACAAGAGACATGACCAAGCCTGCCCCCTTGAACAAGGGGCAGGCTTTTTTCGATTGCCTAATTTTTACTATATCACAGCTTCGCCTTTCTTGGAAGCTTCTTCTGTGCTTTCTGCTTCCTTTGCCCCTTTTGCTTTTTCTTGCTTGAGTAAGCCATAGCGGAAAGAATCTAGTAAGGCTTGCCAGGAGGCTTCTATGATGTTCGTCGATACGCCGACAGTGCTCCAGGCGTCTTGCTGATCTCGTGTCTCTATAAGAACCCGTACTTTTGCGGCTGTGGCATCTTTTTCGTCAATGACCCGCACTTTATAGTCTGCCAAGTGGCAATCCTTTAAGAAGCTGTAGTGTTCACTCAAGGCTTTACGCAAGGCGTTGTCGACTGCGTTCACAGGACCGTTGCCTTCAGCGGCTGTGTGAATGACTTGATCGTCAACACGCAGTTTGATCATCGCTTCTGACGTGAAGTCACCGTCAGAGCGTTTTTCAATCAACAGTCGGATAGAGTCAAGAACGAAAGGTACTTGCTCTTCCCCAAAAGCGCGTCGCAAAAGCAGCTCAAAAGAGGCTTCAGCGCCTTCAAATTGATAACCTTGGTGTTCCAGTGTTTTGAGAGACTCGATAATGTCTTTGGTCTCTTTGTTCTGTTTGTTAATATCGAGTCCTAGCTCTTTGGCTTTGTAGATCAAGTTACTAGTACCTGAAAGTTCTGAAACTAAGACACGGCGTTGGTTGCCTACAGATTCTGGTTCCATGTGTTCATAGGTGCTCGGGTCTTTTAAGAGAGCTGATACGTGCATGCCACCTTTGTGGGCAAAGGCTGAATGACCTACGAAAGGCATGTCGTTACGCAAGGTCACGTTGGCTATCTCGGCAACGTAGTGAGCCGCTTCGGTAAGTTGCTTCAAGTTCTCACCAGGCAAGCATTCTAGATTCATTTTAACTTGTAGGTTCGGAATGATAGAGCAAAGGTTGGCATTGCCAGAGCGTTCCCCGTAGCCATTCATGGTCCCTTGTACTTGACGGGCACCACCGAGTACAGAAATGATGGAGTTGGCTACCGCCAGATCGCTATCGTTGTGGGCATGAATACCGAGGGGTGCTCGCAAGTAAAAAGCCATTTCCTGGGTTATAGATAAGATATCCTGGGGCAAGGTTCCACCGTTGGTGTCGCAAAGAACAATCCAGTCAGCACCGGCTTGCTCTGCTTTGAGAACTGTTTCTTTGGCGTAGGCTGGGTTGGCTTTGTAGCCATCAAAAAAGTGTTCTGCGTCGAATACGACTTCTAAGCCTGCTTCTTTTAAGTATTGAACAGAATCGTAAATAATGCGCAAGTTCTCTTCTAAGGTGGTGCGCAAAGCGGCTGTGACATGATAGTCCCAGGTCTTTCCAAAGATAGTGGCGACGGGTGCGCCCGATTGAACCAAGCTTTGCAAGTTGCTGTCTTCGCTTGCTTTGGTACCGGGGCGGCAGGTTGAGCCAAAGGCAGCTATTTTGGCATTTTTCCATTTCATTTCTTTGGCTCGTAGAAAAAATTCCATGTCTTTGGGGTTTGAGGCTGGCCATCCACCCTCAATGTATGCTACGCCAAGTTGATCGAGTCGTACTGCAATTTTTACTTTGTCTTCCACACTGAGGGAGATGCCTTCGCCTTGCGTCCCATCACGCAACGTAGTGTCATAGATAAATACGCGCTCCATACGAATGAAGGCACCTCTTTTCAACAGTCGATTAGACAGGGAAAGAGCCGGGCTTAGGCCAGCTCTTCGATGACGCGATCGGTCATTTCTACTGTATTCACCAGGGTTTTTCCTGCTTCCATGATGTCGCCAGTGCGATAGCCTTTGTTCAGAACTGCTTCGACAGCTTTTTCGATTTCTCGCGCTGCTTCTACTTGGTTGAAAGAGTATTCTAGCATCATGGCCGCTGATAAGATGGTGGCTAAGGGGTTGGCTTTGTTCTGTCCAGCAATGTCAGGCGCTGAGCCGTGGGCAGGCTCATAAAGGGCCACTTGGCCACCGATGGAAGCTGAAGGGAGCATGCCTAGAGATCCAGCTAACATGGAGGCTTGATCGGTCAGTATGTCGCCAAACATATTCTCTGTGACAATGACATCAAATTGCTTGGGATAACGGACCAATTGCATGGCGCAGTTATCAACATACATATGCGTCAGCGTTACGTCAGGATAGTCGGCGGCAATACGCATCGTTGTCTCGCGCCAGAGTCTTGATGACTCCAAAACGTTGGCTTTGTCGACAGAGCAAACTTCACCGCGACGTTTGCGAGCCGCTTCGAAAGCAAGGCGCACGATTCGCTCTACTTCAGCGGTGGTGTAGACGAGGGTGTCAACAGCTCGCTCTCCACCTTCGATGGTTTCCCGCTTTTTCTCGCCAAAGTAGAGACCGCCTGTAAGCTCTCGCATGACAAGCAAGTCCGTGCCTTCGATGACGTCACGCTTTAAGGTAGAAGCATCGATTAAGGCAGAAAAGGCGCGGCAAGGGCGGACATTGGCATATAGTCCTAGATGCTTGCGCAGCGGCAGTAAGGCTGCGCCTTCAGGGCGTAGATGGACAGGGAGGGTATCCCACTTCGGTCCACCGATAGCACCCAAAAAGACGGCATCGCTTTTTTGGCAGAGTTCTAATGTTTCTGTTGGCAGAGGATGGCCTGTTGCATCGATGGCTGCACCGCCGATGAGGGCTTCTGTAAATTGAAAGGACATTCCATACTTAGAAGCGATTGCTTCGAGGACCCGCAAAGCCTGGGGTACCACTTCTACGCCGATGCCATCACCTGGTAATACGGCAATACGATAGGTCATGGTATCTAGCCACCTTATTCGTTATTTTGAAGAAGTTGTATGAATCGCCAAGTTGCCAAGGAAGCCAAGGCATTTATTGCGCAATAACAGCTGGTTATTGTGCTTTTTCTTCTTCAAGGCGATTTTTAACGTAGGCCATGAGGCCGCCATCACGGATGAGTTTTTGCATAGATTCTGGCAGGGGTGTGATTTTGTAGCTTTGGCCTGTGGTGACGTTGACGATAAGGCCTTCGTCGGCGGCAACGCGAATGATGTGTCCTTCTTCTATGGCATCAACGGCTTCAGGGCATTCGAAGATAGGCAAGCCGATGTTGATGGAGTTGCGGAAGAATATACGAGCAAATGATTTGGCAATGACGCAGGGAATGCCACAAGCTTTGATGGCAATGGGTGCGTGCTCTCGGGAAGAGCCACAACCAAAGTTTTTATCAGCTACGATAATATCACCAGGTTGTACTTTTTCTGGGAAGGTGGGGTCGGCATCTTCCATACAATGCTTGGCCAGTTCTTCAGGTGATGTTGTGTTAAGATAGCGTGCTGGAATGATGGCGTCTGTATCGATGTCCTTGCCAAACTTCCATACTTTTCCTACGAATTCCATCTTACTCCACCTCCCGAGGATGTACAATGTGGCCTGCAATGGCAGAGGCTGCTGCTACATGGGGTGCACAAAGGTAAACTTCACTTTCAGGGTGTCCCATCCGTCCGACAAAGTTGCGGTTCGTGGTGGCTAAGGAACGCTCTCCTTTGGCTAAGATACCCATGTGTCCGCCCAAGCAAGGCCCACAGGTTGGCGTGGAGACGGCGGCGCCCGCGTCAATGAAAATTTCAATGATGCCTTCGCGAATCGCTTGCTTGTAGATGGCTTGCGTGCCGGGGAAGATGATGCAGCGTACATTTTTGTGTACTTTTTTGCCTTGCATCACTTTGGCGGCGAGGCGCAAGTCTTCGATGCGACCGTTGGTGCAAGAGCCAATGACGACTTGATCGATTTCTACGTGACCTGCTTCGCTAACGGGTCTGGTGTTTTCTGGCAAGTGGGGGAAGGCTACAACCGGCTCGAGCTTTTCTACATCGTACTTGATTACTTTGTTGTACTTGGCATCGTCGTCCGATTGATAGACTTTGTAAGGTCTTTGGGCTCTTTCTTCGACGTAGGCAATGGTTGTTTTGTCTGGTGCGATAATGCCGTTTTTGGCACCTGCTTCGATGGCCATGTTCGCCATGGTCATGCGGCCGTCCATAGAAAGGTTATCAATGGCGGAGCCTGTAAATTCCATGGATTGATAGAGTGCGCCGTCAACACCAATGTCACCGATTGTATGTAAGATCAGGTCTTTGCCGGTCACGTCTTCAGGCAGTTCACCATCATATTCAAATTTGATTGATTCAGGCACTTTGAACCAAGCTTCACCGAGGGCAATGCCAGCGGCTAGGTCTGTGGAACCAACGCCTGTAGCAAAGGCGCCTAGGGCACCGTAGGTGCAAGTGTGGGAATCGGCGCCGATGACAGTGTCACCGGGGAGAACGAGGCCTTTTTCAGGTAAGAGGCAATGTTCAATACCCATTTCCCCGACGTCATAGTGATGGGTAATGTCGTGTTTGCGGGCAAAGTCGCGGACGATTTTGCCTTGTTCTGCTGATTTAATGTCTTTCGCTGGGACAAAGTGATCTTGTACGAGAACAACTTTGTCTTTGTCGAAAACTGTTTCCAAGTTGATTTTTTCTAGTTCTTTGATGGAGACGGGCGCTGTTACGTCGTTGGCCAGTACGATATCGAGCTTGGCGTGAATAAGTTCGCCGGGCTCGACTTTGTCTTTGCCGGCATGAGCCGCCAGGATTTTTTCTGTGATGGTCATCGCCATGGCTATTGCGTTCTCCTCTCTAAGGAGAACACAGGGGGACGGTTCTTTGGTGTTGTTCTACAAAGATCACCATTCCCTCTGCATTCTCAGTTCAGCTTTATCTTAAATGGCTCTTTCTTTTTCAGAAGGACGGGTTTCTAGGTGATTTTTTTCGAAAATAATCTTGTTGATGGCGTTGATGTAGGCTTTGACAGAGGCGACTAGAATGTCCGTGTCTACGCCACGGCCGGTGTGGTAGCGTCCTTTGTACTCGAGTTTGACGCTGACTTCGCCTTGTGAGTCTTGTCCTGCTGTGGTGGCGTTGATGTTATAGGCGGCGAGGCGGACGGGAAGTTGCGTTAGTTTGTCGATGGTTTTGTAGACTGCGTCGATAGGTCCGTCGCCACAAGAAGCTTCTGCGAGCACTTCGTCTTCTCGTCTGAGTCGAATGGTGGCTGTTGGGACGAGGGTGGTGCCGCTGTTAATATGCAGGTATTCTAAGCTGTAGACTTCGGGAATGGTGCGCATTTCCTCTTCTACGATAACAGCGAGATCGTGGTCAGTAATGTCTCTCTTGCGATCAGCAAGGGCTTTGAAGCGACCAAATGCTTTATCCAATTCTTCTTCGCTCAGTTGATAGCCCAGTTCTTTGAGGCGCTCTCGAAAGGCATGGCGTCCTGAGTGCTTGCCAAGGACGATGTTGTTCGTAAAAATGCCGATCATTTGCGGGTTCATAATCTCATAGGTAGTGCGCTCTTTTAAGACACCATCTTGATGAATACCGGACTCGTGAGCGAAAGCATTTTTGCCCACAATAGCTTTGTTCGGTTGTACGATCATGCCAGTGAGGTTGGAAACGAGGCGAGAAGTGCGGTAAATTTCGCTTTTGTTGATGCTTGTGTCCAGGTCATAGAAAGCTTGACGTGTGTAAAGAGCCATAACAAGTTCTTCCATGGAAGCGTTGCCGGCTCGTTCGCCAATGCCGTTAATGGTACATTCGATTTGTCGAGCGCCATTTTCTAAGGCAGCGAGGGAGTTGGCTACGCCAAGGCCTAAGTCGTTGTGGCAGTGGACAGAAACAACAGCTTTGTTGATGTTCGGCGTCCCGTTAATGACGTCATGGATAAATCGACCAAATTCCTGCGGCGTAGCGTAGCCGACGGTGTCAGGAATGTTGATGGTCGTGGCACCAGCTTCGATAACTGCGCTGAAGATCTGACAGAGAAAATCGACTTCACTGCGAAAAGCGTCTTCGGCAGAAAATTCTACGTCAGACGTAAAGGTTTTGGAAAGCTTGACGGCTTCTACCGCTCTTTCTAAGACTTGTTCCCGCGTCATGCGCAGCTTATGTTGCATGTGAATATCTGAGGTAGCAATAAAGGTGTGGATCCGTGCGCTTTCGGCACCTCGTAAGGCTTCGGCTGCTTTTTCGATATCTTTGCGGTTCGCTCTCGCTAGGCCAGCGATGACAGGGCCTTTTACTTTATCGGCTACTGCTTTGACAGCTTCGAAATCTCCCGGCGATGCAATGGGAAATCCAGCTTCAATTACGTCCACGCCCAGGCGAGCCAGCTGGTGGGCGATTTCCAGCTTTTCCTGGATGTTTAAGCTAACGCCTGGAGACTGCTCGCCGTCGCGCAGCGTGGTATCGAAAATGACGACTCGCTTGGACATGGGAATCCCCCTTTTTTACTCGTACCTTATTCTTGCAATAGTGTTTCGTCTAAACCTTTATTCCCGAGTACAGAAGGATAGACGAGATCCTTTTCGTCTACCATCACTTCTACCATAACCATGCCCGGTTCATTCAAGGCTTCTGTCAGGGTATGGATGGCTTTTTCTTTTTCTGTGATTCGATGGTAGGCAATGCCGTAAGATCGGGCTAGGTCTTCAAATTCTGGATTAAAAGTCATTTTAACGCCGGAATAGCGCTTTTCACAATAGAAGTGCTGCAATTGTCGCACCATGCCAAGAGCATGATTGTTAAAAAGAATAATCTTAAGGGGTAGCTTCTCTTGGCGTGCAGTGCCTAGTTCTTGCATCATCATCTGAATGGATCCGTCGCCCGTGAACAAGATAACCAGATCATCGGGACAACCTGTCTGTACGCCGTTCGCGGCAGGCAAGCCGTAGCCCATGCAACCGAGACCGGCTGATGTGATGAATCTTCCTGGCTTTTGGAACTTGTAAAAGAGAGCCGTCCACATCTGGTGCTGTCCTACGTCGGTAAGAACCCACGCTCGATCTCGTGTCATGTTGCCGACTTGCTCAATCACATATTGCGCCGTCAGGGCTTCTTCGTTGTAGCGCAAGCCTCTTTGTTCTTTCCATTCTTCGATCTGCGCCAACCAGGGTTGCCGCTTTTGCTTAGATATTTTCTCGTTCAGTTCTTGAAGAACCAACTTAGCATCACCGACAATTGGTACGTTAATGGTAGCGTTTTTGCCGATTTCAGCTGGATCGATATCGATGTGGATAATCTTTGCACCAGGGGCAAATTTATCGGGATTGCCGATGGCGCGATCGCCGAAGCGAACACCGATGCCAATGACGAGATCGGCTTTGGTAACAGCTAAGTTGGCATAGGCTGTTCCGTGCATGCCCATAAGACCTAGAGAAAGAGGATTCTTTTCTGGAAAAGCGCTGACAGCCATTAGGGTTGTTGCAACGGGGATGTTGGCTTTGGTGGCCAGTTCGAAAAGTTGTTCCGTCGCTTTGGCGTGTATGACGCCGCCACCAACCATGATAACAGGTCGCTCTGCTTCTTCTATCATCTTGGCTGCATTTTTGATCTGTGATTTGTGTCCTTTGACGGTTGGGCGGTACCCGGGCAGATCGATTTCTACTTTTTCGATGGAAGTATTACAAGTTGCTTGTAAGACGTCTTTGGGAATGTCGATCAGAACAGGTCCCGGACGACCTGTGGAAGCAATATGGAATGCTTCTCCTACAATCTTTGGAATGTCGTTAACGTCTTTGACCAAGTAACTGTGTTTGGTTATCGGCATGGTAATGCCGGTAATATCTACTTCTTGAAAAGCATCGGTTCCGATCATGGATGAGGGGACCTGTCCCGTGATAGCAATGAGGGGTATGGAGTCCATGTATGCGGTGGCAATGCCTGTGACGAGATTGGTGGCGCCTGGACCTGATGTGGCCAGACAAATCCCCGGCTGGCCTGTTGATCTGGCAAAGCCACTAGCGGCATGGGCAGCGCCTTGTTCGTTTCTTACAAGGATGTGCCGGATGGAAGAGTCCAGTAAGGCGTCATAGATAGGTAAAACGGCGCCTCCGGGATAGCCAAATATTACTGTAGCACCTTTTGCCTCCAGGCTTTTAAGCAGTGCCTGGGCTCCGTTCATTTCCATTTCCAATCCCCCCATTTTCTTCCCACCCTGTTGATACAGGGAAGGCCCCTTGTAGGTGGGGCCTTTTATTTGGTAGGTGGCTTTATTTTACTTCTTTTAACCAGGGCATCATGGCGCGAAGCTTTTTGCCGACAACTTCGATTTCATGATTCTCATCGGCTTTGGCTAAAGCGTTGAAGCGTGGGCGATTCACTTCATTTTCTACGAGCCATTCTTTGGCGAAAGTGCCATCTTGAATTTCTTTTAGCGCTTTGGCCATTTCTTTTTTCGTTTCGTCGGTGACGATACGAGGTCCAATGATCATGTCACCCCATTGTGCTGTGTCAGAGATGGAGTAGCGCATCATGGAGATGCCGCCTTCGTACATGAGGTCGACGATAAGCTTTAGCTCATGGAGGCACTCAAAGTATGCCATTTCTGGAGAGTATCCTGCTTCTACGAGCGTTTCAAAGCCCGCTTTGACAAGGGCAGAAGCGCCACCGCAGAGTACAACTTGTTCGCCGAAGAGATCGGTTTCTGTCTCTTCTTTGAAAGTAGTTTCAATTACGCCAGCGCGAGTGCCGCCAGTACCTTTGGCGTAAGCAAGAGCGAAGTCACGAGCGCGACCGCTGTAATCTTGATGGATGGCGATCAATGTAGGAACGCCAGCGCCTTTGGTGTACATACGGCGAACCATGTGGCCGGGGCTTTTTGGTGCAACCATGATGACATCTACGTTGGCAGGTGGTTGGATTTGTCCAAAGTGAATGTTAAAGCCATGAGAGAAGCAAAGTACGTTGCCTTCTTGTAAATTCGGCAGGATTTCTTCGCGGTATACTTTGCCTTGACGCTCGTCAGGAATCAGAATCTGAATTACGTCAGCTTTGGCAGCCGCTTCTGCTACGGAGCATACTTCAAAGCCAAATTCTTTCGCTTCCTGTTCTCTTGCTGAGCCAGGGCGAAGACCGATAATCACGTTCAAGCCGGAATCTTTTAAGTTCTGCGCTTGGGCATGGCCTTGGCTACCATAACCGATTACTGCAATTGTTTTGCCTTCGAGTAAAGAGAGATCTGCGTCACCTTCGTAGTAGATGTTCATGTTCTAATGCGCCTCCGATTATTCTTTTTGTATCTTTTTTGGGTAGGTATTTATTGTAAGAAAACCACAGAGACACAGTGAGTACAGAGGAATTTTTTATAGGATAAATGATTCACTCTGTTTCATCTGTGGAGTGTCTTTCTTTTAAGCATTGCGAGTTACTTGCTTCCACGCATCATGGAGATACGGCCGGTCCGGGTGAGTTCGCGCACTCCAAAGGGCCGTAAAGCCGTACAGATGGCTTCAATTTTGTTCTGATCACCTGTGATTTCAATGATCAGGGAGTTGCGACTGAGATCAACGATATGGGCTCGAAAGATTTCTACGATTTGCATGATTTCGCCGCGCGTGCTAGCATCAGCATTTACCTTTATTAGTACAAGCTCTCTGTCAACAGAAGGGTCGTTGGTAATGTCTTGGATCTTTAATACGTCGACAAGCTTGTGCAGTTGCTTCGTTACCTGTTCGATGATTTTCCCGTCTCCGTCAACGACGATGGTCATGCGAGATATGGAGGAATTTTCTGTTTCACCGACTGCGAGACTTTCGATGTTGTAGCCACGACGGGCAAATAATCCTGCGACGCGTGTAAGTATCCCGGGCTTGTTCTCCACCAAAACCGATAGAGTGTGCCGCATCGGCTTCTACCTCCTCCCCTGCTTACCTTTACCTCATGCGAGCGCCTGTTGAGGCTGAAAGCACTTTCTGTGCATAACGAGACATGTATCCTTTGGTAATCTTACTTTCTGGCTTTTGCCATTGCTTTTGTCTTTGAGCCAGTTCTTCTTCTGCCACTTCAAGCTGAAGCTTGCCTTTTTCTATATCTATAGTGATAAGGTCGCCTTCTTGAACGAGGCCGATGGGGCCGCCTTCGGCTGCTTCCGGGGAGACGTGACCAATGGAGGCTCCGCGGGTAGCACCAGAGAAGCGCCCATCTGTGATCAAGGCTACTTCTTTGTCTAAGCCCATGCCGGCAATGGCAGCTGTAGGTGTAAGCATCTCGCGCATACCTGGACCGCCTTTAGGACCTTCGTACAGAATGACGATAACATCACCAGGATGTATCTTGCCGCCTAAGATGGCCTCCACAGCTTCTTCTTCCCCATTGAATACGCGGGCTGGTCCTTGGTGATTCATCATTTCTGGTGCTACGGCACCTTTTTTGACAACCGCACCATCGGGAGCGATGTTACCGCGTAGAACGGCTAAACCGCCTGTGGGACTGTAGGCCTTTTCGATCGGGCGAAGAACTTCTGGATCGAAGTTAGGAGCATTGGCAATCGTTTCAGCAACAGTGCCACCGGTAACATTGCGCAAAGAGCCGTCGATCAATCCTTGTTGATGGAGCACATTCATCACCGCAGGAATGCCACCAGCACTATCGAGATCTTCAATGTGCTGATCGCCTGCTGGTGCTAGTTTGCAAAGGTGGGGTGTTCGGGCACTGACTTCGTTAACGAGGTCAAGATTAAGTTCAACGCCTGCTTCATGAGCAATGGCTGGTAGATGCAACAGTGTATTGGTAGAACAGCCTAAGGCCATATCAACAGTTAGGGCGTTTTCAAAGGCTTTCTCTGTCATGATATCTAATGCCTTGATGTCTTTTTCCAGTAACTCCATGATTTTCATGCCACTTTCTTTGGCCAAGCGCAGTCGAGCTGAATAAACGGCTGGAATGGTTCCGTTGCCTGGCAATGCCACGCCCAGTGCTTCGGTAAGGCAATTCATGGAGTTGGCTGTAAACATACCAGAGCAAGAACCACAGGTAGGACAAGCTTTGTCTTCTAGTTCTTGTAGTTCTTCGTCGGTCATTTTGCCAGCTTTGTGAGCACCAACGCCTTCAAAGACGGTAGTAAGTGAAACTTTTCTACCTTGGAAACGTCCTGCTAGCATCGGTCCGCCACTGATGAAGATGGAAGGAATGTTCAGCCTAGCTGCTGCCATCAACATACCTGGAACGACTTTGTCACAGCTTGGTATGAAGACAAGGGCGTCAAAGCCATGGGCCATGGTCATAATCTCGATGGAATCGGCGATGATTTCTCGAGAAGCGAGGGAGTACTTCATGCCAATATGATTCATGGCGATGCCGTCACAGACCGCGATCACAGGAAAGGCAAGCGGTGTTCCGCCGGCCATACGTACGCCTGCTTTGACTGCATCTGCAATCGTATCAAGGTGCATGTGACCAGGAACGACATCGTTCTGGGCGTTGACGATACCGATCATGGGGCGAGACAGTTCTTCTTGGGTCAGTCCGAGTGCTCGAAAGAGCGATCGATGGGGTGCTTTTTCTACGCCATGGGTTACGGCGTGGCTCCGCCCTTTATGCTTTTCCACGGTGATCTCCTCACTTGTCTATTTCATGCTTTGCCTTATTTGGCAATTATATTGCAATTTTTTTATGGATTGATAGCTGCTCCAGCTGCTTCTGATTGCGTCAACTGATGAAAGTCTCCAGTGAGCGCTTTGGTCATAGGCCCTGGCTGACCGTTGCCAATGGTGCGACCGTCAACGGTGACGACAGGAATGACTTCTGCTGCTGTACCCGTGAGGAAGACTTCATCGGCTGTGTAGACGTCATAGCGAGCAAAAACTTGTTCTTTTACTTCAATGTCACGCTGACGAGCTAATTCCATAACGCAGTTCCGTGTAATGCCTTCTAAAATGCCCACGTGTGGCGGTGGTGTGATGAGACGACCATTTTTGACGATAAAAATATTGTCTCCCGTACACTCGGCGACATATCCTTCTTGATTGAGCATAATTGCTTCTAAGACGCCGGCGCGGGCTGCTTCTATTTTGGCTAAAATGTTATTCAGATAATTAAGAGACTTGATGCGAGGGTTCAGCGCTTCGGGTATATTCCGTCGAGTAGCCACGGTGATGACATCTAGTCCATTTTCATAGCACTCTTTGGGATATAGTGTAATGGCAGCTGCTATACAGAGAACGGAGGCTTTGGGACACTTCCGTGGGTCTAGGCCGAGATCGCCCTTGCCTCTTGATACGACCAGTCGGATGTAGCCATCGCGCAGGTTGTTGCGTCGAAGGGATTCAAGAACCACTTCAGTCATCTCGTCTGCATTCAGTGGAATGGTCATGTTGATAGCCTTGGCAGAGTCATAAAGGCGATCAATATGTTCTTTTAGCTTGAAGACGCGACCGTTGTAGGCACGAATTCCTTCAAAGATGCCATCGCCATAAAGATAGCCATGATCGAATACCGATACTTTCGCCTGATCTTCTTGTACAAATTCACCGTCAAGGTAAATGAGGAGGCTCATCTTGTATTTTCTCTCCTTCTTAATATCTCTGTATATACAAAAACCTCTCGTCCGGACAGGTAAAAAAGCCTGTCAGGGACGAGAGGATTTTCCCGCGGTACCACCCTGTTTGTTGCCTTTTTTAAAAGACAACCCCTTGCACGGTGAATGGCTTTCACCGAGTGAGCATGATAACGGACGCTTATGCCTGCTTGGCATTCCATCCGGCTCCACCTACTGGGCTTTATGTGGCCGTTGGGCGAGCGACTCAAGGGAGAGACAACATCGACGTATTAGTACCGGTTTGCAGCTACTCCGGCTCTCTGTAACTAAGGGACTTCGATGTATTGGCACCCGTCATTGTCGTTGTTTTGCAAATGTACTTTGACCCTTAGTATAGTCAAATTTGCCTCTTCGTGTCAATAACTTTGATGGACTTTTGTGATGCTCTCTTATTCGACAGACTCTAACTGTCAACAAATCGAATCGGAGCCCTTTCTGTCGATGTGTTCGATGGGCTTAATCCTGTAGTTTCTTCGAATTGGCGAATGATGAGAACTTCTACTCTGCGATTCTGTGCTCTCCCTTCCGGCGTGCTGTTCGTCGCGATGGGCCTGTATTCGCTGTAGCCAACGGCGGTAAAGCGCGCCGGATCTAAGTTAGGATTGTTCAGAATGTACTTCATAACATTCAACGAACGCTTTGCGCTTAAATCCCAGTTAGAAGGAAATTCTGGTGTGTTAATCGGCAAATTATCGGTGTGACCGGCAACCCGAATCTCGTTGTCGATGTTTTCTAAGAGGATAGACAGCTCATTGAGAATGGACAAGGCTTCGGCTCGCAGGTTGGCTCGACCGGAGTCAAAGAGCGCTGCGTCGCGAAAGGAGATTTGAAGTCCTTCGGCAAAGATGCCCGAATAGATTTCGTTGGACAATCCTTGTTCGTCAATGAGTCGGTCAATTTTTTCTTTGAGATCGTCAAAGCTTCTAGCTTCTTGAAAAGACTCGGTGACGTTACTATCTTGCATTTCGTCACTCGTTCCTTCGGTCTCTTGCATACTAGGGTTCATCATGATTCCGGTTCCGCCTTTGAAGACCGTCTCTAGAGCTTGCCTGACTGCTTCAAACCGTTGCTGATCTACTTGGGCTGTGGCGAACATAACGATGAAAAGGGCTAAGAGGAGTGTCAGTATATCAGCATACGGAATCAGCCAACTCTCATCAACATGTTCTTCGTGATGATGTTTTTTTTTCTTAGCCATTATTCAGTCCCTTCCTTGTCCATCCTTTCTCGTTCAGCTTGGGTTAAATAAATCATCATTTTTTCTCGAATCTGTACGGGACTGCTGCCAACCTGTATGGAAAGAATGCCTTCGAGCATCATGGTTTTTAACTTTACTTCTTCCTGTGATTTTCTTTTGAGCTTCGTAGCAAAAGGGTGACCAATAACATAGCCCGTGAAGATACCAAAGAGGGTGGCGACGAAGGCAGCGGCAATCATGTTACCAAGAGCGTTGACATCTTCTAAGTTACCCAGTGCGCCAATAAGACCGATGACGGCGCCAAGAACGCCAAGCGTGGGAGCGTATGTACCAGCTGAAGTAAAGATTTGTGCACCTGCACGATGCCTTTCTTCCATGGCTTCTATATCTGCTTCTAGAAGTTCTCGTACAAATTCTTCGCCTTGCCCGTCTACGATAAGGCGAATCCCTGTCTTTAAGAAGGGTTCGTTCAGGCTATCAATCGATGCTTCCAAAGAAAGTAGACCTTCTCTTCGAGCTTGCTGGGCCATTTCGGTCATTTGTTCAATGATGACAACGGGTTCTGACAGCTTTTGTTCCTTAAAGAGAACACCAAATAGAGCGGGTATTTTTTTGATTTCTTTCATAGGGAAAGAGTTCAACAGAGCCGCAAAAGTTCCAACGAAGATGATAATGATAGCGGCAGGGTTGATAAGAACAGCAAGGCTGGCACCTTTCGCTACCATACCGCCTACGACAGAGAATATACCCAAAGCTAAGCCCAGGAGCAATGCTATATCCATATCTTCAACACCTCAGTTATGTAATCTTCTTATGAAGATTTTACCACAGCTTCTGCAATCCTGTAACCCAACCTTTCTATCCAGCTATGGATAGACTTGGGCTGCAAGGAAAAAGAGCCGCCACAAGTGGGCGACTCTTTTTCTTATACAGTCAGGGAAACTATAATGATTTATACTTTAGTTCTACGTTTATACTGTGCAGTGCTACGTTAAGAGGTTACTTATCTTTGGGCATGTCAGCACATTGCAAGTCTCCTGGCACAGGTGTTAGTTCTTTACCTGCTTCAACATCACCAGACATCTTTGCTTTGTACTGATTTTTGAGGGCCTTTTTCTGGGCTTTATCCACCCCTATCACCTCCCAAGCATATGATTTGAACTTTTGGGAGGTTTTATACTAGATTCTTGGAAATTTTTATCTCTTGTTGCTTCTTTTCCAGATTTTCATGGCTTCAGCTTGGGCGATCAGTTCTTCTCGGAAGTCTGGATGGGCGATGTTGATGAGCCCCTCTGCTCGCTGCCAGGTGCTCATGCCTTTGCAGTTGAACATGCCGTATTCAGTGACTACATACATGGTTGTTGCTCTGGGATCGGTGATGATGCCACCGGGCGTGATGGTCGGCACAAGGCGAGAGTGCAATTGACCGGCTTTGTCTTTGTAGCAAGAAGAAAGGCAGATAAAGCTTCGACCGCCTTTGGAGAGGTACCCTGCAATGACAAAGTCAAGCTGCCCACCGGAGCCACTGATGTTGCGAATGCCTGCCGATTCGGAGCAGACCTGTCCAAAGAGATCGATTTCGACGGCGTTGTTGATAGTAACAAGGTTGTCAATGGAGGCGGCGACAGAAGCGGAGTTGGTATAGTCTACTGGGTAATTGGCACAAAAGGGGTTGTCATCGAGAAAGTCGTAGAGTTTTTTCGTGCCTAAAGCGAAAGTGTAAGCAATGCGGCCTTTGTCGATGTTTTTGCGTCGACCATTCATAACGCCAGAGAGGAACATATCTACAAAGCTTTCACTGATCATTTCCGTGTGGCCGCCTAGGTCTTTTAAGTCTGATTGGGCAATCATGCTCCCTAGGGCATTGGGCATGCCTCCGATGCCTAGCTGAATGCAATCGCCATCGCGCATCTCTGCCATCACTCTTCTTGCGATGGTCTGATCAACATCGCTGACCTGGGCCGGATGAAGTTCTGTTAAAGGCAGGCTGGCACCTTCGATGATGTAATCGACTTCATCAATGTGAATGCCGTGACCATGACCACCATGGACTCGTGGCATTTGTTCATTCACTTCTACGATGATTTTTTTGGCTCTTTCGATGACGCCATAGTGATGACTGGCATTGCCACCAAAGCTGAAAAAGCCAAATTTGTCCATGGGTGCAACTTGTACGACAAAAACGTCAGTAGGTGTATTTTCCAAGACATAGCGTGGCAATTCTGAGAATTTCATAGGGTTGTAGAATACAGGTCCGCTGGCACTGAGGCGTCGATCGAGGCCGCTGTAGTGCCAAGAATTGAAGGTGAAAACTTTACCATCCGGATCAGCAGCTACAACAGCTGGTGGATAGACCGATACACCGACGCGAATATCTACATCGGATAATTCGCCTGTGCGCTTGGCCAGGGCTTCGTCAAAAGCTCTAGGTGCTGTGGTGCAAAAACCGTATTCTATCCAGTCTCCCGATTGGACCATTTGGGCCGCTGCTTCAGCTGAAATGATTTTAGAGCTGTATTTTTCTTGCAAGTTCATTGGTGTTCCCCCTTGTAATTGTCATCAACTACTTATACCAAGGGTCTTTATTGTTACATATACGATTGTAATGTACTTTCTCGAGTCATCGCAATAGCTGTGCTAATACTTTTTATATCTTATCCGCCTTCTCTCAATCTATAGTAATTTCTACTTTTTTGCCATGCTCTGTTGTTTCTGCAAACTGGATGGCATTTGGAAATTTTACAAGTGCTCTCAGCAAGCAAGGGAAAGGGAAGGGTTTTTTTGTAGATAAGAGGTAGCCCTCAAAGCATAAAAAAAAGGGCACGTTACTACGTACCCTCTTGGTGAAATGAAAAGAAACTATACAGTTGTAGTGGCGATTCTGCGACGACGACCGCAACGCACAGATAGTACATCACCAGGTCTCAAGGTAACAGAAAGAACACGACGGCGACGATTCATTTGTCCCCCCCCTTTTCTAAGAGATACTGTATCTATATGCCAGGAGGAAGAAAATGGTAATGGTTGTTGCGTTTTTTCTTGTTTTTTCTGTCTAAAAATGTTTATACATATCTTTTTTTTTGTTCCGCAGATTGGATACTTCTTTATATGGGACTGTAAAGGAACTTAGACTGGTAAATAGGAGATGCCGTCTAAAGGAATGAGCACTTGTAAGCCCGGTCTTCCTTCGGCTAAGCTACTGCATAGATGGTGTAAAAACGATCGGGGCGCAAAGTGATATTGGGAACTCGGAGTACAATATCATCGGTACCAACGAGGCGTAGCTGGAAGTTGTACGTGCCTGGTGCTAGTTCCACATAATCCGTGGATTCTGTAAAGCCTACACCTCTAAATAGCCTTGTTCCATCGGCCAATGTGAGATCGACCGGTGGTGCATCCGGCGATAGGTGGGCAAAACGTAGGTAGAGTCGTCCTGGTCGGATTGGTTGGCGCAGTTCTCGAATGGGCAGTAGTTGTATATCAGCCAGTCGCCCAATGAGTGCATCTGTTGAGACAGATTGGGGTAATAGGGTGATGACTGTGTCAACGACGGGATTCGTCGTCTGTCCAGCAGGAAAGACGCGAATGCGATACCGTCCAGGTGGCGCCGAAAGATATTGGGTAAAACCTTGATAGCGCAAGTTCCGTGCAACTCGTACGCCGTTAGCGTAAATGTCTACACCCGGTGCATCGGGCGAGGCATGAAGAAATCGCAGGTAGGCTAACCTGGGATTCACAAGGATCACACCTTTCTTAGTTACTTTCCCTTCCCATCAGTATGCTTTTCTGTGTGTTTTGGTGATTTTGCCTGTTGGAGGGCTATAGAGAAAGCCAAAAGCGCTGACCTTGCGATCAGCGCTTTTGGCTTTATTTTACTATTCTTTGATGAATCACTCTAGCTACGTGAACACCACTGGCGCTTGCTTGAGACAAGCCTCGAGTGACACCTGCACCATCGCCAATGGCAAACATGTTCGGAATCTCTGTTTCTAGTTCTTTGGTTAGCTTCAGCCGTGAGCTGTAGAATTTGACTTCCACGCCATAAAGTAGTGTATCGTCGTTGGCCATGCCGGGTGCAATTTTGTCAAGTGCATAAATCATTTCGATGATATTGTCGAGATGACGCTTTGGTAAGACAAGACTTAGGTCACCCGGTACAGCTTGCAAGGTTGGTCTGGTAAAGCTTTGAGATAGACGGTGTTCGTTCGTTCTCCTGCCTTTGATCAGATCGCCGAATCGTTGTACCAATACTCCGCCTCCTAGGAGGTTAGAAAAGGAAGCGATTCGTTTTCCATATTGGTGCGGTTCTTGAAAGGGTTCGGTAAAACGATTGCTGACGAGCAAGGCGAAGTTGGTGTTTTTGCTGTGCTTTTTCTCGTCGCGATAGCTGTGGCCATTGACGGTGATGATGCCGTCTGTGTTTTCAGCGACAACGTAGCCTTTGGGGTTCATGCAGAAGGTTCGGACGAGGTCGCCGTATTGTTTCGTTCGATAGACGAGCTTGGCTTCATAAACATCTTCCGTAATGTGTTCAAAGATTTCTGCTGGAATTTCAACTCGCACGCCTACGTCAACTTGGTTATTAAATAAGGAAAGACCTAGTTCTTTGCATTGTCCTGCAAACCATTCCGATCCAGCTCGACCTGGTGCAGCAATGACGTAGTCGGCCTCGATGCTATCTAGCTCTCCTAGCCCTTCTACGAAAAGTGTAAAAATTCCTTCGTGTGGTTGAATCTGCTTTACGCGACTGTTGCAACATAAGGTGATCTGGCTTTTTAATTCTTCATATAATTTTTCTAAGATACGTAGGTTGTTTTCAGTGCCTAGATGTCGTACTTTTGCTTGGAGAAGATGAATGTCTTGGGCCAGGACTTTTTTGCCTAGATTGCTTTTCTCCGTTGTGAAGTATTCTGTTGGAGCACCTCGTTCTAGGTTGATTTTGTCTACATAATTGATCAGTTCCAATACGTCGTTGTCAGAGATGTATTCTTGGAGCCATCCGCCAAATTCTGTGGTGAAATTATATTTTCCATCGGAGAAGGCGCCTGCTCCTCCAAAGCCACGCATGATGTCACAAGGTTTGCATCCAATGCAGTGGTTTACTTTCTTTTCTGCGATGGGACAACTGCGTTGGTAAATGTCGTGGCCTGCTTCTAATAGAATGATTCTCAGATTGTGGTTGTATTGCATCAGTTCATAGGCTGCAAAAATGGCCGATGGTCCGCCCCCAACGATGGCAATATGATATTTTTTATTCAAGG
Organism: Heliorestis convoluta; assembly: GCF_009649955.1. NCBI lineage: Bacteria > Bacillati > Bacillota > Clostridia > Eubacteriales > Heliobacteriaceae > Heliorestis > Heliorestis convoluta. The sequence continues at coordinate 227,372 of NZ_CP045875.1, read as the reverse complement.
CGAGCTCCCCTCTATATCTTCACTGTAAAAAAAGAACAAAACCGATAGGTATTATACTGCAATCTTGTGCTGCTGTATATCTTTTTTTACTAGAAAAGCCATGTTTTTTGCTGGAAAAAATGTTGGAGAATGCTTTACGGTGCGTAGACATAGGGAAAAGGTAGATCTTGGACTTCCTCCCAACGCTCAATCTGAAGAACAGGCATCTCAAAGCCTTGATAACTCCCTGGTATGATGGTACCTCTTGCTTTGATCCAACTATCTACGTCAGGATCCTCTTGACTGATGGCGAGCAAGCCAACGACGGATGCATCGGCGATACAGCAGACAATGGCGTAACGGCCCAAGACAAAGTGATTGTCTTGGTAGTCTCCTTCACGATAGACAAATCCTTCGATCTCAACGTGCCGTTGGTAGTATTGTTGCGGTGATGACAAGATGGCTGTGAGATAAGACACAAAGTTCAGATCGGTAAAGACTATGGTGCCTTGATGCGGCGGCTGTTCGTCGGAGCCACGAGGATTGGCTTCTAAGATAGCCCATTCGTTCCAATCTGTTTCACAGTATTCAAGTTCTTCTTGCCATTCAAGTTCTCCAAACTCTTCCCAATCGCCCCAATCCAGTTCTGTAAAGGCCCTAAAGCCAGGGGTCTCTCCTCTACCGCCAGTACTTGCTTCCATCGTTGGTTGATTGCTAAAGCCGAAGGGTCGAAAGTTTTTCTGACTGCTTAAGGAGAGGTCAAGTGGTTGCGGTGGTAAGAGAAAACCAAGGAGAAGCATGACGCTAAAGACAGCGTAGGGCCAGCGAGGGCTTTGCGTGGTGCTGTTTTTGGTTCTACTTTTGATGCTGCGAATAAGGCAGTAAAGGGCTAAGAGAGTTAAAACATTGGCAGCTACTACTGTGAAAGGAATATAGCGAGGGTGAATATAGTAGGGCAGGTTGCCGGTAAAGTACAGTTGCCAGAGGTATATGCTAAAAAGAAGCAGAAGCAGACCCTGTAGGAGGGGCTTTCTTTCTAGTGTTAGATGCTTCACTTTATGATCAGCCTCTTTTCTACATAACACATTGACACAGGGAGCGGTTCTGCTGTGTTATGAAATAGTTACCTTGTGGTGGGGGCATTCCATAAGGAGGATGGTCCTAGAAAAAAAAGGTGTCGATTGATAATCCTACTAGTAATGCTGCTGTGGAGACGATGGCTATTAGTAAGAAAACATAGCTGCGGCGGAAGAAGCCTAGCATCATGAGGGTGTTTTTGACGTCAATCATGGGGCCAAAGATAAGAAAGGTTAGGATGGCACCGGGTGTGAAGGTGCCGACAAATCCAGCGGCTACGAAGGCATCGGCCGCTGTACAGATCGACAAAGCAAAGCCAAGCAGCATCATGGTGAGTACAGCTAGAAGGGTTTCTTGGCCGAGGACTTGTAAGCTTGATTGGGGCAACCAGACCTGGGCGGCTGCGGCAAGTGCGGCACCTACGAGGAGGTAGGCGCCTACGGTGAAGAATTCGTCGACAGCATGGCGAAGAAAGTTGTTGGTCTTGCTAAGAATGCTTTTTATGGTGCTGTTTTGCCCATGGTGATGGTGATGTCCATGGCTCTGTCCACAGCTACTATGGCCATGGCTACAGCCGCAAGCTTCTGTTGTTATCTTTGCCTGAGGACGTATTATTTCTGTACGTAGGTTATGCTCTCCTTTTCTTTTTTCTAGTACAAGCAATATGTAGCCTACGAAGAGTACGATAACAAAAGCGCCGACAAAGCGTAAAGCCACCATATCCATTTGTCCATAAAAGGCGTAGTAGGTAGAAATGGCTGTAATGGGGTTGATAATCGGAGCGGCGAGCATAAAAGGGAAGACTTGGGAGGGCCGAACACCTTTGAGCAGGAGTCGCCTGGCGATGGGTACCATGCCACATTCGCAGAAAGGAAAAAGAATACCGAGGAGCCCCGCTAATGGTGTTCCTATGTAAGGGTTTTTGGGCAAGACTTTCTGTAAAGCTTTTTCGCTGACAAAGACTTCTAAGAAGGCGGAGCCGAAAATGCCTAGCAAGATGAAGGGGGTTGCCTCAATGGCAATGGCTAGAAAAATGGTTACAAAAGCTTGTAAGTGCGGTGTAAGCAAAGACCCACTTTCTAAGTTGGTGAAGTGTGGCATCTGAATGACGACAATGATTCCCGCCATCAGTAAGATGAGGGTAAAAAGGATACGCTCGAAGCGCTTGAAAAGTACCATCTCTTGTGATCACCTTTTATTTATTAATCTGAGACAATTGTGTATTTCTGCTTGTCTCTTCCACTCGTCTTTTACCATCTTATTTTTTCTTTTCTAAAAATATCATAACATCTTTTTTGTGACCTTGATATGATCTATATTTATACCCTCTATATAAAATATGCATTGTATTTATGAGCAGCTTTCCACTATAATCAAAACATAGACAAAGACAGGGGCAATGTTGGGCAAACCTTTTACAGGGTGCCAGGTTGCCTTTTCAAATGCCCATATTGTGAAAACTTTAATTTATTTGTGGAAGGCAGGATACATATGCGCGAGTATTGGAAACGACTGTTTCAGAAGAAGCCTTCGGTCCTCCGGGATCTATTGCCGGAAAAATTCTATGATTATATTGAACAAAATCATGTTCATCTCGGTTATGAGACATTTGTCCTGCGCTTTCCTAACGGTCATCTCATCCAAGTTAATTACCGTCTGACCTCGCCCGATCAATCTCCCTTTACCGTTACCTTGGGCAGTTGGAGATACAAGAAGTTCCCCAAGCCGACCACGTGTGCCTTTGAGTCCCATTTCAAAGAAAGCACTACCTTAGAGCTTTCAGCTGCGGAGTGGGTGGCGTTGCTAGATCAGATGGAGGCACTGCCCGTAAAGGATGGTGTAGTTTCCTCATCTTCACGAGAGCGGCTCGCTAAGATTTCTTGATTGCTGAAGACAAGTCTACAACTGATGGCATGTCGTTACATTGAGCCAGTGAATGCAAGTCCGCATTCACTGGCTTTTATCATCGTATGGCTGAAAAACTTCCTTTTTTGTACATACTGGAGCTGTACGTTTTTTAGAAGGATTATGTGTAATGGCTCTAATCCAAAACCCTCACAATCGCAAAGCAAACAGCCTGATCCATTCGAAAAGCCCCTCTCTCCTATAGCATGCTTACAATTCGTGGACTGGTACCAATGGTGCGACGAAGCTTTTGAAAAAGCAAAAAGGGGAGATAAGACAGTTTTTCTAAGTATTTGCTATAGCACCTGCCACTGGTTGTCATGTCGGTAAACTCAACTACATAAGAAATCAGTAAAACAATATGGTAATTTTTTCATATTTCATTTATAATAGTCTCGAGGTGAGAGAACATGAATCTACAAGCCATCCAAAAAAAAGTAGAGCCTATCTTCTCACGTTATGGTGTTGTACAGGCTTTTATTTTCGGCTCTTTCGCCCGTGGAGAAGAAACAGAAAATAGTGATATTGATTTGTTAATTGAATATGCCCCTAACGCAAGAAAATCTATGTTTGATTTTTGCAAGATGATTGAAGAACTAAAAGATGAACTAGGTCGCGACGTCGATGTTGTGACGGTAAAGGGACTCTCCCCTTTCCTTCGAGATATTGTGGAAAAAGAAAAGAGGGTGATCTATGATAATAAATCAGCGTGATCGTATCTATCTTATTCATATGCTTGATTCAATTGAAAAAATTGAAACCTACCTTCAAGTAATTTCCCAAGAAGAGTTCTATCAGTCAACACAGCTACAAGATGCTGTAATTCGTCGATTAGAGATTATTGGAGAAGCAGCAAATAAAGTTTCTCGTGAATTTCAACAACGAAATGTCGGTATTCCTTGGTCCATGATAATATCAATGCGTAATATGCTTATCCATGAATACTTCGGTGTTGACCTCGAAATTGTCTGGGATACTTATGTCCACAACCTTCCAGAATTAAAGAATCGTCTAGTTTGCTTATTAAATGAAAGCCAACCATAAAAGTACCTCTATTGCTGGAGAGGCACTGCAATGGTTGGCTTTTTTAATTTCTTTAATAACGAAACTGTCCATAGAGAGGCTGTAAGGCTTCCTTTTTTGTACATACTAGGAATGTACATTTTTTAGGAGGTCTTACTTCATATGGCCCTAACCCAAAACCCCCACAAGCGCAAACCAAACAGCCTCATCCACTCCAAAAGCCCCTATCTCCTGCAGCATGCTTACAATCCTGTGGACTGGTATCCTTGGAGCGAAGAGGCTTTCGAAAAAGCAAAAAAAGAAGACAAGCCCATCTTCCTCTCCATCGGTTATAGCACTTGTCACTGGTGTCACGTAATGCAAAAAGAATCCTTCGAAGATGAAGAAGTGGCCGCTCTTTTAAAAGAGTCTTTTATTGCTGTAAAAGTAGATCGGGAAGAACGTCCCGATATTGATCATATCTACATGACTGTTTGCCAATCTATGACGGGCCACGGTGGTTGGCCTTTGACTGTCTTTTTGACGCCTGATAAAAAACCTTTTTTTGTAGGTACTTACTTTCCCAAGCATAGCAAGCACGGACGGCCTGGCATGATGGATTTATTGTCAGTGATTCAGGAAAAGTGGCAGACAGAACGGCCGAACTTAGAGATTATCGGTCAAAGAGCCATTACGTCTCTTCAAAAAGAAGTGGCTTCTCGCTCTGACGAGGAGCTACGAGCGGAAGTTCTGCGTGAGGGCTATCAATGGTTACGCAATCAATTTGACAAAAACTATGGCGGCTTTGGTCATGCGCCTAAATTTCCAACACCTCATAATCTCTCTTTTTTGCTGCGCTATTGGAAATATGGCCGTAGCGAAGAAGCCTTGGCCATGGTTGAGAAAACTTTGCAATCCATGCACGCTGGCGGGATTTATGATCATCTTGGCTATGGCTTTTCCCGTTATTCAACCGACGATAGGTGGCTTGTACCGCACTTTGAAAAAATGCTGTACGACAATGCTTTGCTAGCCATTGCGTATCTAGAATGCTATCAAGCGACGGGCAATGACTTTTACGCCCAAGTCGCCCGAGATATTTTCAGTTATGTGCTTCGTGATATGACCGATCGAGAGGGTGGTTTCTATTCGGCTGAAGATGCTGATTCTGAAGGCGTGGAAGGAAAGTTCTATGTCTGGACGCCCCAAGAAATTAAAGCCGCTCTTGGCGAAGAGATGGGTACGCTTTTCTGTCAGTATTATGACGTAACTGAAAAAGGCAACTTCGAGGGGCAGAGTATCTTAAACCGTATTAAGGGTCGGGAGCAAGCTTTTTGTCCTCCCTATGGTGAAGAAGAGTGGAGAGACAAGCTTTTTGCAGCGCAGCAAAAGCTATGGGTCCTTCGTGAAAAAAGAGTGCATCCCTACAAAGATGATAAGATTTTAACGTCTTGGAACGGTATGGTGATTGCGGCCCTCGCTATGGGAGCGCGAATTCTGCAGGATGAGCAGTACTTGGTGGCGGCTGAAAAATCCTTTCATTTTATATGGAAGCATTTGCGCAACGATCAAGGCCGTTTGCTAGCTCGCTATCGCGATGGGGAAGCAGCGCACCTAGCCTATCTTGATGATTATGCCTATCTGATTAACGCTTCCTTAGAGCTTTATCATACAAGCAAGAAAGCAGAATATCTGCAAAAAACGATAGCGCTGCAAAAGGCGCAGACAGCTTTATTCTGGGATCAAGAAGAAGGCGGCTTTTTCTTCTATGGCAGAGACGGGGAATCTTTGCCAGTTCGCCCTAAACAGATATACGATGGTGCTACGCCTTCTGGAAATGCTGTCTCGGCCCTCAATTTGCTGCGCCTTGCTCGCTTAACCGGTGATAGTGCCTGGGAAGATCAAGGGATGGAGCTTCTGAATGCTTTTTCTGCCCAGATCTCTGCCTATCCTGCTGGGCATTGCTATTCTTTGATGGCACTCTTTTTCGCTTTTACACCCAATAATGAAGTGGTCATCGTGGCCGATAAAAATCTTGAAGAAGCGCAGGAAAGCTTGAAGGATCTTGAGCAACAGTTTTTGCCGGAAACTGTTTTCCTTTATCGTTTTGCAGGCCCCGATTATAAAGCGATTGAAGAGATGGCGCCTTTTGTCCGAGATATGAAAACGGTCGATCATCACCTGACCTTCTACGTCTGTCGTGACTTTGCTTGTCAGCAACCGACGACCAATCTTGATGATGTCAAAGCAAGCCTAGAGGCCCATTAAGAAAAATGTCAATAGCAAGAAGATTGTAGAGAGAAACAAGATGATGATCCGAAAAGATATTTTTATAGTTGTGCTATAGTGCAACAAGCTCTACAATAGATAGGAGTAAGATGGAAAGGGGCGATTTTTATTCCTATCGCAAAAAAGATTGAGACACAGTTGTCCCAATCATCATGGATTCGTAAGATGTTCGAAGAAGGCGGCCGGCTAAAAGCTATTTATGGCGCTGACAAAGTCTATGATTTTACTTTAGGAAATCCTACTGATGAGCCTCCACAGGCTTTCCGACAAGCTTTACAAGAAATCGCCACCCATCCTGTCCCCGGTATGCATCGTTATATGAGCAATGCCGGCTATGCTGAGACTCGTGGCGCGATTGCGGAAGTATTGCGCGAAGACAGTGGCGAAGATGTACAAGCTGATCATGTAATTATGACAGTTGGTGCCGGTGGTGGTCTCAATGTGATTTTCAAGGCCCTTCTCGATCCAGAAGATGAAGTGATAATCTCTGCACCTTTTTTTGTAGAGTATAAATTCTATATTACCAATCACGGTGGCACGCCTGTGGTGGTTCAAAGCCGTGAAGATTTTCAGCTTGATCTAGAAGCCATTGGCGCGGCCATTACAGAGAAGACCAAAGCGATTATTATTAACTCTCCCAACAATCCTACAGGCGTTGTCTACAGTGGCAAAAGCCTTGATCAACTCCACCAGCTGGTGGAAGAAAAAAGCGCTCAATATGGTCGCACCATTTATGTAGTTTCTGATGAGCCTTATGCGAAAATTGTTTACGATCAAGTCAAAGTACCTCCTGTGTTGGGACATATTCGCAATAGCATTGTTGTAACGTCTCATAGTAAGGATCTGGCTTTGCCCGGTGAGCGTATTGGTTATATTGCTGTCAGTCCTCGCATTGACCAAGTAGCGCTTCTTGTCGATGGTCTTGTCTTTTGCAACCGCATCCTCGGCTTTGTGAATGCGCCTGCACTTATGCAACGACTGGTCGCAGGCATTCAAAGAGAAAGTGTTGATATACAAGCGTATCAAGAAAAGCGAGATTTGCTATACAATCATTTGACTTCGATTGGTTTTGAAATGGTCAAGCCAGAAGGGGCTTTTTATCTTTTCCCGAAGTCTCCTCTGGAAAAAGACATTGATTTTGTGGAGGCTGCGCAGAAGCACAATATTCTCGTTGTGCCTGGCAGCGGCTTTGGACAGCCTGGGTACTTCCGTATTGCTTATTGTGTTGATAAGGCAATGATTGAGCGTTCTTTGCCTGCTTTTACGGCGTTGGCTAAGGAATTGGGACTACCGAAGTAAAGGCTTTTGTGCCGCTTTTGTGCGAACTCGTCATGCCCGGTCGGGCACAACCAACGATGAAAATCAAGTTTTTCTGATCACGTTGGGGTTACTTCTTGCAGAGGGCCAGGGCATCACGCTTTCCTCCGCTCTGGACTGGTCCCACGCTGTTACCGCCAGCAAGCTACTGATGCGCTGAGGTCCCAAGTCCCGCTGCGGAAAGCGTGATGCCCTGGCCCAGAGCGTTTTTTGCTGATTGTTACTCCCGTTGACATAGCTTGGCGAAACTATCTTCTATACGCAACTACCTATTGTATTTGCAATGCAATAGGCCAAAACTCAGTCACAACCAGCAAAATGTACCTGGGTCAGGCGTTATGACTTCCTGGAGAGAGGACTTCAGACCTCAGCCATCGGCAGCTTGCTGCCGCTCATGGCGTGGGATGAGTCCGTTCGGAAGGAAATCATAACGCCTGACCCACCACAGTAGCTATTTTCGGACTAACCAGTCATGCCTGGTTGGGCACAACCAACGATGAAAATTGCGTGGCAAACGAAACGTCCCCGTGACACGCTGCCAAACGAAACGTCCCTGTGCCACCAAAAGAGTCCCTTTTATGGGGGGACTCTTTTTTTGTACTTTGATATTTTGAGCTTAAGAGTCTTCTACTTTGTGAATGTACTCTAGCTTGTCTTTGTAAAGATCAACATAGAGAGTCCCATCGCTTTCTAAAGATGCGTAGAATACATCGGAGATACGCTCGATTTTTCTTCTTCGCAATTCATCATAAAGCCAACTAAAGGTAAGGTTGTTCTGCTTTAAGTTCTGCTCTATCACATCACCGTCTTTGATAATTTCAGTGGCCAATCCTTTATAGGTTGTGGGTCGACCTAGGTCTTTCATGGTGACAGGCTGGTATTGTGATTTTTTGAGGACACTTAGATAGCCGTGGGGTTCAAAGACAGCAAATTCTACTTCCCTGATATCAAAAATTCCTTTTTCTCGTAGTTGCATCTCTAGATCGTCTAGATGAAGCCGTAATTTGAGCATGTTGTGCTCAAGGATTTTTCCATTTTGAATTACTACAACAGGTTCACCTTCTAAAATTTTGCGAGCGGAAAGATTGCTTGTTGTAAAAAAAGACGTAGCGATAATACAGATGGTTAAGATCAGCGGACTTAAAAGGACCCAGCGCCCTTCTACTTCTGTGACAATAAAAGCACCTGCTACGGTGCCCATAACAATGCCAATGACAAAATCAAAAAAAGTCAATTGAGAAAGTAATTTCTTACCAATGACTCTACTTAAAATAATCAGTATGAAGAAAACAGCGATTGATTTCCAAAGTACTTTGATAAATTCTTCCAAGGAAAGCCTCCTTTCTATGAGCATTATCTCTCCTAATAAGACAGCTTATGACATTTTGTTCGCTTTTTTAAAGCCATAGAAAAAGAAAATGTTCCAAACCTTTATTTTTTACATAAAATGGTTAAAAGTGCTTAGTCTTCTCCCATCATAAAAGGAGAGAGCGCCAAATGATCTATCTTTATGAAGTACCTTGTGATCCCAAAATTATCAGCCAGAAAGTCACAGGGCCTCGACTTAATGTAACTCATCCACGATTGGTCAATTTTTGTGATTATTCAATTGAAGAATCAGTCAATGAGCAGATCAAAAATCTTGTTCAACAGATGATTCAAACATGTGCTCAAGATCATGAATCGGTTATGATCACAGGACGATATAAAATTAACTTAAATACCAAGTATCTGCTCAGTTTGAGCCAAGAAGTCTTTTCACAACGAACCAACCAAGAGACTCTTTACTCGATGATGAAATCATTAAACTTTGATCTCTTTACCGGTAAAAAGCTAACATTGCCCGATCTCTTTGACAAAGAAAGTGACTATGAGAAAATATTTACCTTTCCATTCGTGGTGACAGCAGAGCCCTTCAGAGAACCCTTCCCAAAAGAAAATGATTATTTTTTAACCTTTAAGGATCTTGTTGTGATTATAAATCAAAAAGAATTTTCCATCCCTCTATTGAAGTTGAAAAAAATACTTTTCAACGACAGTCCCGTAAAACGGTTACTGCTTCATCTTTAAAGGAAGAAAAAGCCTTAAGGATTTCTGATCCTCAAGGCTTTCTTTTTATCGTTTTGGCGGAATTAGGAGAACGGGAACAGGCGAGTTGCGAAGGACGTTATAACTTACACTGCCTAGAAAAAGTTCTTGTATAAACCCTTTTCCCTGGCTACCCATAATGACGAGAGAAAAATCTTCACTTTTTAGCTTGTCGACTATTAGTTCTTTGGGGTAGCCATAGGTTAGTTTTATGTGGGCTTCTCTGGCCCCTAGTTCGACTAATTCTTGACTTTGCTTTTTAAGATTGTCATACATTTCATCGGCAATGTCGTCGATTTGCTGCCAGTAATATGTTTCAATGAGACTTCGATCTTGTACATGTAACATCGTGACGGTGCAACCAAACTTTTGAACGATTCTTTTTACCTGCACAAAAGCTTGCTCCGATGCTTCTGAGAAGTCCGTACAGTATAGAATGTTCGAGCAGAGATTCTCAGAAGGCAGTTGATAAGTTTCTTCGGCATCGGTGAGTGAGATAGGTATGAAAAGGCAGGCTCTCGATGTATTTTGTAAAACTTCAGAAGAAACGCTACCAATGGCGAGCTTCTTGAATATGCCTTTGCCGTGAGAGCCGATTATGATCACGGATACATTTTCTTTTTCCGCGATTTTTACCAATTCTACAGCAGGGACTCCAATGGTTACTTCTACGGTAACTGACAGCCCCTGTTGTTCTAGTATTTTCTTTTGTTGCTCTAGCTTTTCTAGAACTTCTTCTGAAACCTTACTATCTTCTTCATCGTGTCGTGCTTTTGTCATAATGTGTGCAAGGATAAGTTCTTTGAGTCCAGCACTTCCGAGCTTTTCCGCAAACAAAGACAGCTTCTCCGCAGGTGGGGATAGGTCTGTGCATAGTAGTGCTTTCTCTAGCATGGCTCTTCCCCCTTCTTGATACCTTCGATTACTACCACGACAGGGCTTTCGCAACTTTGTCCATTGTGAAAGCTTTCGTAATATAATGGTAAAGTATTGTTTATCCTGCGTCAAGAAGTGCTTATATTTTTAAGCCATACTTTTGAGCAATCTCTTGTGCTTCTGCTATTTTTTCTGGAGAAGGTGCTTTTAGATCGGCGAGAGGATTGGCGATTCCAAGTGCTTCACGCTTGGCGCTGCCTAGTTGATGAAAGGGCAAAAATGTAATTCGTTCTACCTTATTCATGGTAGCTACATAAGCGCAAAGCTTTTCTATATCTTCTGTTGCGTCGGTGTAGCCTGGCACTAAGACGTAGCGAATCCAGGTGGCTATGTTTTTTTCTGTTACATACTGAGAAAAAGCAATGCTCTTGTAGGCGTCAACGCCTGTGATTTGGCGATGTTTTTGCGGATCCATATGCTTAATATCAAGTAGAACAAGATCAGTATAAGGGAGAAAAAGTTCAGCCTTCTCTTGATCGCAAAAGCCCGATGTATCAAGACAAGTATGAATCCCTTCTCCCTGACAACGTTGAAACAATTCAGCCAAAAAATAAGCATGTAAAGTCGGTTCGCCGCCGGAGACGGTGAGTCCGCCTCCGGAGCGATCGTAAAAAGCTTTATAACGTTTTATTTCTGCAATGACTTCTGATACTGTTGTTTCTTTTCCTACTGATGGATCCCAGGTATCGCTATTGTGACAGTAAAGACAGCGCAGTGGACAGCCTGCTAGAAAGAGAATAAAGCGAATGCCTGGACCATCTACCGTGCCCAATGTTTCGATAGAGTGAACAGGCGCTGCTATATCGTTAAAACTTTTCATGGAAAGTTCGTTGGATGACGTCGAGCTGTTGTTCTCGAGTCAATTTAATGAAGTTAACAGCATAACCGGAGACACGGATGGTGAGTTGAGGGTATTTCTCGGGTTGCTCCATGGCTTCGATCAGTTGCTGGCGGTCTATGACGTTCACGTTGATGTGATGTCCTCCTTGCTGAAAGTAACCATCTAAGAGTGCCGTAAGATGGTTGATTCTTTCTTCCGCTGTGCTTCCGAGCGCCTGGGGTACGATGGAGAAAGTGTAGGATATGCCATCCTGGCTATGTTCATAGGGTAACGTAGCCAGAGAGTTCATGACGGCTAAAACACCTTTGCGATCTCGTCCACACATGGGGTTGGCACCGGGTGCAAAAGGCTCTCCACTTCTTCTTCCATCGGGTGTATTCCCGGTCATTTTGCCGTATACAACGTTAGAGGTAATCGTTAGTATGCTTTGCGTAGGCACCGATTGACGATAACTTTTGCAGTTGCGTAACTTGTTCATAAAACGCTTGACCATGTCAACAGCAATCTGGTCGACTCTCGGATCGTCGTTGCCGAAGGCAGGATAGTCTCCTTCTATGCTGTAATCAACAACCAGACCCGCTTCGTTGCGAATGGTAGAAACTTTGGCGTAGCGAATGGCTGATAGTGAGTCGACAACAACAGAAAATCCAGCAAAGCCGCAGGCCATGGTCCGTACAATATCTCGATCATGAAGAGCCATCTGTAAGCTTTCATAGGCATACTTGTCGTGCATGGCATGGATTATATTTAGCGTGTCCATATAGAGGCGTGCTAACCATTCTAAGAAGGTGTCATAACGTTCCATCACTTCATGATAGTCAAGAACTTCCGCGGTGATAGGGGTAAAAGGCGCACCCACTTGTTCCCCTGTTAATTCGTCTTTACCACCGTTGATGGCGTAAAGTAGGGCTTTTGCTAGATTGGCACGAGCTCCAAAAAACTGCATCTGCTTTCCTAAGCGCATGGCCGATACACAGCAGGCAATGCCGTAATCGTCGCCCCAGTAGGGACGCATGAGATCGTCGTTTTCATATTGGATGGCTGATGTTGCTGCGGAAAGTTCGGCACAAAAACGCTTAAAAGGTTCGGGCAATTGCGCTGACCAGAGTACCGTCAAGTTCGGCTCCGGCGCAGGTCCGAGATTTCGTAAGCTCTGCAAGGTGCGATAGGCGTTTTTCGTTACTAGAGTACGCCCATCTAGACCCATGCCGCCGATACACTCTGTAATCCAGGTGGGGTCACCACTAAAAAGTTCGTTATAAGCGGGGGGACGGAGAAAGCGAACAGCACGAAGCTTCATGATAAAGTGATCCATCAATTCTTGGATTTCTTGCTCTGTATAAAGGCCTTGCTCTAAATCTCGTTCCATATAAATATCTAAGAAGGTAGAGACGCGACCTAGGCTCATGGCTGCACCGTTTTGCTCTTTTACAGCGCCAAGGTAGGCAAAATAGAGCCACTGAATGGCTTCTTGGCTATTTTCTGCAGGACGACGAATGTCGAAGCCGTAGGATTGTGCCATGGTAATCAGATCTTTTAATGAAACTATTTGCTGTTGCAATTCTTCGCGCAGGCGAATGCTCTCTTCATCCATATAGACGAGACCCACTGTAGAGAGTTCTCTTTTTTTCTCTTCGATCAACCGCTCGACACCATAAAGAGCTACACGACGATAATCGCCAATGATTCGTCCACGTCCATAAGCGTCAGGAAGGCCTGTGATTAAGCCTGATTTGCGGGCTTTGCGCATCTCTGGTGTGTACGCATCCATGACAGCTTGGTTATGGGTTTGACGATATTCGGTGAAAATACGCTCGATTTCTGGGTTGAGCTCATAGCCGTAGGCTTCACAAGATTGCTTTACCATACGGATGCCGGCAAAGGGCATGACCGATCGCTTTAAGACTTGATCGGTTTGTAGACCTACGATCTGCTCATTTTCGCGTTCAATATAACCGGGAGCATGAGAAGTGATAGTGCTAACCTTGTTGGTGTCTACGTCGTAAACGCCGCCGCGCTGTCGTTCTATTTTCATTTCCTCAGAAAGTTGAGAGAACAGCTCTTTCGTTCTTGCTGTTGCTTCTGTTAGAAAGTCTTTCGTACCATGGTAAGGTTTGTAGTTATCTTGTATAAATGCCCGGACATCGATTTCTTTCTTCCACTTTTCACCTTTGAATCCATTCCAGGATTTGCTCATGAGTTTTACCTCCTGCTCTGCGTTGATTGACAATGCTGCTTAAGGTCGATGGTGTTACATTTCGTGAAAAATAGTTCTCTTGTCCGGGTTCTCTATTTTTTGCTATACTCTAGTGTTTAAAATAGAGAGACCGCCTGGACAAAGATCGCCCAGGCGGTCGGCTTTTTAAGATATAGTCACACTCCCTGTGGTAAACTCCACTTCCGCCAGTTATGTGACCCCTTTATGCAGTTGCTGTTGATGATTTGTATACTGTGATTATAGGTCGGTGTACATCTTTCTGTCAAGGTGAAAAAAAACTGTGGGTGGACATGGGGGTTCGCAAGAAAAAAGCCTTGCCTCCAAGGCAAGGCAACTGTGATTCTTCTCTGTAAACCATGGTTTTCTTTATTTTACAAAGTCAGCACCCATTTTGGTTAGAGCAGCAAATACAATACTATAGGCAGCTATGCTGATTGCAGAGGATGCAAAAAGTTTCGTCTTCCCCATGCCAAAGGCTCGAGCTAGTACACCAATTACCCAAGTACCGATAAAAGGTGTTGTGACAAGTACCATGTAGGCTCCGTACTCTTTGACTTGCTTGCGAAAACGATGCTGTTTCAGGGCTTCTAATCGCTTCTTAATCCATTCTACTTTTGTAAATTGGTCGTAAAAGTATACAAGAAGTGGAATCGGTAAGAAGTTACCTATACCGGCCCAAATAATCGTTGAGATAGGATCAAGTCCCATAAGCATGGTACTTGGGACGGCAACGTAAATACCGAGTGTAGGAGCAAAGCCAAGAAACCAAGCCGTTAGACACAGTAAGATATACTCCATCGATGCAGACCTCTTTTACAAAGACGTAATGGAAAAACGCGTACCAAAGTTTTGTTAATACTTCCTTTTAGGTTATTAAAATCATTATAACGTAAAATGAGTAAAATTCTCAAGGATAACTCGCTTTTACGTGCTATTTTTTCATTATATGCCTGAGAGGCTCTGTTTGCTTATGGGTCGCTGAGGGAGTAAATATGAGTAAGGGGTACGGGTGTCGTGACCTAAAAGAGATAAGGAAGCTAAAGAGTATGTGCGTAGAATGTGGAAGTTGGTGCGAAGAAATAGAAGAAAGCCTAGATCAAAAGTTCTAGGCTTTTTATTTATTGCTTTGCTAATGAGGTCTGTCTCTATCTCTGAAGAAGACTTATGTCTCACAGGCTTTATCTATTTGGACTAACAGCATGTTAAGGCACCGTTGCTGCATCCTTGTTGCTTATAGTGCTGATATTTCTTCATATAGTCAACAATTAAAAGATCTAACTCACAAGAAAGCTTGTACACTTTGTCGTAGGCTTCTCCCGCTTCAACGGCTTGATACATGGCCTCCCGTTTTTTGTTAATTTTCCTGAGCAAGGCGATTTTTTCTTTCATACCCCTCATTCCTTCATAATAGGTCGTGGTTGCCATTTTTTCCTTAGTTCGACAAGTAGTTACAAATACCTTCTTTTGGGTGATAGTTTTTTCAATTACTTTTTTGACTTTTTGCATGCTTGAGCAAGGAGTTGTGTCAGGTAAAAAGGCTTTCGACAGTGAATGTTTTGCTTTATTTCCATTTTTCAGAATTATTGTATCATTTTTATGTTATTTCGACAGTGATTGTGATCACGTGTTAGAAGTTTCGATCTCGAAAAATAGAGAAGCTTGGAATTTAGAGGTTTTTCAGTTACCCACAGGAACATTTTTTATGGCAAAAAGATTCAGGTATTCAATATAAGCACAAGCAAATCATAAGATAGTGTCACAAAGGAGGTTACGTCATGCTTCTACCTACGATAGTTGCCGTCTTGATCATTGGATTATTTTGGGTTATCAGCTATAATTCGCTGATCAAATACCGCAACTGGGTGCGAGAATCGTGGGCGCAGATTGATGTGCAATTGCGTCGCCGCTATGACCTGATCCCTAACCTGGTGGAAACAGTCAAAGGATATGCCAAACATGAACAAGAAACTTTGGAGAAAGTTATTAAGGCGCGTAATTTACTGATTTCTCCCGAAAACTCCCCGCAGGATAAAATTGAAGCCAATAATATGATCACAGGTGCACTGCGCTCCATCTTTGCCCTTTCCGAGGCCTATCCGGATCTCAAAGCGAACCAAAACTTTCTTCGGTTACAAGAAGAACTAAGCGGGACTGAAAATAAAATCGCTTATGCACGCCAACTGTATAACAACACCGTCATGAAGTATAACACCAAGATTCAGAGCATCCCGACGAACTTTGTAGCGACTGTGCATGGTTTCAAGGAAGAACAGTTACTGCAAATCCCTGAAGCTGAACGTGAAAACGTCCGCGTTCAGTTTTGACAGCACATGAGGAATGACGATGATATTATACCAGCAAATCGAAAGCAATAAGCGTAAGAGCATTTTCATCGTTCTTGCTTTTGTTTCTTTCATCCTCCTCTTAGGAGGCTTGTTGAGTTACGCTCAAACAGGCGATTGGCTCTCCGGCGCAATCACCGCTGCTGTTATTGCTGTCATTTATGTCGCTTTTGTACTCTTCCAGTCAACACGTATGCTCATGCGCCTGAATGGAGCCCAAAGAATTGAATCGAGGGACCATCATCCTTTCCTTTGGCATACCGTGGAAGGTCTCGCTTTAGCAGCTCGCATCCCCATGCCTCAAGTGTACATCATATCCGATCCTTCGCCGAATGCCTTCGCCGCCGGATTAAAACCGGAATCTGCCACAGTTGCGGTCACATCTGGATTGCTTGATCGATTGAACCGCGAAGAAGTGGAAGCGGTGGTGGCCCATGAAATTGCTCATATCCGCAACTACGATGTCCGCTTAGCGACTATCGCCATCGCCTTGGTCGCTGTCGTGGCCATCATCAGTGACTTTGGCATGCGCATGTTCTTCTTCGGCAAGCGCCGAAATAATAATAACCTTCACCCAGCCATTCTGGTCATTGCTTTGATCTTTGTTATCTTGTCGCCCCTTGTGGCCACTTTTATCCAACTGGCGCTCTCTCGCAATCGAGAGTTCTTAGCCGACAGCGATGGGGCCGCTCTGAATCGCAACCCGGAAGCTTTGGCTCGTGCTTTAGAAAAAATCAGCACCCACCCCGAACCTGTGGAAAGTGCCAAAGCAAGTTCGGCTGCCTTATATATTGCGGATCCGCTGAAGAAAAAAGTGAGCCGCCTCTTTGCAACGCACCCACCTGTGGAAGAACGGGTCGCACGATTGAGGAAGATGTGACTGCAACAAATCGGCTAGAGGTTCAGACCCAGCATACTATTTAGTCAAGAAGTAGGCAAACAATGGACTATAAAATAGAAGCCGACTCCTGCAAAACTTACAGGAGTCGGCTCGTTTTTTCCCGCTGCGTAGATGTTAGCTTAGCGATATCAGTCTCCCCTGATATCGAAAAAACACCCCACATCTTTCATTTGACGTAGGGTGTTCGAAGTTATTTTTGTCTTTCGAACAGGTTGATTTTTAATCCATCAAAATGTCCACAAAGCCTTATAAATCAAGGTTTTTGGTGGAGGCGGCGGGAGTCGAACCCAGCGTCCGAAGAAATACCCACATAGGCATCTACGAGCGTAGTCTCTCGTTTTAGATTTCGCCTTCCTTCCGCACGACAGACAAAGCGTTGGTCAGGCTATCTCGATAAAGTTCGCTTCAGACCTCCGAGAATTGGTGAGAAGCTAATGTCATTTTTACCCTCATATTTCGTTATATATCAGCTCTAACTCATTCGGAGCTACCTTTTTTAATCAGAGATGCGAATTATAGGTCCGAAGGACTGGTTCCGACCTAATCATACGCTATTTTCCTTGTTCCATCAACATTTATTTGACATAAGGTCCGAAGGACTTGGCTTTGGCCTTGTAAAAATTTGTTTCTTAGTTACTTTGGTTCTTTAGCAATATAATTTAAGTTGATATAGGTTGAAAGCTTTTCAATCTTTCTTGAACCATTTTATTCTAGACGAATATCTTTGTTAATCTTGAATAGTTGCCTCTCTAAGCCATTCTATTTTTCTTCTAATAGATTGTTACCTAGAGAACATTAGAGCGGCTTAGAAAGGATTTTAGAGTGTACTGATACTATGTCCAGTTTAGCTCTTCTACTGCTTTCGTTAGATCTTCTTCCCCAGGTTGGGTATATCGACTGGTCATTGTAAGATTCGGTGTGCCATCGGATTTGGTATGGCCCATTAGCCTAGCGATTACATCCAACGGAATTTTTCTTTGAGCCAGTTCATGACCGAAAGTATGGCGAAGAGAATGGCAGGTTAGGTGATCGATCTCTGTTTTCTTTCTGTACTTTTCGACGATATGCTGTATAGCTCTTGTTGTCGTTTTATCTGATCGCTGAGTATCGATCAAGTACAGTCCTTTCGGCTTGTGTTCTTCTAAGTAACGTTGAAGAGCTTGTCTAGCGTCTTTATTCAGCGGAATTTCTCGATACTTTCCACCTTTACCCTTTCTTACGAATATCATACCTTTACGATCGGTTAAGCGAATATCGGTTAGTTTTAACTCTACAGCTTCTTCTACTCGAAGGCCTGTATGCAAGAGCAATGTTATGATAGTAATCTCTCGAAGGTTACTATTTTTTCGTACTTCACGAATAAGGCTGTTTTGTTCGTTACGGTTCAACCATTTCGGCGAAGAAATCGTCACAGGGACATTATCAACATAGGTTGCAGGATTATCAGGGATAATGCCTTTATTAACGTAAAACTGAAATATCACCCGTAGTTGTGTCAAGGTGATAGAAGTTGTAGATGGCTTGTACTTATTGGTAAGGTAACGCTTGAAATTTGCTATGTCTAATTGAGTTATACTTTGCAGGACATAGATAGGGGTATGGGGGGTATGTAGGGGGTCGTTATTAGCGTTAATCCACCATTTTTCTAATCGATTCCATGTACTCTGATATTGTTGAATCGTCAAATCGGATTTGCCTTGCAGCTTCAGCGAATCAAGAAAATCGTTGAGCATATTCTATTCTCCTTCACATATATGACAAGATTTTTCGGAGATACTGAGACGAAACTACAGGCTTTCTGGCTCTAGTATAGCATTAACTTGTCATATATGTATAGAGAATATGACGTTAAGGAACAAAAAGACGACCTACAAATATAGATCGTCTTGTACAATTGTGTCGGTTCTATTTATATATATCAGACTTGAAATTCTATTCAATTGTAAAATACTTTTCAAATCTTATTAAATTTCCACTAATAGAGTCATATTTAACATATTCTCCAGTTAAGTTTTCTCCTTCTTCACCAATATATTCCCTTACGCTTACTGGCTGTAAATTGGGAACAATTGAAAAAACTCTAAACTTATATTCCCCAGGATCTAGACTGCTATTTAGATTTTTGTAGTTACTAAACCAAGTACTCTTAACCATTCCGTTTTTGACAACTACATTATCTCCTGCACTATAACCATCATTATTTGATATTCCTAATCCTAATTTCATTCCATCTGGAAGATTTGTAGTAACAGTAAATTGAATAAAACGATTACTATTCACTTTATAACTAAAATCTATTGCTACGTCAATTTTTTCTACTTTTATTTCTTCTTCTGCAACTTCTTGTTTAGTGTTACACCCAGATAATAAAAGGAATATAAAGAAAAGCATTAATGTAGAAGGCAATATATAGCTTTTTTTATAAATCATTCTTTTTCTACCTTTCGTTAAAACTATTGTATTCTCTGATTTACTTGATCATCTATCTTACTTTTACGATATGTTTCAACTATATTCCTAGCATTATTGGCATGTTTTAAGGAAGCCTCTAAATAATCCATTAATGTAATGTCGGAATTAATCCTCACATAAGAGTATCCTGATTCAGCATAGGATTTTAATGTTTTGAAAAATAATTCTTCAGCAGCAAGACCTTTTTGAATTTCTTTGTGATGCTCTGAATAGTTTTTTGGTGGATTAATCTTTTTATAACTCTCAAGTTCATTAGAAACTTGGAGTATAATATTATCTAACTCCTTTTTCCATTTATCATCATTTGGCTTATAACCACTTAATGTTGTTATTGACTTAACAGCCCAATTTAGTCTTTCAACTGAATCTAAGTCTGACGTAGCACTTTGAATAAGGTACTCAGCTTCACTCATTGTTACTTGTTCACTATTTACTTTTTTGTCAACTGATTCATTAACTTTCAATTCCTTTTCAGTGTGAGTGGCAGAATTAGTGCAACCTGATAAAATTATAAAAAGGAAAATTCCACAAACAAAGACGGTTAATATTCTCAATTTGTACCCTCCTATGTTTTAGTGTTATTAAAAATCAAGATCGCCAGTAACAAGAATTAATTGAGGCTTTTTATGAATAAAGCGAAGAATTAGTATGGAAGATTATTCGGAATTTGAAGTAAGAGAATATTTTTCAATAAATAGTAGCTCTTATTCTATTGTAAAGTTGATTAAATAAGTCTTCTTCACTTTCCCACAAAATATGGTTATATTGCCTAGTATCGAAGTGAATAGTACCTATATCATCTTTACGGCATGTCCAAATAACAGGCAAGCCCAGTCCCATTCCAAATCCTGCTTCAAAGTAAACACCACCACGATTTCCAGTAAAATCACAAACAAGAAACTTACTTTTTCTGATTTCAGCAATTATCTCATCACAGATTTTGTTGTTATGATGTATTTCGTCGATTCTTACAGGCCGATAACCTGACTCTTTTACAGCTTTAGATATACCTTCTTCCCAAGCTTGAGTTAATGATGGATCAAACCACATAGCAACAAAGCACTGATCAGATATCTGCTCTTTCGTTCTTTCAATTTCTGCTACTTTACTCCAACCTCTTATTGTTAAAAAGCATCCGTTTGAATTTACTTTGACTAGCTCTTCTGACTTAAGATGATCTAATAGAAAATAATATGCTGTTCTGTTTTCTGCAAAGAAAATTGGAAAATCTATATTCGAATCTAGCTTATGTCCATGTCCTGCATACTCTGATAGCTTTGCCAGATTATTAAGTGATCTGTCTAGTTTATCAGATATCGTTTTTGGATATAAGTTAATAAGTTGTACAATCTCCAAAAATGGACCAGGGTAAAAAGGCTGTTGCATATGTGCTAAACTTGAATTATTAACAATGGTAGGCTTAGGTCGATTATGGATTGTCATTTCTCGAATTACTGCAGAAAGAAAACTTTTTTCTTTCTCTATAAATTTTAAGCGATCTTCAAATACTTCATCTGTATAAGAATATTTCCCACAAGTTCTACACTCTAATGTCGTTATTGATCTACTACGATCAGCTTCACTAGATTTGTTTTGAGTCTCTTCTCCACATAAGGGACAAATTATATTTTTCATGATGACAGCCTCACTTTTCCCCTCTTTTACAAAAGAATCAAATGTAATACCTGTATTATTTTTCTTTCTTTGTTGTATACATAAATTCCTCTTTTTTCATGTTTGTTTTTGCTTTATTTCGAAGCGTTTCCAACACCATAGCTTTGATGAGAAATAACTAGTAAATTTTTTCTCTTACTCTATATTCGAAAACAATTTCTGTTACCGTTTTTCATGCTGCCATTATCTGATCCCTCAACCTTTCAGTTACTTCATATTACGCAACGAAAAAGGACGTCCTGAATCGTGTCAGGCGTCCTCTTCGCTTCTTCATATATTAAAGATTCAGCGAGCAGTACCCCTCTTATCACGATACTTGCCAACGCTCCATAAAGGCATTTATCTTCTTATCTCTCGTATCTTTACGACCACGAAAAAAGTATCTTGGATTAATCTCTACATGCTTAGAAGAACCATTTTTGACAATGTTAATGATCCCTTTCCTCAGCAAGCTATTCATTACTTTGTTGGTCGTCGCTCTGCTTTTCCAGCCCATTAGCTCCATTATGATCGAATAATTGATCGGCTCTTCTTGATCGTATTTATTTTTTTTATAAAGTATCCCATCGTATGAGATGAAAGGAATTATCGTAAATAAGAATTCTTTCTCTGAGCCTATCAACGAATCTTGATTATTCAACAAAAGTTCTTGTAATGCTTCCGTGTAGATCATTGCGAATGGCTCTTTAGTCTTTGTAAACTTATTATATTTTTTCTGTGATACTGTAGCACCTTGTTCAGCTTTAACTAAGACATACTGCTCTGTGTCGCTCTTGTTCTTAAACTTTCCGTTACCTTCAACAACACTGATTATTTCGCCTGTTTCGGGATCAATAAATTGCTTAGTCATCTTTACCCCTTCCTAATAAAATCCAGAATCATGTTTATTTCTTTGAACGTCTTTGTTCAGTCCAGTAAACACTTTTTTAAGCTATAACAGTCTATAAACGTTGATATATCAAGGTTTTTCGGCCTTTGTGCTAAAGCGTCCTTTATTATCCCTCCTATAAGAATTGAATCATTCAACGAAAATATATCCCATAACCAAGAATGAAAATTTATTCTTTCTTAGTAAAAGTGGCGAAGCCAAATTCAGACTGGAGCGAGGCGAACAGACTGAATTTCTTCTCCTGTATCTTTGTCTTTTGTTCCTTCCCTGTATCTCTACTTCTTTGTATCTTAGAGAAGGAAACTTGGAGCAAGAAACAAACCCTTTCGCTTCGCTCAAGGGTGCTTCGCCACTACTAAAAAGAGAAAAAACATTTTGTTGAATAAAGGTCTTAAAACAAAAAACAATGAACTGCTACTATAATTCCTTATTTTTATCTATTTCGTGACTATTCATTTTCGTTGCAAAAAAAATAACGAAAGCAAGGCTGCTTTCGTCACGTTTTATATATAAAAACGGAATATAGTAGTAAGGAGCTAGAACAAGATCATATCTTCTTAATACGTTTTTTCTCTTGCACAAGGTTAGAAATCGGCGAAGCTAACAAATGCTGTTCTTTTAAGTCGCTGTCTGCTAATGCTATATACTTTTTCGTCATATTCATATCAGAATGGCCCATCGCTTTTTGCAAAGCAAAAGCATTGCCACCATTGCGTAAAAATTCGATTGCAAAAGTATGTCGTAGTTGATAAGGGTAAATTGTTTGACCTAATTGAGAACCGTAAAAGCTTACTCGCTTGTACCAGCTATCAACGCTCATATCGTTGCCTTCATAAGTACAGAAGACAGTAACAGAGTCATCCCAATCTGTAGGCCTTACATGGATCAGCTTATGTATAGCCTTGGCTGTTATGCTACTGATCGGCAACGTTCTGGAAATTCTCGTTTTAGCATGTTCTGCTTGAATCCTTATTTCGTAAGCTTTGAGATTCAGATCTGATACTAAAAGAGTTAGTGCTTCTTTTGGTCTAACACCTGTGTCGATTTGAAAAAGCAATAGAGCATAGTCACGAAGGCCAGAGTAAGTTTTCTGATCAGGCAAAGCAAGTAGTTGCTTCAACGTATCAGCATCTAAGCGAACAATCCGATCGTCTGCTTTTCGTTTCTTTAGTTTTTTTAAGGGATTATCTGTCAAAAAACCTTCTTCGACCAACCAGTTCAAAAAAGTCCTTAAGTAAACAAGTTTGTTATTGTAATAAGCAGGCTTTACGTCATCGGCCATATAGTCCCATAGCTTTTCACGTAAGTTGTCATCATTGGTAAGTTGAACGTCAGGATAAAGCTTCTGAAATCGAGCTAAGTGGTAGGAATAATCCTTCAATGTTCTTTCCGCTCGACCTTCTGCTCTTTTCCAGGTTAAAAAATTACTAACGGCCTTCTCCCAGCTAATCTCCCTTTTAATTTCGTTAAGATTTTCAACACGGGAACGTTTCTTGGGCATAAAAAAACCACCTCTCTGCTCTCTGCAAAAAAGGTGATACAACGTCTTGTTCAGTCCAAAAAGTCCGAACGATATAACGTTGGTCCGAATGACTTAAGCTTATATTTTACGTGAGAGTTCAAATGACTTAGAGTCCGAACGACTTAAAGCGAGTCCGAAGGAGTAAAATCGATGGTTCTAAGTCCTTCGGACCTAGCATTTTTTTGCCTAAAATGAAAGTATCGTCGATGCAAAAAAGCCTATTATATCAAGCTTTTTCGCTTAAGTACTGGTGGAGGCGGCGGGAGTCGAACCCAGCGTCCGAAGAAATACCCACATAGGCATCTACGAGCGTAGTCTCTCGTTTTAGATTTCGCCTTCCTTCCGCACGACAGACAAAGCGTTGGTCAGGCTATCTCGATAAAGTTCGCTTCAGACCTCCGAGAATTGGTGAGAAGCTAGCTCTCTATTAATGACCCCCTAAATCCCTCACCGAGAGCACAGAAGGTAGGAGGTTAGCGGCATTTAAGCTGCTAAAGCGTAGTTATCTTCGGCAATTAAAGCCTTCCGCCCTTTTTACGGTCCTGGCGGCAACCCGGCTCGCTTCCTATGCAAATACGTTCCCCGTCGAAACCATTACGCCCCCATATTATAAAGGATGCCCCTTCGAACAAAAGCTTGTTACTGTAGCCATACTATGGGTGATCATAGTTCGTGCTAGGCAGATTCTGCTATTAGCTTGTTATCTGCTACCACTTGCTACAGAACAGTTCGCTCTACCAGGTCAATACAGTATATCATATGGCAAGAAAAAGTCAACCCAAAAGGCGCGCTCTTTGTTCTTAAAGAACGCTTGACACAAGTTCATCCCTCCTTTACCATTAAAATAACAAAAGTTTTTTTGATATCTTAAAAAAGGGGGCGCTGTGTATGTTTAAGAAAGTCTTGTTATGCACTGATTTATCACCGCCATCAGAACTTTTACTGCAGGCTGTAGAAACATTAAAAAAAGTAGGCCTTGAAGAAGTTTTGCTAGTTCATGCTGTCTTCCAGGCTCATAATCCTGTTCTAGAAGCAGAGATTATGGCCAAAAGAACGTTGCGTATGCAAAGTCAAAAAGAGACGCTAGAAAATAAAGGGTTCAAAGTAACTACAGAAATGCCCTTAGGCATTCCAGCCCCAACATTAACGGAGACTGCTGAAAAGCATGCTGTTGATGCAATTATTGTCGGTTCCCATGGCAAAGGCATCTTCAAAAAGGCGGCTTTAGGTAGTGTTTCCACAGAAATACTACATAGAACTTCTAAACCGATTTTGCTCGTACGCGTAGAGCTCAACAAGGAAGACAGAATGCAACAGTCTTTTGAAGAGCTTTTCTCTGCACCGCTTTTCTGCACCGATTTCTCTGATACTTCCAGTGCTGCTTTTTCCTATCTTGAAAAAGTGGTAGAAACGTTACAATGTCCTGTTACATTAATGCATGTGCAAGATCGTAGTATCTCGGAGACTTATTATTTGCAGCGCTTAGAAGATATTAATCGTGCTATTATTAATGAACTAACACCTCTTAAAGAAAAACTTCTCTCTCTCGGTGCTCCTGAGGTGAAACTGGAAGTCCCCTTTGGCTCGCCCAAAGAGTTAATTCTAGAGAAAGTTCGCTCGAAGAAGCATTCTGTTGTCATTATGGGCAGCCAAGGTAAAGGATTTATGCAAGAGTTGCTTCTAGGTAGTGTGAGCTATAGTGTCGTTCGCAAGTCTTTAATTCCTGTTCTACTAATACCCCCTTCTCAGGCCTAATTGTTTCTTTAAAGCAGAAAAGCTGCCTTTTCTTAGAAGGCAGCTTTTCTGCTTTGTATTGTATTGCTTTCCTTTTCTCTATCGATCTAGAAGGAATGTGTAGGAAAGCGTATGTGAAAAATTGTACCACTTGGACCTGAGTTCACAAAGACTCTGGCTTTATGTTGTCTGGCAATGCGAAAAACCAAAGCCAGGCCAAGACCTGTTCCATTTTCTTTGGTTGTCAAAAAAGGCGTACCCAATCTTTCTAAAACTTCAGCAGGCATGCCTTTTCCTTCATCCTGCACAGCTAGAACGACTTCGGCGTCTTCCATATAGGTGCGAATGGTTAGCTTTTTCCCTGTTTCCATGGCTTCTAATCCATTAAGGACTAGGTTGTAAAGTAATTGGCGGATTTCTTTGTTGTCAAAGACAAGATCGTGAACAGGTTCTAGTTGTTTGACAATCCATTTATTGTTGTTAATCGCTTCAGCTTGTAATAGTGGCAATAATTCTTCAATAACCTTGCTAAGATTGCCTCGTTCAGGGTTTGAGGGTTTTCTTTTCGTCATGGCTAAGAATTCGGTAATGATAGCATTGGCTCTGTCAAGTTCATCAATCATCAAGTGAAAGTAGTCTTTATCTTTTTGATACTCCTCTTGTCTTCCTAAAAGTTGTAGAAATCCTCGGACGCTCATTAAAGGGTTTCGAATCTCATGACCTATGCCAGCCGCCATCTGGGCTACGACGTTGAGGCGATCGAGATGAGCGATTTCGTTTTCTAATTGTTTTTTTTCTGTATTGTCTCTGATCAGGGCAATAATGCCCGTTACGTTGCCCTCTTTATCTTTGATAGGTGTCACAATGTTAAAAACCTGAACGCGTTGGCCGTTTTTCTTGAGCCGTATCGTTTCAAAGTGTTCGAAAGCACCTTTATCTAAGACTTTTTGCACAATTTTGTCGCATTCTTCTTTTTTCTCTTCTGGTGCAAAGACTTGAATAGGTTGACCAATGATTTCTGATTGACTATAGCCAAAAAGCTTTTCAGCGCCTCCATTCCAGCTTTGAATAATACCGTCTCTATCAATAACTATGATAGCATCGGTAGAAGCTTCTACAATGGAGTTTAATTCCATGTTGGTTTTTTCTAGTGTTTTTTTATCTGTAATGTCTCGACCCACACCGTAGATGAGTTCTTCATTAATGTCTATGGTCGCTGTCCATGCTATCCATTTGTAAGTTCCATCTTTACAGATGTAGCGCACTTCCATGTGTGGTAGCTGCATTGTTTCTTTATCATAGCTGTTGAAGTCATAGTTTTTTATCTTGCTTTGATCTTCTTTATGGAGAAATTCTATGTAAGGTCTAGATAAAAGCTCTTCTTCCGTGTAGCCAACGATTCTGCAAAATGCTGGATTTACTTGCTTAAGATATCCATCAAAACCAGTGATGCAGAGGAGGTCAAAAGATAAGTCAAAAAAGCGGATTTTGTTATTTTTTGATATGTTTCTTTTGATTTTCCTCCATTTTATGGATGTGCTCATCTTTTCTCTCTCCGTAATACAGTATTCATTACAGTTTACACTATAAAGGATTGTTTTTTTGTCGAAATAAGTCGTGGTAAAAGATTTTTTTGATTGGTAGAGGTGGTTATGGCAGATACTAGCGATATGAGTTGTGAAAAATTTGTAAAGCACTCTTCTGTTGCAACTATGATTAATTGGGGAAGAAGTTGGGCGAAGTTATGATAGGTTCAAAAGCATCGAAGCCCGTACAAGAACGTCTTTGGTCGAAGCATTTTACCTTGTTGGTTCTAGCGACGACTCTTTTTACTGGAACTTATTATCTGCTTTTGTCTGTTTTGCCTTTGCATATGGCCAATCTGGGTGCTTCGAAAGTTGAGATTGGCTTTTTGATGGCTCTTTTTTTTGTTACGTCACTTTTTTTACGCATTTATGCTGGTTATTTGGGTGATCGGCGAGGCCGCAAAGGTTTACTCTGGTCTTGTGTGCTTCTGACATTGCTGGCACCTTTGCTTTTGTTTTTCCCTTCTCTGTCTATGGTGGCTTTGGCTCAGTTGATTTTTGGCTATACCATTGGTGCTTTTACCGTTCTTGTGATTGCCCTGGTGACGGACAACGTTTCTTCTTCTCAGGTAGGACAAGCCATTGGTGTGCATAGCATATCTCTTGTACTAGCCAAGGGAATGGCACCTGCGCTGGGACTATTAATCTTTTTTCGCTTTGAAGGATTGTCTCTTCTCTTGGTGATGAGTTTTTCCCTAGCTTTGGTTACCGCTTTGATTTTGCCATTTTTAAAGGAAAAAACAGTATCTCGAGGCGGTGCTACGGCTGCGCCCATTCCTTTTCGTCAGACTTTACGCAGTCCTTACGTACTGATTCCCGGTCTTACCCTTTTTACGATAACTTTTACGAATGGTGCCATTGTGACCATGTTGCCACTTTTTGCTTTACAGCAAGCGATTCCGTCTTTTGAGCTATTTTTTGTTTTTAATACTGTTGCCGTTGTGGTGATTCGTCTTTTTACGGGACTTTTAGAACGTTTTTCTTCTTATCAACTGATTGTTTTTTCTTTGCTCGTCGTGGCTGTGGCCATGGTGGCACTCGCCTTTGCTTCCTCTTTGCCTTATCTGCTTCTGGTGGCAACACTCTATGGTCTGGGCTTTGGGGCTATGTATCCAGCTTTAACGGCTCTGGTGATTGAGAAGACACCTGCAGCGACAAGAGGCAGTGCTATGGGGGTTTATACGAGCTTTTTTGATGTGGGTGTATCAGCTGGTGCGCTGTGGGCAGGCTTAAGTCAGTTTCTCGGCTTTCAATTGATGTATCTTTCATCGGCTCTTCTTCCTCTTATAGGGCTTTTGCTTTTTATACAGATGAAAAGAAGAACCTCCCGCGCTTAATTGGCAGGGAGGTTCTTTTCCTTTTTGCAATTGAGGTTCTTTATTGGATTTCTCTATTGTTCTTTCTTGTTGTTTTTTTCCTGGCTTTCTTCGGCTTCATCAGCCACTTCAAGCATGTCTTGGCGAAGATCTGTTTCGCATTCTGTTCGAGCTGTAAAGGTGGCATCGTTGTGGACGCCGCGCTCTGTGTAACCTGTCTTTTTGGCTTCTTCCCAGTTTAATTTATCAATTTGACTTCTTACATCGATTTTGTTGTTTTTTTCACTCATTGCTTTTCACCTCATCATTCGCTTACCCTTTTCTCGTTTATCCTTTCACGCTTTTTAGCTTGGCCTTCGTTGCTTTAAAATATGCTTTTTTTATCTTCTCTGGGACCATTTTGGGGTCCTTGGCATATGATGGAGCGAAAACAAGGAGGTGCTATTTTTTATGGATCGATGCAAACCGCCCGTTTGTGCTCCAAAGCCACCTGTCTGTGCGCCACCACATAGGCATAGACCCGATGTGTTGCCTGATTCTCCAAAGTTGGCAGAAGCTTATGTGTTGTGGCAGAAGTATTGTCCGCCCTTCTATTCTCCGACAGAGGCGTTGAAAAAAGGAACGCTTTTTCCTGACCTTTATCGTCCTTACATTAAAGATAAACATCGAAAAAAGTGTTAGAAAGGAGGCGCCGGTAGAATGAGTCAACATCACCACCACCACCATCACCACCACCAGAGAGATCTATTAAAGCGCATTATGGAGCTTGATTTTGTCCTTCTGGAGCTAAATCTTTTTTTAGATACTCATCCTGAAGAGCAAGCGGCTTTACGTGATTTTGCTCGGGTTTCTGAGGAAGTAAAGCGGTTAAAGCTGGCCTATGAGCAGAAGTATGGCCTTTTGACGATTTATGGCTACTGCCCAGAGCGCTATCCCTGGAACTGGATTGAAACGCCTTGGCCCTGGGAGATAAAGTATTGATTGGATGACCGGGAGGGAAGTATTGGCCTATGTGGATTTACGAGAAGAAGTTGCAGTATCCTGTGCGGGTGGAAAAGTGTGACCTTGGTATGGCGAAGTATCTCTATGCGCAGTATGGCGGACCTGACTGTTAAGTACCTCCAAAAAAAATTACGGCTCAAAAGACCACTTAATTTCTATCTTATAATCAGGATAAAGGTAGACTTCTTGCACCATCAGACGAAGAAGTTCATGCTTTCTCTCTTGACTCAAATCGTCCAGTGTAGATACATAAGCAACCATTAGTTCGGCTAGTTTTAGTATTGTTTCGTGGGCTGAGTCTACTTCTGCTAATTTTCTATTTAATGTATCTAACGTCAACAACAAATCATCTTTTTCCTTACGCAACTCGGTCACTCTAATTCGATATTCTTCTAATTCAATTACCTCGGCTTCGTAAGCTTCTTGCTGACGTTTTATAGCTTTTTCATTTTTATTAATTCGAACTTGTAGTTCTTCTCTTTTGCGACGCTCTTTCTCTAATCCATCGGTGAAGATATCCTTTCTAGACTGAACGTATTGAACTACTTCACTAGGATTCGTTAACATAATAACCTTTGCTTTGATTTGTTTGAAAACTTCTTTATCCACACGCTCCATTTCATAGACTTTTACTTTGGCATCGCACCGACCATTACGGCCTTGGCAGACATATCGATAATAGTAGTAAGTAACTTCTTCTCCGTTTTTACTTTTTCTCTTGTGCTTTGACCTGTTTTCTACGCCATACATATTTCCTTTACAAATTCCACACCGCAACAGAGTACTTAGAAGGTATTTTCGCTCAAAACTGATTCGACGTCGATTATCTATTTTTCGTCTTGAAAGCATAATCTCGTGTACTTTATCCCATTCCTCTTGAGTAATTAAAGCAGGGTGTGCATCTTCTACTATTACCCACTCTTCCATAGGGCGACGAACACGTTTTCTTTGACCCGTAGCAGTTCGAAGCAGAGTCGTTGTATTATAAACCATAAATCCTAGGTATGCAGGATTTTCTAATAAGACTTTTATAGCACTCTCTCTCCAAATACCGCCCCTTGAAGTTTTTATTCCTTTACTGTTTAACCAACGAGCTATTTTGTCTCTTCCTTGACCGGAAAGAAACTGAGATATTATTTCTTTATAGATTGGTCCTGTAACTGGATCTGGCTCGTACTTTCCTTTTTCTGTTTCGCTGTATCTATAGCCAAAAGGTGGCTTAATATTTCCTTTACCTTCCTTAGCTTTTAATATTTGCGTTACTTTAATTCGAGAACTTGTAGTTTTTCGTTCTTTTTGTGCCATAGCCGCATGAATAACCAGCAAAAATTCATCGTCATCGGTTCGGCTATCGTAGTTTTCACGTATGCTAATCATAAAGCCACCATAATCGGATAAAGTTCGCTTAAGCTCTAAAATGTCCATTACATCCCGAGAAGAGCGAGCTATTTCTTTAGTTACAATACCTCGGATCTTTCCTGCTCGGATATCTTGTATCATTTCCTGTAGTTCGTTTCGATAGCTGATGTATTCTCCACTTTTTGTATCAATATACATTTTTAACAATCGATAACCATGAACATCTGCCCATTCTGTTAAGTACTTCTGTTGATTCTCTACACTAGACTTTTGACCTTCTTTTTGCGTAGAAACACGAACATAACCTCCAATAGCGATACCTTTTTGATTTAAGGTGTCTTTGGAATGTGGCATTTCCTCTATGTTTTTGTAATTACGTTTTGGATCAACTAATTCAAACTTTTGTTTATCCAATTGACACATCCCCTTTATTTCCATAACGGCAATATTAAATATGTCCTTCAAAAAAAAAGGCGGTCGGGGTTCCTCACCCTGACCGCCGCTTATCATTTGCATTTTTATCTTCAATAGCCCATTTTAGAAGTAATTGGTATATATGGTATTTTATCCATTCTTTTTTCCTTTTCACAATGAACCACCGCCATTATAAAGGGTTGTGGTTTATTGTTATGCAGAGAGAGCTTTGTCCTATTTCTCTTATCCTGCTTTTTTCTCAAGCACTTTCGCATGATTTTCTGCTTGTTGTTTTAAATCTTCCATAGCCCAACGAGCCAACAACTCATATGTTTTTTCCATGAAAATCTTGTTTACTTGGGTTTCTTCAGGAGGCGCAACTACAATACTAGGCTTCATAAATCTTTCCTCCTCTGATTTAGCTCTTCTAAGCAAAAAAGACGGTACTCCTACCATGGAGAACTGTCTTTTTTGCGTGTTTCTTCTAAACGATCATACTCTCATATTCTTTTTCTAAAACTTCTGCTACTTTCGTTGAGTAACCTTGCCGAACTAGCTCTTGAGCCGCTGCCTCGGCATTATAAACAACTTTGCGATACCGCCTTGGCTCTGTCAAAGCAGCGAATATGTCAGCTGCGCTAACAATGAGAGATAGTGGGTTTGTCACCTTTTTACCCGTAGGATAGCCTTGTCCATTGGGTCGTTCATGATGCTCTTGAATAATTGTCAGAATCTCTATTGGGACATTTGGCCAAAGTTCTTCTACTATATAAGTTCCAGTAGTCGGATGACACCTCACTATTTCACGATCTCTCTCTGTTAGTTCTTTGTGAGAAAATTTATTGGGCCAGGTTGTTTTTCCAATATCATGAAAAAAAGCTCCTGCTGTCACGATCGATTCGGTTTCTTCATCCTCATTAAAAAGTTCTTGGACTAAAAATCTTGAGTATGCCGCAACTCGAAGAGAATGAGAAAATAGCTCTGTATCCCAATCTCGTATCTTACGAAACAATAACCAACGATTTGGACAGTAGATATTATTTAATGTACATTCAACAAGATTGTCATGGTTTCTTAGTAGGTTGACTTGCAGCTCTAACACATCCTTTGCTATCGTACAAACCTGTACAGTTCACTCTCAGGAATATCAGGAACATCTATTAAGACATGTAGGCTTAATGGAATACTGGGCAAGAAAGTCATTTTTATCATGCCTTCAACATGAACGTAGACAGCAGGGGACGTAATTCGGTGAAGATGTGGAGCTGGAGCCGTTTCATCAAGCCTCCCATCCTCATCATAGTTAAAAACATCAAAGCTAGAAACGCCTAGCTCTTCGTCAAGTGTTAGATATCTTATCGCTTTAGATTCTTTTTTCCATACCTCTACAAATTGCTCTCTAGCATCTGCCATCAAGCTATTTCTCATATCCTCTTCTATGAAAATATTTCTGTCTGCTAAATCAATTCTATTTACACTGCCATAGCTTGCCATCAAAGCATGATCAATGGCATTGTAAATGACTCTACTCTTTGTTACATACTCTGCCATCGTTACCATGGATACGAATGCAATCAGCAAAAGTACTACAATGATCAAACCTGTCAACGCTGTGCCTGTTCCACGGTTATCATAGATAAACTTTCTAAAAAACAAATAAAACATCACCCCTTTCTTACTATCTTTTATGACTTGTTGACACGCTGTACATGGCTGGAGATGAAATTTTCGCAGTCTTACTCTCTGAAGCTAAAACAAAATTTGTTAGTGTTACTCTGTCATACTTTTTTGTGTAACTTAGTTGAACTCCGATCCTTTCCCCGTATTCAGCCCTTTCGCCCTTAAGTTTTTCCGTTCCATCATCGTGAAAAGCTCTAAAGTCTATTTCTAATTCGCTTACTTCAAGACCTAATTGAACTGCTCTAGAGCGTACGTCCTGTAAAGCTTGGCTGCTTAATTCTCCCTGTGATTCAGCAAGAACTAGAGCGTAACGAGCAAGGCCGTTTATTTTGTCGCTCGTTCTGCTGAGATGAATAGGCTCTACCATGGCCAAAACGAAAAAAGCAAGAATGATAGCTATCGCTGCAAAAGATAGAGCTTCTCCACCGCCACGTTCATTACGCCAGAAGGTTTTTAACATGTTTTCCCCCTACCGTGACACTAACTTTTTCAGTCTGTCTAAGATACCATTTGACATCTCAACTTGCGTGCAAAGCTTCCTAGCAATTCTTTCAATTTCATCGCCAAAAGAAGAATCAACCAGAGCTGGTATTTTGCCCTGGTTGATTATCCTCTGTATATCTGGTTTCCAATGAACTGCTCCATATGCTTTTGACTGAAGGAAATCCTCGGCATCGGAAATATCAATCCCTTCCTTGCCTGTAATTCGATTAAAGACTTGCCCAACATCATTAAAGTCACCGATTAACTCTCTCGCTTTTAATTGAGTTAACCATTTCCTAGTATTGTGTAAAGTGGCCGTATCGAAGCCATTCAAACAAATGATCTTCGTAGCATAACGAATAGCCTCTATTGTATGTATCTGCAAATTTGATCCGGTATCAACGACTACATAATCAAAAAACCTTGGTAGGTTAAAAAGAATCTTCTTTATCCCGTTAGAATCTATGAACTGCTCATCTGATAATCCTGTTGTAAGATTAGCGAGAACATATATTCCACTTGAGTGTTTTTGCATTAATTCCAAAAGAACATTTTCTCGGATTACTTCTGGCAATGACTCCAAAAGAAAAAAGTCCTCATTAAAAGAAAGCTGTAGTTGAGCCGCTACATTGCCCCAGGGTAGATCTAAGTCAATAAGTGCTACACGTTGTTTTGTAATCTTATAGATTACAGCAGCTAGATTGACAGCCATTACCGTTTTACCTGTACCTCCTTTTGGACTGGTGATAACAATGACTTCTTTTGCTAGAGTAGTACCCTTTAATGTTCTTAGAGCATAATTGTCTGAATCGACCTCTTCTTTTTCACTGGGCGATTCACTCATCTCTTTTTTCTTACTAGAAGCTTTACTCTGCTCTTGGAAATCGCTCAAGCATATTTCTTTTTTTCTATTGTCATTTCTGTCTCTATCACCACCATCTTTCACGGTAATGTCTGTTTCTTTCTCTAGCCGCAACATAGCATCTCGATAGGTAGCTGGAGACTCGATTGCTTGTTTAAGTTTACTTGGTGTTATTGGGTTATAAAGGACATCATAAACACCGCACCGAATGGCCTCTGTGACTAAAGGAGCATCATAAGCAATCGATCCTGCCAGTAAAATAACTCGAATTTCTTCAAGTCTAAGGGATGTAATGATACACTCAATCTTTTCGCTACCTGGCAAAAACGCTGATAGTATTACGAGGTTAACGCTCTCTTTCTTAGCCATTAATACTACGCTCTCCCTATAGCCAACCCAAACCGTCTCTAAGCCAGTGAAAAGAGAAACGACATTATCTATTTGCTTGACTCCCGTTGCCAGAAGCACTTTCAACTTGCTCACCTACCTTTAGTGAAAATTTGCTTCTACATAAAAGAAGCCCGAAGGCATTGAATGACTTCGGGCTTCGACGTAAGCTATTCTCTTGGATTGACCACTCTTCTTGGCTTCACTAAGTCATATACACTGTACTTAACCTCAAAATCTCTTGCTGATGTCATTTTTGTTTCAGGCGCGAATCCTGGTGGCTCTTGCCTTGCTATGCGATAGTAGATTGGATACTTACCATCTTTGGTCCAGACATTGACGATAAATTCTCCTTCCCACTTCCTCATAAAAGGAATACCATTTACACTGGGATACTCATGAGACAAGGTGGTTCTTTTCGTCAACGGAATGGCTACATATCCTACTCCATTAATTGTTTCAGTTGGCGTTGGGCTTGGTTCCCTTCCCTTGTTAGGTGGCAACATTTTCTCTTCTTCAACTACGATAGAAGCAGGTATAAGAACCCACGCATGCGTGGCGTACCCTTCGCTTTCTAATGATATTTTCACTCGCTCACCTGCTAAGGCAGGTTGAGGATTGGCAACAGGTTCCTTCACGAAGTTCAAAGGTGCGATGACTTGTAACTGCTTAACAGCTACATTCGATATTTGCCCCCAAGTGTCCATGACTTGCAAGCGAAGTCTGTACATGCCCACCTTCTGCGGTTTAGGCCAGTTAGGGTTTGGACCTATGCTGTACATTCTTCGTTGAAAATCTGGAATTGATAGTGTTGTCCCTGTCAGCTCGCTTCTGTTGATCTGCCAATTCATAATTTTATTTCCGTTAGGATCTTCTAGCTCCCACAACCATCTTTCGATCAGGTTCGTCGGATCGCCAGGATTATGGAAAGCATATGATTTATCTCTTGTACTGTACTGTTGCATGATGAATTCAGTGTTTGGTACGCCTATTGATGTGACAATATCGAAGTCAGCAACTGGTGGAGGCGTTGGTTGAACTACGGGAAAGCTTCGACTGTACCATAACGATTCTGTTCCAAATTCATCCCAGACTTTTAGCCGTACCCTGTAAATACCATTTTCGTTAAAGATTCGATTTGACAGATGACCATTTGTTATAGGACTCGTAATGACGGGTACATTCGTTATAGTTCCGCTGGGATGCTCTATCGTCCACTGCCATTTTACAACCTTATCATGGTTAGGATCATAACTTTGATCTATCAAGTCAATCGCTAAACCTCTTGTTACTGGATCTTTACTAGGCGAAAACTTTGCGATTGGAGGCGTATTGCTTACAGGTACAATTTTCTCTGTCCACGGAGACCAATAGCCAAACTCGTTCATAACTCTTAAAGCAAAGATCCATTCGCCTGGTTCCGGTAAACTGTCGGGGATATAATCATAACGCCAGCTATCATCTGTTAACTTCTTAATTCTCCATTCTCTCTGGACGATTCCCTTATTAGGATCGTCTTTTTTCATTCGATCTGGCGCAACTGAATCTTCTTTTACCCATATGGGTTGTCCATGTGTTGTTGTTGTAACCGTAAAGTCTGCTTGAGGTGGTCTTATTACCAAGAGATAGTCAGCCACTGAGTTAGACCACTTCGCATATCCACCTTCATCGAATTCTTTGTTTAGATTGCTATTTTGACTATGGCTTAAATTGTTAGGATGCTGAAGAGTATTAGAAGGTTGGTCCTTAATTCGATAGCTGATTTCGTATAGTCCTGGCTTGTTAAAGGAACCCTCCCAAGTTGAATGTGGTTTTGTTACAGATGTACTAGTTGGCAGCAATTCATTGCCTGATTCATGCCATTTATTTGCGTTGAAATAGTTCATCGTATCCCAAGGCGTATCCATCCAGAGGTATTCCAGCGAAGGTTTTGTATGCGTAAACTTCCAGCGCTTACCTTCGTTTGTAATCGTATCTTTTTCTGCATCAAACTCTTCTGCTTGAGCTATAATACGTTGGTTTACGAGAATAACATTTTTAGGTGTACCATCTTCGGTTTGACCAAAAATACGTCTTGCTATTTCAAGCATTGGGATTCTCATGTTTGTGTTCAAGTCTACTGCGAAACCATCTAGTTCATTAAGTAGTGGCATGAATTGCTCTTGAACATTAGGAGGAGCAATGATGATGGGGGTAACTTCTTTAGCCCGTAGCAATTCAATAAGTTCAAGCATTGTAACGTTACCTTCACGAAGTCTTGCATCTATGACAACTGCGAGATAACGCTTGTTAATATCCGCCGGCTTATCAAATGATTGTATCGCTACCAAGTCATGCAACTCATCATAGCTGATACCATCAAAAATGCTTGCTCCATTGATGTTAATGTTTCTGAAAGTACCGTAAGCTTGGCTAGCTGCGAAAGGACCATAACCTCCAGTTACGATAGGTTTATCATGATCCGTGTAATCGATCTCTAGCTTACCATTTACCCATATTTGAATTCGATTACCTTCCGCAACTATTTTTACACCATAAAAGTCGTGATATCTCCAACGAAGGTTATCTGTACTTGTTTTTTGTAAAGCGAGAAGTCTTCCTTTGGTATTTGCAGGAACAGGACTTCCGGGTAAAAAGCTATTCTCTTGTCTAGGCGTATTCGAGCCAATTTGAGTGAAGTAAGATATCTCGTTCGTCCAAACTCCACCGGCCCAACGACCTGTCCACATACTATGGCTGCCAGCATGATCATTTGTAAAAGGTGCTTTTTCTAGCTTATAAAGTCCTGCATGGCGAATACCGCGATTGTCCATGGCAAAGAAGTACATGTCATACGCATCTATATTTCCACTGTAAGGATTATTGGGATGACCTGGTTCGTATTTATTCATTCTAAAAGAAAAACCGATCCAGTCATCATCACCATCATTCTGCGAAACACCCATCTCAAATTCAATTTCAGTTCGGTTAATATCATCTTCTCTCCAAAAACCAGTCCACTGCGTGTTTACGGTTGAACGAATAGAGGGAACAGAACCAGCCGTATGTACCTGCCATTGACCTAGACTGTTAGGATAGTTAATCCAGTTATTCATAATGTAATCCACAGCAGAGTCTACTTGTTTTGCTTCGTCAGGCGCATACTCGGTAAATGAAGTAATTGGATTTATTCCTTTGCTTTTACCTTCGTTGATCAACATAAACTGGTTCGCGTTAAACGATCCGACTATAGGATCTCTGTTATCAACTAAACTGAATACAAAGGGAAGGTAATAATCAACATCACCTTTGCTAAAATCGATATTCGCATAGGGTGGAATATTATCCACTTCAATAACCTTTTCTTCGATAGCTTTTTGAAAAGTATGTCCGGTCTGACCTCGTATGGTTCTCCCCCAACCTTCATAGGATTCATGTGCCTCAAGCTCTAGCTTAAACCTACCAACTTGATTAAATTGAAGCCGAACTTTTCTTGAATCAAGCTCTCCTTCGTCTTTGTAAACAGGTCTAATGCTTCCATAACGCTTATCTTCTGTTGTTGTAACTTCCCCTGTTTCTAAATTCATGTGAAGCTCCGCTACAGGGCCTTTCGTATAGGTACCGTCATTATTCTCATCAAATAATAGCTTCCATGTGATACCTGTCAACCTATCGCCAAGTGTCATGTCTACGGGATGAACATAACTGCCGTGGGTAGCTTCAATCGTAAAATCATCGATAATATTACGAAGTGCTTCTGGTATAACAGAAAACAAAGGAATGGGTGGCTTATCCTGTATAATCCAGATTTTTTTACTGATCCATTGTGAACTTCTCGGACTTAGAGCATCATCAGTCAGTCTGAGCTCAATTTTCCATTCACCGTCTTTGTTAAAGAAGGGATTGTCCCAACTATCGTTGATTGGTGCCATCGTGCCACTGATTTCTGTAACTGTTTCTTTTCCGCTCTCAGTATCAATATGAGTAATACGCCACTGTGTCTTTGAGCTATTAATGTTTCGACCACCGTAGGCACGACCAGTCCCTTCAATAATTACCTGTCTACCTGCAAGTGCTCTATCAATCACCTCTCCATCATGACCTGTAATATTGATTTCACCCGTTGGATAAACAGGAGCGACCTCTATAGTGACACTATCACTCGAGATCCGACCCTCATCATCTTTGACTGTTAAGGTAATCGTTTGTGAGCCGGAAGGTATTGGTCCTAAGGGCTTCTTATCACCAAATTCTATATTTTGCTTTGTTGTCTGGATAATCGGTTCATCTAGCCATGGAACTGTCCATCTATATTCTGTAATACTTAGGTTAGGTGCCGCTGAATGATAGCTATTGTTGATTATTGTTACATCATCAACTTCTGTGATCGAATAGTTACTTGCTGCTATATCAGCCACCGGTTCTAACATCTTAACGGCAATGTTAGTACTTGCTGTTGAAATATCACCAACATTATCTTTTACCGTAAGCTTGATCGTGTTGATACCCGAGGCTAACGTCCCTAGTGGCGAGTCCACACTGAATACCAAATTTTGTTTTGTATTTTGCACGATAGGTTCGTGCCCCGGTACTTCCCACCTATATTCAACGATCTGCTTTAAGGGATCTCCTAGGTGATAGCTTTCGTTGAATACCGTAACATTTTCAAACTCATCGATTGAAGATGCGCTTGCTCTAATGGCCGCCACTGGCTTCGCTTCTAAAACCGTAACCGTCGTTACATCCGTTGAGATATCGCCATCTTGATCCTTTACAGTTAAGCTAATCGTGTGAGTTCCTACTGGCAACATTCCTAACGGTAACCCTGGTCCAAAGGAAAGGTTTTGTTTTGTTGTCTGAATAATTGGTGCTCTCCCAGAGATATCCCACTTATATTCTGTGATTTTTTCAAATGGCTCTCCAGGATGTCTGCTGTTGTTGCTGACCGTTATCGTTTTTCCTTCTACTGCTCTTGTTGGATTTGCACTGATTTTTGCAATAGGAGCCATATTGGGTCTTTCCTTGACGATAACTTGAACAGTATCTTCAGCAAACATAGGATTGCTTCCTGTTACAGACAATGCCAAAACATGAACACCCGGTGTATTAAAGTAATACATGCTTTTAGCATCAAAGTACATGGGAATGTCGGAGTCATAGTAACTATTAGGGCCATAGGTGATGTTTAATGGTGTGTATCGAGCATTTTGTTCATTCCATGTACGAAATATAACTTGACGATTCGTTTTTGACATCCACATGCGTTCACGAATCCATGCATCTGGTTCAAAAGGGTGATAGGAAGCATCTCGTAACCTAACGGTATCGCCAACGAAAATTTCTGCTTCCTTACCTCCGTTTACAGTGGCTATAGCTACAGGGCTTCCCGGCCTTGGCTTTGTTGGTTCCGGAGGTCTTGGCGCTGGTGGCGGTGCTGGCTCTGGTGCTTTTGGTGGTAAAGTAGTAT
Organism: Heliorestis convoluta; assembly: GCF_009649955.1. Classification (NCBI taxonomy): domain Bacteria; kingdom Bacillati; phylum Bacillota; class Clostridia; order Eubacteriales; family Heliobacteriaceae; genus Heliorestis; species Heliorestis convoluta. The sequence goes on along the minus strand of NZ_CP045875.1, from coordinate 187,651 downwards.
TTGTTACAGTTACTTTCAACGTAGCCGCAATATAAGCATCAACTCTATGCCAAGGCCAACTTCCCCAGTTAATCCAATTCTCTGATGAAGTTCCAGCAGAGTTTCTTCCAACACCGTCTTTTACATAGAGCGTAACCCAGTAGGTTCCAGGTTGCGTAAAAGTAGCACCAATATTACCTGTCTGATCACTTATCCTCGTTGTAAACCAACCCTCTTTAAGGGTATTCATTGTTGATGAGTTTGCACTAGCGCTCACCTTCAAGTTGTAAAAACCTTTTTTTACTCCCCCGTTGTTTGCTTGTGCGTCAAATCCGATGACAAGCTCCTCTCCAGGCTTCATAGTTGCGCTACCTTTAAGAATTCTAAGTCCACCTGAAGGTGGATTTGTGATAGAAAATCTACCCCAAGGACTTGTCCAGTCGTAACCAGAGTCAATTCCTATGGCTCCACATAGAGCAGCTACTAATGATAGATTGATGACTCGTAAACCATTTATGGTAATAGAATGTTGCTCTGCATGATGTCGAACAAAATCTCTATTACCTTTGAATCGATTCACCCACGTATCGAGTTCTGAGAAAGGTACAATGAGATAACCGCCATCTTTGAGGCTTCCAACTTGATTTAAATTTAAGACAGATGGTGAGCTTGCAGAGTTCTGATAAGATTGAGTTCCGACTCGTACACCGTCAACCCAAAACACTTCATATCTACCTGCCGGTATCTGAATGGAGCTTGTATGTATATCTGGATCTCTTGGGAATCCATTCGTGGGTACGGTAACGATCAAACCATTGTTATCTGAAACGAAATAACCACCTTTGTTTATAGGTTTGGAATATTTCCATGATGAAGGAAAAGCCGCCTCTGCAACTGATGGTGGTAACCACGATATAATCGTGGTAAAGATAAAAGTAAATAATAACAGCATCGATATTCTTTTGTTTTTTTGAGTAAGATAGTTCAAATAAAGTCACCTCTTCTTTCCTGTTCTTTTCATCACCTCTTTCTAAAAATTCTTAGCGTTCAATCAAGGCAAACACCTCCTTTTGAAGCTTTCATTTAAAATCAAAAACCCCTCGACCTTGCTAAGATCGAGGGGTTTAATCTTGTTAATTGACGATTGAAATTCGCTCAATATAATTACGTCTACTTGCCTTTCCTACATCATCAATATAGTGCATCCAATGATAGCTAAATCCAATATACTCCAACATTTCAACAGGTAACAAAGCTCTTCCATCTTGAATGACCATCTTCGGTAAACTTACCAGGTTTCCGTTTACATACGCGACTACTTTATCAGGCTCCATTAAAAATTCATTGCCTTTTGCTTTTACTTCAACAGCTCCTATTTGTGCATTCCAACTTACATCTGCATCTAACAGGCGCAGTGCTGTAGAAGGGAAAAAGAGGCCTGAACCTACTCTAGCAGGAGAAGTATCCATATAAGTCGCATTAGCACTATTATTTGTCCAAATTCCAACAGCTCTAAGACCAATATGCATATTTAGCTGCTTTTTTCCTTCAGGAGGAATAGTAGGCCACCCTCCATTTAGATATGGCTCTGGATCATTATTAAAACCGCGAATTGTTTCTACAGCCTTTTTTACCCTTTGCTCATCTGTACGCCATGGCTTTCCGTTAAGAACTAGCAGTTCTCTCTCTGGATAAAAGTTTCCAAAGTTAGAAGCATGACTATCCATTGCCGAACGCATCGCTTCCGCAACATCTTCATTGCCTACGTAGGTAGAGTCAGATACAAAAATTGAATCACCTAACCTCCATATGGCCCATTCAGTACCGTCATTTGGAGGATTATACTTTGGTGTCCATAATAAATGTGAATCAAGTTGCTCATGTCTTTTCCCTGATTCTATAGCGTCTTGCTTGGAAGCTTCATTTGGCCAAGCATCTACACTAGAAATAGGAATGGCAGCTCCTAATAGCGTTGCAACAAGAAAGCCAGTAATGATTCTCCTATGGAAATTCATATTTGTCACTTCCTCAATTATTAAATCTTCAGATAGGTTGTTTAATGCTACTTGAGAAAAACCATAGAAAAAAATACACCCATAAGAATTGAGGGGGCAAGTGGTATCTGCAATTGCCTTAGTTCTTTAATTGTCATCTTTCTTTTCCAACCTATAAACACTGCTTCAAGAACTGCCACGATCAGTCCAGCTAAAATTGCATAGACAGCAAAAGATATACCAGTGAAAGCAGTAATAGCAATAAAGAGCTTCCCGTCACCTCCCGGTAGTAACCATGCCCTTCCCAGCAGAAAAGGTAAAAGCACTAACACGAATATGATCGCTGACTCCATCATTCGTACCAACCCTGCCTCTGCAAAAAATGAACCATCTGGAAAAAAACCAAAGAAGAGGCCCACCGCAATCATACTTGCAGTGAGCCAATTGGGTATTGTAAATGTCTTCCTATCTATCCATGCTGCCGCAGAAAGCCCAATAAAAAATAGAACTAACTTAATTGTTATCACGGCATAACGTCTCCACTAAAAACAGTACCCACGCCCATGAAAGCTAATAACAATGGCATACCTATTAATATGACGATATTTAGCACCATTATCGTCGGAAAAACAGGTGCTACCTCTGCTTTTTTCTTCATCTTCCTTGTCTCTTCATGCTCCATCTCTCGATTGATCAGTTCCTCAAGCTTTTGAAGCATTAAAACAACTCGACCTGTTGATTCACTTTGACCAAGTGTTAACGCAAAGCTGTCAATCTCGCTCATATTAATTCTTCGGGCAAACTCTTCTAGCCGATCTTTCAGTACAGGTGTTGCAATATAAGTAGAAGCAAGCATTGTTAGTTCATCTCGCAAAGCACCTTCTGGAACTGAATCAGGAAGAGAAAGTAATATCTCACGCCAACCCAAACCTTGTTCAACACCACGCTGAACTCTTCGTAGCATTGTTGGTATATGGGGCCTAATTTCTGCGACGCGTTTTTTCCGTTCTCCCTGAAGATAAATAAAAGGAAACATTGTACCAAGAGCCGCTACAGCAATTCCTAATAGACCTTCTAAAATAAAAAAACTGAGGATTGATAAAAAAGCTGCTCCAAGCTGATAGACTAGAAAGTCCTTAACTGACCACGAAACGCCTGATTGTTGTAGCTTAAATTCTAACCTTTTTCGGTAACCAACCTTTCTCTTCTTGTTAGTTCTTTGTTTCAACGGATTTCTTTCAGCTAGCATATAGGCAAGGTATCCCATTGAGATAGAAAACATTCCGACCGATAGGGGTTGCAATAATTCCTTCATTATTGAGCTTCACCTTCCCATCGTGCATATCGATAGGTCATATACATGGAAAATGTTGAAACGATGATAATAGCAACAACAGCCCATTTACCCAGGTTTGATGTTCTTAGTAAATTCATCATTTCAGGGTTTGTTGAGGTCATGTAAAAGAACATACCAATTGTAATGCCAAGGAAAATCCATCCTAGCATTATGTTGGCACTCATTTCGGTCTTATAGCTTTCTGCTCGGTTACTTTGAGCAATTGCTTCTTCTACATAAGCTTTAATACAAGAAGCCATATCACCACCGAACTCTACAATGTGTCCATAGTCTTTTAGAAACTCTATGAAAAGCCTGTTCTCAACTCTTTCTTGTGTCAGCCGAACCGCTTCTTTTACACTTACACCAGACTGAATCATACCAGCGATATTTGCTGTGAGGCTTCTTAATGGCTCATCCATGTAATCTGAAACTTCAGCCATCGATTGTACAGGATTGCCTGTTGCTTGATGATGATTTAAAAGTGTTAAGAAAAGCCTTGGAAGTCTAGTCACAACACGCTCTCTATTCCATCGCAACTCTATTTTCAGAACATGAAAAACCATGTATCCACTAAGCCCTGCCAATAAAACGCCTGCCATGGGGTTATTAAGCCAAACTTTAAATTGCCATCCTACCATGGTACCTATAAAAAAACATAAAACTAAAAAAGCCCATCCGGGAATCGGATGGCCATTGAAACGCAATATAAGAGACTTTTTTAACAATAACTCTAGGTTTTCGTAGCTCTTTATTACCTTAGAGGTCTCTTTTACCTTCGGAACCCATACAGTGCTTGGCTTCTCTAGAAATATCCAAATTAAGTAAGCCGTAGAAAAAGAAGCAAGATAAGCTGTTAAATAAACACTCACCCTTCTCCCCCTTTGCGTACAAACTTCCTCAATCGTAGCTTTCTAGCGAATTCCGAAGAAGGTTCGAAATAGTGATGAATTGGTTCACCAGTCTTTTCATTAATATCAAACTTATAGAGATAGTTAATCAACACCTCATGGTCTTTAAGCCCTGCGATTTCAGCAACTTCAATAACTCTGAAATTTTCAAGATGTATGGCTATATCTACGGTATCTACAATCATTAATAGAATCTGATCATATGTAAGTGGCGTTTGAGCATACAACGACATAAATGCCGCCTGGTGTAAAGCTGATTGAATGTTCCGAGCATGTAACGTAGCAGCTCCACCATCGTGACCGCTCCCGAAAGCGCGAATAAGACTTAAAGCTTCTTTTCCTCGCATCTCACCTAAATAGATACGTTTTACGGCAGAACGCATTCCAGTTCGAATTAAGTCACTGATTTCAGTATGCCCCTGTAAGGGCTTTCCGTTTTCATCAACAATACGTTTTTCTTGTAGCTGTAAGCAGTTTTCTCTATTAATCCCTGCTTCTCGTTCTGATTCGCAGATCATAACTCGCTCACTTTTGGGAACGCATTCATTCACGCCTGCTGTAAAAAGCGTTGTTTTCCCTGATCCTGTTGGCCCTGAAATAAGGATATTGAATGGATTGCTAAAAAACATGCGAAGCATCTCACCTAGTTTTTCAGGAAACATAGCTGATTCTTCTAACTGCTTCAAGCTAAAGTGTTCTTCAGGGTGTTTACGAATGCTCATCCAAGGATATTCTGCTAAGGGAGTCCACCCTACACTAATGCGAAGTCGATTGACTCCATCTTTTAAGTCTTGAAGGTTGTTAACTGGATCAATTTTACCACCTAGTCTGGTAACAACAGACCGTATAAAGTTCTCATATTCTTTCGGTGAAAAAGTAATGTTGGTCTTAATATCATCTCGACCGCGGACACGCTTTATTATCTCGTTGGGCTTGTTCAGAAAAATATCCGTAACACTAACTTCTTCAAGAAGATCATGGACAGGACCATAACCAAAAAGACGCTTATAGGCATCTGCCTGAATAACTTCGTACGAAAAAGGCAAGTTGGTTTTTACTGACAAGTCTTTTATTGCTTTTTCAACAAAGGGAAGAGCAGCTTTGGGTTCAATATTTCCAGCAAAAATGTCTTTGAACATACGACTATGTTCTGATGAAACTCGTGCTACTACTTGAGAGACAATTTCTTCTCTCTGATGACCCCAGCTAGAAAGATCTAAATACTGAGAATAACCCACGCTTACTTTTTCCTTCAGTGATACCAGCGCCAAAACTAGCACCTCCTTCTTGAACCGTAATTCTTTTAAGTAATGGCTCTCCAAATCCTGTCCACTTTTCTATCGGCTCATCTGACCTGGCCATATCGAATACAACTCTTTCGCTCTTTGCCGAAAGTGCTTCCATATTTACAGCTACAGGAATTACTTTTTCCTCAATATCTTTCTTCACCTGATTCAACTCTTTTACTTGTTCATTGTTGATTTCATAAACCCACTTCGCTCTATAAGGTGTAATAATATGAGTAGATGAGCAAAGTGCTGAAAAGGTAAACGGCAAGAGAGCTATTGTCGAAGTATCCACCACAATCGACGAAAACATTTCTTGAGCTTTTTTAAAGAACTTGATAGCAAAATCTTCTGTAAGTCGATTAAAGTCATTCAAACTACTGTACCCCGGAATGAGTACGCCCCCAGACCAATTGATTAAAGATTGCTCAATATCTTGTTCTGTAATGGTTCCTTGCCCCTCATAGGCAGATATAAGATAAGCCAATCCTTTGCCTTCGCTCCATTTTAAGCGCCTGGATATTTCCGCACCGCTACCACTATCCACCAATAACGTTCGGTTTCCTCTTCGATTCAGTTGATAAGCCAGCTCCATCGAAATAACTGCTGTATGAGAACCAGCAGGAGTAAATACACTCACAATGTTTCCTATGCATTCTTTGAAATGTAAGCCGAGCAAAGAAGTTACTTTCTCTATTGGTGTGATGCCGTTCTGTAGTACTTCCCACCCGGTTTTATGTAGTTTGCTTGCAAGCTCATCTTCGTCGCTCTCCAATAAGGCTACTCTTTTCACGCAGTTAATTTGCATTGCCCACTCAAACAGTTCATCAGCACCCAAAATCCCTGGAAGCTTGCTTGAAAGCAATAAAATATCACAATCATCTTTCTTTTCACTAGACAAGATCTTTCTTAAGGAATCCTGACTTCCTGCTGTCCAATCTAAGTGTGCTTCTTTAAAAACTAGAGAAAACTCTTCAAGCCAAGGTATGGCTAATCCAATCTTATTGGTCATGGCCTCTCCTTCTAAATTAGATTTTCGACAATTTCTGTTTCTGCATCCATGACTTGTTCATTCTCTTCTCTTTCATCATTGACAATTGCTGAAATGCCATATCCAACTACGCTTAAATCCCAACCATTTTTAATCGCCTGACGAATTTTCAAGGCAGTGTAAACATTCGGTACATAGATTTCGATGAACGAAGGTATAGTGGCTGCTTCCTTACTTTTGGTACCATCAAGGTTATAAAGTGTCTTGCCATCTTTGTCATAAACGAATCGAATTTTTGCACCAGGCAGAATAACTTCTGTTTCGTTATCAGAAACGGCTAAGATGTCTACTTCATCTCCCGGCTTAATGGTCGTACCTGAAGTGATCATGGAAACACCAAGTCGCATAATCCTGTATTCTGATGAAACGATGGGTCCTGATTCTAGTCGTGATTCTCTTACGACTTCATTAGCAGCCATAGGGATTGTACTAACCTTTCCAACAACCTGATCTAAACTTTTCACTGAATCGGTTACCCGTAAACTTTGAGGAATATCTATGACTGTAACCATTGAATTATTGATCACCGCTCCTGCCTGAACAGGTTTCACTGCAACGACAACAGAATGCCGAATTTCAACGTCTTTAAAACCTTCTGCTGTCAGAGCAAAATACCAACTTACAAAAGCTACCACAGTGGCAAGAACTATCCTTACGACCTTTTGTTTTTGCAAATACCGCTCCCTACCTTTCTTTATTAGAAATAAAAGGCCGTTTCGAGTTATAGGTACCTCGAAACGGCCTTTTCTCTTTATTCTTATGAAACTACACTGAAACTAATTTTGACTGCATCCACTTTATAGGTCTGAACCTACGCTAAGTCCCGACTCAGCATGCTCCTGAATCGCTTCTGCTGTCCCCTGCAATGTATCACTCAAAGTAGAACCTAAAAACCGCAAGCCACCGAATAGCACTAAAACAACAAATACGATAATAGCAACTGTCTCAATCGAAGGTCCTCCAACTTTGTCTTTGAACCATGCTTTTAAATTACTCATTAAAAATAAATCCTCCATTATGTAAGTTTAGTTCGGAATAACGCTCATTGTAGCTCCAACCCAATACCATAAACTGCCTGCTAAAAACAAAGCCAAAAAGCCCATAAAAATAGCACCGATTCCGGCGCCTTTTACTTTATCGATACCGAATAACATTCCTACGACCGCTAATATAGTACCTCCAAGTATCCCGAGTACAGCAATGATTCCTGTAACGCCTGTAATTCCAGTGATTAAAGTACCACCTTTATCCGAAAACTCATTAAAAGCTTCTTCTAAGCTAACAGGTCTATATTGACCGCCTGAAGCCTTTTGTAACATCTGCTCTGTTGTTGTTACGTTATCTACCACCTTTGTCTGTACTTCATTTGTTTCAGCATTTGCTGGCAAAAGCAGGCACTGAAATAAAAATAAAAATAAAAAGAGTCTTAGAAAACCGATATGCCGAACAACGTTCACCCCCTTTCATCGTTATGAATTACATCCCTTCATGCCTCGATACGCTCTATGACCAAATAAAAGCTGCTCAGGATCTTTTAAACCTACACCCGTGCCATTGCGAACTTCTAAATGCAAATGAGGTCCTGTAGAGTAGCCTGTATTACCTAGATAACCAATCACTTGTCCCATGGCTACGTTCATCCCCACAGAAACTACTGGACCTGGACTGTCTAAATGAGCATAGATCCAGATATTCCCGTCATGCCCACGAACCCAAACGACGTTACCATAGACATTTTGATTAATACTTCCGTAGTTTCTATGGCCGCTTTCTGTATGAATGACTTCACCACCTACTGCAGCCACAATTGGTGTACCTGTTTCACCTGCAAAATCTGTACCACTATGACTACCCGTTGATCTGGTTTCCCCATAACCACTACTAACGACCCAGCATCCCTTTACGGGATGTGTGTATTTTCCATGGCCAAACTTCTCTTGCCATCGTAGTGAATTTGCTATCTGTAAAACTTTATCGACATATTGATTAGAACGATTGTAGGCAAAAAGAGCTTTTCTCAAAGAAGTTTCATCATCACCCCCTAACTCGTAATTTAAGTAATTGGACGCAGCATAAATTGAATCTTTTGGACTAAAAGGATTGGCTACACTGTCACCATCAGCGTCTACGCCAAACTTCTTCCACGTCGAAGGTAGAAATTGCATTATTCCTTGGGCGAGCTCCCCCGTGTAATTAGGTGAACCTATTGCTAAAGGATTAAAACTGCTTTCGATCTTTGCAATCGCAGCAAGTAAGGCCCAATCTATTATGGGATCTCCCTGTTCATTAAAATGGCTTGCGTACTTTATTGCCGCATCTTTAAACCACTCTAGATATACAGGAGGTATTTCTGCCATCCATGTATCACGAATTGTTTGTACATATTGATCTTTCGTAGCAAGCCAATCTAGCCAAGGAGACTGCATACGAACTCCTTCTGCAGCTTGTAAAGTTAGCTCTCTAGCGACCTCTTTTGCCTCCTGCTCACTTTCTCCGTACCATAAAGACAAGGCTTCATCGAATCGTTTCCAGCGCGTCTCTGGTAGTTCTTCAATGCGATTCAGCTTATCATAGGTGATCGTGTACTCTCCGACAGTCTCGCTCACTCGTTCGTAATAGTGGGTATATGTAGCTTTATAGGTATCTGCTCGTTTTAGGAGATATACCGTTTCGATATCACAGCAAGTACTTCCGTCATCTCCACAGGGGTAACAAGTAACAACTGTAGACTTTTCATAACTAAAGTAAGGTCGTAACACCTTTGCTTTTTGTAACGCTTTTTGATTGAATCCCTGATTGCTTATTTGTATCTCGTAAAGATCGGCAGAGTAGACGATTTCCCAGTCAAGGTAGTAGTACTCTTCTAAACTTCCTTGTGAGATAGGTGGCTTCGTTCTCAAGAAACCATCCCTATCTGCATTCCTATTCATTTCGTCTGTCACATCAAAGTAAAGTTTGGCGATTTCCTTATCATCTTCACCAAGTGTAGTCTTGCTGTAATTTAAATCTCCTGAAGCAACGACAGCATAAACACCAAGAAGCAAAAAGATTAGCATCATCATTAAAATAGCTGGTAACCCAAGAAGAGCTACCAGCCACAATAATGCTTTTTTTAGAGCCAACCATAGGGCTTTTGTTGCGACTATCCTTACTTTATTCGCAACTTTGCCTCCTACTAATAAGCCTGATTTTATTAGTTCTTGTGCAACCTGACCTGCTTGTTGTTCATCTTTCACTGTATTCCCACCTACCGATGACGGTATCCGTCTAATAGATTGGGCGCATTCTGAACAGGCCTGTTGCCACTTCCTCTTTCACCGGAGTTACTTTCTTGTTTTATGATTGTCTCCTTGTTGTTTTGTCGTTTCTGCTGTCCTGTTCTTTGTTGCGGTTTTGGGTGGTTTTGATGGCTTGAGTTCACAGTTTTTTGAGGTACAGAGGTAACTGATTGGGAGCTTGCAGGAATATATCTAGACTTATCGACTTTGTGAGTAGGTGGTTCATACTTTTTCTTTTCAATTTTACCGCCTCCATGAAAAGTTACAGAGGAAGGCAACCTTGCTTCCATATTGTTAGAAAAAAGTTCATCTTGATTTATCGGTGAAGGCATAGACTGCCTTAGCTCTTGGATCTCTTGTCCTATCGTTTCAGCTCTTGTGTTGAAATCTGGAACCGCGCTCATGGAAGAATCGTTTTGTGTAGCACCACTTTGACTACCCGAGAAAATTCTCTGACCGACTTCCATTGCCTTAGAAACAGGAATTTCTGCAACGCTTCCTGTCCATTGACCCAATCGACCACCCATTTGGGCACCCGATTCAGCCCCTCTTGTGCTAGATAATCCACCAAGACCAGCGCCTGCCACTGTGCCAAGGAACCTTGTTGTAGCCTGCGTAACGCTTACATTTCTATCAAGACCAAGAGCATCCTTAAAAGCCTCTCCTGTTGTAGGCTTAGGATCTTGAAATAATGTTCCTTGTGAGCCATCACTTGAACCTAGTTCTAAACTTTTGCCCGATACATTTTGACGAAAACGATTAGCTACACCAACTGTTGCACCAACAGTTCCACCGATACCACCGCCAACACGAGCACCGGCAGCACCGAAAGTTCTTGCAACCCCACCTGCCATGGGACCAAGACCTAATCCTATGATGGAACCTACACCTGCACCAACCATTCCACCTACTTTTCCTCCGAAAGTAGCCCCTGTTCCTGCTCCTGAAAACTCAGTCCCACGTGATGAATCTAAGGAACTCCCATTTTGAGAGAAACTAGAAGTGTTTGTACCAGCCATTCCAAATCGACTTATGGGACTGTAAGAACGAGCATAGCCACCACTTGCCATTGCACCTACGGCACTTAGTCCACCTGCGCCAATTGCCATGAGCGATGCAAGGCCTGTTGCAGCTCCTAATCCTTTTCGAGGAAATACACCAGCCACTTCCAAAAAGGCAACTGTAAAAGTTCTCATAAATGCTGTAATCAGAAGCAAAGAGGGAATCACGATAAAAACATGCCAGAAAGGAGAGCCGCTTGCGCTACTGTACATCGCCAGTATAGCGATAGCAGCTGCATGACCCGTACTCATTAAACCGTAACTTAATAGCTCTGTAAGCCAAACAATAAATCCTTGTCGAGATTCTCCTGCCCAACCGATGGCCGCTAGAGGAGCTAGTACCCACAAGGTAAAGAGCATTAAGTCGCGATTAAAATAGAGGAAGTTCATTATGATTCCAAAGACAGTTAGTACTAGATTGGTTAACGCATATAGAAGAGGGCTTTCCGCTTGTAACGTTGCTGCGTTTTCTCCCATCATAGCCGCATAGCTAATGGAATCTGAGCCTACATTTTGTAAAAAAACAGCAACAAGGTATTGGTCCAAAGCATGAACGATTTCAAAAATAATACCCCCAAGAAAAAGCAAAACAATCGCTAACAGGTGATTAAGAAGCACCTGTTGTATTGTCGCTCTTTCTTGGGGGTTACTTGTTGCTGATGTTGCCAGTTTGCGTCCTTGGTTTGCGAGAGATAAAGCAATGATTACTGTAGCCAATGCAGCAAGAGTGGTCACAACTGGCGTAGCCACTGTTTTTACACCACTTGGAAACCATTCTGGATTTGTCACTAAATCACCAAGTGTTTTGAAGCCAAACCAAGTTAATGTAAGTGGTGTCGTCACTGCCTCGACTACCCATGCAAGCATTTTTTCGAGCATTGTTGGACCATTTGCCCATGCTGGCGTTATTACAAAGAAAAAAGCACCTGTTAGTAGGGTGATACTAAGCAATTTGTGGTGTTGTGTTAAAGAACTCCAACTCTTCAGGCGTACACACCACCTCTACGGCCAATTTTTCTTTGTCATACTGTAGAAGACCTTCACCTTGACCACAAGATGCAATAAATTCTCTCTCCCCTTCAGTGAGCTTAAAGACTTCGCATACAGCATCTATGTCTGTCGGTGACTGTTTCATCAGAAGTCTTGTCATGGCATTGGTTAAGACTGCTTTTCCTTTTGGGTTTTCAACAAATTCCACAAATGATTGTGAGGCTACCATGAGCGAAATGTTCCATTTACGACCACGCCTTGAAAGAAGCTCTAGAAAAGAAGCCATCTCTTCATATCCCATCATGACCCAAGCTTCATCAGCTATAAAGCGTTTTCTTACATGACGATTTCTTTTAATCCATGTTTCCCATGCCCAGGTAGATACGATATACATTGCAAGCGGTCTTAAAAAACTTTCACCCAAAGGCTTTAAGTTAAAACAAATAACAGGCACATCTTTTAAGTCGATTTGAGAAGGGCCATCAAACATTCCCATCGTGCCTGTTCGTAAAAAAGGTTTGAGAATCCTAGATAGCCTTATTGCCCCTTCTTTTTGAACGATTCGATTGTAAACGTTAGAAATCGTAGGCATCTCTTTTCGTCGATATCCCAAATTGATCTCTTCTGCTTCACTGGACTCAATGGGAATTTCCTCGTAAAGGCTATCTGGTTTTTCGTTAATACCAAAGTCGTCCCTATAAGTTTCTAAAACGGCTTCTTCTATGATAGCCCTTTCTTCAGCAGAGATAGCTTCACCATGGGTACCCATACACATGATTGTGAGTAGGTCAGCTACCTGAACAACTTTTTCCCTTACCCTAACTTCTTCTTCACCTGTATCATCGTCAATATCTACTTCGATCTCTAAGGGGTTCAACATTGCAGGTTTATCAGGATACAAGGGAATATGAGCACCGCCTATCATGAGAGTTGTGTTTTTGTACTCGCCTTCTACATCGACGATTAAAGAGCGTATTCCTTCAATGGCGCCTCGGTTGATCACTGCTTTCACGGTCACTGACTTTCCAGCGCCAGCCGTGCCGATAAGTACCATGGAATAGTTTTGTCCTTTGAAAGAATCAAAAAAGATCGGCGCTCCTGTGTGAAAATTTCGTCCTAAGAAAATACCCGAATCATGTGTTAGTTCTGGATTTAGAAAAGGAAAAAGTGATAAGGCTCCACCCATGTTCAGCGTGCGATATATGTCCATTACTTCATTTCTACCAAGAAGCAAGGTACTTCGATAAGCTTCTGCTTGCCTGAGAAACATAGAGCGTAGTTCCATCCCTCTACCAGCAAGTCGTTCTTCAAGAATTAGCGATTTTCGGTCAAGGTCTTCCGGTGAATGAGCAGATAAATTGATCAAAATAGTCGTGTGATATAGTTTTTCTCTACCTGTTTGAATCGCTTCTCGAAGTTGCCAAAGGTCATCTCTAGTGGCAGTTAGCAATGATAGGTTATAGATATCACCACGTTTTTCTTCGATGATTCTTTGTGATTCTAACTGCGTTATCTGCCTTGTCAATTGCTCTACCGCGCTTTTTCCGTTTACCGGATACAGGTGAACGGATACATCCACATCACCTAAGCCGTAAACAATTTCTAAAAATCCAACCTGTACGATTCTAGGTAATTGCGCGATTACAAAGACACGAGAATACCTTTTGGAGCCTACTTGCATGTAGTTCTCTGTTTCTTTGTATCCATCAGGAGCAACAAGATCCTTAATAGACGGTACCGAGCCTTTAAGGGATTGTCCGAAAACTATTTCTTCTTCGCTTTCTAACGAGAACTGAAGTTCCTCTTCCGTTTTCGGTTTTGTAAGCTTACTTCTTTCCTGGTTTTGTTTCTTTTCTTTTTTCCTGAACCACTCAAGCATGTGTGCTATCACCTACTTTGGTTGTTACCTTCAACAAGTAAGCTCATGTAACCCAGTTCTTCGGCTTTACTTGGACCAGGCGCATAAGATGCTCTTTCCTTATTTTGAGATACATATAAAACATCCAAAAGTTCTTGTGTATTCAAGACCTTGCATTTGACTCCCATTCGACTAAGAGCGTCTATGGTCGTCTGAGCAAGCCTGTTCAGCTCTCCATAAGCTTCTTCAGGCTTTTCGTTTTTCGACGAAACAACTATGTAGTTTTTTCGGATTAAAGTAGACCTTTGGGCTGACCAGTCTTCTAGAAACTTTGCAAGATTATCGGCATAGCCCTGCAAGACTGCATTGTTTTGTTTTTGTGAATTCCCGCGGATCTGAGTGATTGCCCAGCGCATATCTACTTGACGAGTCTGAATTTGAAACTGAACATTTCTAGTTAGGCCAGCTATATAGCGGGAAAAGGATTGCTCTATGGCATACTGCTCATTCATGCTGAGCAAAAAATAGTTTATGGAACCACATTCGATGGCAGCCCTGTACTCTCCATCACCCAAACAGATTGTGTTATACCGAATGTCTTCAACCCTTAAAAATTCTTGGGCACTCGGCAAAGTTTCTTCTTTCTCTTTTTTCTGCCTATGTTTTTCGTAGAAAAAAAAGCCGCCAAAGACGGCGGCCAACAAACTAAGTAAGCCCAATACATAAGTCAGTGAAAATCAGACCCCTTTTGAATGACCTATTAGTGAGACAAGCCTGTCTTGTCGATAGGGATACTTTCTGTCACGATATTGATAAAGCAATCGGAATCTCCAGTATTGATCCGCTGTCATATCATGCTTTTCGATTCGCCAAAAAGCCATGTATGCTCCAAGTATCGACGGAAGTAATGAGATTAGTACCGCAACAAAAATAAGTTTGGTGAGCTTTAATAGGAGTACTCCTAACAATGCGCCTAGTACAAATCCAACGAGCAAAAAAGCAAACTGCCGAAGACTAAGCATACCGCCAATAATCTTATCTTCCCCCTCTGGTTGCATAGGAAGATGATAGGTCCCCCCCATAGGTCACCCCCTTATTGAAAGATTCCAAGTCCAACACTGGTTAAGAACCATGCTCCACCGCAAATCGCTGTACCACCCATGGCAACAAGAAAACCAGTCATCAAGTCTGCTCTTTTTTGAGGATTAGAACCTAATGCAGCCATTTTAGCTCCGATAGCAGCCATGGCAACAGCACAAACAATTGTTAGGATTGCCATTACCCATTTAACTACATTGAGTATTTTGTTTCCTGCATCATTCAGACTTTGACCTTGAAGACCTTCTGTAATGCTTGTTGGCGCATTTGCAAAAGCTGTACTAACAATCAGTAGAGTACAAATCGCAGCTCCAACAAATGCCATAGCCTTTGTTTTTTTGATTGGTATGTCACCCCCTTACCCTATGCCTTTAAATGCAGAAAACCCACCTTGCAAATCACAAGGTGGGTTTTTTCTCAAAAAGGGCAGACTTTTATTAGGGGGTCAAAACGTTACTTGTTTTTAAGACGCTTTTTTAATCTAAAGAATATTTTCTAAACCTATAAAGATCATACTAATAATTAAGCGATAAGTCAACCTTTTGTTACTATTTTATGAATTAACCCTGTGTTTCTTTGACTTATCTTATTATTACGTATGGCAAGATGCAAAGCTTTTTGTGTGCCAACTAGAATGACCATTTTCTTTGCTCGTGTTACGGCTGTGTAAAGTAAGTTTCGCGCCAACATAACATAGTGTTGCGTTGTTACAGGCATGATGACGGCCTCATATTCTGAGCCTTGACTTTTGTGCACCGTTACTGCGTAAGCTAAAGACAGTTGCCCTAATTCGTTTTCTTGATATCGAACAGTCTCGCCGTTAAAGATAGCTGTTAGACTCATAACTTCTCTACCTTCATCTTCGTCATAGAAGGAACCTATATTCTGTACAATTCCAACATCACCGTTAAAGACTTGTTTTCCATAGTTATTTTTTGTCTGAATAACTTTATCACCAGAGCGAAAGACTTCGTTTCCACTCATGAGTTCACTTGCTCCATACATTTTGGGATTTACTATTGACTGAATAAGTCGATTCAAATTCGTTGTTCCAACTGGTCCTTTTTTCATAGGGCATAAGATCTGTATTTCTTCCACAGTCATGCCCTTTTGTAGCAATCGTCTAACAGAGCGTAAAATCAGTTGGGCAATCTCTTCTGGATCTTCTTTTGCTATGAAGTAAAAGTCATCTTTGTTCACAGCAATGTCTATATTTTTCCCTTGGTTTATCCTGTGAGCATTGATTACGATCTGACTTTCTTTTCCCTGCCGAAAAATTTCTTTCAGGCGTACTGTTGATACTCCAGCATTGATTAAATCATTTAATACATTTCCCGGTCCAACCGATGGTAACTGATCGATGTCTCCTACAAGCAATATTTTTGTATCGTCGCTTATAGACTCAAAAACTCGTCTCGCTAGAGAAATATCCAGCATTGAGGATTCATCGATCACTAGCAAATCACAAGGTAAAGGATTGTTTGTGTCGTATGTTGGCTTGCCGCTTTTGTTGATTTTCAAAAGACTATGAATCGTTCCGGCTTCTCTTCCTGTCACCTCAGACATTCGCCTAGAAGCTCTTCCCGTAGGAGCTGATAAGACAATTTTTGCATTTGCATTGACCTGTTCAAAAATATCTATGATGGCACGAGTGGTTTGAGTTTTTCCTGTACCAGGACCTCCTGTTAGAATCAGCAGGTTAGTTTGAAAGATGGCTTCTACTGCTTCTCTCTGATTTTTTGCCAGTTTGATTTTGCTTCGCTTTTCGTATAGCTCTATCATCCGGTGAAGAGGAAAATGCCTGTTGGTATGCACAGAGCTTGTGAGGCTTGAAATACGATTGGCAACAATGGACTCTGCCCGAAAGAGTCTGCCGGGATATATTTGCTCTCCCATTTGTACCAGTTGAGAATCCAATGTACTTAAATAAGTTAATTCTTTTTCGGCACTTTCCCAGGATACATTGCTGTTTTTGTTGAGTAGCTTTAATGCTTCTTCTAAAATTTCGTCACGAGTCAACCAACAGTGTCCAGTAGACTTAGTTGTTTCTTCTGTTACATGTAAGATGGCTGCTTGTATTCGTTCTGAAGAATCAGTCGGTAAACCTAAATGGGAGGCTATCTGATCTGCTTTGTGAAAACCAAATAAGTTTACTTCTGTAAGTCTGTAAGGGTTTGTTTTTACGATATCTACGGTCTTACTTTTGAAGTGCTTATAGGCTCTCTTAGCCATACTAGCACTAAAGCCTAAGTGTAAAAGATTAAGCAAAAGGTGTTGTTCTTCCATGCGCTCCACAATGGATTGATGAATATGTTGGGCTTGTTCTCGATTAATGCCTTTAATATTGCCCAATACATCGGGGCCAGTTTGAATTACATCCAATGTACGCTCA
Source organism: Heliorestis convoluta (assembly GCF_009649955.1). NCBI lineage: Bacteria > Bacillati > Bacillota > Clostridia > Eubacteriales > Heliobacteriaceae > Heliorestis > Heliorestis convoluta. Next base: position 170,417 of record NZ_CP045875.1, on the reverse strand, counting down.
CCAAATTCACGAACGATCCTGGCTGCTTTTACAGGACCAATGCCTTTTATATGACCACTAGCAAGGTACTTCTCAATCTGCTCCATCGTTGAAGGCAATGGCCTTTCCCATTTTGAAACTTTAAGCTGATGTCCGAATTTGGGATGACTCTCCCACTCACCCCAAACGGTAAGATCGTCTTCAGGAGCTACGTTGAAAAAATCTCCAACAATCGTAATTGGCTCTTTTGTTTTTTCGGCCATGAAAGACAGTATGTGAAAGTCATCTTTTTGAAAAATAATTCTTTTGATAATTCCTTTTATAATCGCAGTGGAAACTTGACTTGTTTGTTGTTCTATTTGTTCTGCAAACAATCCTACCACTCCTAATTCATCTTTTTTCCGGTGAAAAGAATACATATCTTTCAAGTTCGAATATTTTTCGTTTTTGCGAATAATGAAGGCAAATAATTTCTTTTCACTGGAAAAACAACTACTGCATGCCCATTAATTCTTCATACTGCTTTCTAGTAACAAGAACGCCATATTCCTCTTCCTGCTTCACAATTACTTTTAGAGGCATCTTTATGTTGTGCTGTTCAATTACATCATTACGTTTTAGTAATAAACATGTTCCCATGTTTATCTGCTGCAAGTCACCTGCATAAATCAGCTCTGGATTCATATAGATCTCTCTTTGTCGAACAACTTTGCCTAGTCTTTCTTTCTCTTCTTCTGCAGCGGAATCAAGCTTCTCTAGCAGAATACCTTTTTTAATCAATTGACTGACTACCCTGGTAACTTGTCTTCTAGACTTTCCGTAAATGTTAGCTATTTTGTTAAGAGATAAGGCCGAGATCATTCCGTAACCGTGGCTGTACTCTTCGGCGCTAACCAAGAGATTAGAACTTGGGCTCAAATAGGGGCAGAGCTGTATGCAATACCCCCAGTCCTTACTTGAGAGATAATTTGATTCAATCAGAAATTTAATATTTGCCGATACTTGTACAATTCCTTGGTTCAAGCCTCCCAGCATTGTTACTGTCTTTGTTATTTTCATGTAAAACTCCATTATGTTTTTTTGGTTAAAAATGTATTTGGATTTTAATATTAAAGAGTGAGAATAGAGGGGAAGTGACAAAATCGCTCAAACCCTTGATATATAAGGCTTTGCGGCCCTTTTTAGGTGTATCATTTTTGATTCACATGTATCTTATTTTTGATACACATGTTGGACATTTTTGTCCAACCCAAAGGACAGATCTGCAGAATTTCTGAGCTACAAGAAAAAATTTAGGTGTTTTTTGCATCAAACACCCTTTTATTGGATTGTTTTTTATGGTTGTACTTTTTTGTACTCTAAGTATTTCTTCCTAGTAACAAGCCTAGCGTACTCATCATGAGGAGATAGCCATACTTTCCAAGGGAGCTTCATACTCTCTCGCTCAAGTACATCCGCTTCCATTACAAGCTTAGCCAAAATAGCGTTTATCCTGTTTCTGTCGCCTGCAAAAATGATCTCAGGGTTTAAAAAAAGTGGGCGTTCTCCTACGACACGCCCATGCTTTTCTTTCATACTTGAGTTTACATATTCCAAAACGATACCTTTTTTGAGCAAGGCATTTATATTTTTACTAGCTTGAGTTCTTGATATTTTGAAAATTCTGCAAATATCAGAGATTGTCATATACATGCCTAAAAGCGAATTCTTATCTTCTTTTTTATATTTAGTCTTATCTATTGGAATCATTAAAGCGTTAGAGTGCATCTCCAGTACACTTGAAAGGAAAAAAAGAAATGCTCTCTCTGGAGATGAAAGATAATTATTTATTGACAAATAGTGAACATTTTCTGATATAATTTGACTAAATAAAGCTTTATTTTTTCTTTTGAAGCGAACCAGGGAAAATCCGTAATCATTAACCCTATCCTCTTCTTTATTTACGTTCTGTATTGCTCTGTTTAGGGTAAAGGACGTATTTTTTTTACGAATTATCATTGTTGTAGCCCCTTAATGTAGTTGGCTATCTCAGGGTAATTACTTAAGCACTCTGCCCCTGCAAGACGATCTTACCGATTGCTGTAGGAACTTCCACCCATACTGTTAATTCCAAAACTTCTTTTTGGATTTTGATCACCTGTCCTCTCAATTTTCCTATTCCTGTTTCTTTTTCAGTCAGAAAAATCCAGTCCCCTATGTGAGGTATGGTATTCCGTTCGACTTTGAACTCATGATGCACTTTTTGTGATAAACACAAGTACAAAGAAACATCCTTTTCTGGCAAAGGTACAGGGCTGACTCGAATAAAGCCTGGTATTTTTTTTACGTGCTTCAAAAACGAATTAATATTATTAGGGTCAGTCGTAGAAGCTAAAGAGATCATTATGTACCCTGGCATGATGGGCTCCACCACAACACGGGCGCGCCTACCAGTCTGGAGAGCTTTTTTGCAAATGGAGTTGACGGTCACAATTCCAAGAGCCTGATTCTCTTTTGCAATTTCTGCAATTAAGGAGGCCACTGCTTTTTCCTGCCCCGTCATCACTCGACAGGCGTACCAGTCTACATTGTTTCCAGCCCTACTAACAAGATGTAGTTGCACCCGATGCCCTCCTTTACAAAGTTACGAGAGCTTTTTGGCGGATGGAACTTTTGATATCTCTAACTCTACTTGCTGATATCCCCAAGGCTTCAGCTATCTCCCTACTCTTTAAGCCCCTTTTGTCCAGCAAAAATGCTTCTCTTTCCTTTTGCGATAATTTCATATAAAGTAGCGCATCATCGTACTCTAAGCCATATTCATCAATAGCTTTCCTAAACTGTCCCACATTCTCTTCTATCTTTTGAATTGCTTCCCAAAATGCTTTTCGAATGTCGCTTTTACTCATTCCTAAGTGACTTTCTGCAGTATCAACATCACCACCACTCAACCTCCAGTTAAGTACTTTTCTTTGTCGTGATGAGAGATCTAGCATGTATACTTCTTCCGTCATTACATGACGTTTCACACTATCTGCCTGTAATCTCGAATTGCTTAACAGGAAACTAATTTGCCGAATTTGCTGATGGGCTATGTTGTCTTCGTATTCATCAGTTTCGTACACTTTCATGGCTCGCTCGTTTTCTTTGTGTAACTTAATAGAGCGAAGTCGTGATTCTTCTTTTCTGAGACCCTGGTACATTTCGAACCATGTTGTGCTGTTCAAATAATCACCGCCTAAAGTGTTTAAGAGTTCTCGTCACTTCCCACTGCACCTCTGCCATGCTTATCTTATCCCCGTTAAGCTACAGCTCTTACCATGTGCTGTCTCTTAACGGAGATAAGATAACGCAACTATCACCCCTTTCATGCGATTAAAATCCAATCCAAATTAAGATTTATTTGTATCCTCACTTTCAACTGTGTTTTCCCCAAATAATTGCGCCATAGTTACGCCTAAAGCTTCTGCAATTAAAGGAATATGCTCTGCCCTTAATCTCCTTGCCCCTGTCTCAAGCCGATTATAGGTTGCATGTCGAAGACCCATTTTCTCAGCGATGTCAGCTTGTTTTATCCCTTTGTTTATTCTGATATCTCGCACCCTACTTGCTATATTCATCATCTTAAACACCTCTATTCCCGTGGTGGTAATTTAATTTTATTTTAAGCTACCATCGCGGGAATGTCAATACGGTATTCCCTCTTCGGTATCTGCGTGTTTATTCTGATTACCAATATGGTATACTTCTTGAGGGAGGGGACACTTTTGATTTCATTTAGTGAAAAATTAATAGAAATTAGAGAAAAACATGGATTGCTTCAAAAAGAAGCCGCTTTGAAAATAGGTATTGAACCAAATACTTATAATAGATATGAAAAAGGCACCAGGAATCCTGATCCTGCTACCTTGCTAAAGATTGCTAATTTTTATAACGTTTCTATGGACTATGTTTTTGGTCGTTCTACTACAAGCACTATCACTCCCACAGAAACCTATGTTTTTACTGAAAAGCCCGATACTACTTACGGTTCAAAAAAACGTTACATCCCAATCTTCAAGACCATTGATCCTGATGTTCCTGTTTTAGAACAAGCAAACTTGGAAGAAAAATTAGAAATTTCGTCAAGCATCGATGCTGATTTTGCAATTCAAATTACAGGTGATTCAATGAGTTGGGTTGGCATACATGAAGGTGATATTGCATTGCTGAAACAGTGTCCCGAACCTACTCATGGTTCTATTGTTGCCGTTATAACTGGGGCTGTAGAAAAAAAAGCTGTTTTGAAGTTTTTTATTAATGAAAATGAGCAACCCTATCTTAGAGCTGCTCATCCGAAATACAAAGATGTTCCTCTATGTCCACATTACAAAGTAATCGGACAAGTTGTAATGCTTCTGAAAAAGCCTCCATCATCAGAAGATTATAATAATCTGCTTGTTACAAAAGAAAAGTATGATGCGCAGTGGAATGAAACAATAAAAATAGCCACCCAGCAAGGACTAGGTGGCAAGGAATTATGTAGATTGATTGAATTATTTGCGCATATGACTAAGCAAGTAATTAACAAACCATCTAAATATTGACGGCTTGTTTTGTAAATTGTTTTTAAGAAAAAGATTAATTCACCGTTATTTGGTGTTTCATAGCCTCAAACCGAGCATCACCAATACCGCTAACCCTTTTAATTTGCTCAATCGAAGTAAATGCTCCATGCTTCTCTCTATAGTCAATAATATTTTTCGCAATAGCTGGACCTACTCCAGTAATCTTTTGTATCAGCTCATAGTCCGCAGTATTGATGTTAATTAGTCTTTCCTGTGTAGAAGGAGCATTGACACTATCCGTATTCATAATCGGTTGAGCGATAGGTGCTTGGACAGGCAGTACTGGTTGAGTGATCTGTTTCTCCGTTTTGACGCTATAGGTTTGACCATCCGTAGAAATTACAACAGTGCCGTGTATATCATTTCTGAACACGTTTACTGAAGCGTTGTACAAGCGATTCAAAACTTCGTTTGTCGGGTGGCCGTAGCTGTTTCCTTCACCAACTTGAATCACTGCAACTTTTGGTTTAACAGCATCTAAAAAAAGCTTTGTCGTCGAGGTAGAAGAACCATGATGACCAACCTTTAGCACCGTAGAGTTCAATTGGCTCCCTACGTACTCTAGCATCATTTCTTCTGCTTCTTTCTCTGCATCTCCAGTGAAAAGGTACGATACTTGTCCATATGTAACCTTCAATACAATAGAGTTATTGTTTGCATCTCCCATCGTGGTGCCTGGGTGAAGTATCATTATATCTAAGTCTGGATCGAGATTGATTTTGTTTCCACGATGAGCAATCTCAAAAGGTATGTTCTTTTCATCAACAGTAATCAAGAAGTTTTCATAGGTCTGCGAAGTATGGGGAAACCCACTATCGTAGACTTTTTTCACTTTAAAGTTATCAAATATGGCTTGCATTCCACCGATATGATCAGCATGTGGGTGAGTAGCAACAACCTTGTCGATTGACGTTATTCCAGCTTTCTTCAGGTAGCTAACTATTTTTTGGCCAGCCGTTTGAGTACCAGCATCGATTAGCATGGTAGCTCCGTTTGGTGAGATAACGAAAATGCTATCACCTTGACCAACGTCAATAAAGTGTACGGTCATATCTTTTAGCTTATCTTTTTCACTGGAAGAAGGAGCTTCTATACTAAATGCTTTGGATGTAATGACCGCAGCTCGCTTTTGTCCATCCCATCGCACATCATCACCTAGAGCTTCCCCTATGAAACGAAGAGGAACCAAAGTTCTGCCATTAATGATTTTTGCAGGTACATCTAACTGTACTGTATTACCGTTAACAATCGCCGTACTTACACCTATTACAAGTTCGATTTGATTGTTTCCTCGAAATGCAATTACTTTCTGTTCTTCCCCGATCCACTCTAAACTTGCTCCTAATGCTTCAAAAGTAGCTCTTAAGGGTACCAGGGTTCGGTTATCAACGATTTGTGGTGATACATCTCCGAAGTCAACTTGACTATCATTGACTATAACTGAAATACCATTTGCCATCGATGGCGTAGTAAATAGAAAGACAGCCAACACCACTACCAAAAACAATTTGTAATTTCTCACAAAAAACTACCTCCTTTGATAAGGTTCGCCTATAGACTACCAATTCTAGATAAAAGCTCTTTTTCCTTCTTAGGAAGAAACTAGTTATCACAAGCTCTTAAGGGAAAGTATATTAGCAGTTAAAATTGTGTTATGCTTGGTTTGATAGGATTTCGACTAACATCATTAGAAAGAAAAAAAGCACATGGTTATTAATTATGATGTGCTTTATCGTACCGCTTTTTCTCAAGTTCATTCTGTTGTACAGCTTTCTTACAAACAAGAAAGATTCTATTTCTTATCATTCCAAAAATCAATCTGATCTAAATTCCACAACTGTTTAATTTGCAGTTCTTTAATTTTTCTCTGAATCTTATTTTGTTTATGCAAAGGAGCATCTTTAAATTCCTGTTGCAACCCATTGATTTCTTTCTCTGTTTCTTGAATCGCCTTTTCTAACTCAGCCTTCTCTAGCTTAGACATACAAAGATTCCTCCATCACATTAAAATTCTTAAGAAAAATCCTGCCTTACAAGAGGCAGGTACAGTTACTTCTAGTTTCAAGGGTGTATTGATTATGTACGCAATAGACTTATTTTAATATTTTAAGCTTTAGAAAGCTTTATTTTTAGGGTATCTCTGTTTTAATCGACCCATACGTTTCCAATAACGATTCATGCGACCTAAACATTTCGAACACAGCCGTAAGCTAGCAAGTCTAGGTGCAGCACATTTGACACAAACTCCTTCAGAGGCTCTCTCCCAGTATCTTTTCTTATGCCATTCGTTCAACTGGTTTCGTCTATAACAAGACGGATCGTGAAATAAAGCTTTTCCTCGTTCCGTCTCCGCTTTAGCACATACAGAGCAATACCTTTTTTTTGGTACAGCTTCTCTTTGAAAGCACCGGATACAAATACCTTCCTCGGACTTTTTTCGTCGCCATTCCTTTTGATACGAGTAGACACAAGCTTTGTCTCCACAAGTATATTTTATTTTTCCCTGAGGATGAGGCAGAAATTCTTTACCGCAGTAAGGACAGATACCTTTTATGTTTTGATTTATTTTGACTTTCTTTTTCCACCATGCTTTTTGCTTTTCTTTGTTTCTAGCTTTCTGGCAGTCTAATTGACCACAAGTGATTTGCTTAGGATTTTTAGACCCGAATGACTGACCGCAATAAGGGCATACTTTTGGCAATATCATATTTATCTCAACTATCCTTGATTCTTATTTTTTAGCTTATCTAGTAGACCTTCTACTCGTTTTCGTCGTCTCTGAGTTTCATTTTTATCGATAGACATGCTGATGGTAATTATCTCGCCTTCTTTAGCTTCCGATGGGAGCATGTTTTTTGGCCAGTCTACAATACCTTCTTCTTCACCGACTAATAAAACAGCATAGTATCCCTCAAAACGATCAATGGTTGCTTTAATCTTCATTCAAATTTCCCTTCCTAAAATATCTTTTCTACGTTGTATCTTCAACAATAACAATATTAAAAATAATTCAAACAAGCAAAGAAACACTCTTCTAACGTTAAGATGAGTGTTTCTTTGCTATGAAATATTATTCCTTCTTTTACTTTTCTTAAGCAGATTCTTTATTTTGACTATTCGGTTTTGTTATCTTATTAAATTCATTAACAAAGGTTTCTATGAGATAATTTCTAGAGTCACTACTGTTTACGATACTGTATTTTTCTTTCCCTTTTCGAACGATCTTGCTTTCCCATAATGGAGAATCTTTTCTATAGTCCATGTCTAGCAGATTTGAAACAAAGCTTTCCCAATCATTTCTATGATTCTGATATAGATAAGCTCCCACCGCTACATAACCATAGAAAGTAAAGTTTTCACAAATTAATGACTCATCTCTACCTTCCAGACGCTTTTCTGAGTTTCGAATCTCTTCAATAACTGAAACCAATGCATCACAATAACGTACAAAGAAATTGGCTATTTCTTTTGCTTCATTTTTTCCATCAATGCTTATTTGCATGTATCTTAAAGAACTTTGTATTGCGGCAACAATTGTACTGAATGTGACAACAGCCTTTTTATCATTTTTGCTAATGTTGTTTTTGACCACTTCAACATATTTTCCTAGATCACTGGATGAAAGAATCTCTTTTGCTATTAAATTTTCATACTTACCCTGATCGTTGTTAAGGTATTCGGCTCTTGTCTTGCTAATTTTTGAACCCTGGGTAAACTGATAAAAAGCATCCTGTGCCTTCTCTTTAGAAAGATTCAATATCATAACAGGGAAAGGTTCAACAATGTTTTCGGCAGCCTCTCCAACACGTTCTAAAGCACGGAGTCTATGTTGACCGTCTAGTACCTCTACGTTACCGGATTCCACGGTGAGAGTTCCGTCTACGACTGCTATTTTCTCTGCACCATCATTCATGATATTAAGAATGATGGTGTCGGGCTTGTATTTTCCGGCCTTCATACGTTCGGCAATCTTATTAATGTTGGTTCTACTGAAAACGGGAACAGTTTCTTCTTTTTTATTTCGGCGTTTTACAACTTTTTCTCCTCGTTGAATTTCTGGATTATATTTTATAACTCCAGACACCCAATACTCCCGAAGTTTTTCTGCATTCATAACCGATATGTATCCATCGTCGTTAAGGGTAAGTACATTATGAGCAATAAATTTTATAGCGTTGTTGTCCATGATAACCTCCATAAACATATAATTTGTTTCATTTTATCGGATTATATGTTTCTTTGTAAAGCAATTTAGGTTTTAATAAGGAGCTAAAAACATAAATTCGTATTGTTAAAGTTTTCATGTCACGGAGCTACACAAAAATTTTTGGGCTCTTAACAGATGGTTGCTATGGTATACTAATTTAAGTAGTTATGGAAAGGTACGCTATAGCAATGAAAAAAAGAATTTTCGATCCATCATCGAGAGATATTCAAATAGTCGGTGAACTTGATCTAGAAAAAGTAAAGAGCCTTGTAGGTGTGCAGTTCCCTGAGGCTACGGTGTATATCTACCCAGGCGCTATTAAACATATCAAGAAAAAGCATGCAGATATTTTTGAAACCCATTACTTCTTTATACCTGAAATTATCGTAGCTCCTGATTACATAGGTAAAAATCCTAAAGAGCCTGCTAGTATAGAGCTTTATAAAAGATTGAATCCAACCTTGCTTGTTGCGGTTAAACTATCACCTAAAGGGTACCTGCATCTATCTTCTTTTTACGATCTAGACAATGCTGAACATAAGATACAGAAAAGATTGAGAACAGGCAGGATAGTTCCTTACAAATAATTCCTCTTGTAAAGTAAATTTTACAGTGCTAAAATTAAGTTAAACGACATACGTTTATACTGACAAGCTTTTGAGGTGGGAAAGGTTCCCCATGCGCTTGCCTTTAGGTGAGTCAACAGAGATGCCGGATACGCCGCCCGGCCATTAGCTTGTCGCTTTAAAAGCGCCAGATAATCAAGTTCTGGCGCTTTTAAATTTTTAAATTCTTGCACATACCTAGGCAATCACTCAAGAAGCCTTGTTGTTGATGGTTTCCTTACCAATAGTAAGGCTTCCCTCGATTAAAGTATAAGTACAAATAACCTTAAATGGCTCTCAAATTGGGCAAGTCTATATTTATCTTTTTAAATTAATACGAGTACGGACTCCTCTTGCTATTTCTTTCTACTTGCTCTGATATCTCTTTCAATGACGCTTCTTCATTAACAGCCGACAAATACCCAACAGGCACATCTAACTTCTTTGCTTCCGTGATTAGCTTATCGTACATGGCATGGTTTAAGTATCCCGTAAAGAAGAAAATTATCTCGGCCTGATTCAGTATAGAAACATCCACATTAAGCGCATCCGTACTTACAAAGCGCCATTCCTTTAATTTTTCGCGCATTTTAGTTTGCCAACGTTCGTGGCCACCTACTATCACACCTCTCACAGCAGATAAGTCAACTGTACTCTCATTCGTAATAAAATCTTCTTCACTTGAATCTAATCGAAAGAATAACTCTCTTAATTCATGAGCTTCTTGTTGATCCGTGGTTAACTGTTTTTTAAGCTTTGTATTTTCATTTTCAAGCTCTCGTAGCTTGTCCCTACTCTCACCATAAGCTCTTTTGTATTCACTCTCAACCTTCCGGACCAATTGACTATTTTTTTCTTCAACTTGATATAGCCTCTTTTCGAGATTTCTTTTTTCTTCATGTAACTGGTCAAGTTCTTGGTGAAGAGCTTCTATATCAAGATAATTAGTCTCATTATTATTTTTCCAATACTCCTTCTTTGCCTTTTTGTAAGCCTTTAATAAACCCATAATAATATGGGCTCCCATAAAATATTTAGATGCTTCATCTTTGTTTTGATTCCGAAAACGTATGTAATAAGTTCCCAAGATACAATTAATGTCTTCCTCAGATAGATTCACTTCTTCGACAATTGACGAAGATAGCTTCTCAACGTCGAAGAGAAATGCGTAAGCTTGATACCAATTTAATATTTCAGGATTCTTTGCCTCTCGAATCTCATAATAATCAGAGCTTACCCCTGCATACTTATAGACTTCTTTTTTGATTCTTTGTACTTTTTGCTTTTCGTCGAGAGACAATCTTTCAAAACTGTACCTTTGATGGCCTTCTAAAAACCATAATCGAGCATTCATTATGTTTAATATTTTATTGTATCCATCTGTCTCTACGATTTCTTTACCCATTGCCCTACTTGTCACTATAATAATGGCTGTCCAACCATTTATTTCACAATCTGAAGGCTCTGAGCCCTGTTGTGATTTTTCACGGAAAAGCACTTTCATTAGATATTCAGCATCTATTCTTTGATTTGCTTTTACCCAACCATAGATCCTTTTCCATCCTTTTCGAACGAGTTCAAGTATGTTCTTTTCGTTATTTGATTCATCTAATAATATTCCGAGTACCTTTTTTCCATAAATTTCTCTTTGTAAAGAAGATGAAATAACGGCCTCATGATTGTAAAACTCCGATTCCCGAGCTAATTGATGAAATTTGCTTTTATCCTTTTCGTATATACGATCAATCGTTTGATAGATTTCTGTATTGCCTGAAACAGTTTCTACAAGAAATGGTAAGATGTTTATGTGCAATGAATCATTCACAAAGATGCCTCCTTTTTTTCTAAGAACAAAAAGCAGTTGACTCTTTCTTTTAAGATGTCAACTGCTTTTGTCTTTTTTGTTTTTTTTGGCAACGTTGTATCTCTTTTAGAAAGATTTTAGGGTTCGAACAAAGATGCTCCACCATGATACAACTCATTAGTATTTGTCCAGTTAAAGGATAGATACCTATCCTTTGTTTTTACCAAGTGTCATCAAGGTATATAGTACCATAAATAACTAGAATATATTGTCGAATTTTGTAATGTTGCATATGATTTTGGTTGATACAGTAAAAAAGTGCTTTGAACTCATAGACTAGACCGCAATAACGTTCTCGCCAAGTTTAGCGAGAACGTTTAAATTTAGTGGAGGTTCTTAATAATATCTTCATGCCATTTGTGTGATTCTTTTGTTCCCTCTAGCTTTTTGATTAGATGTTCTTTTACACTTTCAGGAACTTGAATTCCAGCAGCCTCAATTTGCTCTAAGAAAAATATAAGGTCCTTCTCAAAATTCTTGTTTTTCTCCTGCTTTTCTCTAAAGTGACCACGAATACGCTCTACCTCTTCTTCTCTCCGCTGTCGTCTAGACTCAAGCCAATCTTGGATGAAGACACATCACCTCCAGGAATAGGTTGCCCCTTTAATAAAGCTAATCTACTTGTAATATCTTGTTATTTATCTTGAGAAAACGACTACCACTGTCAAGTCAATCCCTATGCATCATCATTCCAGTTTCAAATAAGCTATGCTTGCCACACTTCGGACAAGGATACTTTTCAAGGTTTTTACTTGTTTCTTCCATACCGTCCCTTGGTTATATCTTTCATTACCTTTTATAGAATCGTCTGTTGCTTTGGCTTTTTAAGTGCTTTAGCAACTATATTATCATTATCAATTTTCTCATAATGCTCACTCAAAATTTTCTTGAGATTAAATAATCTCCGTTGAGCAGTATCAATAAGCTGAGCAAAAGTACAAACATCAACTCTGCCTCTGTCATTTTCGCCAATTTTTAATACCCGTTCTGTTTTAGGTTCAATTGTTTCTCCAACTACATATGCACGTATAATCGTATTTTTAGCCACAAAACTACAATTAAGTAAATCCTGTACATAATACTGTGCTTGAGTTACTTCATCTCTCCCAAGCTTAAACCCGCCTCGTTTTAATTCTATAATTAGTATTTTATCGATAAAATTTAAATTTGCACCGTCATCGTAATCCTCGATACATACTGCTAATACTGTAGAATTAGAAAGAACAATTATATCTGGCCTCTTTCTTTCATTTACAAATTCATCTTTAATCACTTTCTGCCCAAACAATTGTTCTATAGCTTTTTTTAATGAGACATTTGATACAAAATTAATAGAGTCATATTCAGGTCCAAAAAGCCATCTAGACTGCAATACTATTGGATGCAGTGTGTTAAGTTCATCGACTGTTTTATCCCCACTCAGTCTTGTTATTGCTTCTATTGTAGTAATTCTTGCATCAATCTCACTTATTACCGATAAAACATCACTTACAGTCCATTCCTCTAGCAATGAGTTAAGTGCCGTAATTTCCTCTGTGGACATTTTTGAAAGTTTACTCAGTAAAGCTACTCCTGAACGGCTTTTCTCAATGTTTAACATGGCCGCTACAGCTACATTAAGTGCATCTTGAGGTATATCTGGCTTTTTATTGGTTACGTCATTAATAAATTTTGAAACTTCATATTTAGCTATAGGAGAATTTGAAATCGCCTCTAAATCCTCAATATTCTCTTTTAATGCTGCCATTTGAACTTCTTCAATATCTTCAGAAAAGGCTTTTTGAAATATGTTAGACACATAGATATTCAGTTTTCTATAAACTTCATTCATTAGATAAGAATTCCTAAAGCCTGTCCAGTCTGGAAGTATTTCATCAAATAATTCGTCTGACTCAACAATAAATGTGAATCTTTTGGCAATTTTTCGCCTACCATCTGCAAAAACAAATTTCCCATATGACCAGGATGGCTCCCCAATAAGTCTACCACCTGCCCAAAAAGCTACCCCATGTTGCATAGTATTACGAGCAGACTTACTTGAGTCTACAATTGTCACTTTAAGTTCAATCTCATCATTTATCTGTATGATCTCATTAGTTGCGCTCTTGTTTTCAGACAAATCTAACTTCTGCTCATTAATATAAACTACAAACTGTGGATCATAAAGGAATCTAGCAGATAATATCTCTAACATTTCATCTGAATTGGGAAGGTTTCTACTAGCAAGCACTGATAATTTAGTACCATGACCTTTTCTCTCAAACTGTTCATGCTTAATAATTTTTATTGGTTGCTCATTCGATGCAGTCGATACAGTAAATTTATTTCCAGAACCATCTCTCCAAGTTTCAATATCATACATGTTGTTAAAGCATAATAGCCCGTGTCTTCCTATACCATTCCGTCCATAAGCACGTCTTTTTGTCGCTTGAACGTCTATTGGAAATTCAACATCGGCACCTTGGTGCTTTAATCTATTATAAGCGAGCTTCATCCATCTATTTAAAAATTGCTGGTATGTCATGCCATTACCATTATCTTCAATTGTAATTAAATCCCCGGCTTCTGCTGGAATGATAATTTTAACAGTTAAAGCCCCACTATCCCATGAATTTGCAATCAACTCAGTAAAAGCGATGTCGGGACTACTCGTTACTTTCGAATAAGTTCTGTACAAATAATCTTCCTCAAACGTAGTTTTCACCAACAGACTATCCATATTCCTTCTACACCACCAATCTTATAGTATAAATTCACATATTTATTTTTCAATACATCCCTTCTTTTTCCTCCAAATTGTGGCCAGTATTTTAAAAACAAAAGCATGAATGGTTTCGTCAACACAAAAGTTGACCACCTATGCTAGAGCAAAAGTTGACCAGCCTCCTGATACAACGGTAAACTGACAGATAATTCTGACTACAGTTCAACCCTAGCGTTAATCTCCGTTAGGTTGTTGGAGTAAGTTTGATGTTGGCTTTTGTTGGATGGTCTCACGAAAACGGTAGCTTTCTCCATTCATCAGATGGATGTCGGCCCTATGGGTCAACCGATCAACTAGGGCTTCCGTCAAACGTACATCCCCAAACACTTCAGGCCACTTTTCGAAGTCTAGGTTGGTTGTAACGATGATGCTACCAAGTTCATGCCTTGTAGAACAAAACTGAAATAGTAATTCTGCTCCAGTTTTGCTAAAGGGGATATAGCCCAGTTCATCAAGTATTACAACCTCGTCTCGCATCCACTCCTTTTCAAGCTTTAAGAGGCGGTGTTCTTCTCGAGCCGTGACTAGTTCTTCAACCAAACGGGCTGTTTGGTAAAACCGGACCTTACGACCCTGTTGACAGGCTGCAAGACCGAGAGCACTAGCTATGTGGGACTTTCCTGTCCCAGAGTTACCCATAAAAATTACATGTCGCTTTTCGTCTATGTATTGACCTTGGGCTAGAGCTAAGATACGGGATTTACTCACTGTGGATATTAGACTGAAGTCGAAGGTTTCTAAAGTTTTGATCTGTGGAAAACGTGCTTGTTTAATTCTTCTGGCAACGGTATTTTCCTCTCGCTGGTCTAGCTCCTGGCGGAGTAAAGCACTTAAGAACTCTAGATGGTTAAAGTCTCGATCTTGTGCCTCCCGCAGTAGGTTGGGCAGTGCTTTTGCTGCTGCCGGTAGACGTAACTCCTTTAGGTAATGTGAAATCGTCATTTGGTTCATGCCCCAACACCACCTTTAACCAAGCTCGCATAACGTTGCAATTGGGTGGGAGCTACTTGGCCAGTTGGTTTTAGAACCTCTGTATTGGTGCTGCTTACTGTTTTCGTACTTGGTTTATCAATTGTGTCGACGATCTGTTCTACATCTACTGGACTAAGTCTGTTTTGTTTTACAGCTGAGATTAGAGCTTCACTTACTATGTGGACAGGAAAGCGTTTTAGTAATAACAGTACCTTTACAAACTGGCGGTCTCCTTCTTCTGGGTCCATACTTTGAACCACTTCATGGTACTTGGCAAAGGGTTTAGGAAGATTAGCTTGCCGTACCGGTTTTGCTTGTCCAACAGCACGAGGTTTACGTTCTAAAAGCTTGAGATAATGTTCTAATAGAAACTTTTGCTTTCCT
Source organism: Heliorestis convoluta (assembly GCF_009649955.1). Classification (NCBI taxonomy): domain Bacteria; kingdom Bacillati; phylum Bacillota; class Clostridia; order Eubacteriales; family Heliobacteriaceae; genus Heliorestis; species Heliorestis convoluta. The sequence continues at coordinate 155,056 of NZ_CP045875.1, read as the reverse complement.
GAGTCGTAACAGCGTTCATGGGTAGCTATTTTTGTTTTTTGATAATAGATTTCTATTTTATCCACATAGCCTTTTACGGTGACCATTTTACCAGTGTACTCGGTGGGTACTGAGTACTGATTACGGTCAAACTGCACCAGGCTAAAACGGTTGACTTTGGCTTCTTTTCTGGTACAACAGTCAAATGTATGAACGGAGATGGGTAATAGCTTGTCTCTTTCAAGCTCAAAGGCGTCCCAAAAGCTTTGTTGATTCCGTCCCCTTGGCTTGGCATTTAGTTTGCGGCAACGTTCTTCTATCCAGTTATTGAGGGCCTCGATAGTAGGGAATTCGGGTACTGGCGTGAAAACGTGCCACTTAACGTAGCGAGCTAGAGACTCAATTTTACCTTTTTCGTTTCCTTTGGCTCGATTACAAAATTCACTATCAAAGCCATGGTGAGCACGGAACTTGACAAAAGAATCCTGTTCTTCTCGTTTACGTCCTACAAGTACGCGCTTAACTGCAGTTTTTAGGTTATCGTAGAGAATACTTTGTGGCACGCCATTAAAGAATGCAAATGTCTTCTCGTGGGCATCAAAAAATGCTTCTTGTCTCTGGTGTGGGTAAAACCGGATATAAAAAGCACTACTGTTGCTAAACCGCATTAAAAATAAATCGCCCTTAATGTCCTGACCGTTTATTCTTGCCACAGCAGGGGTCCAATCACATTGAGCACGACCAACGGGGTCATGTTCTAGAGGGACATAGGTCTCAATACGTTCAATGTTCAATTCATGCTTTATTTCCTTTACCCAACCCCTAACTGTTGATGCACCGCCTATAAAACCTTTCTCCTCTTGGAGTCGTTCAAAGATGCGGCTCGCAGTGTAGCGTTGTTTCGGTGGGGCTGTTAGATTCTCGACTATCCAATCTCTTATGATGGGGGCATATTGTTCTTTAAGTGGTGCTGGTGGCGGTACATTTCTTTTGTACTGTGTAACTTCTTCTACCGAACCGTATAGGATTTTGCGGATTGTTTGTCGGGAAAGTCCAGTATCCCTAGAAATTTGTCGGATCGACTCACGTTTCTTAATGTGAAGATCTTTGATATACTTATAAGTATCCACCTTGATCATCCTTTTCTACCTGCCTTTGCTGTTGTCTCGTCAACTCCAGCTTAGCAGGTTTGATGGTCAGGGTGGTCAACTTTTTTTCTAGCGTTTTTTATTCTAGTGGTCAATTTTTATTATAGCGATTGCACATGAAGCAATAAGCCCCATGCCCATATGAATTAACGTATCATACTCCTACCCTCATATTACTTTTCAAACTAAAGGCTTAATAAGTTTTATTCATAACTGGTTCTCTAATGCTCACCAAGTTTTTTCGGATATGCAGATATTGTCTCGAGTTTTGACTACTTTCACCCCGTCAAATCCGAGTGTATCTTTGTTGCGTTCGACTTTTTTTATCTTTCCCATGAAATCCTTTCAACAGCATCCCGCAGTTCCTGTTCACTTGCAGTTACATATCTTCGAGTTTCTTCAATTGAAGAGTGGCCGGCCAACTGAGCCACCACCTGTATAGGTTGGCCTGCATCAATCAGGTTTTTACAAAAACTATGTCTCAAGCTATGAACTGTCGCATCTTCTAACCCGATCTGATCAAAATAATGACGTAACGCATATTGAACGGATCGCTCTGTAATCCTCTTTCCTTGTTGTGACACAAACAATGGATCTTCTACTTGAGCATTTTCTTGCCATTCAAGTAATGAACGATAAAGATCCTTATTAATAGGAACAACTCTATACTTATTTCCTTTTCCTCGTCGAACAACCAAAGTTCTTCGCTGCAAGTCTATATCGCTCACATCCAGAGCCACGACCTCAAATATACGGAGTCCTGCCTGAAGCATGCATTGTACGATGGCCAGGTTTCGTATCCGGTTAAAGGCTCTTTTTTCTTTTTCAATCGTCATTAAAAGTTTTGCTTGCTCATGTCTGGTCAGCCATCGAGGCGCTACCTCTGATTCTCTTACTCTCTTTGCTTTTACTTTTCTTGTTGGGTCATAGGTTGTCTGTTTTGTATCTATCAAATATGACCAGTAAACCTTGACGGCTGCAATTCTCTTTTTAATCGTTGCCGGGGCAAGTTTTTGCACGATCTGCATGTGACTGATCCACTCGTGTAGATCTAGCGGTGTCACTTGGTCTTGAGCAAAGTGTCCATATCTTCCTTCTAACCATTTCTTAAGTTCGGTGAAAGATTGATTGTAGGACTGAATCGTTTTAATGTTTTTTCCATCTTGTTGTAGCCACTCATTGAACATAGTTGAATGCTCCTTTTATCGCCGGGTTCTAGGAAGTGTTTTTCTATACTTATTTTACGGGTTCTAAGAAGTTTTGCACAGCATAAAAAAAAGAAAAACTTCCTAGAGGCATGGTTCTAGGAAGTTTTTCTCCATAACATCTATTACAAATTAACCCAACTCACAACATAACTTTCTTATTTCTTGTAATAAATTATTAATAGACATTCATTATACTTTATCTGTTATATACTTCTCTAAAAATTTATCATCTTTTTTTTCCTTTGCTCCTTTGCTAAAAGCAAAATATTTTTATTCGTTATTTTTTCTAAATAATCTACATAATTAGAATTAGATGCGGTTTCATTTAAAGTACGTACATCCTCCCTATCTAAACCGAGTTTTTTATATCTGTCGTAACATTCCGTAAGGATATTTTCACAATTTATAAATTTCTTATAGAATCGCTGAGGTATTAGTAAATTCGATTTAACGTAACTTTCCTCATCAACTGTTGTTATGGTAACTTCAACAGGTATGCTATTAATATTAAATCTTTTAGCCATACAAACTCGATGTTTACCTTCTGATAGCATATACCTTCCATTTTCATAACTAACTTGAATATCATCATCAAAATTTTCATCTTTGGTTTCGAATTTTGCTTTATATTTACCTTTTTGCATCTTTTTAATAATTTCGCCACAATGTTGTGAATTAAGACATGCATTTAATAATCTATCGCTATAACTCGTCACTTCAAACATTTTTCTATGACTAAATATACTATACACTTCATGACCATGGTCTAACAATCCTAGAACAGAAAAAATACTCCAAATAACACATCTACCTGGCCCTTTACCCAGCGTATCAGGATATGGCAAATATTTTGGGTCTAGAAATTTATTTTCAGTTCTATACTTCCTATCTGTATAATAACCATTTTCTTCAAAAACTTCACTAGAATCAACCATTTCAAATCTATCTCTGATATTTTTTACATCTACTGTTATATTAAATATTTGCCTACTATATAAGTGGTTATATATTACATTTAATAATGTTTTTAGTTTGCTATCATAGTTTCTTCTAGAAGTATTTTTATTTAAAAATGCTGTCTTTATATAATAAACAGAGGGTAATACCTCTATTTTATGTCCTATTTTCCCGTCAAACTTATTATTTATTTGTTCCATATAATAAGTGTCTAAATCCATTAGAGTTAATTGTTTTTCTTGAAAGTACACCTTAATAGAATACAAGTTTTGATGATACAAATTACAATAATATTTATTTTTTTCACTCCTTATGCTAATTTTTCTTGGTTTATAACTCATTTAGATTACTCCTTTGGTTTTCAATCCTATGATAAGTCAAGATTAAGCTTGTATTAATAAAAATACTACATAATCCAACTGACATATGTATTTCTTTTGTTGTTGCAAGTCCCGGCACCTCGCCTATTTCTTCTTGTTTTACAAAATTTTTTAGTCTAGCTTTAAGAATACCTAGAGAGCTCTTTCAAACTCTCTGGTACGACAGGCACAGGCACTTCATCATAAACTTAACCCAATTGAGTACTCATTTTTTTCGAAAAAGCATTTAGCACAGGCGTTACATGCTTATGAACATCTACTTCATCAACTAAGTTAATATGTAGATAGGGATCGTTTTTATTACTTTTATAGCTCCAAGCGCTCATAAAAGGCTTCATGTCTTCTAATGCATTTGCTTTTTCCATCGCAATAAGATAAATTCGCACTTCTACTGATTTTATTCCGTATGGGTTACGTTTACTTGCACCTATATATTGAACGGTCCCTACTTGATTTTTATAACTAAAATGGTTTTTTTATAGATCAGGATAAAAAACTAGAGCACTCTCGTTTGAATTTTTATCAATTACACTCATTTTAGCTTGGCAAATTTTTGACATGCGAAAATAAAGACTGCTTGCCATCTTTTTTTTAAGTCCATTAAACTTCTTCCTCCAAATCTTTTCTAAATAATTTTTATTGCAATATTTTTTTGAAAATATACAGTTACTACCATTGCCTTTTATCATGGCCCCCACCCCGTACTCAACTGTTCCGATGCCTGATGATAATTCTTAACCCATCTCTCAACACGTTCTGTCCAGTTAGGAATCTGCTCAGGATAACTCAATATAAAATCTCCGTTAGAAGCATTCCGTTGCAAGAGTTTATTGAAATAAACCAATTTAGGCAATCGATGAAGCTTAGTTCCATTGCAGTCGTTACAAGCATAAATAAGATTTTCTAAAGTTGATGTCTTTACAAAAACCCAGGGTATAAAGTGATCTGCCCTTGGTTGACTTTTAGAGGAACTACCATCTAATACTCGTTCACAGTAATAACAACGGTTCTCTTGAAAATCAATTACATAAGACTTTGCTTTGCTCGGAAAGTCCACACGGCTATCACCTTCGGATGAAGTATTGCTCGATTTTCTCACGCAAATCGTAATTATAGGAGATCCTACTAAGGTACTGAAAGCAAATTAACTCACCCATAGAAGTGTACAGCACAGAATTGCTTGTTATGGCATCAACGGCTGCAATATCCATTTCTATATGAATCTTTTCACAGGCTAAAATCGGACAATGTCTCTCAAAAACGGGAAAAACGTTATCAGACTTTCTCATCCGACCAAGAACGGTCTTCCCTCTTTGCTCAAAGAGAGGTGAAAAAAGAATCTGACCTGTTAAAGCAAGATCTTTAAGCCTTGCTGATCCTCGATAAAGGCTTCATCATGTGTCTTATTTTTTGTTGGTGCCATTTTGATAGAGGGAATCTCTTTTCTAATTCGTAGCAGATAGGATAAGAAGTAGGAAGTTATCAATGAATAGGAGATTTTTACTCTAGTGTTTGTCACTTGAATATGATCTCCGTAAACAACATCAAATTTGTAGTGATCTTCCAATAGTTCAATCAACGAAAGAAACATAACTGGAAGATAAAGTGCAGACATCTTCGTAGAGACATTGGACAAGAAAGAGTTGATACACTTTTCGTAGTAATTCAAGCTTCTCCCTCCTAAGCAACTCAGACATCCTAAAAAACTGCCATAGCTCCTGCAGATTAAGCTACTAATTCCGTATGGCTTGGAGAAGGCTTAGGACTATGTTCGGTCTTGCCATGAGCGTCTCCTAACTTATTTCTTACTGATAAACCATATATAACTGTATGACAGCCCCAAGAATTTTCTTAAATATCCTCTGTATGTTGGCTGGTCGCTCTTTTTTGGCATAATATAAAATCCTATCTGTCTCTAAATAAGTCTTCATCTACATCTACGTCGATCTCATACTCATTACTATGAGATTCAACCAATTCCTCATCATAAAATTCACAATCAATGATTTCAAATGCTGCAGAGGGATTCGCTTTTAAATGAATATAGTTAATCGTAAAATCTATTTTAGAATTTATCTTAAACTTTGTAATGGCTTGTCCACTATGACAAACATACTTATTTACATAAGATGTAATATATGAATTAAATTCAACTTCAAATTCGAATTTTATATATTTTTCTTCCCAAGCTTTATCAAATACTATCTCACTATTTAACATATTTATATTTAATAATTCTGTACATTCTACATCACTAACTGAACCACCGAAAAAACTAAAATCAATTAATAAATCATACAGCTTATTGCTATCATTCAAATATTTATTTTCTAATTGTTCTTCTAAAATATTTAGCTTGTTAAATTCAATATATTCCAGAACATCTTTTTCTAGTTTTGCTTTAGCAACCAAGTCATTAATAGTTTCAGCCTCTAATCCAAATTCTTTACCACATAAACTTAAAAATTCCACGAAATCAACCATGTATATTTTACTTTTATTATTGGTTACTTCAGAATACTCTTGAACTAAAAACTTGTTTATTTTTTTTGATTTATAGGATTCCCACCAGTCTGTTTTCTTCTCATTTTGTACAAATAGTAAGTTTTTTTCGCTATTTTTCATTAATCGAAGGATTTCTTTCCAGATTATTAAGTCTCCATATTTTTTTACTAAATAATCGTTACTATTTTCTTGATTATTCTTTTTCTCTTTCTTTTCATCTGTGTATCCAGGAGGAAGCTTATATTTAAAGCGAGTTTCTCCTTCTACGTATAGAGACAAGAGTTCTTTTGTGGAAAAAGGCTTTTCACTTCTTAATTCATTAAGCTCTTCAACTAAATCTGAAATAATATCATTATCATTAGAAATTACTTTTAGATCTTTTTCATATTCAGATGCCAAGATTGATAAATCGCTCTTAAAATTACTTCGTAAAGTGTCAATTTCATTTAAAAACTTTTGATTAAAATAATCGTTGGTTAATATATTGCTTGTGTATAAGTTTTTCAATTCTTGATTAATTTTATTTTTGGCATCATTTAGTTGCTGGCAACTATTTTCAATTATATTTTTGTAACGATTAATTGTGTAATCTCGATTTTTAATGACGTTCTGAGTGAACTCAATATATACTTGATTTGGCAACCAAAAATATTGGACGTTGTTAGAAATAGCAATTATGATGTCTTCGATTATTGCTGGAGGAAGTTTATACATGTCAAGCCACACATTACTATCAAAACAAATGATAAATTCATCAAGATCATATTTTATTTTGCTTTTTTCCTTCTCAAACATAGTCTCACATCCTTTTAAGTCCAAAAATTTAATTTATTCTTAAACTAGCAATGCTTTGCACTCTTCAATTTGATTGAGTAGAGACTTTTGACAAGAAAGATTTGATACACTTTGAGGTCTCTCCGCTTTTCTCGTAGTAGTTCAAAACTTGTCTGCTCTAAACCAACTCACTCATCCTTTTTTGGGACAATTTCATTAACCAAATGATCAGCTTTCCATCCTATACTGATAAGATAACAAGTCGCATCTTTAAATGAAATATTTTTCTTCCTCATACAATCTTCCACCATAGAAAGCGTATTACCCTCAATGGTAATGGTCACTGGTTCTGGTTCAATCTCTGGTTCTAACTCAAATTCTTCATCAGTTTTGAGCACAATAGTTCGCGGTTTATTAGGGTCCACATGTAAATGTCCTTTACTTTCAAGTATTTTAATATATCTATGTATACTAGACGTTGACTTCAAATTTACTGCATCAGAAATTTCCCGAATTGAAGGCGGATAACTATGTTCTGAAACGTATTTCTGTATGAACGCCAAAACATTTTTTTCTTGACGGGTTAATTCCATAAAGATCACTCCTGCTTTTTATGCAAGACTTTTTTAGGAAAAAACACAAACCAGCCATATGGTTGCTAGGAACAACCACCAGGCTGGTTTTTCTTTATCAATACAATAAAATTATACCATATCAAAGGGTAAAATCCTGTCGAATATTGTAAGATTCTGATTTTTAATATCTGATATTTCTTATAGGTTAGTATCCCGGAATTACTTCCTCATACTCTTTTGATATGTTTGTTTGTTAAACTAGGCAATTAGCAAGCCATATTTCGGAAAGAGTTTGCGTAATAGGAAGTAGTAGTGATCTCTAATAGCGTCATAGAAGTATCTCCAATGACTTGTTTCAAAAAATTTGTGAGAGTTTATTATATCTGTTTCAACATCATAGCCATTTGTAATTTCAAACTCCCATGAACCTCTTCCATCACTTGCATAGCTTACATATTCTGGTCCAAAAGAAAACTTGCCTTCCCGTATTAATTTTAACCATTCCCGATGGCGTTCCTCACCACTTGTAAAATCAATAGTTCGTAAGTAATCCTCAATTTTCTTTCGCTCCTCAGAAGGCACTCCCTCAACGTCTGCATAAGGATTATCTATTAGATATCTTTTCATGGCCTCATAAATATGGTCAACAGCTTCCATATAAATTTCGGGATTATTCTTGAGGATCTCGCTTCCTTGATGATCTTCGTAACTCCATGTGAGATAAGGTCGATCTGGATAACTCAGAACTGTTCCGTGACCTAAAGGAAGAGCTGCATTTAAGAATATACCTTGAGCTTTATCAAAGTTGCTGCCAAAAAACGTCGATAACTTATCTATGAGTTTCTCGTCGATCTTATTTCTACGTAAGTATTTAACCTTATTTACTTCACTTTGAATTCCTGCAAAACCTTGGTGTGCCCAAGTATCCGCATAAGTATGCAATGCGATTCCAAAACGATAGAGCCCCGTTGTTTCGCTTTTCTTTTCGATACAATCTCGTATCATATCTTGAGCTAACGGACTATTTTTTCTGCATATTATCCTTTTAACATAGTCAAGCTCTTTCCCTTCACTGGCTGTTAAATTGCCGTTGCCAGGAAGAAAATGAAAAGGGATCCAAACTAATGAATATGCTAAGTCGTTAAAGTTTCGATAGTCAAGCATTTTATGCGCCGACTGTAATGGCTTGTAAAGTGCACCGTCTAGAAATCGGATGGGAACATTAAGAGTTGCATCATCTACGTATTGTGAGCAGTAAGCAATAATATCTGCATCTCTTTTTTCAAAACCTGCCAATCGAGCAAGTACATAGATCACACCATGATGAAAGTCAATCTGCATTTTACCCCCACCTTTATGTAAGTATTGTTATTACTTGCAATTCTTCTGTAGTTTATTTTTTCTTCTAGGTTCTGTAATCCATCAACACTTACTATGTATTTATATTTCACATGTATAACGGCTTTCATTTATATATACTCTTCTGGTCTTCGTATATATAAGTAATGTAATTAAAAGAAGTAACTCTATTTTTTATATGACGTTAATTGAAAATAATAGAAAACACAATAAAAACTATTATAAAAAGGATAAAGTAAAATACCTGCATTAAATAACCCCTTTCTAAAATCCACAACAATCATTAAAACCTCTCCAAATTGTAATGCCAATCCCAGACGATGAGCGAATGATAACCTTTTCCTCTACTAAACACACAAACCAGCCACTTGGTTGCTTTCGTGAAAGAATACTTAAAAAACTAAAAGTCTTTAATGCTTAAACTTATATACTCTAGGGCAACATTCGTCAGTAATCAAACAGATTGATAATTTTACATAAAATGAAGATTAACCGTCAATGTTTAATCATTGATATTCACTTAAAAGTTTCAATTTTTAAATATCAATAATTTCACATTCTGATAATATTGAATGTTTATCATCAGCTAAATAGGGAATATTTATATACAATTTTTCCTTTGCCCTACTAAAACCTACATACAAAATTCTTGTATCATCATCAATCGAATCAATTTTCGGTTCAAATAAATATCTTAAATTCTTTTTCTCTAATACCACTAAGACAGTATTAAATTCACATCCCTTGGCCTTATGGATGGTCCTAATCAGACTTTCATCTTCTTGTAAACGTAAAGACTGAACCATATGTTGATATGTATATTGATTAGCAAATTCGAAAAACTTTTTCCCTCTTTTTGTGATTTTAGCACTCGGTGATTCAACATCAAATCGCTCTAAGATCTCTTCTAATGTAACATTATGGTATTCATATAGTGTTTTCTTATAGTTTTGATTTCTTAAGGAATAAAGCCTCTCTATTGTTTGAATAGCAAAGCTTCTTTTTTTCTTTTGGGTAATTTTACTGCCATTCGCATGATAATTGAATATTTTTTTCATTAGACTCAAAGCTTCTTCATATTTTTTTTGTTCTATTAATTCTACAGCAAATACAGCATAGTAAATAAACATTTGTCGTTGAAAGTTACTATCAATAACTCTTGAACGAACCCATAGATCCCCTAGTTCCTGAGTTGATGAGTATTTCAATTGTCTTACGGTTTCGTTATTTCTTGCTAATACACACGCTTTATGATCTATCTTGCTTACATATTGTAGAGCTTTTGATTGATCGCCAACTAATACGGTTACTTTAGCACCTTCTCTATTCTTTTTTGCTTTTTGAACTAATTCATCGTCACGAATGTTTTGTAGAAATTTCACAATATTATTTGTACTACGTCGATTATCCGGCATGTAGTATTCTTTTAATTCATTAAGTTCAAAAACCTCAAAGTCTTCTCTCTTAGCTCCTTGAAACTTATATATTGACTGTGTACTATCACCAATCACACCAACGATAGTTTTTTCAGCCGCTAATCTTCTTACAATTGAAGTTTGAATAGGATTGGTATCTTGAAATTCATCAATGAAAAGATAAGGAAATTTATAACTTAAAAATTTTATTACACTTGGTTTCTCTTTTAGTATCCTATAAGCAAGATAAAGGACATCTTCATGATGAATTTGACCTTTATTCCAATAATACTTCTTGTACGTAAGGAGTTGTTTTTGAGTCAATTTTGGAAGTCGAATATTACTTGCAGTCTTCTTGTATTCTGATCTCAATTGAAAATTTAGACAATCATCTTGCTCTAAAATCCAATCAAAGTTTTTTAGACACTGTAGGAACCTTTCAATGCGATCATCGTTAAGTAAATAAAATCTTCTACGACCTAATTCACTATCGATCCATTTCTTTATTATTGAGATATTTGGTATATGCTCATCATGACCATCCATTTTTTCAAGATTAATTAAATTAATCCCCTCTTCGTCTTTAAGTAAAAATCCATAGGGCTTAACAATATATTTATATAAGAAGTTATGTATAGTTCCTATTTCAACTTTTTCTCCAACAGTCTCACCTAATCTTAAACGTATTTCTTCCGAAGCCACATTTGTATAGGTAATGCAAGCTATCTTAGCTGTACGGCCTAATCGTGTTGAGTTTTGCAGAACGTTTTTTACATGATTTGTTAACCAATGAGTTTTACCAGCACCTGGCCCAGCAATAATCTTAAAATGCTGCTCAATATGAATAGTAGTATTTGAATCGATTTTTTCCTCCATACTATCCCTCCTCTTGACCGCAAGCCCAGAGTATTGCTTCTTCAATGTATGGTGGAACTCTAAAACTGACTGGCTGTCCCTTTTCGAGATTTTTTCTTAATTGATATGCTAATTCAAGTGCATGTTCACCTTTGTTGCTTTCAACTGATTGCAAATACCTTGCTGCAATGAGAGCTTTCTTCTTTTCTTTTTCTTCCCAGGTTTGAGGTGCTGCTTTAATTTTTGAAATCAGTTTTTCTGATTTTACTCTTGTTAACATTTCATCTAGGTCTTTTCCATCCAAGTATAATGACATCAATGACTCCAGTTCATTCCTGTTGGACACATAATCTGTCAACAGTAGTTGACAAGTTGGGTTCCAATAGGCTAGTTCATATTCAAATGTCTTTCCTTTACCCTTAAGTTGAGAAAATATACGAATATTATTATGATCTTTTTGTTTTTGCTTTAATTCAAAAAGCACGGTTGATTCATCCTTATAGGTATACTCTTTAGGGTTGGATTGTAATTCGAATGGGAAGCACTTGGTATTTTTTGCCTTCTTTTCTATTTTTCTTTTAGTAGGATCTGTATCTGTAATACAAGATATCCTTTTATTAATTGCAGATTTTCTTAATGGATCCTGCTCTGCATAATAAAATAGCTTCAGAAAATGATTGAAGTACCTACCACTTATATTGACGACACAAACATGATTATCTTCTAAAGAGACTGGTATATGCTTTTCCTTTTTCACATAATCTGCAAAACAAGATAACAATAGTTGTTCAGCAATCCCTTCAACCATGATGATACTTTTAGCAAAAAGCATATCCGATTTCGTTGCATCTAAGAACCTTTTAACATACGCTTTTGACTTTTTATCTTCCTCTGAGTCTAAATCAAAAACTTTTCCTGGGTAAGATACATTTAACTTTTGCTGTTGAGCAATATTCAAAATAATTATTTCGTCTAAATCAACTGCTGCAGTAATATGAGTGGAATGAGTAGTAATGAATATCTGTCTAACTTTGTCTTTTTCTTTTAGTTTTTGTTTTAAAAATTTGAGAAATTTGTATTGCATTGCAGGATGAAGATGAGCTTCGGGTTCTTCTATAAGTAACATAGGAAATACTTTTTGTTCATCTTCATTTACATAATCTGTACACTGCATTTGCATTTTTGCTAGTAAAATAGACATGTAAATCAGATTGTTATAACCTAATCCATTATGCGTAACAGGTATCTTTATTCCGGTCTCCTTTTCAATTATTAGGCTTAATGCAGAAAATAATTCGACCTCATTAATTCGCCCTTCAAAATTAGGGATTCCTTCAATGGATGCTCCAACATTTTTTGCATAATCTAAGATTGGTTCGGTATGGATTCGCTCCTTTAAACTTTTAATAAGCTTTCCTGATTCTTCTCGAAAATTTTCATATCTTTTTTCTCTTTCATCTTGTAATTCCGCATCATTCTCTCCTTCTAACTGGTAATCCAGGAAATAAGTTAATACTTCTTTAAGCAAAATATTTTTACCTGTTAATAGTTTTTTTTCAACATCTCTAATAGCATCTAAAAATTGATAATCAAATTTACTTAATTCTTCTGAATTCGCTCTATTTCTTAATTTTTCATCTCCCCCATAAATTCTCGAAATGTATTTTCTGATATATTTTCTTTTTAACAAATCCCAAAAATCAATTTCAATATCTTTTTTTTCATCTACTAATTTTTGAATGTCCTTCTGGTAATTTGCAAATATTGCTCCCTCAGGTAAAAAGAACTCATAAGTTAGCTTTGCCAAATATGGTCTATCAACTATAATTCTCCACGCATAGATCACGTTATTATCATCAGATAATTCGTTAGAAAACTCGGAAGACTCCTGAATCCAAACACTAATTGTTATTTTAGGAGGTATATAAATACCTTTTTCATTTTTAGTAAGATAGTGGCATATAGGAATATTTTTATTGAAATCTTCCACATCAGGACGGTACCGTTGGTTTTGGTTAAATATAAGTCCTAATGCACTGAGTAAGTTAGTTTTGCCCGCGTTATTATGTCCAATGATAACATTCATACCTTCATTAAATTCTATAACGTTCTGTTGAAAGCTTCGAAAATTAAATATTTCTATTTGAGATATGTACATTTAGCTCACACCTTTTTATTACATATTGACTTGTATTTGTAAGTCTTGTGTCAATTAAATTGTTTGTAGTGTTTTTTATTTGATCATAGCTTTTATCCGAGAACTTTTTAATGAAATAGCTTATGATAAAAATGATTACCTAGCAATAACATCAATTTGGCTTCGGTTATAGTTCGATAGAAAAGAATTCATCAATAAATGGTTCAATACCATTAATCAATCCATATATTGTCGCGTCATTATATGCACAAATACCCTGTGCATTCTCTAACCGAAGGATTCCCCCCATAGTCCTTCCAAGCATAAAGTTATCAACTTCCACCGTTTCACTCTCCTAGATTTTTTACAAAACGTTTGTACTATACCTCTTTTTATCTCCTTTACACCACACCACGTTACAGAGGTAAATTACCTCTTATAAACAATAAAACCAGCTAAACAGACTGCTTTGCACAGCCCAAGCTGGTTTTCAATGTCTTTCAATTGGTTGTATTTTTTATAAATCATGTTATAACGTAACAGCTTCTCAAAGTTTAGTAAAAAAATGTCAAGTCTTCTCAAAAAAAGCCCCACAGTAACCTATTTGTTTTTTCTGTAGAGCTTGCGAACTAGTATACACTTTCCATTTTTTCATGAGTTAAACACCATATCTCATAAGCTACCTTTTCATAATCAGATATACTACCTACAATTTTTTTATCAAACCATTTAACAAAGATTGAATGAATTTTAATTGTTAGCTCAGATATTGACTTTATTTCAGGTAAAATGGTTATTATGTCTCTTATTTCTGGGTCATACTCGTCAGAGGGAGCTTCTGGAAAGAGGTCAATTGGATCCAGGGAATTAATAATGCTTCTAATTTGTAAAAACAGAAGCTCTGGGTCACTATTATTCTTTTCCTTTTTAGCTTTTTTGTGAGCAGTAGATGGGTAATTTAGTTTTTTTAGAAACATATCTATTAACCCTTTGGTAGAAAACTTACGAGCATCAATATACCCAGTTGTTTCAGATATTCCAGGCACTTTAGTATTATCTAGCCTTATTGGCAATATATATTCTGCATCCTGTGCAAAAGCCCTTTCCTGTGCACTACGAAGCTCGTGCTTAGCCCAGGACTTCTCTACATAAAACTTTGAAATAAATATAGCGCAATAGTCAGCTTTGAAAGAATATATTTGGGACAAATGCTGATATAGATTTTTCCCCCACAAATTTACTTGTTCCAACTCATCATAAAATACTTTAACTCCATGTCTGGTTAGCTCAATAGCTATTGGTCTTACAAAGTCCCTATCTTCACCTGCAAAAGAAAAAGCAATATCATATTCTTTAATCAATTTAACCTCCATGAGACATATTTTTAGTTTTTAAGCATCTCTGACAATTTTTTGTATTAATTCAAGCTTGTCCTACCACCTCAGCTATTACTTTTTTGAGACCATGACTTCATTAAATAGCCGATGTGCCTTCCAACCTACGCTGATAAGATAACTAATAGCATCTTCAAATGATATATTTTTCTCTCTCATACAATCTTCTACCATAGAAAGAGTAATACCCGCCCTAAATTGTAATGGTCACTTGCTCAGGTTTCGACTCAATCCTCTCATTCTATCTCAAATTCCTCAACAGTTTTTAGTACGATTGTTCGAAGTTTATTTGGGTCAACTTCTTGAATCCACAGCAATAAACTAAAGAAAAACCTCTAAAATCCGCATAAAATCCCGTAAAAAAGAGTTAAATGCTTCTAAAGAAAGAATCAAAATCTCACCTACGGGGTGAACGTCATGAAATTCAGTATTGAGCAATCCAATGAAAATTTCAGAGAGTCTACGCATCTTAATTTCCAAAATGTCCACAAACCCTTATGTCACAGAGCTTAGCGGAATTGTCCGAAAACGTGATAATTCCAGAAATCCAGATGCAAATACAACAAAAAAGCATTATCTAACACAGAGTGGTTTTGTTTTCCATGAAAAAAGAATCTTCACACACCACCGGAATAACAGCACTCTGGAATTGTAAAATTGATTAATTCCTCAATCGGTTTATTTTTATTTGTGTTGCCAATTATCAGAAAAGACTCAGGAATATTTTTGTTAAGCGCTGCCGAAATACCTCTAAGTAAAAATAGCAAAAACCAGTCATAGGCTGCTTGGCACAACCCCGACTGGTTTCAGAACGAAATGTTAGGTTATAAAAAGTATATCACTTCCGTTGCGAAAATCCTGTCGAATTTTGTTTAAGAACCGTACAAAATATTTAAGAAAACTACGATAAACGACTAGGGAAAAGATCTATCCAATCTACAGCTTTATAATCTTTCCCTATAACACGTATGCCATCATCCTAAAAAACAAACCTTGTAGATAAACATCAACGAATAACTCCCAAAACCTTGAAAGGAGCCAAACAGCATGGCCGAAATCAAATACAATATCACCCAACACTTCGGAACTCTTTCCGAAGGCTCAAAAGGCTGGAAAAAGGAAGTCAACCTAATCAGTTGGAACGACAAAGCCCCTAAGTACGATATTCGTGATTGGGCACCTGAGCATGCAAAGATGGGTAAAGGCGTAACACTAACGAAGGAAGAATTAATTGCTTTACGGGATATGCTAAATAAGATGGATCTGTAAGTTACTCAAGGAGTGATAACCGTCAGCACTTATAATAATTACATCTTTTGGGAGAACATCGTAAACAAAGACAAAGAAGATGCTCCCTTTGTCGACCAAGCAATCACGAAAAACTCAGTGTTCTTTCACGTTCACGGTGTTATTGTCAACTGTCGAGGAATGCACTTCGGAAATTGGGTACAACTGCCTAGTCAAAAAGCATTGCTTGGATATATTAACTACATTTTTTCTATTGGCTTATCTCCTTTAAAATTCTCCATTTGAGTTCTAAAGACATGTCTTCCAATAACTAGTTCTTTACTTGAGAATACCAGGATACGTTCTCGTGCTCCAAAATCTAGAATTTTTATTCTGATAAGTTTTTTATGTTCTATTAAAAATTTTTAAAGGATGAATAACGAACTCTAGAACTATTGATGATGAAGAAATCTGACTTCCTCGAAGTTCGACATGTTAACAAACTTATTTAAATTTGTACTTTCTGGAAATTCAATGCATCTAAAATTGCTCTTACATTTTTCTCTCTAGCGTATGCGACGACTCTGATCTATCCATATTTATTCCTCTTAAGAAAAACAAGTAAGCCTCTCAAGCAATAGGTGCTTGAGAGCTTACTGTTCTTATACCACTGTTTCAGTTATCTATATTTTGAATCTTCTTTAGGCAATAAGGGGGTTTTATAAATACACAAAATAGAGTATTTTTTCGCGTTTTTATTTTGAATGTGACTAAAAAAGACCCTTTTGTACAGCTTCTATTTTATGTTAGTCGTTAGCAATGAGTGTGGAATGAGATAGAAAGGGAAATTGAAAATGATTTTAGAAAAAAGGATCTAAAGTAACTTTGTGGAATAAATCTGTTGCAATATTTTAATTAGATTACGATACAGAACATAGAATCTAAGAAGGCTTTTAAGTTTTTCATTTTCGTTTTCTAAGTTTTCTAAAGTTTTAAATTCTTGCACCGATGATGTTATGCCGTCGTACATCACTACGCAGTTTATCGGAATCAATGATGGTCTCCACTATGCGGACAACTGCACGGATACTGCACGGTATAAAGAGGTGTTCAAGCTGATTTTTGACACGCTTAAGCAGGGGTAGCATTACCGAATGATGATGAACGACTTTAAAACAATACCGCAAAGGTATGAAACTGTAGGAGGATTATCATGAATAAGCAACAACTTGCCACAAAAATCTGGGATTCAGCAAATAAAATGCGCTCCAAGATTGAGGCGAATGAATATAAAGATTACATTTTAGGCTTCATATTTTACAAGTACCTTTCGGACAGGGAGTTAAAGTTTCTGAAAGAAAACAGCTTTACCCAGGAAGACATCGAGGCTCTTGTTGAAGACGATGCCGAAACCGTAAAGTATGTTCGTGAAAATGTCGGATACTTTATTGCCTACAAGGACTTGTTCTCAACTTGGCTCAAAATGGGCAAAGATTTTGATGTGTCTAATGTCACGGATGCCTTGTCAGCATTCAACCGTCTGATTAACCCCTCTCATAAGAAGGTGTTTGAGGGTATATTTAATACCTTGCAGACCGGTTTAAGCAAACTCGGTGACAGCTCCGCATCTCGAACAAAAGCTATCAGCGATCTGATTCATCTGATTAAAAATATTCCTATGGATGGCAAGCAGGACTACGATGTTCTTGGCTTCATATATGAGTATCTGATTAGCATGTTTGCAGCCAATGCTGGAAAAAAGGCAGGAGAGTTTTACACGCCGCATGAAGTATCTCTACTTATGTCCGAAATCGTTGCAGAACATTTGAAGGACAAAAAGGAAATCATTATTTATGACCCGACGAGCGGTTCGGGCTCCCTCTTGATAAACATCGGTCGTTCTATTGCAAAGCATATTGATGATGAAAACAACATCAAATACTATGCACAGGAGCTGAAGCAGAATACATACAACCTCACTCGTATGAATTTAGTTATGCGTGGCATCCTCCCGGATAATATCGTAACCCGCAACGGTGACACTTTGGAAGATGATTGGCCGTACTTTGATGAAGTCAATCCAGTTGAAACGTACAATCCACTTTATGTGGATGCAGTTGTTTCCAATCCTCCGTACTCTCAGCATTGGGACCCGAGTAATAAGGAAGCAGACCCTCGCTACGCACGTTTTGGCCTCGCTCCGAAATCAAAAGCCGATTATGCTTTCCTACTCCACGACTTGTTCCATCTTAAGCCGGATGGCATCATGACGATAGTTCTCCCGCATGGTGTTTTATACCGTGGCGGTGAAGAGGGCGAGATTCGAAGAAATCTGATTGAAAGCAATCACATTGATGCTATCATTGGGCTTCCTACCAATATTTTCTTTGGCACGAACATTTCGACAATCATAATGGTTTTGAAGCAAAAACGTGAGAATACCGATGTTTTAATTGTTGATGCATCCAAAGGTTTTATTAAAGTTGGCAAAAATAATAAGCTTAGAGCATCTGATATTAAAAAGATCGTTGATACCGTAACTATCAGAGCCGATATTGACAAATTCTCATGGAAGGCCAGCCGTGAAGAAATCCGCCGAAATGAATACAATTTGAATATTCCAAGGTATGTTGATTCCTCTGAAGGCGCAGAAAAATGGGACATTTATGCTACTATGTTCGGCGGCATTCCCATGAGCGAAATTGCTGAACTTAGCGAGTACTGGAGTGCTTTCCCAGAATTAAAAGAGACATTGTTCTCAAAAGGTGTAGGTCCTTATGCTGAGTTGGCGGTCAACAATATTGAACAGAGTGTCGATGAGCACCCCGCCGTAAAAGCTTTTGTTTCCAATTTCATGGGAGCTTTTAGAGACTTCGACAGTTTTTTGAAAAGCGAGCTTATAACGAATATTGCGAGCCTCAATATTTCAAAAGAAGAGGTTTTTTTGAGTGCTGACATTTTTGCCCGCCTTGATTTCATTCCACTTATTGACAAATACGAAGCATATCAATTGCTTGCTGACGAGTGGGCAAAAATATCTGTTGACCTCGAAATAATTCAGACAGAGGGCTTCAACGCTGTTAAAAAAGTTGATCCCAATATGGTAATTAAGAAGAAGGACGGCAAAGAGGAAGAGGTACAGGATGGTTGGATCGGTCATATTATTCCATTTGAACTTGTTCATCGGACATTACTTTCGGCTGAATATGAAGCACTTAAGAAAAAAGAGAGTCGCCTTACCGAAATCTTCTCTGAATATGATGAAATACTCGACTCACTTTCCGACGAAGAAAGGAATTCAAGCGTGACAAACGATTCCAGCGATGCGTTTGTCGCAAAAGAAGTCGGTGATAAACTCAAAGAAATCAATGCTGATGTGGACACCCAGGAAATAAGGACTCTGAACGCTTATGCCGCTCTTTCCAGGAAGGCCGACAAACTTACCTTTATTAGCGCACATAACGATGTAGTATGGTCGAATATGGAAGCGAATACTGATGGCACATATGGTAAAAAAGCAGTAAATGCTTATTTAGCAGAGCTTCAATCCGCTTTTGAATTCCCGGAAGAATCCTTTGAAGCAAAGATTGTAAGAATAAGCAAGTTGATGACCGAAGAAAAGGAAGTAAAAGCACAGGTAAAAGCGGATGCCGCAGCATTGCATATGAAAACAAAGGCAACCATTGAATCGCTTTCCGACGAACAGGCGCTTGAACTGCTTGAGCAAAAATGGATTTTTCCGCTTACTGAGAGTATTAAGCAACTTCCCAATGCGGTAACTCATGTTTTGGTAGACAAAATCAAAGCCATTTCTGAAAAATACGCTGTCACATACTCTGCGGTCGTATCGGAGATACAGGAAACGGAGTCTACACTCTCGGCGCTCATTGATGAACTCGTCGGAAACGAGTATGATATGAAAGGTCTCAGCGAGTTCCAGAAGCTGCTAAAGGGTGAATGATAGAGTGCGTCTCTGAATGGCTGAAAAAGATAAAAAACCAGAGATTCGCTTCATTGGATTTACCGATGCTTGGGAACAGCGTAAGTATAAAGAATTAGCTGAAACCCGAAGAGGATTGACATATAAACCAAGCGATATTGTTGAGGATGGTGTTAGAGTTCTTAGATCTTCCAACATAAATGAAGACACTTACTTGGAAAAAGACGATGATGTTTTTGTTAATGAAAGTGCAGTAAATATTGAATATGTAGATGAAGGTGATATTCTTGTCACTTCCGCTAATGGGTCAAGTAGATTGGTTGGAAAGCACGCAATAGTGTGTAAATTGGACAAAAAAGCGGTGCACGGTGGATTTATGCTGCTTGCTAAGACTAAGAACCCATATTTCTTAAATGCCTCTATGAGTTCATCATGGTATGAGAAATTTATAAGCATTTTTGTATCTGGCGGAAATGGTGCAATTGGAAACCTTAACAAAAGCGATTTGGATGAGCAACTCGTTTATGTCCCAAAAGATGGGGAACAAACCAAAATCGGCACCTTTTTCAAAAACCTCGACAACCTTATTACCCTTCATCAGCGTAAATATGACAAGCTGGTTATCGTCAAAAAATCCATGCTCGAAAAAATGTTTCCGAAGGATGGAGCCAATGTTCCGGAAATTCGCTTTGCCGGATTTACCGATGCTTGGGAACAGAAGAAGGTTGGAGATGTGCTAACAGAAAAGCAACGCCCTATTAAAATGGAAGATGATGAAGAGTATCAGCTTATTACGGTGAAACGTCGTAATGAGGGAATCGTATCCAGAGGCTATTTCAAGGGCAAAGACATTTTAGTCAAAAACTATTTTGAAATCAGGTCTGGAGATTATTTGATTTCAAAGAGACAAGTGGTACATGGAGCAAATGGAATAGTGCCGGAAAGCCTTGATAAATCAATTGTTTCCAATGAATACTTAGTATCCATTGGAAACAAAAACATCACTACCGAGTACTGGACTTTAATATCGAAACTGCCTAATATGTATAGGAAGTTTTTCCTCAGCTCATATGGAGTTGATATAGAAAAGCTGGTATTCGATGTTGAAGATTGGAAAAAAAGAACGATAATTCTTCCTTCGTTGCCTGAACAAGAAAGGATTACGTTGTTCTTTCAGCGTCTCGACAATCTTATCACCCTTCAACAGCTTGAGTTAGAAAAGTTAAAAAATTTCAAGAAATCCATGCTCGAAAAAATGTTCGTGTAGGAGTTGTGAATACGCAATGGTCTTTGAGAAAGAAATTGATTTTGAACAAGCTTTGAGTCCCAGTGTGGCCGTTCACCCTCTCAGGCCGGCTACCGATCGTCGCCATGGTAGGCTTTTACTCCACCATCTAGCTAATCGGACGCGGACCCATCTATTAGCGGATTGCTCCTTTGGTTGTCCATGATGCCATAGAACAACTTTATGCGGTATTAGCTCTCCTTTCGGAAAGTTATCCCCCTCTTATAGGTAGGTTATCCACGCGTTACTCACCCGTTCGCCACTAAGTCTTGGAATAGCAAGCTATCCCTTAACTCCGTTCGACTTGCATGTGTTAGGCATGCCGCCAGCGTTCGTCCTGAGCCAGGATCAAACTCTCCAAAAAAGGATGTTTTGGAGTTCGCTGCGCCATAAATGGCGTCAGCAGTGAACTTCCTTTGCATTCCTTATATATGGGTGAGCCTGATAAAGCTCTTAATTGACTTAATTTTGTACATTTTGCTTTGCCTTTTTAAGAGAACCAGCGTAGAGCGAGAACGAAGGTTTTCGCACCGTAGCACTTTATCTCCTAAGCGACTCAGCAAATTGTCAGAATTGTTTTCGAATTGTTGTGGAGTCTGACCCCCGAACAATTCGCACAATTTCTTGTTTCGCACGCTTGACTTGTTTACAACTGTTTGATTTTCAAGGACCGGTGCGCTTTAGAAAGTGTAGCTCTCGTTCAGCGCCAGAATCTCATCTTAACACAAGCTCTTATATTTTTACAAGTGTTAATTGATTCCATTTCTTTTTGAGGGGTTTTTGTTTCCCCCGAACGAGATAGAATGTTATCATAATTCGTCGAAGCTTGCAAGCCTTTTTTTGAAAAAAGTTATATAATAGTTTAACAGAACTTGCTTGACTCTTAATTTTCGAAAAACATATAATTGAAAGGATGTAAACAACGAAGGTAGTGCCTTCATCTATAGGTATGATGATCAGGGATATACCCAATCAGGATTATACCTACATTGAAAGGGCTCATCAATTGAAGGAGAGAATATTGTGAAACGGACTGATCTGCGAAATATCGCCATTATTGCCCACGTTGACCATGGCAAAACCACTTTGGTTGATGGCCTACTCAAACAATCGGGTATCTTCCGCGAAAACGAAGAAGTACAGAATTGTGTCATGGACTCGAATGACCTAGAGCGTGAACGCGGTATTACCATTTTAGCGAAAAACACGGCTGTTTCTTACAACGGCATTAAGATCAACATTGTTGATACGCCGGGTCACGCCGACTTCTCTGGAGAAGTAGAACGCATTCTCTCGATGGTTGACGGCGCGATCTTACTTGTTGATAGCGCCGAAGGCGTCATGGCACAGACGAAATACGTACTACGCAAAGCTTTAGAGAAAGGGCTGCGTCCCATTGTAGTCATCAACAAAATGGATCGTCAAGACGCAAGACCTGCTGAAGTTCTTGATGAGATTCTAGAACTCTTCATTGATCTTGGTGCCGATGATGA
This sequence comes from Heliorestis convoluta, assembly GCF_009649955.1. Taxonomy (NCBI): domain Bacteria; kingdom Bacillati; phylum Bacillota; class Clostridia; order Eubacteriales; family Heliobacteriaceae; genus Heliorestis; species Heliorestis convoluta. The sequence goes on along the minus strand of NZ_CP045875.1, from coordinate 132,425 downwards.
GCAGCTAGAGTTTCCCGTCTTGTACGCCGTAGGACGGGATGGATGGTGTAGTCTTGAGTCCCATGAAAAAGGCGTCGATCTGCAGCCACTTTTCCAAAAGATTATAGAACATGTACCAGCTCCAGAAGGTGATGATGAAGGTCCGCTACAATGCATGGTTACAACATTAGATTACGATAACTATGTAGGTCGTATTGCTGTCGGTCGAGTTCATCAAGGACAAGTACGATCAGGTCAACAAGTATCGATCTGTAAAGCGGATGGCACTATAGCAAAAGGAAAAGCGCAGCAACTCTTTACGTACCAAGGATTAAGTCGTATCAATGCGGAGATAGCCACCGTCGGCGAAATTATTGCCATTACCGGCTTAACCGATATTAACATTGGTGAAACCATTTCTGATCCTGAAAATCCAACCTCTTTGCCAGTAATGAAAATTGATGAGCCTACTTTACAGATGACCTTCCAAACAAACACAAGTCCTTTTGCCGGCAAAGAAGGCGAATATATTACATCTCGGCATCTCCGGGCACGTCTTTATAAAGAACTAGAGAAAAACGTAGCTCTACGGGTTAGCGATACAGAAGATCCTGATGTTTTCCTTGTCTCTGGTCGTGGCGAGCTTCATTTGTCTGTTTTGATCGAAACGATGCGCCGCGAAGGCTATGAGTTGGCTGTCTCAAAGCCCCAGGTAATTATGCATAGAGATGAGTCAGGCACTCTACTTGAACCGATTGAAGATTTGATCATTGATGTGCCCGAAGAATATATGGGCGTTGTTATGGAAAAGCTTGGCACTCGTCGAGCTGAGATGACTAACATGAATCCCTCGGGCTCTGGCCAGGTTCGTATTGAATTTACCATACCCGCTCGTGGTCTTATCGGTTATCGCACAGAGTTTTTAACTGATACCAAAGGCTTTGGCGTAATGCATCATCTATTCCGTGGTTATGAAGCTCATCGTGGTGATATCCCTGGTCGTTCCAAAGGTGCTGCCGTCGCTATCGAACAAGGAACAGCAACTCTTTATGCCATGGGCTACTTACAAGAGCGGGTGAACTTTATCATTGAGCCAGGTACCGATGTGTATGTAGGCATGATTGTCGGCGAAAACGCCCGCGAGCAAGACATGGAGATTAACGTAACAAAAACAAAACACTTAACGAACATGCGAAACAGTGGTTCTGAAGGTGCAATCTCTCTTAAGACACCTTTACGTCTCTCTTTGGAAGATGCACTAGAGTGGATTGGTGATGATGAACTGGTAGAGGTTACGCCAAAAAGTATTCGTCTACGCAAAAAGATTCTAGATCCTCATGTAAGGGCAAGAATGAACAAAGAAAAGAGCATGGCTACAAAAAAAAGGAAAGTAAAAAAGACTGCCAGCAGAGAACTGTTGGCAGTCTTTTTTTGTATCAAACAATCTTCGCAACATCTTCAATTTTCTGCGCCGAATCAGCAAATTCCTGTACAGAGGCATGTATCTCTTCTGTAGCCGCTACTTGTTGATGACCAATATCGGTCGTTTGCGTAATTTTACTGTTCATAATTGTAACGCGTTCTTTGATTATGTTCAAAATTTCTCGAATTTCTTTTACTGACTGAGCACTGTTTACGGCCATCTTGCGAATCTCTTCGGCAACCACTGCAAAGCCCTTTCCTTGCTCACCAGCTCGGGATGCTTCAATGGAAGCATTGAGTCCAAGCAAATTAGACTTCATGGCTACATCATTAATAAATTTTAAGATCTGATCCGTCTTTTTTACCTGTTCTAATACCTCATTGCTCAAACGACTTAGTAGCTCTTGCTGTAAAGATAATTCTTCCGCTGACTGAGCCAATTCTTTCGTAGCTGCGGAGATTTCTTGTGATGATGTAACAATCATCTGCGCAATTGACAATAAACTCTCCTGGGTCTGTAGACTAACTCCCAGAGCGATCGCTCCAATTACATAGCCTTTCTCATCATGAATAGGAACAGCCACTGATCGAAATGGAAACCCGAAGACTTCACGAGGTAATTTGACAATATGCTCTTTGCCTGAGTGAACAGCATGATACAGACCATCATCAGAAGATAATCGCTCTCCTCGTATATCTCTACCAATGGAGATAGCTCGACCTGGTAAATAGTGCAAAAACTTTTCTCGATCTGAAATACCAATCATACAATCTAAAGGTACTAATTTTTGAATCAAGGGCGCTGTATTAATGATAGATTGAAGTCTATCGTTCATTAATGACAAACCTACCTTTCCTTCTGACGTTGAATACTCATCTTTGCTCTCTATCAACAAAAGGCTTCTTTTCTGTTCCTAATCTATAGAAAAATAGAGTGCTTTGAAGTAAGTAGCAACTTTAAGAGCGATAGTTAGGTATTTTTAATACAGCATATGAAGGATCTATGATATTCAGATTCTGTGAAGCAACTCCATGTAGTATTTGATATTTTTGTATACTTATTTTACATAAATACCCATCTCAACACAAGTGACTATTCCTATTATTTTCAAAAAGGAAATAGTAAAGGAAGCACGAGCATCATGACAAGCCCGATTAAAAATTGCAAAGGTACGCCTACTTTGACAAAGTCACGAAACTTATAGTTGGCAGGCGCCATTACCATCGCGTTCGTTGGCGATGCAACAGGTGTAGCAAAAGCCATACTTGCTGCTACGGCTACGGTCATCAGAAAAGGATAAGGGCTCACACCAACTTGAACAGCCGTAGCAATTGCAATCGGTGCGAATAAGAGGGCTGTCGCTGTATTACTAATAAATTGACTAAAAAAAGTAGTCAATAAGTAAATTCCTGCCATCAGCGCCAAGGGGCCATAGGGACCCAGTAAAGTAACAAGACCTTCAGAAACGAAGAGAACGCCACCTGTTTTTTCCAAAGCCGTTGCCATAGGCAACATAGCCGCGATTAAAAGCACACTTTCCCAGTTGATGGAGTTATAGGCTTCTTCAACATTCCGCAAGCACCCTGTTAGAATCATAAGCATGGCTGCTATTAGTACAGCAATAACGGCAGGAACAACTTCGAAGGTCATGAGTGCCAACATGGCAATCATGATTGCTACGGCTATAGGTGCCTTGCCACTGGTCGCTGCTTTACTTGCTTCTTCCTTCGTTTGTCCTACTACAACCACATCTTGTGTATCTTTCGCGAGCAGCTCAATCTCTTCCCAGGGACCTTGTACAAGCAGGGCATCACCAAAACGCAAGCGCTGGTGAGGAATATTCTCCAGTAACTGATCTCCTCGGCGATTGATAGCAAGCACGTTCACTTTATATTTTTCACGAAAGCGCCATTCTTCAATATTATGATCAATTAGACTGGAATGAGGTGTTAGAAGCACCTCAGCTAGGCCAAGCTCTCGGCCAACCAGTTGATCTGCTGATGCAGCTGTCGATTCTTCTACCGCTTCCTTGCGTTTTGACTGCTTTGTTACTTCGCCATCTGCAGATGCTTCCTTATCTGGATGATCTGCTTCCGAAACCTCTCCTTGCTGAATTGCTAGGTTATATTGAAGAGCCAATTTGTGAACTTGTTCTGCTACGCCTTGCACATAAAGAATGTCCTGCTCTTTAATCACACTGTCCGGCCCTGCCATCTCCTGAGATGTACTCGTTCGAATGGGAGTCCGTCCACTTGTGCGCATGATTTTCAAGACTGAAATATTAAACCTCGAAGGCAGAGTAAGATCATAGAGGCGCTTATCGACCATGGGAGAGCTACGTCGAACACGAAGGCGAAAAATATTGTCTGACAAGTGATAAAAGTCAGCCAGTTCCTGCGGTGATAGATTGGCAGATCGATTCTGCATGCGCTCATCAAGATCCTTGCCAGGCAACAGTTTTTTTCCTATCGTTAACATAAAAAGGATTCCTAGCAATAAGGCCACAGCACCTGCTGGTGTATAGTCAAAAAAGCCCAATCGTTGATAACCGTATTGCTCTAAAATCTCACTTACAATTAAGTTTGGTGGAGTTCCAATTAGGGTCATTACTCCACCTAAGCTGCTTGCGAAAGCAAGCGGAATCAACAATCGACCCGGATGGATTCGAGCATCCAAAGCCAGGCTAACGACGATAGGTAGGAAAACAGCAACAGTTCCTGTATTGCTCATAAATGCACTCAAAACCGCTACCACAACCATAAGTAGAACGAGTACATAGTTTTCATTGTTGCCGGCAGTACGCAACAAGCGATTGCCTATCGCTCTTGCCACACCTGTTCGAAAAAGACCACCACCAACAACAAAGAGTCCGGCGATCATTAACACAATGGGATTGGAAAAGCCAGCTAAAGCTTCTTGGGTTTCTAAAATACCACTAAGAGTCAAAGCGAGAAGAGCACCCATCGCAACAAGATCAGAACGAAGTCGATCTACCATAAAAAGAACTGTCGTAATAGCCAAAATTATAAATACAAGAATCATATCAGAAGTTACAACCATTCCAATTGTTTCCTCCCTCAGCGAGTAAAACCTCCCTTCTATCGCTGATATCAATCCATCGAAGTAAGAATCCAGAAAAGTACTATTGAAAATTGTCTACTCATAGACTAACTTTTATTCTTTTTCCACATCTATCCTTGGAAACCCTTCATTTGTCCTGCTCATGCTTTCATTTTCTGAGCTTCAGTCGGTGACAGGCTCCCTTCCTTCTACTGAAAAAGCTGTGGTATGATGTTGGGTGTTAATGTTTAGAAACAAAGGAGATCAACGATGGTAATTAGTATACATTTTACCACTTCTTTTTCCAAGAATTTCTTAAATATTTATCGTCATGCCCGAAAACATAGCACCTTTCGTAAAAAAAGCTACAATGGACGCGCAGGCTATCAGGTTGAACTGGGAAAAAGTCCTGAGGATCTAGTTTTTCTTTGTGAAATATGGAAAGTTGCATCGTCTGACCGTAATTGTACGATTCTTGCGGATGGCGAAGAAGTACGGGCAGATACCTTTGATCTTATCGTAGAATGTTTACGCCAATGTCTGAAGTCATCGGATCGCTCCATCTATTGTGATGGTCAAACACGTGATTATAGAGAGCATGATGGCGCCATCTATTTCCGACCGGGCTGCCGCTTTCTCGTTTTTGATGACTTTGCTGTCAATGATTCAGGACAGAGGTGGTATCGCTTTGGTACCGTTGACAGTGAAGGTATTTTTTATGTTGATAAAAGCGCTATACTCTCTACAGTGGAACAGATGGCTCGCCAGAATAAATGTTATTACTGTCCCCTTTTAGAGTGGAAAGATGTAGAAAGACAAGTTTTTTCCTTGCCTGATACGATTGATGCAGAGCAAGACTCGAACTGGATTCATCTAACTCGTGAAGGTCGTATCGTCGGGGTAACTCGGAAGCCTTCTGTATCAGCACGCGGTCGAGCCGATATGGATACGAGTGTTACAGGACAGTATGCTGATGTAGCTCGTAGAAAAGCAGATGAAGCGAGAAATCGACCTAGCGAAAGATCGGGTCAAGAAGAAAGTGCTGCTACTCTGGCAAAAAGCGAAAACCTTGACGATATCATTGAACCTGTAAAATTGACAAAAAAAACCTCCTATCAAGACGTAGGGGGCTTAAAAGAAGAGATTCGTTTACTCCGCGAGGCTGTAGAGCTTCCTTTACGATATCCTGAGTTGGTACAAGATTTAGGCATTAAACCTCCAAAAGGTGTTTTGCTTTATGGACCACCGGGCTGTGGTAAAACTTTGTTAGCCCAAGCTGTAGCGCAAGAAGTAGAGGCTACCTTTTTCTCTGTAAAAGGGCCAGAGTTTCTTTCACCGATGCACGGTCAAAGTGAAAAAAGGCTGCGTCAGCTTTTTGCACAAGCCGAAAAAAAAGCACCTTCCATTATCTTTTTTGATGAAATCGATGCTTTTGCTTTTGATCGAAGTCGAGCCACTGCGACTTTTGAAGCTACCCTAGTGGCACAATTTCTTTCTCTGATGGATGGCTTCGATCGACGTGGACAAGTCGTGGTCATCGCAACAACAAATCGCTTAGACATACTCGATCGAGCCTTGCTTCGACCTGGCCGCTTCGATTATCGAATCCGTGTAAGATTGCCAGAACTAGCCGACCGGGAGCAAATTCTACGCCTACATACGACAAAAATGCCCTTAGATGAGCATGTCCAAATTCAAGAATTGGCAGAGAAAACATCCGGCTATACAGGCGCTGATATTGCCGCTTTATGTGCCAAAGCAGCTTTGATCGCAGTCAGTCGAGCTCTTGGGCAAGATATGAATCGTTGGCCTGCGGCATTAGATAAAGATATTTCCTCTCGCATTCGTGTAACAACCGCAGATTTTACAGAAGCTCTTCAACAAGTTGTCCCTTCTGTAGATGAAAGAGAGGAATCACTTTAATTAGAAAAGGAGCTTGCTCTATAGGAATAGAGCAAGCTCCTTTTCAGCTTCTAAAAACGTAGCCAGTTATCAAGTCTTACTATAGCTGTAAAGCTACCTGCCATCTTGTCCGTTTAGGAAGCAGAAAGTGCTTTACGAGCATCATCTTTAGCAGCTTGATAGCGAAGAACAAGGTAACCGATAACACCAGAAAGGAGGGAAGCTGTCAAGATACCCACTTTAGAAAGTGTGAGTAGACCATGATCTTCGAAGGCCAAGCCAGCAATAAAGAGAGACATGGTAAAACCAATACCAGACAGCATGCTGACACCGTATACGTGGGTCCAGGTAACACCTTTCGGCAAAGAAGCCCAGCCGGCCTTGACGGCAATATAAGAGAACAAAGTTACACCAATCTGTTTACCGAAGAAGAGACCTAGAATAACACCAAGGCTGACAGGGTGTGTCAGGGACTCTACAAAGCCGCCTTCAAAGACAACGCCGGCATTGGCTAAGGCAAAGACAGGCATAACGAAGAAAGAAACGTAGGGATGGAGTGTATGCTCCATACGATGAAGGGGAGAGTCCACTTGGTTACAATTCGTTTCTAAAGCTTGTACGCATACTTGATGTTGCTCTGTCATGTTGATTTCGCCTTTGCGACCATTTCCAGCATTCTCGAAATCTTTGATCAACCTGCGAGTGCGGTTCATAAACTCTTCAGCGTTGATCTTAGAGCTTGCAGGGATGGTCATTGCTAGCAAGACACCACCAATGGTAGCGTGTACACCAGAGAGAAGGAAGGCAAACCAGAGACCAATACCAAGGACAACATAAACAAGGATATGACGTACTCCAATAAAGTTAGCTAGAGCCAGCACAGCCAAGAAGCCGGCACTGATGCCCAAGGCCATCCAAGATATATCGGCTGTGTAGAAAATAGCGATAACAAGAACAGCACCGAGGTCGTCAACTATAGCTAGTGCGGCAAGAAATACTTTTAAAGCAAGTGGTACACGTTTGCCTAGAAGAGCTAGTACGCCGAGAGCAAAGGCAATATCTGTCGCCATGGGGATACCCCAACCAGTAATTCCTTCGGTACCCCAGTTCAAAGCAGCATAGATACTAGCAGGTACAACCATACCACCGATAGCAGCGGCAATCGGGAAAGCCGATTGTCTCGGTGATTTTAGTTCACCATGTAGAACTTCTCGCTTAATTTCGAGACCTACAAGAAAGAAGAATATGGCCATAAGACCATCGTTAATCCATAGCACCAAAGGTTTTTGAAGAATAAATTCACCAAAACCAACGGTTAAAGGTATTTGCCAAAGGGTCATGTAGGATTCGCCTAAAGGTGAGTTGGCCCAGATCAGCGCAAGGACGGTGCATAAGAGTAGAAGGATCCCGCCTGATGCCTCTAACTCAAAAAACTGCTGGAAGGGACGCTTTAATCTTTCAGTAATGGAAACGGGCTTGTTAATAGCGAGCACTCCTCTCTTACTTAATCAGAAATAAACTTCTCAACTTGTCAGATCCTTTCGCTCATCTTTGCTAAAAACACAAAAGCATGGCCTGTCTTGAAAAGAGGCACAAAAAAGGGAGGAAAGGAAATTTCCCCAACCCCCGTTGGAAAGGAATACAGCGGATCAGGGACTACCACATTGTCCCCCTCTATCTCCACTGGAACCTTGAAATCCTGTCAAATCATTACAAGCTCGTCCCCCTAATTCTAACATAATGACACACCATACTGTCTGCGCAGGCAAAGAATTAGAGTGATTCAGGATCTAGCAATTATTCTATCAAATGTACATAATTCTTTTCAACCATTCCCTCATAAATTCCTATGGTTATTTTTTACACAAAATGCCGTTCTGCCATTTTTTGACGAGCTTTTTTTGATCGATTTAATAAGCCTTAAGATAGGCCGATGCTTATCACGACGTTTGTAATCTTGTACTTCTTCAGTTCCTCATCAGGCGAATATTAATAGCATAGAGAGCATACTTAAACATTCTCTTATATTGGGGTTTTTTTGTCAATATGTGATTGTCGGAGCTATCATTAGTATGTTTAATAGTACCCTGCTTTTATCTATCAGTTAAAAACTTTTTTCTTAAAAAAATAAAACCTTTTCTCTTATCTCTATATCCAGTTTTTATTACTTACCTTGTTCTTACTTTCAATGTATAAAAATACAAAAAGATTGTACAATATCAAACTTGTACAATCTTTTATTTTTTTCCAATTGTTATGTTTTTATTATATTTATAGGTCTGAATTTTGTATTTTTCACAAAATTTAATAATTCGCACCTCTTAAAGCTTTGATTATGCCGATAAATCAGAGATACCTCTACGTAAAAATATCATGGAGATGCCTCGTTTTTTGGCTTCTTTTTTGACGTAATTTACAGCATTATGATTGATAAATCCGGTTAGAACAACAACCTTAGTTACCCTGGACATACTAGGACGACGACTTCTTCCATCCCAGTGAATATATTCCTCTCTACTGTATTCAGGTGGCAACAATCTCTCTACAGCTCCCAATCGATCAGCTCCGACGACAAGACACACTTGTTCTTAATACCTCCTCTTTTTTGTCCATTCTTCCCAAGTAAGAAAAGCCCCAAAGACCATGAAAAGAAAAAGCCAAAGCTAGTAAACTCATAAATAAATCTTCTTTACGAAGTTTCATTCCTTACACCCCATCATAAGTCGAAGGTGAAAGTACTATCTAAGCCTCATTATACTGAAAATGGTTTTCAGTGTCAATGTTTGAGGTTACTATTTTTTTTAATTTTTCTTATCCATTCCCTATTATGGCTACTTTGTAAAAAAATTATGAAGCGTACCCTTGGGCTACGGTACTGTAAAAGAGAAAAGAGCTCGTGCCTATAGCTTTTTCTGCCATGACAAGAGCTCTTCTTTCTAAAAAACCTATACTCGATTCAATTACATCAAAGGTCGAGAAGGCTCAGAAATATCGGAGAGGGCTTCTCCAGCTTCATCTTCGTAAAAGTCCATAACAGCCAGATCGCCTAAAGCAACGATACCTACAAGTTTATCTCTATCTGTGATAAGAAGACGTCGAATCTGATGCTCTGCCATAGTATCAGCAGCTTCATGAATATCTGTGTCTGGTGAAGCCGTAATCAAGTCTTTGGTCATGACCGACTGAATCTTTGTACTATTTACATCCTGACCATTGGCAACAGCTCGAATCACAATGTCTCGATCTGTAATGATACCGACGCATTTGCCATTGTCTACGATAGGCATGGCACCTACATCCAGTGAGCTCATTGTTTTTGCGGCATCTACGAGTGTTTGGTCTGAGCGTAATGATGTTACATCGGTCGTCATAATATCGCGAATGGGCTGAAACATAGCGAAACCTCCTTCCCTGCTATCAGTTATGGGTTCATACACCCTATAGAATGCCACTTCCGTGGGCAATTCATCCTGATTTAGAGAAGGAGGTTCCCATTTCTATTTAAGACACATTTATGATAACTAAGACAACCTTTCTAGGGCTCTGCGACCGATGTCTTTGCGATAATGGGCGCCTGCAAAAGTTGTTTTCTCAGTCTGACGATAGACAAGCTCAATGGCTTCGCGAATATCTTTGCCTTTGGCTGTGATTCCTAGGACACGACCTCCTGCGGTGACAATGTTACCATCTGCTTCTGTAGTTCCAGCATGGAAGATCTGTACATTGTCGAGAACATCGTCTAACCCAGTAATAACTTGTCCTTTTTCGTAGTCACTCGGATAGCCTTTCGCTGATACTACAACACAAACTGTAGCGTCTTCACTCCAGCGAATGGTCTGTTGATCTAGTTTTTTCTGTAGAATTGCCTCAATGATGTCAACAAGATCGCTTTCTAGACGCATTAGCACAGGTTGGGTCTCTGGATCCCCAAAGCGAGCATTGTACTCCAACACTTTCGGGCCCTCTTGGGTGATCATTAAGCCAGCATACAAAACACCCACATAAGGGCGTCCTTCTGCTTTCATCGCCTCTATAGTTGGCTTTAAGATTTTTTCTTCTACGATTGGAGCAAGCTCTTCTGTATAGACAGGAGCTGGTGAGTAAGCGCCCATACCACCTGTGTTTGGACCTTCATCGTTGTCAAAAATGCGTTTGTGATCTTGCGCTGAAACCATAGGTACGATCACATCGCCATCGGTGAAGGCAAGAATACTTACTTCTTCACCTTCCATATATTCTTCGATAACAACTCGTGAACCAGCTTCACCAAAAGAGTTGCCTTCTAACATAGAGCGAACAGCTTCTTTCGCCTCTTCTACGGAAGCAGCTACAATCACACCTTTGCCTGCTGCCAAGCCATCGGCTTTGACGACACAAGGGCAAGGGCTTTGGGCGGGCTGCGTGGATGCCAATTGGTCTATAAAAGCCAACGCTGGTTCGACTTCAGTAAATACACCATAAGCTGCTGTTGGGATATGGTATTTTTGCATTAAATCTTTAGAGAAAGCTTTGCTGCCTTCGATTTCCGCTGCTGCCTGAGATGGTCCAAAAATGGCTATATCATGAGCTTGAAAAGTGTCGACAATGGCAGCTGCTAGAGGCGCTTCGGGACCTACAACAGTTAGATCAATTTTGTTTTCCCAGGCAAAAGAGAGTAAGGCTGACACATCGTCTGCTTTGATATCTACAGACTGGGCTAGCTGTGCAATGCCTGCATTGCCGGGTGCGCAATAAATCTTTTCGACCCGAGGACTTTGGGCCAGCTTCCAGACTAGTGCGTGCTCACGTCCGCCGCCACCAACAACGAGCACTTTCATTCCTTGTGCTTTTAATGGTTTCACGAAAAAACTCTCCTTCCAAAGGCCTTACGTTCATCTGGCCTGAGAAATCAAATCCTCAGGCCAGTCCCAAACAAGATATATAATGCTACGCTTAATGCTTAAAGTGTCTCATAGATGTAAAGACCATAGAGATACCTAAGCGATTGCAAGCCTCAATCGACTCATCATCGCGCATAGAGCCACCTGGTTGAATGATTGCTTTGATACCGTACTTCGCTGCCATTTCAACAGTGTCTTTGAAGGGGAAGAAAGCGTCAGAAGCTAACACAGCACCTTGAGAGGACCAGGCCCCTACATCAGCAGCGGCTTCTTTCTCTGTGCCGATAGCCGTCCCTCTTGCTTGTTCTAAAGCAATGTGAGCAGAGCCTACGCGATTCATCTGACCAGCTCCAACACCAATGGCCACGCCGTCTTTGGCCACTACGATGGCATTCGACTTCACATGCTTGACTACTTTCCAAGCAAACTGAAGATCACGAAGTTCTACATCAGAAGGAGTCCGCTCTGTAACCACTTTCAACTCTTCTTCTTTGACCTGGCCATAGTCGCCTTCTTGCAACAAGAAACCACCGCGAATCTTTTTTAGATCGTAAGAGGGAGCTGCTCCTTCAAGAGCTCCTACTTCCATAATTCTCAAGTTCTTTTTCGTCTTCAGGATTTCTAAAGCTTCATCGTCATAGGCAGGCGCTATGACCGCTTCCATGAAGGTCTTCACGAGTTCAGTCGCCGTTGCCCCATTGACAGGACGATTGCAGGCTGTAATACCTCCAAAAGCAGAGACAGGATCAGCGTCAAAAGCTTTTACATAGGCTTCTTCCAAAGTAGCGGCTATAGCAGTGCCACAAGGGTTGTTATGTTTGATGATGGTAACAGCAGGCTCCTCAAACTCGCGAACAAGTTCTAAAGCTGCATTCAGATCTAGCAAATTGTTAAAAGACAGTTCTTTACCCCACAATTGCTTGGCTGTGCCAGCCCCAGCGCCTGCATAGCCTACTTCTCGATAAAAAGCAGCTTTTTGATGAGGGTTTTCACCGTAACGAAGATCTTGTACTTTTTCTACAGTGCCTGCAGTAAAAATCTGCAAGCCACAGTCGCTTTCTTCAGCAGCTTGGTCCTTCTCTTCGCATTGTCCTTTTAAATAGCTAGCAATCGCACTGTCATATTCTGCCGTATGGGCAAAAGCTTCTAAAGCAAGGAGGCGGCGCGTGGAATCTGATACTTCACCTTTTTCTTGTAACTCAGCAACAATGGCTGCATAACGTTCTGGGTTGACAACAATGGTGACAGCACCATGGTTCTTCGCAGAAGCGCGCACCATGGCAGGTCCACCAATGTCAATATTTTCAATGGCTTCCTCAAAAGTAACGCCTTCTTTGGCGACAGTTTCGCGGAAAGGATAGAGGTTTACTGCAACTACATCAATCGGTGTTATATCATTGTCGCTCAATTGTTGCAAGTGATCAGGCGTACGACGAGCTAAAATACCACCATGAACTTTGGGGTGCAAAGTCTTGACTCGTCCATCTAGAATTTCAGGAAAACCTGTAATTTCTGTCACGTATTTGACTTCTACGCCTGCTTCTTTGATGGTTCGAAAAGTACCGCCTGTAGAAACAACTTCAAAGCCTAGGTCCACCAAAGCTTTTGCAAATTCAACAACACCTGATTTATCAGAAACACTGATTAAAGCACGACGCTTCACAGTTGATTCCTCCTCCGTTTATGATAACCCTGTTCTACTTTACTTCTCTTTACAAAGTAGGTTTTTCCTTCAGTATTCGCACTTTTCGCCCTTCTACGCGCAATCTTCCCTGTGAAAAGAGTTGTATTGCTTGTGGCAACAAGCGATGCTCTTCTTTTAGAATTTTTGCTGCTAAAGTCTCTTCGGTATCATCATCTTCCACAGGAACAACTGCTTGTAAGATAATCGGACCTGTGTCCATACCTTCATCAACAAAGTGAACTGTACAACCACTGTAACGAACACCATAATCTAATGCTTGCTTTTGTCCATGAAGGCCAGGGAATGCCGGTAAAAGTGCGGGGTGTATGTTAACAACCTTTTCTGGAAAAGCCTCCAGAAAAGATTTTGAGATAATTCGCATATAACCTGCTAACACAACGGCTTCAGCGCCACGCTCTTTAAAAAGGGCTGCGAGCGCTCGATCGTAGGCTGCCCTATCGCTATAATTTTTTGGACTCAAGTGAACAGCCGGAATCGACTTGGCTGAAGCCCGTTCTAAAGCCTGGGCGTTTTGCCGGTCCGAGACAACCAGTACAACTTGTCCATCTACTGTGCCTGCTTCAATTGCATCGAGGAGTGCTTGTAGATTCGAGCCTCGCCCTGAAGCGAGAACGCCGATTTTCAAGGTCATGGTGCCACCTCCTTATGGCAATATCATGGCAAATCATCATTATGCCCAGGGAAAGGTACCACGATAGTACACTTCTGGCGCTGCCTCTTCGTTTTCCGGTATTGACTCGATAACACCAATGGTGTAAAAGGTTTCATTCATCTCATTCATAAGAGCACTCACTTTGCCTACTTCTTCAGGTGCAACCACAATAATATAACCGAGTCCGCAGTTAAAAGTGCGCAACATCTCAGCTTCTGCTACATTGCCCAACGATTTAATGGTAGAGAATACAGGCAAGGCAGGCCAACGACCCAATTCTACAGCTGCACGCATTCCTTTCGGTAGAATGCGAGGCAGGTTTTCTGTAATACCACCACCAGTGATATGGGCCATCCCTTTCACAGAGGCGCCTTCCAGTAACTTTTTCACTACAGTAGCATAAATCCGAGTTGGTGTTAACAACTCTTCTCCCACTGTTTTACCTAGTTGGGGAAGGTAGGTATCGACAGTGTAACCAGCGTGATCAAAGAAAACTTTCCGTGCTAAGGAATAACCATTGCTATGAATGCCAGAAGAAGGTAAAGCAATTAATAAGTCACCAGGTCGAATGGTAGAGCCGTTAATAATCCGAGAGCGATCGACGACACCTACGGTAAAACCGGCGATATCGTAATCGTCTTCCGCGTAAAACCCAGGCATCTCTGCCGTCTCACCACCGATAAGTGCACATCCTGCTTGTCGACAACCTTCTGCAACACCACCAACAATAGCTGCTACTTTTTCAGGTTCTAGCTTACCAACAGCTAGATAGTCAAGAAAGAAAAGGGGTTCTGCGCCTTGCACAAGAATGTCGTTCACACACATGGCTACACAGTCAATGCCAATGCTATCATGACGATCCATCATCATAGCCACTCGCAATTTGGTACCAACACCATCGGTCCCCGATACTAGAACTGGTTCTTCATATTTTTTGATATCTAAAGCAAAAAGCCCTCCAAATCCGCCGATGTCAGTGAGCACTTCCCGTCTAAAAGTGCTTTTAACAGCACTTTTCATCAGCTCTACAGCTCGATTGCCAGCTGTAATATCGACACCCGCCTGGGCATAGGTCAGACTCTCTTGGGACTGTTCTTTCTTATTATCTGTTGACACAATCTTGCCTCCCGCAATTTTCAACGGTCCTGGTTCTTAGCAGCAGGAGGAACCCTGCTTATCAGTTACTTCAATTGGGTAATCTCCGGAAAAACAAGCTGTACAAAAATCTTTACAGGTCAAGCCTTCGCCTTGTTCAGCAATTGCATTCAATATGCCTTCTTCGGTAAGATAATGCAGGCTGTCTGCCCCAATTAATTCCCGAATCTCTTCAATGGTTTTCACAGCAGCAATTAATTCTTTGCGCACGGCTGTATCAATGCCGTAGTAACAAGGGTAGGTAATCGGTGGCGATGATACAAGCATATGCACTTCTTTCGCCCCTGCTTGACGTAACATCTGTACAATTTTTCCGCTCGTTGTACCGCGAACAATAGAGTCATCAATCATAATTACGCGCTTGCCTTCTACGGCCTTGGAGATAGCATTGAGCTTTAAACGAACCGCCTGACTTCGCATCTCTTGCGTCGGTTGAATAAAAGTACGTCCAATATAGCGGTTTTTCATTAGGCCTTCTTCAAAAGGAATGCCTGATTCTAAAGAGTAGCCAATGGCGGCAGCTGTCCCTGAGTCAGGAACGCCGATTACGATATCCCCATCGATTTGAACTTCTTGAGCCAATTGGCGACCCATTGCACGGCGCGCTAAATTCACCCAGATTCCATCAATAACCGAGTCAGGGCGAGCAAAATAGATATATTCAAAGATACAGGAAGCTCTGCGCAAAGGTGTTAACGCTTTGAGAGAAGTAAGACCTTTTTTGTCTATGACGACAATTTCTCCAGGCTCAATATCGCGGATAAAGGTAGCTCCCATCGTATCGAGAGCACAAGATTCAGAAGCCAATATATAGGCATTATCTAAACGACCGAGACAAAGAGGGCGGACGCCGTAAGGATCGCGCATACCCAAGATCCGATCTTCTGTCATTACTAAGATCGAATAAGAACCTTTAATGTCAATCATCACTTTCATTAGCGCTTCTTCTAGAGAAGATTGGCTATAGCGCGCCAGTAAATTGACAATAACTTCTGTATCCGTCGTCGTTTGAAAAACTGCACCCGTAACGGCCAGATCTTGGCGCAGTTCTGCTGCATTGGTAAGATTTCCGTTGTGCGCTACTGCTAACATCCCTTTGGCATATCGAAAAACGAGGGGCTGGGCATTGCTAACAAGGCTTGACCCCGTTGTTGAATAGCGTACATGACCAATGGCAACTTGACTTTTTTCATTTTGAAGTTCCCCGATTTTCTTTTCAGGAAATACTTCTGTAACGAGTCCCATGGCTTTGTGAAGGGAAATCTCTTGACCATCTCCCACAGCCATACCTGCACTTTCTTGACCGCGATGCTGTAATGCGTGCATACCGAAATAAGCCAACCGGGCAACTTCTTTGCCCGGACCGTAGATTCCGATCACCCCGCACTCCTCCTCCATTTTGTCCCAGGGGAGATCGTGAATGCCATCTATAGACATGATTTGGCCTCCTGCCAGATGATTATTTATTTTATTTCTTCAAGCTGAATCTTGAACTGCTCTATGACTTGATTGTATAAAGCACTCTCGATCCATGCTTTCAACTGCTTTTCCGCGTCCAGCTTGTTTTCACTATCAATAACCATCTCTATATAATGTCCTGTACGTACTTGCTTGATCTTATTGAGCGATAGATCGTGACAAGCTTGTAACAACGCCTCTCCCTCTTGATCGGGTATGATTTCTTTTAAAGTAATGATGATGCGGGCCTTATACATGAAGATAAAGGCCTCCCTACGTAAGCAGTTTGCTTTCTAGACGACGTAGAATCTCTTGATAGGCTTCTTCTATACCACCTAGGTCATGGCGAAAGCGGTCTTTGTCTAACCTTTCTTTCGTTTCTTGATCCCAAAAGCGGCAGTTATCTGGCGAAATCTCATCACCCAGCAACACTTGCCCTTTATGAAGTCCAAACTCTAACTTAAAATCTACAAGGTCAATGTTAACTTGCTCCATTAGATCGATTAAAAGGCTGTTTACTTGTAAAGCAATTTCTTTGACTTGTATCATCTGCTCTTTCGTCGCCCAACCCATGGCATCTATATGGTATTCATTAATCATAGGATCTCCTAAGCCATCATCTTTATAGTAAAACTCTAAAATTGGCTTCGGCAAAAGAGTTCCTTCTTCTTGCCCGATCCGTTTGCCTAAAGAACCAGCCGCTCGATTGCGAACAACGACTTCCACAGGAAGAATTTCTAAGGCTTTGACAAGCATTTCTCTATCGTTGAGAAGCTCTACAAAGTGGGTAGGAATGGCTCTCTCTTCTAGATACTGAAAGAAAAGAGCGGTAATACGATTGTTGAGAATGCCTTTGTTCGGTATTTCTTCTTTTTTGAGTCCATTAAATGCTGTTGCCGAGTCTTTATACTCGATCCATACAATATCAGGATCTGTCGTTTTATAAACTTTTTTTGCCTTACCTTCGTAAAGCTGTTCTAACTTTTCGATTGGAGCCATGTTCGTAGGGACCCACCTTTCTAAAAGCCAAGACCTCAGGCCAGACCAACGCGCTTAAAGAGGGTATCTACATGTTTGGTATGGTAATCGTAATCAAATAGCCCTTCCACTTCTTCTGCTGTTATTTTCGCCATAATCTCTTCATCCTGTAGAACAAGCTCTTTGAAAGGCTTTTTGATCTCCCAGGCCTTAAGAGCATTCCGTTGTACCCAGTGGTAGGCTGTTTCGCGAAGAATGCCCTTATCAACGAGAGCCAACATAACCCGCTGACTATTGACAAGACCTAGTGTCTTCTCTAAGTTTTTCTGCATATTCTCTGGGAAAACCTTAAGGTTTTCTACCACATCAATCATTTTCTTTAACATGTAGTCCATCAAAATGGTAGAGTCCGGAATGATAACACGTTCTACGGAAGAGTGGGCAATATCACGCTCGTGCCAGAGGGCCACATTTTCTAGCGCTGCAATGGCGTTACCACGAAGAACTCGAGAAAGTCCGGAGATTCGCTCTGATGTGATGGGGTTTTTCTTATGAGGCATGGCGGAGGAACCTTTCTGGCCTTTGCTGAAAGATTCTTCTACTTCATGGATATCGGTACGTTGTAAGTTTCTAAATTCAGTTGCAAACTTATCGAGAGAACTGGCAACAACAGCCAGTGTCGTTATATACTCAGCATGGCGGTCTCTTTGAATGACCTGCGTAGAAATAGGAGCCGGTCTCAGACCTAAGCGCTTGCAAACAAACTCTTCGACAGAAGGATCGATTTGCGCAAAAGTTCCTACAGCACCAGAGATGGCACCCACGCGAATCGTTTCAATAGCATGATTCATTCTTGTAATAGAGCGTCCTACTTCATCGTACCAGAGTGCCATCTTAAGACCAAAAGTAACAGGTTCGGCGTGTATACCGTGCGTTCTTCCAACCATAACTGTGTACTTGTGTTCAATGGCTCTTTCACCGATGACTTGACGAAGTTTTTTCAGTTTAGCAACAATCAATTCTCCTGCTTCTTTCATTTGTAAGGAAAGAGCTGTGTCAAGGACATCGGAAGATGTCATGCCCATGTGAACATACTTTGACTCTTCACCGATATACTCGGCCACACAAGTTAAGAAGGCAAGTACATCATGCTTGGTAACTTCTTCAATTTCTAAGATACGCTGCACATTAAAGCCTGCTTTGTCGCGAATGACTTCGTAAGCTTCACGAGGAATTTTTCCTTGCTCTGCCAACGCCTCGCAAGCAGCTACTTCAATATCAAGCCACTTTTGAAACCGATTCTGATCTGCCCAGATAGCGCCCATCTCCGGTAGTGTGTAACGTTCAATCATTCACCATGTCCTCCTTGCAAATCCCTGTGTCCACCCGAGGGGTAAGAATTTTGACAATCTTTAGCGAATCCTGTCACCTACTCCTATATTGTCCTTCAGAATCAAAATAAAGGCAAGAATAAAGAACAAGATTCAGAAAAAAATCAAAACCCAGACTGGATAGACTCCCACAAAGGTGAGAACCTATCCGCCTGGGCTTTTCTCCCTTCGGTGTAAAAGACTCATCCTTTGAGAGGATAAACCTTTTTGCAGCGCTCGGACCTGACCACATTGTGCGGAACCCTAAGCTGCACTTCCACGCGAAATATATTATTTACTGTAGTATCGTTATAGCGTCAGTTTACCATAAGAATAGGTCCTATGGGAACCATGGATTTGTAGAAAATCGTGAGTTTTGTTGATAATTATCTTCTTGCTTTGTGCTGACGCCTCTATTGCGAAGAATATCGCCATCTGATAGAATTTGCCTAGTTATGTCGACGGACCTGATAGAAGGAGGCTCCTAGCTTGAGCAAATTCACACCAATTTTACCTGGTAAGACAATCGGTCTTCTTGGCGGAGGCCAGTTAGGCCGTATGCTAGCTATGGAAGGAAAGCGCATGGGCTATCGAGTGGTCTGCCTCGATCCAACGCCCGAAAGTCCTTGTGGCCAAGTTTGTGATGAACAAATTATTGGTTCTTTTGAAGATTTAGATTCAGCCCGCAAACTGGCAGAACAAAGTGATGTTCTTATCTATGAAACAGAAAACATTAATGCACAAGTTGTAGCCGAGCTAGAAAAAGAGCATTGGGTACCTCAATCCAGCCAGATTCTATCTTATTTTCAAGATCGAAGAGAAGAAAAGACCCGTCTTCATGAAGCTGGCTTTCCTGTTGTACCTCATCGAATTGCCGAAAAAGCAGAAGAAATCCCTGCTTTTATAGAAGAAATCGGCTGTCCCTGCATTCTCAAAACAGCCTTCGGTGGTTACGATGGCAAAGGGCAGTGGGTGATACGCCAAAAAGAACAATGGGAAAAGATTCGAGAAGAACTCAAAGCAGGCCCCTGGGTACTTGAGAAAAGAGTGGAGTTAACCACTGAATTGTCAGTTATTGTGGCACGAACACCCGATGGTAGAAAGCGCTCTTTTCCTGCCGCTGAAAACATTCATCAACATCAGATCTTACGAGCTTCTATTGTACCGCCTCGCATTGATCCTACCATTGTTGCCGAGGCCCAAGATATTGCCGAAAGAATTACAGAACACTTTCAGGTTGTTGGTCTTCTTGCCGTAGAATTCTTCCTAGTAGGCAAGACTCTTTATGTAAATGAAATGGCTCCAAGACCTCATAACTCGGGTCACTACACTTGGGAAGCCTGCTATACATCTCAGTTTGAGCAACTGATTCGTGCCGTCTGCGGCTTGCCGCTCGGACCTGTAGATCTCTCTTTCCCTGTCGTCATGATTAATATCCTTGGTGAAGATTATGAAGGCTTAGAAAAACTGATCCCCCATTTACCAGAAGAAGTAAAAATTCATATCTATGGAAAAAAAGAAATGGCCTGGCGCCGCAAAGTAGGTCATCTTACCATAAAAACAGACAAGCCGGAACAAGTCTTATCTTTGCTAGAAGAAAAACTAGGCTGGGATTCATTGAAATAGAAGGAGTCGATGAGCACATGGTTGGTATTATCATGGGTAGTAAAAGCGACTGGCCCATTATGAAAGAAGCAGCCGCTCTCTTGGAGCAGTTAGGTATCCCTTGTCAAAGTCAAGTTGTTTCGGCCCATCGTACACCAGACTGGATGTTTGAATATGCTGAAACAGCGCGGGAAAAAGGAATTAAAGTAATCATCGCTGGTGCTGGTGGCGCCGCTCACCTCCCCGGCATGGTTGCTGCCAAAACAACACTCCCTGTTATTGGCGTACCGATTCCAGCCACCAAATTAGAAGGCCTTGACGCTTTGCTTTCCATCGTTCAAATGCCCGGCGGCGTTCCCGTAGCCACCATGGCCATCGGCATCCCCGGTGCCAAGAACGGAGCCCTCATGGCTGCACGTATTCTTTCCATTGAAGATCAAGCTATCGCAGAGCGCTTGGAAGAATATAAAGCCAACGAAGCACGCAAGGTAATGGCTATGAATGAAGAGGGGCTTCAGTAGAGCCGAAGAGGATGTATTTCAGAAGTCCAAAAGGATTAAGAAAAGAGCAAAAAAAGACTGGCATACTGTAGTGCCAGTCTTTTTTTTGCTTTATTACGACCACTTGGGCTTAGTGACCAGCCCCCAAAGTAGCATAGCGCCAAACTATGAGCACTGTAATCGCGTACATCAACCAATGAACATCTCGAGCTTTGCCTGTGAAAACTTTCAAGAAAGTGTAGAAAACAATACCAGCTGCGATACCGTTGGCAATGTTATAAGTAAAGGGCATTAATGACAAGGTGAGAAAAGCAGGCAAGGCTTCGGTAAAGTCATTAAAATCGATATCGCGAACGACCGAAATCATAAGAACACCCACAATAATCAAAGCCGGTGCTGTCGCTGCATCCGGTATGATACGGAAAAAGGGTGCAAGAACAAGGGCAAAGAGAAAAAGAATGCCTGTAATAACAGCTGTTAAACCAGTCCGGCCACCTTCACTAATGCCGGCTGCCGATTCTACGTAAGCAGTAATCGCAGAAGTACCGAGAAAAGCACCTAAGCTTACGCCACCTGCATCGACCATCATGGCTTTTCCTAGCTGTGGAGAGTTTCCTTTTTCATCAAGTAGGCCTGCTTTATTGGCTGTACCGACAAGAGTTCCAAAAGTATCGAAAAGCTCTACAAAGGTAAAAGTTAAAATCACAGCAATAATTCCCATTTCAATGGCACCCCAGACATCCATGGAACCAACGGCCAAGTCATCAAAGGCAGGCCAGGCAAAAGTGAAGTCGCCTAGATTGGTTACACCCAACGGAATGCCAATCAGTGTCGTTGCTACAATACCAATCAGAAGAGAACCTCGAAGTTTTAAGGCCATTAAGCCAGCTGTAATTGTAAGGCCGATTAAAGCCAACAGCGTATCGGGCTGCGTCAAAGCGCCCATCGTAATATCCCACTCAAAGTGGAGAAGATTGCCAAAACCTCGTGTCTCTGCAATCTGATCGAAAGATGGACCTAGATGAAGGCTCACAATAGTAAGGTGAGATAGTTTAAGACCAATAATGGTAATAAAGAGTCCAATACCAACGGTAATCGCTTTTTTTAGCGAGTTAGGCACCGCTACAACCAAAAGTTGTCGGATCTGCGTCACTGTTAGTATTACAAAAATTACACCAGAGAGAAAGACAGCACCGAGAGCGACTTCCCAAGGAATGCCACCATTGGGAGAGGCAACAACAGCAAAGTAAGCATTTAGACCCATACCCGGTGCTAGAGCAACCGGATAATTTACATAAAGACCCATTGCAATGGTTACAAGAGCAGCACCCACACAAGTTGCAAAGAAGACAGCATCACGACTCATTCCAGTGGTTGCTAGAATATTAGGGTTGACAGCCAAGATATAAGCCATGGTCATAAAAGTAGTTACACCAGCTGTAATCTCGGTGCTCGGTGTGGTACCTCGAGCTTGAAGTTGAAATAATCTTTCTAACAAGCCTGATTTCTCCTTTTTACCTTCTTCCTTTGAAAGAGGTGAAATTTTGATATCACGGAAGGGCAGTCTATTGTCAGAGCAATAACAAGATCGGTGACACAGGCAAGAGACCGAAAGGAGATCTTTATGAAACTGTTAGATTGGACCTTGTGGATATCATTAGCGCGAGGCTCTGTGGCAATTCGTTACGCTTTTACTGTTGCAGCTGCTGCTTTCATTGAAAATGCAACTTTTTTTTCCATCCTTACTATTGCAATGGCTGGTTTTTTTCTTGTTCTTTCTGTCCACATCTTTGATGATATTGAAGATTTACCGGAAGATCAGATCAATC
The DNA here is from genome assembly GCF_009649955.1 of Heliorestis convoluta. Taxonomy (NCBI): domain Bacteria; kingdom Bacillati; phylum Bacillota; class Clostridia; order Eubacteriales; family Heliobacteriaceae; genus Heliorestis; species Heliorestis convoluta. The sequence goes on along the minus strand of NZ_CP045875.1, from coordinate 109,929 downwards.
ATCCAGAAAGACCTCTGCCCTCTGGCAAAATTACAGTTACAGAAGCAAGAATTTTTGGCGCTGCCACATTGATTCTCTCTTTTTCACTGGCTTTTTTTCACGTACAAGCACTTATCATATTGCTCCTTATCGCTGCATCTGTTATCATCCCTCCTCTGCATAGAATCTTGCAAGAACATTGGGTTGGTCGTAGTATTTCTATTTTTTTATTTATTTTCTCCGCTTTTTTACTTGGAGCTGCTGCCACTGCTGGTTTTCCTTCAACAAAACTTCTTTTGTTAGCTCTAGCCATCAGTACACTTCATTTGGCCAGTCGCGTAATTCGAGACGAATGGGACTTAGAAGGAGATACACAGCGACCGTTGCGAACGCTGCCCCATATTAATGTCTCTATGGCTCGCCTTTGGGTTCGCTATAATCTCTTAGTTGCTTCTTTCTTACTCCTTCTACCTGCTTTTTTTAACTTTCATCTTCTCTACCTACTTTTTGCAGGACCTGCTTCCCTGATCATTGCCAGACACGCGTTAAAATGGGATGAAAATCATTCTGCTAGCCATCCCAGCCATCTCTGGGCGCTCCTTGTCTTACTCGGTGCAATCCTAGGGCGTTAAAACAAACTACCTCGTTGCTCCTAAAACACGCACATTGACAGAAATATGCATTTCTACTTCAGGATACACTTCGGGCCAATCCATCTCTTCCCATTTTCGGATATTGTGCGCCCGTACGTAGCGACCGATGTGAAGAAGATCTGCTCTTAACTCTTGTTGAGATTTCTCTATCACTTTTTGCATTTTTTCTCGCAAGGCTTCTGCTCCTTGCTCATTCATCGCATTAAAGTCTTCTCTGTCATAGCGTACTTGCGGTGGATTGGCGTCACTCAGCATTCCTTCAAAGTCTACATGAATATGAACTTCATACTTTCCTGGACCAAGTTGATTCACATCCATTGTTCTTTGCACGCGATGAAATCGTAAGGTCATTCTAGAGATTTTCTCTTCCGGTACATCCATCTTTCCTTCTCGGTCAATATCCATTTCTTCAGCATTGTCTCTTTTTTTCTGTTCTTCTTTCGCCTCTCTCGCTCCCTGATCATCAAGATGACCTTTCTCAGGCGATGCTTCTGTTTCTTTTTCCTCAGAGGCAAGGGTTTCCGTAACCGATCCTTCTGCTCCTTGTCCTTCTTCATCTTGTGCTTCTTGTCGTTCTTCTACAGCAGGCTGTTGCTCTTCTTGCTCTCTTTCTGGAGGCGTAAAAGTAAAGGTAAAATGGTAAGGCACTCTTTCGTCGGCTAAGATATTTACAAGGGCTGCTTCTTCAGGATTGATGGTACCGATCATGCGATCACCATCAAAAATAGCTGCACCGTCATAATAAATGCGCCCTTCTTCAGAACGAATCAAAGGTGCTACTAGGCTGCCTGTACCATCAAGTTGGACACGATAAGCTTCCCACAAATTCACCCTCGTTACCGAAGCTGTACTGCGGTCAGCAAGCAACTGACTTACCAGCAAAGCGCCCCCCATTGTGCCCTCTATAACTCTTGCTTGCTCTGTAAAAAGCTTTTGTAAGTCTGTGGTTGTAATAATCACAAAAGAATTGTTGCGCACATTAGGGTGAAAAAATATCCAAGATAAATAAGGAAAAATTCCTTCTCGTGCCGCTTCTTCTGTTATGACAATGGCTGAAGTAAGACCAAAGTCAATATGTCTGGGCATATTCCGTCGTTGTTCTTCTACGCATTCATCAATGGTGGTGCCTTCCGTTCTTGGCGCAATGACAGGAGGACCTAGACTTCCCGGCGGTCCTACCATGGTATTGGCGTCTGATTGTTTGGCGTTATGAATATCTAAAACAAGAGCAAGAGGTTTTTCTTCGCCTATATCAAAGCCAATATTCATCACGAGAGCTCGACGCTCCATGGCGGCTGAGTCCCAGCAACCGACTGTGAGAAGGAGTATTATAAGGTTCCCTAAAAAGATATAGGTTTTTGCATTTAAGGCTTTTATCAACAGTAATCACCTGCTCAGGCTTTTATTTTTTGCGGACTTTTCCAAAGAGAAGCAACAAATAGTATGAGAAGCACCACTGTTAGAAAAGCCATCCAGATAGGTCCCATATAAAGTAACATTCTTTTTGCATGCTGAAACGGCAACATGACCGGCGATGCAATAACGGCTACAATATAATACAAAATAACGATAATTCGATAGTTAGGCAGTCCCATCCACTGTCCCATCGCTCGTGCTGCCGTTACAATCAAGGCGGCCATGGCTGTTACAGTAGGAAAAAGCCAGAGCAGAATTAAAAAGATATCAACCCGTTCTATAAAAACAGTCTCACGCAAAGTCGTCATTTTTACTTTTAAGGGCTGATCAAAAGTAGCTGCCATCTCCATGCCTAGCGTACCGATGATCATATAGGCCGTGATGAACAAATAGATAACGCCAAAGCCTTTCAGCGCAAAAATCATGCGATAAATCTTTTCGCTATGGCTGATAGAATTATTCAAAAAAAGAACAAGGCTAAAACTTAAAAAGATTAATAAGGAACCATAGAATTCTAACTGGTTCCAGTAGGAAAAGTCAGGTTGAAAAAAAGGTCTAGCCAACTCCGGTCGAATGTCCGGTACAGATAAAGCAAACATAATCACAGTGAGCGGGAAAATAATGACAAGGTGTTCATCATTGGTACGAGCGACTGATTCAGTCCCTAAGGTGGCAATCCAACAGGATATCGTTAGTATAACAACCGTTAATAGGAGCGGCGGTGTTTGAATCAAGTAAACATCTACAACCAGTTCTGCTGCAATTCGGCTTAGTGGAAGAGGAAGTAGAAAGTGCGCGACCACGAGAGGAAAGACAAGCAGAAAGCCAAAAAAAGGGCCTACCACTTCTTGGGAGATAGATAAAATGTTTTTGCGGCGATGGCGCGTGCAGAGCCAAGCTACAAGAGCAGCAGGTAACAAGCTTAATAGAAGCCCCGATAGTAGAGGTACAAAAGGATTAAAATCAACGCTTTGAAATAAAAAACCATTATAAAACAAGCCCGCACCGGCTACAAAAAAGGAGCCCATCAACAATCCAATTTGTAACATTGATATTTTTTCACTATACATGGTTATACATCGTCCAAACTATCCTCGTTATACTTCATCGTTTTAGAATCCCAACGCTGTCCATCGATGGTTTTAAGAGTTCGAGGTCGATGGGTTCGCATTTTGGGAGATAATACATAGATCGTATCAAAAATATCGCGCAGATGGATGGCCGACATTTGGCTTAAGTAGGGTATACCATAGGACTTGAGGGAGCCTACGTAAGCAAGAACGGTTGTAGCAGCAAAAACAATGCCAGCGACGCCAAAAAAGGAAGCCCAGAGTACAAAATAATATTTAAGAAGCCGCATGGCTGGTAACATAGCCAGGTTCGAAACTGTTAAGTTGGTAATGGCAGTTACAGCAACAACAATAACCATAATATTAGAAGCGAGCTTTGCTTGTACGGCCGCCTGACCTAGAATCAAACCTCCCACAATGGTGGTAGCACCACCCACCAAGCGAGGCAATCGTTGACTGGCTTCAAGAATAATATCTAAAAGAATTAACATAATTAATACTTCAATGACTGGTGGAAAAGCGATACCTTCTCGTGATGAAGCCATATTCATAATTAGCTGCGACCCTATGATGCCAGTGGGAAAGCTCGTAAAAGCTACATAAAGAGCCGGTAGCATCATGGTCAAGTGATTGCCAAAGATCATACGGATAAAACGATAAAAAGTAGCTATAACCGGGGAACTGTAGTAATCTTCCGGCGTGCGCCAGAAGTCAATAAATAAGGCTGGCACAACCATGGCTGCCGGCGAATTCTCTAAAAAAACAGCAATTCGCCCTTCCATAAGGGCAGCCGTCACCTTATCCGTTCTCTCACTAGTCATACTTAAAGGAAAAATATTGGCCGATCGTTTTTGTAACAAAATCGAAAGCTCAGCCACATCATGGACAATATCAATATCTAGGCTAGCCAAATCTTCTTTAACCGCATCAACGCGAGGCTTATTGGCAATGCCATCGATATAAGCTACAACAACATTAGAGCGGCTCCGTCGACCCAGGCGCATGCCATCAAGGCGCAATCGTTCGTCTTTAATATGTTTACGCAAGAGGGCTCGATTGACTTGTAAAGACTCAACAAAGCCTTCTATCGGACCTCGAATAACTTGCTCTGTAATCGGTTCATTTACGGTGCGATGTTCATATTCATGATTGAAAATGACAAGGGCCGAGGAAAGGCCTTCTGCAAAGAGCAAGCTGTTGCCATCTAAAAGCTGGTTTTTTGCTTCGTCGATGGTATCAATCTTTTTATAATTAGAAACTGATATAATCTTTTCTCCAAGAGCTTCTAAGATATCTTCAGATTCGTCTAGCTTTTCACGGCTTACTTGCAGAGGCTCTACCACATGAAGAGATAGCTCTTTCTGATCGATAAGTCCTTCAATGGCACAGATCATAAACTTTCGCTTCAGTGCCGGTGGCTCCACAAAGCGAAAGAATAAATCATCAGGCTTACCCAGGCTATTTTCCAGCATTTCTTTCGATGATAAAAGCGTTGCTGGCAGCACCTGCTCAACCTTGTAGTCATCCTCTTTCGGTGGTGGCGTACTTTCATTTTCTCTATGTTTAAATAAAAAAGTCGTCCATAGACTTTTCTGCTCTTTTCCCATCACTTTCACCCGACAGTAGCTTTTCCCAGAATAGAAAAAGAATGCCCCGTCTAACAAAGACAAGAAGCCCTGGTTGCATTTCCTGCAACCAGGGCTTCTTGTCTATAGATCAAACATCGCGGCTCTCTTACGAAGATGCAATCTTAAATTTATCGACCAACATGTTCAACTCTGTCGCCAAAGCGCTGGCTTCTTCTGTTGTAGCCGCTATTGTTTCCATGGAGCTAGAAGCTTCTTGTGTTTTCATAGCCACTTCCTGCGCCGTTGTAGCAGTATCTTCTATAACGGTAGCGACAGAACTAATCAGATCTACAATCTGATCGGAGCTGGCCACGGATTCATTCGCTAGCTTGGCGACGTTATCAATCTCTTTTACAGTGTCGCTCACGGCTTTTAGGATGTCGTTAAGGGCTCTTTCGGCTCCAACGATAAGTAAAGCACCTTCGTCGATTTCGGCTCTGCTTTTTTGAGCAGCTTGTACTGCCTCTTCTGTTGCAACAAGAACTTTTTGTAACAGCTCGTTGACTTCTACAGCACCTTGGTTGGATTGTTCTGCTAACTTGCGTACTTCTTCTGCAACGACGGCAAAGCCTCGTCCATGTTCACCGGCGCGAGCTGCTTCAATGGCAGCGTTTAAGGCTAGTAAATTTGTTTGACTGGCAATGTTGGTGATGGTACTGGTAATTGTACCAATCTGCCGCGAGTACTCTTGTAGCTTTTTCATTTGACCTTCTGTATCGCTCATCTGCCCTTTAATATCAATCATTTGATGATTGTTCTTATCTACACTTTCCTTCCCTACTTCGGCTTTATCCATCGTTTCATTGGACTTCTCCGTTGCACGGTGAGCTTTTTCTTTCGCGATTTGAAGTAGAGATGAGATCTCAATTAGAACCTGGGAAACTTCTGTAATCGAGTTGGTACCTTCTTCCGATTCATCGGCAACATGTTGTGTACTTTTGGCAATCTCCGAGACAGCATAGCGCACTTGTTGTGTCGTTGCAGCCATTTCTTCCGAAGCAGCAGCTAGTTCCTGGGCACTTTGTTTTACTTTTTTGACCAGTTCAGTCTGATTTATAACCATTAGGTTAAAAGCAGTGCCCAGCGCTTGAATTTCATCTTTCGATCGAAAGTCTACAGAAACTGTCAAATCACCTTCCCCTAAACGAATCATCTTTTCACGTAACTCTTTTAAGGGATTGAGAACAATAATGTTTAACAAAAATAAAACAATAAGAGCTGTTACAGATAAGTTAATAAGAGTGGAGATATAGATAGAAAGATTACCTACAGAAATATCTGAAGAAGCTAATAGATCTTGTATTAGGCGATCTAAAAATACAGCAATGGTAGGACTGATTAACAAAGCTACAACGAGGCTAACGGTAATTTTTAGTTTGATGCTAAGCGGTACGTTGTTCATGTTGGTCACAGAACCAATCATTGTTTTGGTAAGCTTATCAACGCCAACTGTCTGAACGAGCTTTTCAAGATCATTTTTATTATCTATCTTTTTTTCTGGCTTCAAAAAACACACCTTCCTTTCCCAACGCCATTTTATTCAATCCAATCTGCATTCGATGCTGGTTCACTAGGAAGCGTGAAAGATACTACGGTGCCTTTTTTTTCAGCACTTGTTACGGCAATGGTGCCTCCCATTAGTTCGATCAAGTATTTACTAATCGTTAAGCCTAGACCAATGCCACCGTATCGGCGACCTAAAGAGCTATCTTTTTGGGTGAAGGGTATAAACAATTTTTTTTGAACGTCCCTAGGCATACCAATTCCACTATCTATAACCTCAAACTGCAGGAAGGGCTCATTGCTTTCTTTTTGCAAGCTTACTTTAAATAGTATTTCGCCCTTTTCGGTGAATTTAATGGCGTTATCTATAATGTTATCTAGTATTTGCCGTAGCCGCAAAGGATCACCGCACCAAGTTCCTTCTACGGAAGGCTCTATGTTTGCTTGAAAGGTAAGGCCTTTAGAAAGGATAGAGTAGTTTATACGCTCAATAAATTCATTCAGAAAGGCTTTCATATCAAAAAAAGTATAGTTTAAACTTTTACGACCTGCTTGAATTGAACTAAAAGTTAATAGTGCATCAATAATCTTTAGTAGATCTTGCGCAGACTCTTCCACCGCTGATGCTAATATCCTCTGTTCTTGATCAAGGTCCGTATCAAGGAGTAGTTCATTCATACCAAGAATGCCGCTCATAGGTGTTCTCAGTTCATGGCTGATTACAGATAGAAATTCACTTTTTACACGTTCAGCCTGTTCTGCTTCTTCTTTTGCTTTCAGCAGGGTCATTTCTACTTCTTTTCTTAGAGTAATATCTTCTTTCATCGCAATATAGTTCACTAAATTTCCCTGCTCGTCTTTCACAGGCGTGATCGTCATTTCTTCTGTGTAAAAGTCACCGCCTTTTCTTTTATTAACAGTCTCACCTTTCCATACTTTACCTTTTAAGATGGTAGACCACATGTTTTCATAAAAAGAACTTGAATGAAAACCCGATTTCCAAAAAGAAGGTTTAATTCCTTTTATTTCGTCAAGCTCATAACCGCTTAGTTTTTCGAAAGCTTCGTTGCACCAGATCACTTTGGCCGTAGGGTCTGTGATAACAATAGCGTTGGCTGAAGACTCTACCGCCGTTGTGAGGAGATGAACTTCCTGACGACGGATAGCACCGGCCAAGGCTATGCAGACTTGTTCGGCACACCTCTTAAAAGCTGCAATTTGTCGCGCTTTTAAGAGTTCGTAGGTGCCAGCATAGAGGGCTAAGTATCCTAGCACACTTTGTTTGGTCTTCAACGGAACGACGAGACAAAAGCTAACGGAATTACAAACTTCTTTTTCTTTGCGCAGTTGAAAGTAGGGGTCTGTAATAAAGATTCCTTCTAAATGCCTCTTCGTTACTTCTTCAACATAATCAGCTTGAATCGGCTGGGCCTGATGATAAATCTCTTCTCTTTGAAAAAAGGGGCTTTTTATGTAATTGCTTAAGATACCAGCAGAAGCTTCTATGGTAACTGTACCATCGTGCTTTCGTAAGGCAACCCAAGCCAGGGGCAAGTCAAAAATCTGCACCATTTTATCACAAGCAAAATGCAAAATTCGGTCTAAAGGTTGCCAATCAAGGACTTGAAAAGAAATGTCGCTGAGCAAGCGTTCCCCATCTTCTGCTTGCCGCAGTCTTCTTTTCTCTTGAATTCTTTCTGTTAAACGGTACAGGCTTCTGCGAACTGCTTTTTCTGTAATTGGCTTTAGAATAATATCAAGGGGCGCAATTTCATAAGCTTGACAGGCATCTACCGAAGGACTTGTTACAAGGACAACTTCTACATCTCTATCATTTAACAATGTTTTGACTACATGAATGCTATCGAGATTCTGTAATTCCATATCTAGATAGAGGCTGTCGATTTCTTTTTTCACTAGTAAGTCGATAAATTCTTTGATATCTCTCGCTATACCTACAATTTCTACACCGGAAGTAGTACGTAAATATAAGGAAAGACGATCTAGGTTGTCTTGATCAGTGACAACTAGGAGGGCTCTCATGATTATGACCTCCATTCCATCGTAGCATAGGCTGCCACGTTCCTTATACCTATGAATAATGGAACAACAATAGTTGCTTCTTATTTTTTTCTAATGTTTTTCAATTGAGACTGTGTTATATAGCGAGCTATCATATCTCTATCTGTTTCAAGGATATCTTGGAATTGAATGCCTAGTTTATAGAAAGTCCCTTTTGCTTCTACAGTCGCCTGCGCATAACGAATAAGACCTATCACTAAGATGCTTTTGCTTTCTTCTACAGTAAATTCTATCCAAATCTGTTCTCCAAGCTCTCTTTTTTCTCCTGTTGAAAGGAGCATTCCACCTAATGAAATGTTACAAATCTCAGAATCATACCAAACCCATTCATCCATATGGGCAATATCGCCTTCTAAGGCGTGAATAGCTGGTATTGAACAGTTAATGCGAATATAATTTCTACGACACTTCATCTTCACTCACCCCATCTTTAATGAAAAGGTTTCTTTCTTTCTTTTTTCTTTCTTTGCTACTATAACTCCGCTAAGACTATGCTCTACCCTGCATAATTCTTTCTATCTATATGCATCTTGCTCACAGCCCGTAATTATAAATCGTACTTTTATTTTCTATCTTTGTGCATTTTTTTGCAATGATTAAAATCGCTTTCTTTTTAGAAAAGTTTTATTGAAATAAGTTCAATCTAAAAAGATTTTTCTCCCATCTTCTTTTCATTTTCTCAAACTCTTTCATGATTTTTAATTTTTATTTCTTTGGATGCTCTATGGATAAAAAGACCGTAAAGGTCAAAAACTGAGACAGGGTGAGAAGATGTCTTGGAAAAAAATTTGGAAAAAAGAGTGGAAAATGACTTGGTGGAAAGCCGGCATCTTAGGCTTATTTGTCTTGATTGCGATTGGCTTTATCATTGGTAGACAACCCTTAAAAGGCTTGGTCTATGCCCTTGATGCACCAGAGCTTTGTGTAAGCTGCCATGTCATGGAGCCTCATTATGAGTCATGGTACCACTCTTCTCATCGTGATGTTGCTTGCAACGATTGTCATACACCGCATAATTTCGTAGGAAAATGGGTTACCAAAGCGCGGGCTGGCATTGTCGATACTTGGGTCTATTATATAGGTCCCATGCCAGCGCAATTTCGAGCGAAACCACATACCCAACAAATTTTGCATGACAATTGTGTGCGCTGTCACGATCATCTTGTCCGTCGCATTGGCGATACTTTGCACGGGGAAGGTACATTTTGCTTCTCCTGTCACCGTCATGTGCCTCACGGAATTCAAACTGGCTTAGGACCGAATCCTCGTGAACTCGATTGGAGGTAGCTTCTGTTGAAAAGTAGAAAATACGTACTTCTCTTTTGGTCAGCCCTTTTCCTTTTTTTAATTGCCTATACACCAGGATGTACCCTTTTACAAGGTCAACAAGCAGAGAGAGCTCCTGTTGAGCTTGGTGAATTTGAGTCTGATCCTGCTGTATGGGGGCGCCTCTATCCTGATCATTATGACTCTTATCTACAGAACTATAATATTTCTCGCACTGAATATGGTGGTTCTGATAAATACTCAAAGCTAGAACGGGAGCCTTTGCTCCGTATTATCTTTAATGGCTTTGGCTTTTCTAAGGAGTACAATGAAGATCGTGGTCACATCTACTCACTTGAAGATATTAAGATGATCGATCCAGCTCGCAAAAGTGTTGGAACTTGTATTACCTGTAAAACTTCTGATTTCAAAGAGATGTACCACAACTACGGCGACGAAGTATATGCCATGCCTATTACTGATTTATTGGAGCAGTCACAGCATCCTGTCTCGTGCTTAGACTGTCACAATCCTGAAACGAATGAACTAGTTATCACTCGCCCTGCTTTAATTGAAGCTTTTGAACGGCAAGGTCGAGATATTACAGAAGCCACACGCAATGAGATGCGTAGCCTCGTCTGTGCCCAATGCCATGTCGAATATTATTTTGAAGCAGATACGAAAAAGCTTGTCTTCCCTTGGGATCGAGGTGTTAAAGCCGATGAAATCTACGCTTATTTTGAAGAAATTGGCTTTTCCGATTGGGTCCATCCAGACTCACAAACGCCCGTTCTGAAAGCACAGCATCCCGACTGGGAGCTCAATCAAGGCAGTGTCCATCAACAAAATGGTGTATCTTGTTCCGATTGCCATATGCCTTATGTTCGTGTAGGATCCATGAAAATTTCTTCTCATTGGTGGACAAGCCCTATGCACAATATTCAGGAATCTTGTGGCGCCTGTCATCGTCAATCGGAAGATTATCTGAAAGAACGCATCTTATATACGCAGCGCCGTGTCTACGATCAAATGATGCATGCTCAACAAGCTGTAACCGGTGCAATTCAAGCGATTGCCCAAGCTATGGAGCAGGAAAATGTAAATGAAAATACTTTGAATGAAGCTCGAGCATTGCATCGCGAGGCACAATGGTATGTAGACTTTATATCTTCAGAAAACTCGATGGGCTTTCACAATCCCCAGGAGGCCTTACGAATACTTGCTGATAGCCAACGTATCGCCGGTAAAGCCAGAGTAAAAGCTTTAGAATCTTTCACAGGTCAATCTCTTCCAGACTTACCAGAGCCGAGAAATCCTGGCTTCTATACAACCCAAGAAGATCGCAACCCACCACAATAAAAGGTAAAATAAAAGGCGAAAGATAAGCACTTATCTTTCGCCTTTTATTTTACAATTTTTTTATGCCCTATTGGACATAAAAAATTGTTATAGTTCTTCAATATGTTCTTAAGCGACATTAACCTGCAGCAGAAGTAGCATTTTGACCCATGGAAATGGCACATTCGTTACAAACGATTTTGCCACGGAAGTTTTGTACATCGACAGCACTGCCACAGAAAACACAAGCAGGCTCATATTTTTTCAGAATGATTTTCTCATTATCAACATAAATCTCCAAAGAATCTTTCTCATCGATGCCCATGGTACGACGTAATTCGATAGGAATTACGACTCGACCGAGCTCGTCCACTTTGCGCACAATACCTGTTGATTTCATACTGTATACGTCCTCCTTAATCTATTCAGCAAGATTCGACATCGTTTGACACCCTTATAATACCATTCAAGTTAATATAAGTCTAGCCCTTTTTTAATTAAATTTTAATTATTGCAGATTATACCTTTTATAGAATTTGTCTATTCTTTTGTAATCTTTTGTTCATATTTTGACTTTCACACAGTCTATTTATAGCAAAAAAAAGAACCTTCCCTCTACGGTGTAGGCTCTCGAAAAAGGCATAATATATTGTCCTATTTTCTTGCTTGCGCTGATAAATCGGTATCTTTTCCCACGATGGCATTATGGATAAAAGGTGGCAAGGCAAAGGCGGCACGATGAATTTCTGGTGTATAGTATTGTGTCAGCCCTTCAAGATAAGGTACATCGCGAGGGGAAAGGGGATCGATACCCTTTGAGCCGTAAATGAGGCTATAGGGACCCGTGCTATAGGTTGGAATAGAGGCCATATAATACCGTGCGATTGGGAAAAGGCTTTTGACACGTTCATATACGGTTTTTAGCTTATCCAATTCAAAAAGGGGTGAGCCGATCTGGGCTGTAAATATCCCTTCTTGCTTCAATGCTTCTTGCACGAGTTGGTAAAACTTTTTGGAAAAAAGCGGAGCCGCCGGTCCTGAAGGATCACTAGAGTCAACAAGGATAACGTCAAAATGATTCTGGTGTTTCGCAATGAAGTCAAAACCATCTTGTATTACTACACTTACTTTGGGATGATCGAGGCTGCGACTAAATTCAGGCAAGTATTTTTTAGAAAGGGCTACAACTCGTTCGTCAATTTCTACGAGAGTTACTTTCTCGACCATGGGATGTTTTAGCACTTCTTTAATTATACCGCCATCGCCACCGCCAATAATCAGGACGTTACGAGGCTGACGATGACTAGCCAGGCAGATATGAGCCATTAATTCATGATAGATAAATGCATCTTGGACGGTAATTTGCATTGCACCATCTAAGATAAGGCAACGCCCAAACTGTACGGTGTCGGCCACTGTTATCTCTTGGTATGCACTTTTTTCTTGGTGTAAAATTGATTTGATTTTCCACTGTAAGTTATAACCTTCCGTATGCTCTTCTGTAAATGTCGTAATGCTCATTCTCTACTCCTCTTCTACTTTATGCTCATTTAAAACTTAGATAAGATTCTACTCTTTATATATGGTTTCCTTCGGCCCGTTGATTCTCTCTGTTATCCAAATAGTTTACAAAAAGTAGCTAGCTTCTTCAAACTTCTAGTTACTGCTTTAGAGGATGTAATAAGCCGCTTCCGTTAGATTAAGGAGCTTTATTTAAGATTATCCGCTAATATAGCCCTTGACTCTTTTTCTTAAGAAAAATAAAAACCAGAGCCTCTTATAGTGCTCTGGTTTACAAAAATTCGTATTAGGCTTTCCGTCAATCTTTTGAAACTACGTTTTTACCAGTCACCACTAACGGAAACATAGCTGTCTTTGATATCGTATATCACATCTAAGACGGTTCCTTCGTCACCTTCAAAATGCATATCGTAGTAGAGACTCTTTTTTAAGGAGTCATAGAGTGATTGAAACTCTTCTACTTCTTCAACTGCCAGTGAGCCGTTAAAGGTAAGCTTATTAATCGCTTTTGTATCAATTTCTAAAATATCGCCTGAAGCGAGCGTAATCTTAATCACGTCATCACAGATTTCTTTGTTCGAAATAATAGCTTCTCTGTAGCGCTTATCTGTTGTAATCAGCTTGTTAATCGCTTTGCCTGAATCTTGCAGCCTTGTTAACATGTAATCGAGCATTTGACCGTAGTCATTCATACAGTAGCCCCCCCCTTTTTAATCAATAGCCATATTCTACCTATAGAGTCATTATTCCGTCAACTACTTTTGCATAACTTTAACCGTTTCTACTTTATGAGGGGGCTATGTAACTTATGAAACTGTCTGAGAGTGCCTTTTCATGTCTTCGGCCATTTTGACTAAGTTTTCACTGGCCTGAGCAATCTCCCTTGTCGATGTTTTCTGTTCTTCTATCGACGCTGAAGCTTCTTGAATAGCGGCTGAATTTTCTTCAGCTATGGCTGTAAGATTCTCTAATACTTCAATGATGTGACCTTTTTGTTGCTCCATTTCTAAAGCTGATTTTTCTATGGTTCCTGACATTTCTCTTATTTTTGTGATAGCGCCAGCCATGCCTGCAAACTTTTTCTCTGTCATGGAAATGTGCTCACTTTGCTCTTCTACAAGATGGGAAGCAGCTTCCATCACTTGTACTGCTTTTTGAGATTCTGTAATCAGTTCATCTAGTACTTTCTCTATTTCTCTTGAGAACAAGTTGGATTGATCGGCTAGTTTGCGTATTTCTTCTGCTACAACGGTAAAGCCTCGACCTGCTTCACCAGCACGAGCTGCTTCTATGGCTGCGTTCAAAGCCAGCAAGTTCGTTTGTTCGGCGATGCTACGAATCATTTGGCTGGCATCGGAGATTTTTTGTGTCATTGGCATTGTTGCCTTCTATGACTTTGTATACTTGTAGAGCAGACTGGTTTGATTCTTCAGCTTTTTTCACGAGTTCATGAAAAGCTTCTTCACCTTGATCTTTGATACGCATCATATTATTGGCAAAGCGACTCAGTCTTTCTACAAGCTTTAGTTCTTGTTCAATGATTTTTCCAAACTGCATCATAATCTGTGCGCCTTTTTCTGTGTCATTGGCTTGTTCATGAATACTATTGGCAATTTGTTCAATCGTCTGTGAGCTCTGATCGGATGCCACTGCGATTTGTTGGGACATGGCTGTCATTTCTTCAGCAGAAGAAGCAAGCTCTTCTGCTGCAATATTTACTTTCTTGGTTGCTTGTTCAAGACGTTTTTGCATCGTTAGAAGGACTTGCGCCATGTTACCAATCTCATCTTGTCGTGATACATATTGATTGACTTCATCTATCTCTCCTGCTGTCTGATCCTTTCCGAATCGTTCCATAGCCAGTGACAGGTCACTTAAGGGCCTTGTAATAAAACCAATGCTATAGTTCAAGAAAAGAGCAAGAAGTCCTATGGCCACAACAAAAAGAAGGCCTTGTATTTCTTGCATGATCCCCCTGTTAATTAGAAAAAAAAGTGCAGAAAAGACAACTGTAATGGCCGTGCTAATCGCTAAAACAAGCTTGGTATGTAGGTTCATAGGCCGCTCCCCTTTATGGAATATTTAAATTATTACCTGCATGAAAAAACCACTTCGTATGCTTCACACTTCTTTGATCACGTTGCACTTTTTTGTTTTGACGCAAGAAGACAGTTGGCTTCTAAACAAATAATAAAAAAACATTAAACATTTTTTATTTCGCTATTTACCTCTTATTCTCCTTTCTTCTCGAAAGGTAGAGAAGAAAAAGATTCATTTTTTTCTTTATCCTTCTTTGACAGGATTTCTGTCCGAGAGCTAGAATTTTTGATGAAATAGAATAGTATGTTAAAGGGTTCTTAGGTAGAAGGAGTGTTTACTCGTGCAGGGGTTTTCTCATCCCTTGATAGAACAAGCGCAGGCATTGTTGCATAAATATTATGGCTATTCTTCTTTTCGCTCTGGACAAGTGCCTTTAATTGGACAGATCTTGCAGGGACAGGATACACTTGGGATTATGCCTACAGGCGGTGGTAAGTCCATTTGTTATCAAGTTCCGGCTCTTCTTTTTCAAGGGCTTACCCTGGTTATCTCACCGCTGATTTCTTTGATGAAAGATCAAGTCGATGGACTTCAACGCCTCGGTATTGCAGCAACCTATGTCAACAGTTCTCTTTCTTTTCCTGAAGTGAAAGAGCGCTTACAGAAAGCTGCTCAAGGCTGGTATAAGCTCATTTATGTAGCACCAGAGCGTCTGGAATCGCCTTCTTTTCGTACTTTGCTACAAACGCTACCGATAGCACAGGTCGCTGTTGATGAAGCTCATTGTGTTTCCCAGTGGGGCCATGATTTTCGCCCTAGTTATGGTGCCATTGCTCCCATGATTGCAGAGTTACCGTACCGTCCCGTAGTCTCTGCTTTTACAGCAACAGCGACTACGGAAGTAACCCATGATATCATTCGGCTATTAGGGTTGCGACAAGTACAGCCTTATATAACGGGCTTTAATCGAGAGAATCTGACCTTTTCTGTTTTGCGCGGTGAGAATAAGCGAGACTTTATATTCCGCTATCTTTCTGATCATCTTGATGAATCGGGGATTATCTATGGATCTACGCGCAAAGAAGTAGACCAACTTGCCGATTTTTTGTCGCGAAAAGGCTTTTCTGTAGCTCCTTACCACGCTGGTCTCAGTGATGAAGAGCGCAATCGCAACCAAGAGATGTTTTTGTATGATGATGTGAAAGTCATGGTAGCGAGCAATGCTTTCGGTATGGGCATTGACAAGTCCAATGTTCGCTTCGTCATTCATCACAATATGCCTAAGAATATGGAAGCCTATTATCAAGAAGCAGGGCGTGCTGGTCGTGATGGAGAGCCGAGCGCTTGTATTTTGTTATTTAGCCCCCAAGATATTCTGGTACAGAAGTTTTTAATTGAACAAAGCCCTATGTCTCTAGAGCGGAAAAGCTATGAATATAAGAAACTGCAGGCCATGATCGACTATTGCTATACACCACAATGCCTTCGCCATTATATCCTCCGTTATTTTGGCGAAAAGGCCTCTGGTCACTGTGATGATTGTAGCAACTGTCTCGACGATCGAGAATCTGTTGATGTGACCATTGAAGCACAGAAGATTTTTTCTTGTGTAAAGCGAATGGGAGAGCGTTTTGGAACTTCGATGGTTGCTTCGGTGCTAAAAGGATCGAAAAGCAAAAAAGTAATGAACCAAGGCTTTGACAAGCTTTCTACTTATAATATTATGAGTGAATACAAAGAAAAAGAGATTGTCGATCTGATCAATCTCTTTTGTGCCGAAGGTTATTTGGTTATGACGGAAGGGCAGTATCCTGTCTTACAAGTGGCGCCACGAGCAATGCCTGTATTAAGAGGACAAGAGAAAGTGTATCAAAAAGTTCAAAAAAGACAAGCTCAGAAAAAAGAAAGTGACCCCTCACTATTCGAAGCTTTACGAACACTGCGAAAAGAAATATCTCAGAAAGAGCAAATCCCACCCTATATCATTTTTCACGATAGTACCCTTCGTGAAATGGCTCAAAGTAGGCCCCTTGATCAGCTGGCTATGCTATCGATTAAAGGGATCGGTGAGAACAAGTACAGATTGTATGGGGAAGCTTTTCTGTCCCTGATTCAGGACTTCGAAAACCCGTAGAACACAGAGGAGAACGGTTCGAGGACGCTGAATAGCCTCACCCATTGCCGCTTACGGACTCGGCAATGGGTGAGGCTATTCTTGTCTGATCTAAGATTTCAAAAATTGCTTCCATTCTTGGAAAAACATTTTTGCATTTAAGACTAGATGAGCAAGAACGAGAAATACGAGCAAAAAGCCTAACCAGATGTGAAGATCAAGCATCAGAGGCTTTGACATCCCTAAGAAGGTAAAGCCTCTAGAAAAAGGACCTGACGGTGCAATCCAGAGGCCAATTCCTGTTACAGTGACGATCAGCCCTAAGATAAAAAGGCTTAGCGATGTAAGGGCTTTTATCTTAAGAACGCTTTTACTTGATTTTTTGGGAGACTGAATTCCTTCTTCTCTCTCTGTCGACGTGATTGAGCTCATTTTTACAAAAACACACTCCAAAAATAGCTACTAGTTAAAGCGCTTTTCCATACGTTCTTTCAGCAGTTCTGCTTTCTCTTCGGTTATTTTACCTTCTTCAAGCAGTGTAGCTACCTTTTGCTCGTGAATTTCTCGAATCTTGGCTTCGAATTGCTCTGCTGTCATGCCTTTTTCTTCAGCGATTTGAAGAATTGTTTTGCCGGCTTGCACTTGCTCTCTGATTTCCTCATGGGTCATGCCTAAGGCTTCAGCAAGGTCATTCGTTAGAGGCGCTCTTCTCTCTTTCATAAAACCTTTGCAGTCTGCTTTATCACCGCAGAAACCACGAGATCTTTGGGATGGTAGTGTTTCTGCAGGGCCATTGCCAAAGCAAAAGCCCTTATAGGCTCCACGGAAGGGCTTTCCAATGGCGCTATCTTCGCTACTTGTAGCAGCAAATGCGACCAGTCCGCCTGCAAAGAGAGAAACTACAACGGCTGTGGCAATAATACCTTTTTTCCATTTTCCTTGCATTTCTTACACCTCTTCTTATTATGTTTGGGCGAGTTCCACTCGCTCTACAAACATTGTATCTTCTTGTCTTCAAGGTCCTTTTAAGCACTTTTTAAGATTTCTTCAAGATTGACCACTTTTTTCTTCTTTTTGAGCAGGTAAAAAGACAGCAAAGCAACTACCTTTCTTTTTCCCACTTTGTACTGTTATCATACCTCCGTGAGCTAAGACAAATTCTTTGGCAATGGCTAGGCCGAGACCGGTTCCACCTTTTTTCCGGCCCCTTGAAGAATCGCAGCGATAAAAACGGTCAAAGACATGAGGCAAATGTTCGAGAGCAATGCCAGGGCCTTCGTCGACAATGGTCAAGAGCAAGCCTTTTTGTTTTTTGGCTTGCTTTTCAGGCCATCGCAATAGTGGTTTCTCAGGAACAACATGATCAATTCCTTGATCTTCTGCTGAGTTATAAGTCCAACTGTATATCAGTTCATCTAATTCTTTGTCGCCTTCGTCCATTGACAAAGATATTTCTCTCATGATGATACGAATCTTTCCATCAAGAGGGGAATATTCCATGGCATTGCTTAAGATATTAACAATGACTTGGGTAATACGATCAGGATCAACTGAAAGAATTGGAATTTCTCCATAAACATTGAGCTCACCATGAAGCTTTCTTGCTTCCAGTTCAATAGAGAAGATTTCAAGAATTCGACGAACCAACCCTTGCATATCCGTATCAATTCTTCGCAGTGGCAAGTTGCCTGACTCTGCTAAAGACAGTTGCCGTAAATCATCAATGAGACGATTCATACGAATCACTTCATCATGAATCGGCAAAATATTTTCTACTGTCGGTGCTATCAATCCTTGTTGTATCGATTCTAGTTGACCTTGCATTACCGTAAGTGGCGTCCGTAACTCGTGCGCTACATCTGCAACCATGTTTTTACGCACTTGTTCGCCTCGTTGTAGTTCTTTGTTCATTTCATTAAAAGCACTCATTACGGTCCCTAGTTCATCTTTCGAAGTAATAGGCAGCCGTACGTCAAAACGCCTTTTCTTAATTTTTTCTGTCGCTTTGGCTAGTTGGTGAAGCGGTCGAGTTAGTCGACTCGCTAGCAGGTAGCTAATTCCAAAAGCAATAATCGAACTGATGAGGATTGATAAGAGAAAGCTTACAAGCATGGTGGAAAAGATATGAGTTTTTATGCCTTCAAAATTAATGATATTAGGTGACGGTAACCAGAGGGTGCCTACAACTTTCTGATTGACTTCGATCGTTTTCTTGATACCAAAAGTGTTAAAATCAAGTTCAGACCAACGAGTATGACTGCCTCTTGGCCAAGCTGCAATTGGCTCTTCCTTTTCATCGAACAAGACCATGGCAGGTCGCCTGTTGTTTGTACTCATCCGGTCTCGATCTCGGATCTGCACAGGCATAAACTGGCGCTCAACACCTTGCCAGCTTTCGTTATTGAATACATAGTATTGTGCTAAAACTTGAATCATATGGTCATCGATATGATGTTGCACATGCTTTTCATAGCGGTCAAAGACAGCATTGGTCGCTTGAATCGATAAAAAAATGTAAACAACAGCAAGGCTAAAAATAATCAGAAAGGTACTAAGCAGAATCTTGGTTCGTAGCTTCATCGGTTATTACCCACCTCAACTCTGCTGTTCGTTAAATTTATAACCAATCCCAAAAACAGTAAGAATATACTGAGGGTTTCCTGGCGTATCTCCAATTTTTTTGCGTAGATTGCTCACATGGGTATCGATAGATCGTTCGTAATTTACATAGGTTTCTCCCATAACAATGTTCATCAGTTGCAAGCGACTATAAACAACGCCGGGTCGATACGCTAAGGTCTGTAGTATCTTAAATTCCGTAGCTGTTAGATGTAAGAGTTTTCCCTCTAGGGATGCCTCAAATCTTTCATTGTCAATCGACAAGTTTCCCCGCTTCAAAAGGTTGCTTTCTTTTTGTTCTGCTTTATCACTATGGATTTCGTATCGGCGCAGTACAGAGCGAATGCGCGCTGCCAATTCACGTAAACTAAAAGGTTTGGTAATATAATCGTCAGCACCCATTTCCAAGCCCAGTACTTTTTCACTTTCATCAACGCGAGCTGTCAGCATAATGATGGGTGTTTCTCTTTGAGCACGAATTTCTTTACAAAGATCAAGCCCACTTTTTCCCGGTAACATCCAGTCTAGTAAGATCAGATGCGGATTCTCTTTTTCTAGCAAGCATAAAGCTTTTTGACCTTCTAAAGCTTCCAAGACTTCATAGCCTTCAGATATTAAAAACGTACGAATCGTATCAATAATTTTTTGCTCGTCATCAACAATGAGGATTTTTTTTGCCATAGCCTTTCACACTCCTCTTCTTAGCTAGTGTACTATAGAATTGTAAAGATTTTTATAAGATTGGCGTGATAGAGTTAAAGAATGAGTAATAAAGAACTAGATTACTGTGATCCTTATGATGCAAGTCAACCTTTTTATTGGATGAAATTAGAACACCTCGGTCGATACATGTATGCTGCTTATGTCGCTGAGACGAAGCAGTGCCGTAGAATTGTCGATGCTGCCTGCGCCAACGGTTATGGCACCTTCGATCTAGCTTTGTCTGCTTCAGCCGATTATGTCCTGGGCGTCGATAGTAGTGAACAATTGTTGCAAGAAGCCCTAGAGCGTCTCAAAGAACAAAGTCTTTCTACTGTAGACTTTTTGCAAATGGATTTAGAAAAAGATTGCTTTTCCCAGAATTTGCATGAATCGATAGATCTGATTGTTACTTTTGAGACCTTAGAACACTTAGAGAAACCGGAACGTGCTCTCGATGAATTTTATAAGATGCTGACGAGCAAAGGAACCTTGTTGCTCTCGGTGCCCAATGCTTTTTATGAAGCCATTGATAAGGAAGGCAAGTCCAAGAATCCTCATCATAAGCACCTTTTTGACGTACCTTCTATTTGTAGTTTAGTAGAAAAAGCAGGCTTTGTAGTAAGCCAGGTATTGGGACAACCCTTGGCCAATACTTGTTGGTATCGAGAAAAAACAATTGTCAACTTATACAAGTACAATCCTCATACTGTTCAGAGGTACTACAATCAAAGCCCCGAGGCATTGCGCTACTTTAGCCGACTTTTTGCTTGGCCTGAAGTCAATCAAGTTGAGGGTTCCTATTCCATTATCCTTCAGGCTGATAAACAGTAAGTATCTGTGCCCGACCGGGCAATGGGGGTCTCAAAATTTCAATTGTCACAAAACTGTAACTTTCTCGACACAGCCCTGTCATCTTCTCCAGATATAGTAAAGGTGTACAGAGCACCTGCTCTTGTCACAAATCTTGAAAGGGGACGATGTCATGAAAGGAAAGAAAAAGATTCTCGCTCTTACATTAGGTTTTGGTCTAGCCCTTGGTATGGTTGGTACTGCTTCGGCAGCTACACCTGAACAGGTAGAAGCAATTGCCAATCACCATACAATCCGAGTACAGCAAAATACAGAAAGATTGCAAGCACTTGTGGATGCAGGTCGGATTACATCAGAACAAATGTCAGCTGCTTTATCTAAAATGGCACAAAATTATGTGGCCAAGGAAGCTACGGGTTTTGTGGACTGTAAGGGCCTTCAGGTCGATGGTACTTTTGTCGCACCTGAAAGAGGAACGAATGGAGGCACCGGTAAGCAGCAAGGCCTGCGGGAAGTAACGGGCGGTCTCGGTAATGGTAGTGGCTTTGGAGCAAAAAATGGCCAAGGCCAAGGATTTGCCGGTGGAATGGGGCAGTCACAAGGTCTAAAACAAGGGGCAGCTTGGTCTCGTTAAGTTCTCTATCTCTCTCTATTATGGAATATCAAAAAAGACCGAAAGGATGATAGTCAATCCTTTCGGTCTTTTTTTGACCAATTTTCTATAGCCCAGACAGCTTTTTCTTGTTTTTTAGATTTAAAGATTTTTAGGGATTCGGAAGTAAAAGGAAGCCCCTTGACCGGGTCGATTTTCTAAGCCCACCTGGCCACGATGTCCTTCTACAATGGCTTTAACAATGGCCAAACCCAATCCTGATGATGCATCTGTTTTACGATTGCGAGACTTATCACCGCGATAAAAACGTTCCCAAACGCGAGGCACATCTTCTGCTGATAGACCCGATCCTGTATCGTTTACAGAAAAAAGAACAGCCTTTTTTTCCATAGTCAATGTAACGGTCACTTGACCGCCAGGTGGTGTATGTCGAAGTCCATTGTCAATGAGATTCATAAGTGCTTGCTCTAATCGACCCCCATCAGCTCTTATTTCTTTCATTGTATCGATTCTGTCTATTATAGAAGGTTGTAATAAAATATGACGCTCTTTGGCCATCCCTTCCATGCGGCGACAGGTTTCTTTGATTAGATCGTAAGGTAAGATTTTTTCCATCTCAAATCGAAAATACCCTGATTCAAGGCGCGCCAATTCCATAAGATCCTCAACAAGTCGTTCCATTCGTTCTGTTTCAGATAGTATGATCTCGGCCATTTCTTGACGTTCTTGCGCTGTACGAGCCATATCGTCGCGAAGAGCTTCGGCGTAACCTTGAATCAGAAACATAGGCGTTCGTAAGTCGTGAGATACATTGGCAGCTAAATCGCGCATGCTTTGCATTCCCTGGGCTAGCTGTTCGTTTTTTTCTTCTAATTGTTGCAAACTATCTGAAAGCTCTTTAGAAAGGGTATTCAGTGTTTGACCCAAACGTCCAATCTCATCACGCCCTTGTACAGGAAGAGAGTGTTGGAATTTCCCTTTGCGCATTTCTTCAGCGGCTCCATGAAGCAAAGTTAGAGGGCGAGCAACCTTTCTAGAAAGCAAAAAGGCGACAATGCCAGAGAGTAGCAATAGAAAGAGTGCCGCACTTAAAATCCAAGCTTGTAATTGCTCTAGATCCTGCGTTATCGGTTGCAGTGGTGCCAGAATATAGACAACCCGCCATACTTGATCCGATTCTAAAATAGGTACAAAAACCGCCAGTACAGAAACCTCTAAGAAAGGCAATTCACCCTTGCGACTTACCACATGACCTCGTTCTAATTGTTGTGACTCCTCGGCTGTCACGGGGATAAAAAACTGGTTTACGCCGTTAGGTTGTAACAAAGTATGATCAAGATGTCGTTGTTCTCGCCCCACTCTTGGACCCATTAAGGTCTCTTGTTCATGCCAGCGCCCCCACTGTCTTTGCTTTCCTACGGTCATTTCTTCTTTTAAAGGAGAGATGCCATAAGCAAAGACTTCGTCTATATCTCCTTTTGTGCTGCCAAAAAGGACAAGTGCTCCTGTCTCTACCGAAATCGAGTGAGACAGTTGTGCGGCTTTTTCCAGATCTTTTTCTACGCCCACAAGAGCGGCTCTGCTGGCTAACTCTCTCGTTTCCCGTTGCATCGTATAGGTTCCCAAGAGATCGTAAAAAAAAGCTCCCATGAGACCTAGCAAGGCCAGTGAAAAAAAAACCATCATAATCCAGATTTTAAATACAAGGCTCTGCCAAAATTTCATGGCACAACCTCAAATTTATAACCAGCACCTCGGACGGTAACAATGTAGGCAGCCACTTTTTCGGAATGGCGAGAAATTTTCTCACGCAATCGTCTTACATGGGTATCAACAGTGCGACTGTCTCCCATAAAATCATAACCCCAAACCTGATCTAAAAGAACCTCTCGTGTAAAAACTCGTTGAGGATGACGGGCCATATAAAGAAGAAGATTGTATTCTAAAGGTGATAAAAGCACAGCTTGTTCTTCCACGATAACTTTATGTTCTTGAGGAATAATCTGCAGAGCAGGAAAGTAAATTTCTTCTTCTCCCGATTTGTTTCCAATCTCCTTTCCCAGACGCCTTCTCAGCAAAGCTTTTACACGTAATATAATTTCTCGAGGGCTAAAAGGCTTGACAACATAATCATCAGCACCAAGCTCAAAGCCAAGGACTCGATCTGACTCCTCGCCACGAGCAGTTAGTATCAATATAGGTATATTCGATTTTTCTCGTACTTTTCGACAGGTGGTCCAGCCATCTAACCCCGGCATCATTATGTCTAAAATCATAATATCAATGTTTTGTTGTGCCAAGATATCTAGTGCTGACACACCTTCTTCAGCTTCAAGAACTTCCATATTCTCTTGTTCCAAGAACAAGCGTAACATACGCCGTATTTTTTCTTCGTCTTCCACAATGAGGACTTTATCTTTTTTCATATCCGAAAGACCTCTCTTTCAGAGTATTTTTCCTTTACCAAGCCATTCTATATAGGAATCCTCTTTCCTGCCTTTTTTCTTACTGTTGTGGAGGGATCAAAATTGCAGGTTTCCCTGATGATTACTTGTCTTTGTGATAACTTTTACCCTCAAGTCGGCGAAGCGACAGTCCGCGTCTTGCGCCGTCTTGGTGCTACTGTCGTTTTTGTACCCGATCAAGTCTGCTGTGGTCAACCGGCTTTTAATGCGGGCTATCACGATGCGGCACGAGAAGTGGCACGCACATGCTTGCGCGCTTTTCAAGACGCTGAATATGTGGTCAGTCCTTCCGGTTCTTGTGCAGAAATGATTCGAGGAAATTATCTACGCTTATTTAAAGGCGATAAAGATGAGTTTTCCGTGGTAGAAGAACTTCGTGATAAGACCTATGAGTTTTCGGAGTTTCTAGTCAAAGTGATGAAAACAGAGACCATTGATGGTTCTTTTCCTCATAAAGTAGCCTACCACCCTTCTTGTCACCTCACACGGTTTCTCAATATAAAAGATGAACCTTTGCAGTTGTTGCAAAGCATTGCCGATCTGGAACTGGTTGATCTTCCTCGTGCCTATGATTGTTGCGGCTTTGGTGGTACCTTTTCTGTCAAAATGGCTGAAGTCTCTGAAGCACTGGTAACAGAAAAAGCAGAAAATGTCCATCGAAGCGGTGCCAACGTTCTTGTGGGTGCCGATATGGGTTGCTTAATGAATATCAAAGGTCGTCTTGAAAAGCTCGGTTCTACAGTACAAGTCATGCACATTGCCCAGGTAATTGACGAGGCTCAAAAAGCGGTAAAAAAGGCTACCCTGCCTTAGAACGGGAAAATAGATACCTTGTGGTGGGGTAGTGCGTAAACATAGCAGGAAGTTACGCAAAGCTATTCCAGCGGAAGTAACAATCAGTAAAAAGCCCTCTGGGCCTGGGCATCACGCTTTCCGCAGCGGGACTTGGGACCTCAGCTGTCGCCAGCTTGCTGGCGGTAACAGCGTGGGACCAGTCCAGAGCGGAGGAAAGCGTGATGCCCAGGCCCCTGCTAGCAGTAACCCTAACGTAATCAGTAAAATGGCAGAAATGGCACGAAGACTTTTCCTTTGGCAGCTATTTTCATCAAAGGGTTGTGCCCGACCGTGCATGAGGCGTTTGCAGGAAAGTAAATCCAACGATAGAGAATAACAATTTTCTTCATAGAGGCGGTGTTTTCAATGGCCCAGGCTCAGGTCGATCTAAAAAAACGTCTCAATGATGCTTTTGACCATCCCTTTTTACGCAAAGCCGTTGGCTCCGCGACAAATACATTGCGCGATCGCAAAAGAAAGGTCAGTGACGATCTGGGACATTGGGAAGAGTGGCGTAAGCTTGGAGCCCAGATTCGCCATCATGTGATTGATAACCTCGATGTCTACCTCCATCAATTTAGCCAAAATATTCAAGCACAAGGTGCTCAGGTGCACTGGGCCGTTACTGGACAAGAAGCCCTTGATATTTTTCAAAACATTGTAAGCAAACATCAAGCCAAATTGGTTGTAAAGTCAAAGTCTATGGTCTCTGAAGAACTGCATGTGAACCAGCTCTTAGAAGACCTCTGTGTCAAAGTTGTAGAAACAGACCTGGGTGAATATATCATTCAACTGGCTGGCGAAACACCTTCTCACATTATTGTTCCCGCTATTCACAAGACTCGTCAAGAAGTGGCTGCGCTATTCGAGAAAGATTCACAGGAAAAGCAAGTCGCCGATACAGCTGCTCTAACACAGTACGCACGTCGAAAATTACGGCGTCTATTCATGGAAGCCGACGTGGCTGTCTCTGGTTGTAACTTTGCCGTGGCTGATGCAGGCGCTGTTTGCTTATTCACCAATGAAGGAAACGGTCGCCTTGTAACGACGGTTCCACCTGTTCATGTCGTCTTTATGGGTATGGAACGAGTTGTACCTTCCTTTCAAGAATTAGAAGTCATGGCCCGATTGTTACCTCGATCAGCGACAGGACAAAAACTTACTTCTTACCTCTCTGTGATTCGCGGTCCTCGTGGCGTTGGCGAAGAAGATGGGGCCCAGGAAATGCACGTTATTATCGTTGATAACGGTCGCTCTCGCTTACTGGCTGATCCCATTTATAAGGAAGTATTGCGTTGTATTCGTTGTGGCTCTTGCCTGAATACTTGTCCCGTCTATCGTCAAATCGGCGGTCACGCCTATGGCTGGGTCTATAGCGGACCAATTGGCGCCGTGCTCACTCCCTTGCTTCACGAGAACTTATCAGATTGGGGCGAGACTGTTGGTCTTTCTACCCTGTGCGGTGCCTGCACAGAAACTTGCCCTGTACGCATTCCACTTCATGAAATGCTACTTCAATTGCGCGCTCAACGTGTCGAAGCCGGGGTCACCCCAAGCTTAGAAAAAAGTGCTTTCAAACTCTGGGCAAGCACTTGGAGCCGGCCATCCTTGTATCGACTGGCCATAAAAGGTGCCTATTATGGACAAAAAGCCTATCTAAAAGATGGTCACCTCGAAGGCGGCCCGCCCCCTCTCTCATACTGGACCAATTCACGATACTTTCCTCCCATTGCTGAGAAAAGTTTTCGCCAACGGTGGCAAGAAGGGAAGCTAGAAGTCGATCGTAATGAAGCAAGCCTGACAAAGGGTGACCAATAAAAGCACAGAGGAACAGAGCCCTTTCTCCCCATCACTTATAAGAGCTAGAGCAACTATTCTTCTATGTACCGGGCATGACTGGTTAGGACTAAAATAGATAATTTGTGGTGGGGTCAGGCGTTATGAATTCCTTCCGAACGGACTCATCCCACGCCATGAGCGGCAGCAAGCTGCCGATGGCTGAGGTCTGAAGTCCTCTCTCCAGGAAGTCATAACGCCTGACCCAGATACATTATGCTGGGTGTGACTGAGTTTTGGCCTATTGCAAATACAAATACAATAGGCAGTTGCGTATACATCGCAGAAAGTTGCGCAAAGCAATGTCAACGGAAAGTAACAATCAGTAAAAAGCCCTCTGGGCCTGGGCATCACGCTTTCCGCAGCGGGACTTGGGACCTCAGCTGTCGCCAGCTTGCTGGCGGTAACAGCGTGGGACCAGTCCAGAGCGGAGGAAAGCGTGATGCCCAGGCCCCTCTACGAGGTTACTCTATCGTAAGTATGATAAGCCTGTGTCACAGGGACGTTTTTGCTTGGCAACTATTTTCATCAAATGGTTGTGCCAGATCGGGCATAGGGGGAAACACGAAAATAGCATAATGGTTGGATTCATGATTCTATAGAAGTGGAAAGTCTAAAAAAGGAGATTCTATATTGTCTGAAACAGATTTTTACGAAAATATCGCTTCAGCCCTCGGTAGGCCCATGCCCCAAAGTACAGAAAAGCCTACTTTGAAGTTACCACCTCTTGCTGAACAAAGTATGAATCAAGAAACCCTTCTTGAACATTTTGCTAAGAACTTTGAAGCCTTGAGCGGAATTTTCATACGAGCCCGAGACTGGCAAGAAGTGGTGCAACAAGTCCGTTCCATCATGGCAGAACTCCAAATAGAAGAAAAAGACGTAGCCATCTGGCGTGGTTCTGAGCTAATAGAATTGATAAAGGCCTTCCCTGATTTCTACAAGGAAGGCCAAATTAAAAAAGTTGAAAAATCTCTTCTCGGTATTACCTGGGCTCATGGAGCCATTGCTGAAACAGGAACAGTCGCTCTTATGGCAGGCTCTGAACAGAACCGCTCTAACAGCCTTCTCCCTCCTAGTCATTTGGCCATTTTTTCTCAAAAAGAGCTCGTAGCAACATTAGGAGAAGCTTTTCAACGACTTGCTTACAAAGACTACCGGGCGCTGAACCTAATTACGGGCCCGAGTCGCACTTCCGATATTGAAATGGATCTTACCATTGGCGTCCATGGCCCTGGGAAAATGTATATTATTTACATTGAATCAACATAGACCAGTGCCTGATAATTCTTCTATTTCTTACTTTAGCAAAGAAGTAGCTTCCGATATCGTCTTCAAGATAGCTTTCTTGCTATGTTCATCTACCATTCTCTTCGCCTTTGCCTTATGGTTAAAGGAAGCAGGACCACCGACACAACCGTTTACACAGGCCATGCCTTCAATAAAATTGCCAGGTGGTCTCCCTGCTTTCGCCATGCGCAATGCTTTGATACATTCAGCGGCCCCATCACATTTTACTGGATTGACTTGAAGAGGCAAATTATATTCTTTTACCGCCTGTGCTACCGCTTCACCGACGCCACCACAGCGGGCAAAAGCGCGGCCAAAGACAGAAGATTGTTCTAAGGGAATAGGCTCACATTCTGCAGGTTCAATACCAGCGGCGACAAATAGAGCTAGCATCTCTTCAAAAGTAAGGGCATAATCGATGGCGTCGTTGCGATCCCCTTGACGAGCTTCCACTTTCTTGGCTATGCAAGGTCCAATAAAAATGGTAATCGCCTCAGGATGCTGCTTTTTGACATATCGACCGACGGCTATCATGGGTGAAACGGATGTAGAGATGTTATGTTGCAACTCAGGAAAGTGCTTTCGAATGATTTCTACAAAAGCAGGGCAACAAGAGGAAGTTAAGAAAGAACCTTCTCGAACTTTTTCCAGCACTTCTTCTGCTTCTTCAGCTAAAATCATATCGGCACCCAAAGCAGCTTCGTGAACGGCTGAAAAGCCGAGTGCTTTCAAAGCACCATGAATTTGCTCTAGTGATATATCTTCAAACTGCGCCACGATAGATGGTGCCATAACAACATGAATCGGCACTTGATCTTTTTTCTTTAACAACTCTACCACTTGAATGATACAGGATACATCGGCAATTGCTCCAAAGGGACAGCGCAGAGCACAGAGACCACAGTAAATGCATTTATCTTGATTGATTCGAGCAACCTTGTCTTCCCCAAAATCAATGGCTTTTACGGGACATGCTTTGATACATGGGCGTTGTGTATCGGCAATGGCATCATAGGGACAGGCACTATGACAACGGCCGCATTCGATGCATTTGTTCTGGTTAATATAGGCACGTCGATTAATTTGGACGATTGCATCAACGGGGCAGGACTCCATACAAGGATGAGATATGCAACCACGGCAAGCTTCTGTAATCGTAAAGCGATCGACAGGACATTCATCACAACCTGTCTCTAAGACTTGAATAATCTCACCACTTTTACAGTTTCTTGAACCATCACTACCAGAACCACAAGCGAGTTCTACCCTTTGCTTAACAACAGCTCGTTCTTTATAGACACAACAACGGAATCGTGACTTCTTCCCAGGTACAACTACGTAGGGAATCATTTCTTTATCTTGCTCTATCTTTCCGTTCATAGCCATGCGAGCTACTTCTACTAATACTTGATGGCGCAACCATTGTACCGTTGTCTCAAAGCGACGAGGCATGAGGACACGACCTTTCTGAATGAACATTATGATTATTACTTCTTACACTTGACTATTTCGACAGTCAAAATTTATAACCTTCCTTTACTATAACACGAAAATAGCTACCCTGTGGTGGGGTCAGGCGTTATGAATTCCTTCCGAACGGACTCATCCCACGCCATGAGCGGCAGCAAGCTGCCGATGGCTGAGGTCTGAAGTCCTCTCTCCAGGAAGTCATAACGCCTGACCCAGATACATCTTGCTGATTGTGACTGAGTTTTGGCCTATTGCATTGCAAATACAATAGGTAGTTGCGGATAGAAGAAAGTTTCGCCAAGCTATTCCAACGGAAGTAACAATCAGCAAAAACCTTCTGGGACTGGGCATCACGCTTTCCGCAGCGGGACTTGGGACCTCAGCTGTCGCCAGCTTGCTGGCGGTAACAGCGTGGGACCAGTCCAGAGCGGAGGAAAGCGTGATGACCTGGCCCCTCTATGAAGTAACCCCAACGTAATCAGGAAAAGTTATTTTCATCAGTGGTTGTGCCCAACCGGGCATGACTGGTTAACATGAAGGAAATAAGGTCAGTTATGAAAGAACATAGTAGGTTTCTGGTTATCGAAAAAAAGGACATTGCCATTCACTGTAGAATATTTTTTATGTAGAGTAGATTGTACTGTAGGTGTGAAGTAACTTCTCTGTAGAAAGCAACTGCCTACATGCCATCAAAAACTTCATACTCCGAACTGGTTTGCCTACACTACCACTTATCGCTTATGGACGGTAGCATGGTTTCCCAGTCTGTAGGGTTAGCGAAGGAAACTTCCTAGCCTCCCATTGTGGAAAGGAGACTCATTAAGAACTTTGTAAAGAAGGTTTTAAATTTGGTTTTAAAACACTTCCTCCTTTCCGCGACTCTATATTTATGGAAAGGAGGAAGTGTTGTTTTTTATAGTCCTTTTTAAGGGCTTGCAAGTATCAGGATAATCTTATATAAACTTTTGTAGCTTCATCAAAACCATTTACACGTAAGAAAGGCAGGTCGCATTGACTTGAAACATGGAAAAGTAAAAAAGTTTCTCCCCATTCTTTTGATTCTTGCTCTATTTGTTACGTTAACAGGTTGTGGTACCACCAACCAAGAAGGTAAAACAGAAGACATTAAAGAAAATCTAATTCTAGCAACCACCACAAGCACCCAAGATAGCGGTCTTTTAGACGCTCTTTTGCCTGTTTTCATGGAAGAGCATGGCTACTTTGTAAAAACTATTGCCGTGGGTACGGGACAAGCACTGGCCATGGGTGAAAAAGGTGACGCTGACGTACTTTTGACCCATGCTCCGGAAGCAGAACGAAAGCTTTATGACAAAGGTGATATTCTGAACTATCGTCTCGTTATGCACAATGATTTCGTCATTGTAGGATCGTCTGACGACGAAGCTGCCATCAAAGGCCTTACCACCTCAGCAGAAGCTTTTAAGAAAATTGCCGAAGCAGAAAAGCTTTTTGTTTCTCGAGCTGATGATTCAGGCACACACAAAAAAGAGTTAGCCATCTGGGAAAAAGCCTCCATGGAACCGCGCGGTTCTTGGTACATTGAGACAGGAAGCGGCATGGGGCCAACGTTGAACGTTGCTTCCGAAAAAAGCGGTTACACCCTTACCGATCGTGGTACCTACCTGGCTCTAAAAGACAACTTACACCTTGAAATCCTGCTTGAAGGAGAAAAAGATCTTCTGAATATCTACCACGTAGCACAAGTGAATCCAGAAAAGTCTTCCTTGATCAATGCAGAAGGTGCCAAAGCTTTTGTAGAGTTTATGGTTTCAGAAAAAGCACAGCAAATCATCGCTGACTTTGGCGTTGACAAGTACGGATCACCTCTCTTTTTCCCTGACGCTCATCGTGATCCTGCTGAATATGGTTTGACCTATTAAGCAAACTGTAAATCCCTTAGGTAACTCATCACAATAAAGAATGATTTCTGTAAAAGGGCAAGGATAGAAGCCAAGAAAAAAGAGTATCTGCTTTTTTGCAGGTACTCTTTTTTTCACAAAAACAATTGTCAACCTACAGACAACACCACAATTGACAATCACTTTCCCACTGGCTATGATAGGAAATAGTGGAACTATTATAGAATGATGAAAAGGTGGGATAAAGTTGAGTCAACTATTAACACAGATAGAGACTAAGCTTGAAAGTGGTGCTCTTCTTAGCTACGAAGAAGCCTTACAA
Organism: Heliorestis convoluta; assembly: GCF_009649955.1. Taxonomy (NCBI): domain Bacteria; kingdom Bacillati; phylum Bacillota; class Clostridia; order Eubacteriales; family Heliobacteriaceae; genus Heliorestis; species Heliorestis convoluta. The sequence goes on along the minus strand of NZ_CP045875.1, from coordinate 78,479 downwards.
CTGGCTGAAGAGTCGATTGACACAGAAGCTTTACTCGCACTCGCCAATAGAATCCGTCAAAAGTATAAAGGCGATCACGTTGATCTTTGTACCATTATCAATGCCAAGTCTGGCAAATGTGCTGAAAACTGCAAATACTGTGCCCAATCGGCTCATTACAATACCAACATTCCTGAATACCCACTTCTCGAGAAAGAACGCATCGTAGAAGAAGCCAAAAAAAATGAAGCCGAAGGTGTACATAGATTTTCCATTGTCACAAGTGGCGGAAAGCTCTCGAAAAAAGATTTTGAACAAGTCTTAGATACCATTGCAACGTTGCGCCAGGAAACAAAGCTCTTGCTCTGCGCTTCCCTTGGCACTATTACCTTCGAACAAGCTTTACATTTAAAAGAAGCAGGCATTACATCGTATCATCATAACATCGAAACAAGCCGCGACTTTTACAGCCAGATCTGTGATACCCACAGCTACGAGGATCGCATTACAACCATTCAAAACGTCTTACAAGCAGGCCTTGACGTTTGCAGTGGTGGCATCATCGGCATGGGTGAAACAATGGCAGATCGGATCCAAATGGCTTTAGAACTACGAGAACTGGGCGTTCCATCGATTCCCATCAATATCCTCAACCCCATTAAAGGCACACCACTTGAAGATATGGAAATTTTAAAGCCGGAAGAAATCTTAAAAACCCTTGCCCTTTTCCGCCTCATTATCCCTCATGGCACCATTCGCTACGCCGGTGGCCGAAGCGCCCTTGGCCAAGAACAACAAAAAGGCTTTCAAGCAGGCGTAAATGCCGCCCTCGTAGGCAACTATCTAACTACACTCGGCAATTCCATCGCCGATGATATCAAAATGATTCGCGATGCCGGTCTGGAGGTATAAATCTTGACAAAAGCCATCTTTATCCTTGGAACCGACACCGATGTAGGCAAAACAGTCATATCAGCCGGCCTAATGTACCAATTTCTTCAAAAAGGCCATAACGCTTGCTATTTCAAACCGATTTCCAGCGGCGCCATTGAAAAAGAAGGGGAACTCTTCTCCTACGATCTTTCTTTCGTCAAAAAAGTATCGGGCCTTGATGAAGAGGATGATCGTATTAACCCCTTTCGCTATAAAACAGCCGTCTCACCGCACCTCGCTGCAAGAATGGAAAAGAAAAAAGTAGACATTCCAGCGATTGTAGAAACCTACAAGCAGCTAAAAGCACAATACGACGTCCTAATTGTAGAAGGCTGTGGCGGTCTTGCTGTTCCCTTAACAGAAGAAGGCTATATGCAATACGAACTCATCAAAGAATTAGACATAAGCTGCTTTCTCGTTACCAAAACAACCTTAGGAACTATCAATCATAGCTACTTAACTTGTAAAATGGCAGAGCAACTCGGCATCAAAATAGAAGGCCTTATCTTCAATAATTACCGAGGAAGCTTCTTAGAAAATGACAATATTAAAACGGTCAGTAAAATCACCCAGCTTCCCGTCTTAGCCGTTATACCAGCCATAGAGGCATTACAGGTAGAAAATCTAGAAGCCGGTAATCTTAAAGAAGTATTTACCCAGTTCAATTTTATGAAGATACAGGAGATAGAGGATCCAAGAGATAGCACAGGACGGATTGAAATATAATGTACAATTTCTCAGAAACCCTAGAGTCGCTACGCGCCAAAGACCTCTATCGAAAATTAAACTATCTGGAAGCAGCACAAGATCCCTACACAATCATTGAAGGTCAAAAAGTACTGCTGCTCTCATCGAACAATTACTTAGGCTTATGCAACGATGAGCGCATGAAAGAAGCTGCCATTCGTACAATTCAAGAATACGGCGTCGGTTCCGGTGGTTCACGCCTTACCACAGGGAGCTACAAGCTGCATCAAGAACTAGAAGAAAAGCTAGCTGCCTTCAAAGAAACAGAGAAAGCGATCGTCTTTAGCACAGGTTATGCTACCAATGTAGGAACTATCTCTGCGCTGGCCGATCCCGATTGGGTCATTTTTTGCGATCGTTTAAACCACGGCAGTATTATTGACGGCTGCCGCTTAAGTGGCGCGAAACTTGTCGTATATAAGCATTGTGACGTGGTCGATTTAGAAAAAAAGATAAAACGGTACCATAACAAAGGCAAAGGATTGATCATCACCGACGGTGTCTTTAGCATGGACGGTGACATAGCGCCTCTTCCGGAAATCGTAAGGTTGGCAAAAGAACACAACTTGCTAACCATGGTTGACGACGCCCATGGCACAGGTATTCTAGGTAAAAAAGGCAGTGGCACTGTTGCTCACTTTAATTTACAAGATCAAGTCGATATTCAAATGGGTACCTTAAGCAAAGCTTTTGCCAGCGAAGGCGGTTATATTGCCGGGAAGCAAAGCATGATAGACTACATTCGCCATAAAGCCAAAAGCTTCATCTACTCCACAGCACCGGCGCCACACACCATCGCCATTTCACTACAAGCGCTAGAAATTATTCAAAAGGAACCAGAACGGAGAAAAAGCCTCTTAGAGAAAGCACAGTGGTTTCGAGGTGAGCTCAATAACAACGGCTTCTCTGTCCCTATGGACAACAGCCCCATTATTCCGTTACAAGTAGGGGATGCTGACCTTGCTTTGCAATGGAGTAGAAAGCTTTTTGAAGAAGCCATCTATGTACCGGCAATTCGACCCCCTACGGTTCCCCAAGGCACCAGCCGCTTGCGCTATTCTATCATGGCTACCCATGACTACAAAGACCTGAAAAGGGCCATCGAAAAGACCTTGCAAGTTGGTAAAGATATCAGAAATAATTCAGAAAAGAAACAGTAGGGAATGTAGAAGTGCAGACAACCTCTTTGTAAAGATGATAGAGAAGATGGTAGAGACAATGGAAAAACATAAAATGAAAAAAAAGCAAAAATTAATCCTTCTTCCAGGCTGGTCTATGGACTCCAGGGTATGGTGTAAAGCAATTCCTCTTTTATCAGAAGACTATGAAGTCTATAGCTGTGACTGGTACGGCCTAAAAAGTGTAGAAGACTATTATCAACGGGCCTTCTCATTGATTCATGAAAAAGTGGCTCCTCAGGAATCCTTTTCTTTACTCGGCTGGTCTCTAGGAAGCCTTCTGGCCATTCAATTTGCTTTTCACTATAAGGCCGCGCAATCTCAATCTCAGTTTCAAGATCTCCCGCAGCTACCATCACATCCCCGTTCTCAGCTTCAGCAAATCATACTCGTCAGTGGAACGAGCCGTTTTACTAGAGACCGCAAAAGCAAGTACAACTGCGGGTTGCCTCCTCAGATTGTCGAAAAAATGAAAAGGGCTCTTACCCAAGACAAAGAAAAATGTTTACATAACTTTTATATCTCCATGTTCTCAGAAGTAGAGAAAGAGCAAGGCTACGATCAACAATTTATGGAAGAAAATCAAATTAACGCTGAACACTACGATCTAGGAACGTTGCTCGCTGGCCTTGACCTCCTACTTCAAGAAGATCTTCGACATGTTCTTCCCACCTTATCAACACCACTTATGCTGATTCAAGGAGACCAAGATACAGTTTGTCCTGAATCTGCCGCGGCGTATATTGCTACACACTGGAAAGGTCCTGTAGTTTTTCATTCCCTTGAAGGTGCCGGCCATATGCCCTTTTACACCAGGCCAGAAGATTTTGTGACAGTGATCAAGCGCCATGCGCTAAAGGAGAACCATGATTGACAAAAAAGTGCTGCGCATCAATTTTAGCCGCAACGCGGCCAATTATGACAACTACGCCAATGTACAAAAAAAAATGGCCCAAGATCTTCTTAATTTTTTCCTTGTCAAAGGAGACAAGGGACAAGAAGAAGATGGCCCTATAATCAGCAACAAAAATATCGACATTTTGGAAGTTGGCTGCGGCACCGGCTATTTAACAAAAAGGCTGTGTACCCTCTATCCAGAAGCTCAGATTACAGCTGTCGATATCGCCCCTGGCATGATTGACTATGCCCAGAAAAAACTGAACCACCAAAATCTCGACTTTCTCTGTGGCGATATTGAAGAGATCGGGATTCCTAAAAAGTTTGACCTTATTATTTCTAATGCCACTTTTCAATGGTTTAACCAGCCCGGTGAGACCCTTGCCAAGTTAGACTCTCTCTTAAAGCACCAGGGACTTCTCATTTTTTCAACCTTTGGTAACAAAACCTTTCAAGAGCTGCACCACTCCTACGCCAAAGCGAAAGAAATACTTCAACTTTCCACCGATGCCTCACCAGGACAGAATTTTTTCCATAGAGAGGAACTGCTCCAACTACTTCATGAAAAAGTAACAAGCAAAACTCCATCGCCGTACCACATTACAACCATGGAAAAAGAAGAAATAGAGTATTTTGCTTCGGTACGGGATTTTTTAAAGTCGATCAAAAAAGTGGGTGCTAGCAACAGCAACTGTAACCGTTTGGCTCATCCTACCTTGCTAAAAGAAATGATTCGAATATACGAACAAACCTATCATAGTAGCAACAAAACGCAAGCTACCTATCACTGTCTATATTTTAAAATTGAAAAACGAGAAGACTTGTCTTAGAGATACCTGTTAATACATTACGAGGTAAAAGCTTATGATTATGAAAGAACTTCAAAAAAAAGATTTACAATATATCTGGCACCCCTGCTCACAGATGAAAGACTACGAGGATTTTCCGCCCATTGTTATAGAAAAAGGAGAAGGCGCTTATCTGTATGACTTTACGGGTCATTCCTATTTAGATGCCGTTTCTTCCTGGTGGGTGAATCTTTTTGGTCATTGTAACCCGCGAATTAACAAGGCCATAAAAAAACAACTCGACCAGCTTGAACATGTGATATTCGCCAACTTCTCTCACCAACCCGCCATTGAGCTAGCAGAAAAAATTGTAGATATTACACCACCGGGGTTGAATAAAGTATTTTTTGCTGACAATGGGTCCTCGGCTGTTGAAGTGGCTCTCAAGCTAAGCTTTCAATATCATCAACAAGCAGGTCAACATAACAAGACGAAATTCGTTGCTTTAACAGATGCTTATCACGGTGAAACCGTAGGGGCCCTCTCTGTCGGTGATATTGATTTATACAACAAAATTTACAAGCCCATGCTTCTTGATACAATCAAAGTGCCTAGCCCTGATTGTTTCCGTTGCCCTTATGGCCAAGAGCGCTCTTCTTGTCAGGCTCCCTGCTTTGAGCAGATGGAAAGAGCCGTTGAAGCAAAGCACCATGAGATCTGTGCGGTTATTGTTGAACCACTGGTGCAAGCGGCCGCTGGCATGAAGATCTACCCTCCGCAATACTTATCAAAATTACGGGCTCTATGTAACCAATACAAGATCCACTTGATTGCTGACGAAATCGCCGTTGGCTTTGGACGAACAGGAAAAATGTTTGCTTGTGAGCATGCCAACATTTCGCCTGATATGATCTGTTTATCCAAAGGGCTCACAGGCGGCTATCTACCCCTATCTTTAGCCGTTGTTACCGATGAAATTTATCAAGCTTTTTATTGTGACTACAAAGAATTAAAAGCCTTCATGCACAGTCATAGCTATACAGGCAACCCTCTAGCTTGTGCAGCCGCTCTTGCTACATTGAAAATTTTTGAAGAAGACAATGTACTAGAGCAAAACAAAGCAAAGTCTGCCCAAATTAAAGAGCTCGTCCAATCCTTCGCCCATGGTCACCCCTACATTGGCGAGTTTCGACAAATCGGCATGATCGGGGCCCTAGAGCTGGTGCAAGACAAAGCGTCGAAAGAACCTTTTTCTTGGGACAAGCGCGTCGGATATCAGATCTACCAAAAAGCTTTGCAAGAAGGGTTGCTACTTAGGCCCTTAGGCAATGTTTTGTACTTTATGCCTCCTTATATTGTAAATGATAAAGATATTGAATTTATGGTCACAAAAGCGTTCCGGGCTATCAATCAATATTTCAATCTTCCATAATACAGTAGAGGCAGTTCTTCTGCGTTCTTGGCTTTAGGGATTTTATCAATGGCTTTGCCCGACCGCGAACATAACTGGTTGGCAGGAATTGTGGCATTCTTGTCGAATGGTTTATAATGGCGACTCTACTCCTTGTTACCTACAGGCGGAGTGGAGTTTTCTTTTTGTTGCTACGTTTTGTAAGAAGGAGTAGGGGTTTTTGAATGCGCTACTTTACAGGTAAGAAGTCTTTTCGTGAAAAGGTACGAAACATATTTGTCACTGCTGCTTTGGCTACGATTGTAGCTACGGCTGGCTATGGCCCTAGCGCTGCTACAGAAGCGTGGGCCCATGGAACGCGCTTGGAATATGAAGCTGATATTACCATTCATGTCCGAGCTGCTTATGATACGCAAGAACCGATGGATGGTGGACACTTCTTCGTCTTTAAGCCTGGCGCGTCAGAGCCCTGGTTAGAAGGACAATGTGATGACGACGGACGCTTTTCTTTTACACCTGATCGTGATGTTGCAGGGACTTATGTGGTGCAAGTACAACATACCGGCCACGGTGCTACCATCGACATTCCTGTCGGCGACAGTATGCCTTTAAAAGGGGTTCAGCAAGATGTATCGTCGTTGCAAAAAGCTGTTATGATCGGTTCTGTTCTCTGGGGCTTTGTTGGTACGGCTCTTTATTTCTCACGGCGTAAAGATCCTTTGCCACAAGGAGGAAAGAAAGATGCACATTCCTGATGGGATCTTGCCCCTCTCTGTTTCCTTGGCTGGGTACGGACTTGCGGCAGCTGGAACGGCTTATGCGCTTCGTAAGATTGGTCAACAGGACGATCCTAGAGCTGGTGTTCCTAAGGCAGCGCTTTTTACAGCCGCCTTTTTTGTTGCTTCTCTCATTCATATTCCCATTCCACCTACCAGTGTTCACTTGATTCTTGGCGGGTTAATGGGTGTTATGCTTGGCTATTATGCGATGCCTGCTATTTTGATTGGATTGTTTTTTCAGGCTACAATGTTTCAACATGGTGGTATAACCACGTTAGGCATTAACGCTTGCCTTGTCGGCATTCCAGCCTTGGCAAGTCACTTTCTCTTTCAGTTACGCCATCGCCCTAGCTGGAGAAAAAACAAAACCCTTTTGGGTGTTTTAGGCTTTCTAGGCGGAAGCGTTGGTGTATTGCTGACAACGGTTATGGCGACTTTCTTGTTGCTAACGATGTTACCAGCTCATCTAAATAATGAAGTAATCCGAGCTGGCGTTTATGTTATGGCTTTATCTCATTTGCCTTTGGCATTGATTGAAGGTGCGATTACAGCCATGGTTGTAACTTTTTTGCTGCGTGTTAAGCCTTCTCTTCTCGATAATCCTTGAATGTAGAAACCTATGAAACTTTTCCGTACCAAAATGAATCAACAATTTTTCTTGATGCCTGCCGAAAAAGGTACCTGGATTCGAATCGCTAGGGGAGGTGAGCCTTCGTGGGCCTAAAGCTTGATCCCTACGTTGCTGGGCATCGGTGGCTACACCGTTGGGATCCCCGCTACAAGTTTCTAGGTTTTATGGTGTTGATTTTTGCCTTTGCTCTCGTTCAAAATGTTCTCGTTCTGCCAGCTATGTTGCTTGTAACGGTCTTTTTGTTTTTCTCTTCTTCTCTGCCTTTTCAACTTTGGCTCTCTCGAATTAAAGTGCCTGCTTTTTTTCTTTTGGCTTTAGCGTTGCTATTGCCTTTTTTTGCAGGGGAAAAAATTCTTTGGCAAGCCGGTCCTTTTGCCCTTCGCCTAGAAGGATTGGTTGCCTTTTTGCTTATTGCTGGGAAGCTCACTTCGATCCTCACACTGGTCTTGGTGCTTTTTGGAACTACACCGATGTTGATGATTTTAAAAGCAATGCGCCATCTAGGCCTTCCTGAGTTAATGGCTGATATGGTTCACTTTACATACCGCTATTTGTTTCAGTTGCAAGAGGATTATGAACGTCAATCGACGGCAGCAAGATTGCGAGGGTATCGCAGTGATTCCATCGCTTCTATTACAACGACCTCTTACCTCTTAGGCTCCCTGCTTGTACGTAGCTATGATCAAGCAGAACGAGTCTACAAAGCGATGCGACTTCGCGGTTACGGTCAACATGCTTTTTATATTCATCCTTTTCAAAGCCAGCCCAAAGATTTATGGCTTTTTGCTGCTACGACAATGATAGCCCTTGCTTTTGCTTTTTTGGGCTATCCCTAATCAGATTCAACTCCCTCTTTTCTTTCGATAAGAGGGAGGACGATAAAGGTGAAAAGGGCATCGAGGCCTTCTTTATCGTGGTTTATCTTGGTAGTATTTTATCTGCAAGGAGTTGAAGCAATGGAAGCCGCGCTGATAATAAAAAATCTCTCTTTTCGCTATGAAGAAGAGAGATCTATATTGCATGATTTACATCTAACCCTTGCTGCAGGGGAGCGAGTCGGTTTAATCGGACCCAACGGTGCTGGTAAAACGACTCTTTTTTTACTTTTAGGTGCGATTCTCAAGCCAACGAAAGGTTCTGTCTCTCTTTTTGACAAAGCCGTTCTTCCTGGTGCTTTTTATCCTGAACTCGGCATGGTCTTTCAAAACACAAATGATCAGCTCTTTTGTCCTTCTGTTCGAGAAGATATTGCCTTTGGCCCGATGAATATGGGGCTTTCAGAGAAAGAAGTGGCTCGACGAGTCGAAGAAGCAAGTGCCTTAACAGGGATTGAAGGACTGCTGGATAGAGCGCCTCACCATCTTTCAGGCGGGGAAAAACGCATGGCTGCCATTGCTGGGATTATAGCCATGGGTTCTCGCCTTCTTTTATTAGATGAGCCTTCGGCAAATCTTGATATGCGCTATCGCCGACGTTTGATCAATCTGTTACAACAGCGTGATTGTGCGATGCTTCTAGCTTCTCACGATCTCGAAATGGTGCTTGAACTTTGCGATCGCGTTCTTCTACTTGCCGAGGGTGCCTTCCAAGCCGAGGGTGCTCCTCGAGAAGTATTGTCTGAGCACTCTCTGCTTGAGAAATATGGTCTGGAAGTGCCTTATTCGCTTCGTTCTTGCTTGAATCGTGAGCACTGTCCCAGAGACAAAGCAATCCGATAAATAAGGCTCACTTCTTATTCCCTCATTCTCCATAACAAAGCATAAAATTGTTCTAAGGACAGTGGTTTGGCCAGTACCTCTTGGGCGTAGCATTGCCATTCACCAGACAGTTGTATTTCTACGGCATCTCGACTTACGAGGACTACTTTCGGAGGAACTGCTTCTTCTTTGGATAATGCCGATATAATATCTCGTCCTTCCCCGTCAGAAAGCTGTAGTTCCATTAAGAGCAAATCAAACTGTACTTTTTGAGCTTGTTCTAGGGCTTCCTTTACAGTGGAAGCCGTTATCACTTCACTGCCTATTGCCATTAATGCTTGACGACAAAGAACCGTTGAGGTTCTGTCATCATCGGCAATAAGTACTTTCTTGCTAAGCCAATTGGGTCGCAACATTTCTTGTGTAATTGGATTGGATTTATTTGATTTATCCTCCATTTTCTTCAGAAAACGTACAGGAAGCCGGGTTGTCACTGTTGTTCCCTGTCCCTGCTCTGATTCAATTTCTATGGTTCCATTCATGGTTTTCACCATTTTTTCTGTAATCGCCATCCCTAGGCCTGAGCCGGTGATGGCTTTTACTTTTCTGTTGCGATAAAAAGGGTTAAAGATTTGCTCTACTGTTTCTTGAGACATACCGATGCCTTTGTCTTTCACCAACAAGACCAAGTCGTCGTCTTCTTTTTTCATCTGTAGAGATACCTCTCCACCGCTTTTGGAGTATTTGATAGCATTGTCAAGCAAATTAAGCAGAACCTGACAAGTCTTGGAGAAATCGCATTCAATGAGACAATGGGAGGGAACTTCATCATATTCTAGGTATCGGATTTGCGCACGTTTGGCTTTATAAGCAATTACAGCATTAATTTGTTCTAGCAGTTGTGCAGAAGAGAAGACTTTGTTCTCAATCGTTTTTTTGCCTAGCTCTATGGCTGACAATTCTAAGACTTGTGTTAATACTTCATTAAGGCTAACGGCGGCTTTGTAAGTCGTTTCAAAAAGAAGTTGTAACTCATTGTCATCGTTTTTAAGGTTCTGCCATTCACTGCAAGATTCGATACCCAGTTGACTCATGCCTAAAATGACATTCAGGGATCCTCGCAGATCGTGAGATAGTTCGGCGATAAACTGTGTCTTAAGGTGATTGGCTTTTTCTGCATTGGTCTTCGCTTCTGCCAGCTCTTCGACCAATTGATGCTCTTTGAGCAGGGCCTTTTGTAGTTGATGTTGTAATTCATATTGCTCCGTAATATCGTAGGCCACAATTAAGATACCCATGACGGTAACATTGTCTTTGAGCAGTGGCACATAATCAATATTTAGTTTTTTATGCTGCCAAGTGGCAACAGTGCGTATTATATTGACTTCTTCACCAGCGGCGCATCGTTCTACGTACTGGCGTAGATCATCAAAAATCGGTGGTACATTCAGCACAAAAAAGTTACGCTGCAAAGCACGATAGACAGGAATATCAAAAAGATGAACAGCGGCGGGATTCCATTCCATAACAATGCCTTCTAAGTCTACAGCGATAACAGCCACATTGATGCAAGAGAGAACACTGTTTTTTAAGTTAGAAACATTTTGTAATTCAATGGACCGTACATCAAGTTCTTCGTTGATGGTCTCTAGCTCTTCATTGGTCGCTTCAAGCTCTTCGTTGATTGTTTCTAATTCTTCATTCGATGCTTCTAGCTCTTCGTTCGTTGTTTCTAATTCTTCATTGGCTGCTTGAAGTTCTTCATTCGTTGTTTCTAGCTCTTCCACAGTCGCTTGCAATTCTTCACTCAATGTTAGAGCATCATTCAGCTCTCGTTCCATATGGGTCTTTTGATTTGCTTTTAGGGAGTAGGCTTCCTCTCTTTTATGTATGGGGCAATAGAGAAGTACGAGGGTGCTCTCTTTGCTTCTTTCATCAAGGAAAGCTTGCAGAGAATAATAGCGATAGCTATCACGATAGGGTAATTCAACTTTTTCATAGGTTGGAACTATCCCTGTGTGGAAGGCTTCTCGAAATGCTTGAGTTTTTTCTTCTTCTAAGATGTTGAAAATTATTGTTTCTCCATCGATGGTGCCTTCTGGTTGAATCAACCCAAGACCTTGAAAGATTTCTTTGGCTCGACGGTTATAGAAAAGTACATGTAAGTGGTTATTCAGTGCAATCATTGGAAAGGGGATATTTTCTAGTACAATTTCACGAATATGCTCATCCCTTTGTTGCACCTTGCTAGGCGCCGTTTCTATCCAATTGTTGCGACTTCGTATAGGTAGTACTCGGTGCGTCGAGGCAAACTGGTTCTGATAAATCCGCCAACGTCTGTCGATAACCTTGAAGTAAGCAGGTAGAATAGATGTGGTTTCAGACTTTCCAAGGAAAAGGAAGCCTTGAGGATTGATTGCATAGTGCAGTTTGCTCAATACCTTTTTTTGCAATTCTTTTTCAAAATAGATCAGCAAATTGCGACAAATAACAAGATCAACTTTGGCTATAGGTGGTGCAGAAATGACATCTTGCACACCAAAAATGATCCAAGAGCGGATTTCTTTTTTTACCTTGCAGTAATCACCATAATCCGTCATGAATTTTTTTCGATAGTCTTCAGGAAGGCTTGCCATTTTAGCATCTATATACAAGCCTCGTCGGGCTTCTAGGATAGCTGCTTCGTCAATATCGGTAGCGTAAATTTTGACATCTAGTTTTTTTCCTGTTTGCTCCAATAAGTCAGCTACCATAAAAGCTACCGAATAAACTTCTTCGCCTGTAGAGCAGCCGACAGACCAGATTCGCAAACTTTCTCCATCATCTTTTTTTTCAACCAGCGATCTTAGGCAATTTTGGCGCAAAGATGCAAAGGCTTCATCATCTCGCATAAAGTGCGTTACATTAATTAATAGATCGTTATGAAGCTCTGCCAGCTCTTGAGGATTGTTACGCAAGTAGTCTATATATTCTTTGATGCTATTTAATTGAAGGTAGGTCATCCTTTTGCGCACACGCCGTTTGAAAGTAGATCGGCGATAGTTAAAGAAGTCTACTTTTTGATGGGTTCTCAACAAATCGATGATTTCCAGGTGTTCATCGATGGTCAGTTCCTTCCGTACCGACTCGGGATCTTCAATAATTTGGGATACTACTTTAGATATTTCATTGGTAGGTAAGATAAAGTCTATGGCACCTGTGTTAATCGCGTTTTGAGGCATGGCATTATAGCAGCTATTGGTAGACTCCTGGGCAATGGTAAAACCGCCATTTTCTTTAATGGTTACAATTCCATTGCTACCATCAGAACCTGTGCCTGAAAGTATTAATCCTATCGTTCTTGCACCAAAAACTTCAGATGTTGATTCGAAAAGCACATCGATGGAAGGTCGTGCAAAGTTCACTTTCTCTGATTGGGCATCTAGAACGATTCGATGACCTTGTAAATAGATATGATGATTGGGCGTAGCCACATAGATGGTTCCGCCTTCAACAATCTTATTGTTAACCGCTTCTTGCACATCCATCGCAGAAGCTCTTTTTAAGATGGATGTCAAATGTGAGGGATAGCGGGGAGAAAGATGTTGCACCACTAGTACAACGAGCTTTTCATTGGGTGTCAGTGTACTTAACACTTCTTGAATAACTCGCAATCCCCCTGCCGATGCACCGATGGCAAGCACCCAGAGATTTTCAGAAGTATTATTTGTATGGTCTACGTCACCTTTATGCATGAAAGCCCTCCTTCTTCTGAAATCTTTCGTCTGATAAAAGTGAAAGCCTGTAATGTCTGTATAAGTCAGTTCTTCAAAATCTATTCTATGCATCTTCAAAGATTGCACTTGTAGGGACTAATGCTATTTTATCATACTATTTACTTCAATTGCCCAAAATCTTCAAAAAAGTATTTTCACTTTTCTTTTTTGATGATGTCCTAAAAAAGAAAAAGGGCCTTTGCTTTCCCTGCAAATTGCCCTTTGTCGCGTCTTTCATCGATGTAGTTTCAGAGAAAACTTATACTTATTACCTCTAAAATAACTTTTCATGTAATGTACTTGCTGTCCATTATCAAGAAACAATTTGGTTCTCACTAATAATAGAGGGGAAAACAGGGGTAGACCCAAGAGTTCTGCTGTTTTTTCTGTGACTAAAACAGCTTCTACTGTTTCGCTGGCATAACCGATTTTTAAGTCTTTTTCTTGTTCATAAAATTGAAGCAACGATGTTCTTGCCTTTTCTTCCGGTAGCTCAGGAACAATTTTTTGCGATATAAAGACCATTTCATAAGCTAAGGGCAATTGATCAACTTTTCTTATTCTTCGCACCTTGATTACAGGATTCTTTTCATCGATCGTCAGCCGATTGGCAATGCTTTTAGAGGCTTCTTGATACTCTAGGGAGAGTACCTCATTCACTAAATTCTTTCCTATATAAGCCATATCTTCAGAAAAACTTGTGTATCGATTCTCTTTGATAATTAAGTTCCTATCTTTAACGAAGGTGCCTTTACCGGGAATCCGATAGAGATAACCTTGGTTGACAAGATTGCCTATCGCTTGACGCACCGTGTGCCTACTGACACCGAGGCGTTCAATGAACTCTCGTTCTGATGGGATCAATTTATCAATTTTGAAAGTATTGTTTTCTATTTGTGCTTTGACCCATTCTTCAATCTGATAGTAGATTGGACTTTTTGAGTTTTTATCGATCATAAACTTTCCCTACCTATCCTCTCCTTTTTTTGCACAATTTGTGCCAGTTTTTATTGTAGTCTTTTCACCACAATTTGCCTATAGATTGTTGAAAATTGTTCCATGTCGAGCGTTCCGGTTTTGTTATTCATTGCATTAACAACGCCACAAGTACTGCCAATGCGTAACATTTCTTCGTAGCATTCTTGTCGTAGAATCGCCCAAGCCATGCCCGCTATCATGGCATCACCAGAACCGACAGGGCTTTTTACCTCTACAGAAGGAATCTGTACACGGTATAGCGCATTGCCACAACGAGCCATTGATCCCTGGGCTCCCAGTGAAAGAATACTATTTTCGATGCCAAAAGTTTGTAGTTCTTGCAATGCCTGCGCAGCATCTTCTTCTGATTCGATTTTCTTGGACAGAAGCTCTTCTAATTCTGAAAGATTGGGTTTGATAAGATAGGGCGATGCTTTGATTGCTTCAGAAAAGGCTTCTCCACTCGTATCAACAAGGGTTAGAATTTTTTTTGCTTTCGCCTTCTCAACAATGCTCTTGTAAAAATCTTTTTGTAAACCTCCTGGTAGGCTTCCTGATATAGTAAGCACTTTTATGGCCTCTTGTTCGATCAAGTCAGTGAGCAAAGACAAAAATTGTTCCCTTTCTTGCGGGGAAATGGTAGGGCCTGCTTCTAGTAACTCCGTTTGTTGTCCCTGTTCATCTACGATGGCTAGGCAATTTCTTGTGTCTTCTTTAATAGGAACAAAAGCAGAATGAAGGGCCATTTTTTGTAGTTCTTTTGCAATAAATTGACCTGTCAATCCACCTAAAAATCCTGTAGCCACAACGGAAGCTCCGAGTTGCTGCAGCACTCTTGAGACATTAAGGCCTTTGCCTCCCGCTGTTTTATAATAGCGCTGACTGCGATTGGAAGCATTGACTTGAAAAGTCTTAACATAGTAGCAAGTATCGACAGCAGGATTTAAGGTAAGGGTCAAGATCATACTCTTCGACTTCCTTTTCTTTTCTCTGCTTAGGCTTTTCCTTGGCTTCCACAAAGCAAGATCTTTTCTTGCACCACCTGTTGAATTGCATTTTTCGCTGGTAAAAAGTATTTTCTGGGATCACTTTCTTGCGGATGCGCCTTTAAGTAGTCTCGCAGAGCTTCTGTAAAAGGTATTTTTAGTTCTGTGGCTATGTTGACTTTGCATATGCCTAGCTCAACAGCCCGGATAATCGCTTGGTCAGGTACGCCAGAAGCACCGTGCAGAACGAGAGGCACTTCTACTAGTGCGCGGATCGCTTTGAGTCGTTCAAAGTCAAGCTTCGGTTCAGCTTTGTAGAGGCCATGGGCTGTTCCAATGGCCACAGCAAGAGAGTCAATGCTTGTTCTCTCGACAAACTCCTTTGCTGACAGTGGATCCGTTAGGGTTGCTTCGTTCTCTTTGACACTGATATGTTCTTCCATGCCACCGAGTCTTCCCAGTTCTGCTTCTACAGTACCGCCTAGAGCTTGTACGTAGTGAACGACTTCTTGAACTTTTCTTACGTTTTCTTCAAAAGGATCATGGGAAGCATCGATCATGACAGAGCGGCAACCTATATCGACGGATGGGCGAATATCTTCAAAGCTTTCGTGGTGATCAAGGTGAAAGGTTACGGGGACTTTGCTTTGTTGGGCTAGTTCTTTGATAATGGCAGTTATATAGGGTCGTCCATTAAAGGAGAGCGTTCCAGGCGTTGCAGCGAGAATCACGGGACTTTGCATGGCTTCGGCACCTTGTACGACGGCCAGCGCTGTTTCTAAGTTATGAATGTTGAAAGCCGGAACAGCATAGCCTTTTTTTTGGGCTTGGTGCAGCATATGTTTTGTCGATAGGAGCATAAAGGGCCACCTCACTTTTTATGAATATTTGTCTTGATAGATCTTCTTTAGTTCTGCCAGTGAAGTGTTTCCTTCCATGGGTCCTTTCTGCGTAACGGCTCTTGCACCTGCGATATTGGCAAGGTAGAGGGCTTCGACAGGCGCTATGCCCTGATTCAGGCAGGATACGAAGGTGCCGGCAAAGCAGTCGCCTGCGCCTGTAGGATCAACTTCTTCTACCTTCAGTGCTTCGACATGGATTTTCTTATTTTCGATATAAAGGGAAGCGCCGCGGCGGCCTCTTTTGATCAGGACCATCTGGGCCTTTTGGGAGAGCAAGTGTCTGATGATTTCTTGCTCATCTTCTACACCTGTTAGATAGTAGAGCTCATCTTCTCCTGCTAAAATGATTTGCGATTGTTCTAAGATGGTGACAAGATTTTTTCTTTTGCTTTCATTGGTAATGATTTCTTTGCGTACGTTGGGATCAAAGGTAATGGCGCTTCCTTTTTTCTGTGCCCATTCGATACCTTTAATAATGGCCTGGTGAATTCCCTCATTAAAGATGGCAGATCCCATGATGTGAAAATATTTGCAGTCTTGAAACAGCGTTTCTTCTATGTCTGATGCTTCGATGGTGCCGCATGCAGCATTGGCAATGTGAAAAAGAAAGTCGCGGCTGCCATCGTCGTTGTAGGTTACAAAGGCAACGCCTGTCGTAGCGTTGGGTAATACTTTGATTTTAGAAATATTGACACCATTTTGGTGCAATCGATCGATATTGATTTTACCAAAGCCATCGTTGCCGACGGCGCCAACAATCATGGTGTCACTGCCACAGCGAGCGGCTTGATCGATGAAAATGGCTGGCGCTCCGCTGGGAAAAGGGCCAACCCATTCTCCGCTTTGATGGAACCGTTGTCCCACATTTTTTGCCATAATTTCAACGAGAATTTCTCCAATGGTAATGATTTGAGCCATTGTATCACTCATTTCCTAGGTAATTAATTATTTGGCTAGCAGTCGTTCTTTGTTTCTGACATCAATAAAGACAGCGATGATGATGATTAAGCCTTTGACGATTTGTTGATAGAAGTAAGGCATGCCGATTAGGTTCATACCATTGTTGATAACACCCATAATTAAGGCGCCTATGAATGTTCCGATTACGGTTCCATAACCGCCTGATAAGCTTGTCCCGCCTAAGACAGTAGCGGCAATGGCATCTAACTCGTAGCCGATGGCCACATTCGGTTGGGCTGAGTAAAGTCGTGCGCTGAGGAGAATACTACTAACAGCTGCAGCAAGACCGGTGATCATAAAAATTTTCATTTGCAATCTTTTGATATTAATGCCTACATATTCAGCAGCAACGCGGTTGCCTCCCACTATCTTGGCTTGTCGGCCAAACTTGGTCTTGGAAAGCAGAATATGAGCGGCTAGCAACAAAACGAGTACGACGACAACAGGAACTGGAATGGTATCAAAAATCTTGCCATTCCCTAGAAATAAGATAAAAGAGTTTTCAATTTGAATTGGTCTTGCATCAGTGATGGCATAGCCGATGCCGCGGAAGATGCCCATGGCGGCTACAGTGACGATAAACGTAGGAATGCGGAATTTTGCACTAATCATGCCGTTAAATAAGCCTGCTAAAGCACCGACGGCGAGGACAATCACAATGGAGACAAAAGCACTTTGGCCGCTCGAGAGCATAACACCAAGGACAATACCACAAAGAGCTACAATAGAGCCGACAGATAAGTCAATTTCTCCGATCATTAAGACAAATGTCATGCCAAAAGCCAGGATGGCAATAATTGATACTTGGGAGAGAATGGTTAGCAAGTTGTTCGTTTGAAGAAAATGGGGGCTGAGAAAAGAAAATAGAATCATCAAGCCGATCAAAGCGAGGAAGACACCGCTGTAGCTTTTGAATAATTTTTTCTGACTAAGCCAGTTCTTTAGTTTGTCCATGGCGATCACCTCTTCCGATAATATGTGTCATGATTTCTTCTTGTGTTGTTTGCTTTGGATCTAATTCAGCAATAATTCGTTTTTCATTGATAACGAGCAAGCGATCAGATACGTTCAAGATTTCTGGTAGATCGGAAGAGATAATGATAATCCCAACACCTTTTCTAGCCAGTTCGATCATAAGTTT
Source organism: Heliorestis convoluta (assembly GCF_009649955.1). Lineage (NCBI taxonomy): Bacteria > Bacillati > Bacillota > Clostridia > Eubacteriales > Heliobacteriaceae > Heliorestis > Heliorestis convoluta. The sequence goes on along the minus strand of NZ_CP045875.1, from coordinate 60,717 downwards.
ATAGATTTCATATTTAGCACCTACATCAATACCACGGGTAGGTTCGTCTAAAATTAAGACTTCTGGATCGATTTCAAACCATTTGGCTAGGACAATTTTTTGCTGATTGCCACCACTGAGCTTGTTGACAGTCTGATAAAAAGTAGGTGTCTTAATCCGAAGATCTTTAATATGTTGGCTCGTCACTTCTACTTCTTTTTCCTTGTCAATCATGCGGAACTTGTTCAAAAATCTTCCCAAGTTGGCCATGGTCACATTTTCATAGACACCTGCTGACAAGACGAGTCCTTCATTTTTTCGATCTTCTGTGACGAATGCAATGTTATGTTCAATCGCTTGAAAAGGATCTTTCACCTTGATTTCTTTGCCTTTCATGTACATGTGGCCGCTCTCTTTTTTGATAATCCCGAAAATTCCTTTGGCGATTTCTGTTCTACCTGAGCCCATAAGACCGTATAAGCCAACAATTTCTCCAGGCCTGACAAAAAAGGAAACATCGTAAAAATACTTCTCTTTTCGGTAATTTTTGATTTCTAACAGTTTTTCATCTTTTACATAGTGAAAGTCTTTGTTAGGGTAGACTTGGTTCATTTCTCGGCCAACCATCATTTTTATCAGTTCTTCTGACGTCGTTTTTTCTGTTGCTACTGTTCCAATATACTGACCGTCTCGCAATACACTGATCGAGTCCGTAATGGCAAAGATTTCTTCCATCCGATGGGTAATGTAGATCATGGAAGCACCTTCGTTTTTATATTTTTGAATAATTGTAAAAAGTTTTTCTGTTTCTTTACTACTTAACGCAGAAGTCGGTTCATCCATAATAATGATTTTTGGATTTGTTGATAATGCTTTGGCGATTTCAACCATCTGTTGATTTGATATTGATAGATCTTTCACCATTGCTGTGGGAGAAATATCTATATCCAATTCCTTAAAAAGATTTTGCGTCATTGCAATCATTTTCTGATCATCAATTAAGCCAAAGCGGGTCGGTTCTTGAAAGGCATAAATGTTTTCAGCCACTGTTAGGTTAGGGCATAAGCTTAACTCTTGATAAATAATACTGATGCCTAACTCTTTGGCATGGTTTACATCTTGAATTTCAACTTTTTGCTCAGCCAAATAGATCTCGCCGCCATCTGGCTTGTAAGAGCCAGCGAGAATTTTCATTAGCGTAGATTTGCCTGCACCATTTTCACCGAGTAGACCGAGAACTTGTCCTTTTTCTAGTTCTAAGTTGACACCACTTAGTGCAACTACGCCAGGAAAGATTTTTTTTATTCCTTTCATTGATAATATTTTTTTTATCATTATTCACACTCATTTCTACTTGTGCAAACTCTTTTACTTGGGAATGTGGCTTTCGGCTGATAAAAATTGAAGAAATATCGAGTGCCGATATTTCTTCAATTTTTGGTCTATTCAGTTATCCTTTTTATCTTCTTTTTGTTGTTTTACTGTACGTTAACAATTACTTTTCCATCTTCTACCTTTACATCTACGAAACCTTGTCCATGGATGTATAGACCTGGTGTTACGGGAATTTCTTTCTCCACAGCTTCACCTTTTGCAAGTTTTATAGCGTTAATTACGCCTTCAGAACCCATTCTGTCAGGATATTGAACGACAACAGCTTTGAATGCGTTGTCTTGATCGACAGAGTTTCTGGCTTCTTCGAGTCCATCAAAACCAACAACGATGGCATTGGAGTTTCTTTCTGTAATGGCTGCATTGGCTGCAATGGCCATATCATCACCAAATCCAAAGATGCCTTTTAGATTGGCCTGTCCCGTGAGCATATCTTCAGACGCAGACTTCGCTTCTTGGCGAGTTCGGCCTGGTAATTCTGTAACGATAGTTAAGCCGGGATGGGTCGCTGCAATTTTCTTAAATCCATCAATGCGGTCACGAACGGATTGTACTTCGGGGTATGTAATTAGAGCAATGTCTCCCTGGCCGTTTAGATACTGCGCCATGGCCTCTGCAGCAATCATACCACCACTGTAGTTGTCTGTTGCAATGTGAGAATCTACTTCTACATCATTGGCTTTAATATCAACAGTAACGACAGGAATGTTCGCCGCTTTGGCTTTTAAGATAGCACCTTTGACGCCGTCAGAGTCTACGGGGGTGATAATGATAGCGTCGACACCTTTGTTGATAAAATCTTCAATGGCAGAGATTTGTCGGTTTAAGTCTTGGTCGGCAACAGAAACGTCGATGGCTACATTTTGCTTTGCGGCTTCTTCTTCAAGGGCTGTTTTGATAGAAACATAGAAGGGATGTGACTGTGTTAGAATAGAGGCACCAATACGGATCTGATCGTCTTCTGGGTCTGCTGCGGTGGATGAGCAGCCTGCGATTGCTAAACTCAGCACTAGCAGGACACTAAGGAGAAGGGCTAGCTTTTTCTTCATCACGAATCCTCCTTGCTTTCTTACGCATACTTGTGAAAGTTTCTGCGATAACTAGATTATACATATAACTGGTACGGACGTCCATATGTGTTTGCAATTTTTTTTATAACTAAGTAAAAGAAGGGAACGGCTCTGTTATATCTTTACAACAGAACCGTTCCCTTCTTTTACTTACAGCTTGTCAATCTGATGATTAATTACGCGAATCTTGGCTTCTATTTCTGGGGTGATGATAGCTTCTTGTTCCCCTTGTTGTGTTTCTATTTGCCGTATTTGGTGAAATATTTTTTTGTCAGTCGTAACATGAATGCGATATCCTTCATAATTTTCTAAGACTTCTTCTGCGAGTTGATTGCGTATCGAACGAAGACGCAATCGATCAAAGCCCGTTACTTTTAAGGCTGTTGAAATGTCTTTATCAATGACTACAGCAGTACTATCTTTAACGCCTTTTACATTCATGGCCTTGTTTTTAATATCTTCAACAATATCAGGATGATAAAGTACAGGGTCTCCACTAACATTGGAGTGGAACTCTACTTTTTTTCTTTCTTCAGGTATACCGCAGCCTGTAAATAAAATCGACGTTAGAAGGAAAAGAATCGAGAGTATGAACAATTTTGGCACTTTCTGCAGATTGTATCGTTTCTCTATTCTTGAATCGCTAGACATGCCCATCACCTGCTTCTATGTTTTCCCTACCCTTTTGGCTTGGCAAGTAGGGCTGCAAAGAATCCGAAAATGATAGCTGCCGATATACCGGCGCTGGTAACTTCAAAAATACCTGTAATAATTCCGATTAGGCCTGTCCTTTCGGCTTCTTGCAACGCTCCTTTCACGAGAGCGTTGCCAAAGCTGGTAATGGGTACAGTAGCACCAGCGCCTGCAAAGTCAATCAGCGGTTCATAAAGGCCAAGCCCTCCAAGTACAGCACCAACAACGACAAGGGTGGTCATGGTATGAGCTGGTGTGAGCTTGGCTACATCAAACATCAATTGACCAATGACACAAATGAGCCCTCCCACTACAAAAGCCCAGAAAAAAGTCTCCATCCTCACCTCTCCTTTTATGGTTCATACTCAATTGAGACAGCATGAGCAATGCAAGGAATCGATTCTTTTTGTTGATAACTGATGGGAGAAAGGAGGGCCCCTGTAGCAACGATAAGAACTTTTCGCAGTTCTCCTTTTTTCATTCTGTTTAAGATATGACCATAGGTGACAGTGGCCGAGCAAGCGCAGCCGCTAGCACCAGCCATGACTTGACGATCTTTTTCGCGATCGTAAATGAGGAGACCACAATCTGTAAAAATTTCATCTGGAATGTCTATACGGTGTTTTTTCAAAAGATCGCGTAAAATGGTATGACCTACAATGGCCAAATCACCTGTTGCAATTAGGTCATACTCTTCCGGTTTAATTCTTCGATCACGAAAATGGGCCGTAATGGTGTCGGCCGCCGCTGGTGCCATGGCTGCTCCCATATTAAAGGGATCACTAATTCCCATATCGACGACACGACCGATGGTAGCGGATGTCACTTTGGGTCCTGTGCCTTCTGATCCAAGTAAACAGGCGGCAGCACCTGTAACCGTCCATTGTGCCGTTGGTGGCTTTTGAGAACCGTATTCCGTTGGGTAGCGAAATTGCTTTTCCGCGGCTGCATTATGACTGGATGTGCCAGATAGAACATATTTGGCCGCACCGCTATTTACCAGCAAAGCACTCATGGCCAATCCTTCCATGGAAGAAGAGCAGGCACCGAAAATCCCAAGATAGGGAATGGATAAGGTGCGAGCTGTAAAGCTGCTCGAGATATCCTGGTTCATTAAGTCTCCACTAAAGAAAAACTGAATGTCTGTTTTTTGTAAGCCTGCATCTCGAATGGCAATCTCACAAGCTTCTTCAAGCATTTTCTTTTCTGCTTTTTCAAAGCTATCTTGCCCTACGTAAATATCGCCATGAAGTAAAGAAAAGTCTTCTGCCAGCGGTCCCCGGGCTTCGAAAGGACCTCCAACGACGCCCGTGGAGAGGATAGCTGGCTTTTTGTCAAAAACCCAAGTTTGATGTCCTTGTAACATTTTACGATCCTCCAACAGGGCAAGGGTTGTTTTAATTAAGGCAATAATAAAGGCAGCTACAACACCAAAGGAAATGACTGAACCGGCTAGCTTAAACATTTTGCTCCCCGATCCGAGCACATAACCCTCCGAGCGATGTTCGATGGCTGCTGAGGCAATGGAGTTGGCAAAGCCAGTTACCGGCACCGCTGTCCCTGCGCCTGCTTTTTGGGCTATATGATCATAAACACCCACCGATGTAAGAATGACTGAGATAAGAATCATGACAGCAACAGTAGGATCGCCAGCCGTTCGTTCGTTAAAATCAAAGTTCCAAAGAAAGAAATTGGAAACAAATTGTCCAATGAGGCATATAGTGCCACCTACAAAAAAAGCCCAGAGACAGTTGCGCAAAATGGGTCGTTTCGGCTCTCGTAGCTTGGCCAAGTCATGATACTCTTGTTGTGTTGGTGTTAGTTTTTTCTTTTTCTTGTTCGACATGCTAGCACCTCACCTTTTTAGAAGCGGCTCTAGTTCCGAAACAACAGTGTCCATGATGGCGGCTGAACGGGTATACATTTTTTTTGCTTCTTGGTTGTTCGTCGATAGTGCGTAAAGCTCGCAGTCAGCTTGACATTTTCTTAAGATAGCATGGAGCAATTCTTTGGTTTTTGGCTTTGGTACTTGCACAACATCATCAAATAGATCGATATATACTTGTCCTAACGAGTCTACTTGGGCAATAAAAACATTTTCAGGTGCTACACCGATTTTTTCCAGTTCTTCATGGAGCCAGTGGCGATTGAGACCCATCGCGGTTAGAGGCTCGTCCATAATAATGCCGTCTAAGATTACGGTTTGAGGGACGCTTTCTTGTCCCACGATCATGCCCATCGCTTTGGGTGTTAAAGGTCGCTGTGCTTTTGTCAAAAAAGCATTGACGTCGCCGGTCGGTTCTAAAACAGCAAACTCTACATCAGCGAGATTGTAAATATTTTTACGTCGAAGCTGTCGCAATAGATCTTCCGGTGTCATGCGCGCTTCCATAAGTTTGTCTTCTAACACTTTGCCATGGTTGATTAAGACTGTTTCTTTTCCGTAGACAATATCGTGTACAGCTTTGTATTTGATTGATAAAAAGTAGATGGCCAAGGGTAGACCTGTCCAGACCAACAAAGCAATGATGGCACCGGTGATATTTTGACCTATATTTAAGACAATAGAAGCTGCAATAACGCCAATGGCAATGGCGACGACAAAATCAAAAAAAGTCATTTGTGCTGTCATTTTTTTGCCTACAATTCGAAGAAGCAATAGAATGAGAAAAAATACGCCTACGCTACGTAGAAAAAATAACAACCATTCTGGCATAGTTATACTCCTTATGACAACATCTATATTAAAAGCCCTTGTATTGGGGCTCTTCAAATTCAAGTTCTGATAATCGTTTTTCAAAAGAAGCGATAACTTGGTCTAGTCTTTCTTGATTGCGAGTCAATGTCGCTTTGGCTACTTCGTTTTCTTCTATGGCGGCAAAACTTTCCAGAGTGGCTCGAGAGCCTTTGAGGCTGGCTAAGGTTTGCTTTACCTGACTGCTAACAGTCACAGAAGAGCACCTCACTTTTTTCTATCTATGTAGACCGGATCGTTACTTATGATCCGGTCTTCGTGTTGTGTACCTGTCCTTTTTCCTAGAATCCTTTGTACTGAGGCTCTTCTTGTTCAATTTCTTTGACTCTACTTTCTAGTTGAGTGACAATCGTTTGAGTCTGTTGTGCTGAGGTGGTGAAGAGGTCTTTTGCTTTTTTGTTTTGCGTCTGTAAGGCAAATTGTTCTAAACTTCCAACAGCACTTTTCAAGCCTGCTACTGTTGTTTTTAACTGAGATCCAACTGTCATCTGAAAGCCCCCTTGAAAAAAAATATTTAAGATGGTTATAGATATTATCCAATGATAGAGTTTCTAGAATGCTTGCATTGCATGCGAGGCAATCTATGGAACGTTGGAATCTAGGAACACGAAAGTGTGAATTCTAGAGTACCGGTGTACTGGCTACACAAAAAAAAGAAGGTACCTGCTTCTTACACAGGCACCTTCTTTATAGACCCTTTTGCCGCTCTCGCACAGCTCGGGCCATTTCACGCTGGGCGTCTTTTTTGGCAATATCTTGACGTTTGTCGTATTGTTTTTTACCTCGTCCAATGGCCAATTCGAGCTTGGCCATGCCTCGCTTTAAATAGATGCGTAGTGGGACTAAGGTGAGTCCCTTTTGTTGGACCGCTGCTTGAAGCTTCCGTATCTCGCTTTTGTGTAGCAAAAGCTTGCGGTTGCGCAAGGGTTCGTGATTATAGCGATTGCCCTGTTCAAAGGGGCTGATATGCATATTATAAAGTATGACTTCTCCATCGACGACACGTGCAAAGGAGTCTTTCAAATTCCCTTTGCCACTGCGAAGAGATTTGATTTCTGTTCCTTTTAAGACCATACCGGCTTCATAAGTTTCTTCGATATGGTAATCATGACGAGCTCGTCGATTTTCACAAATGACTTTTCGTCCTTCCGCCATTTCATTGTCTCCTTGATACCCTTTACAGGTTCTTGTTCTTTAAGCCATTTATTCTTTCTTTAGGTCTACCTTCTTGCCTTCTTGTTTCTCTTCCTCTTTGTCTTCTAAGAGCTTTTCTGTCGCATAACTGACGGGATTGGTAGCTGCTTTTTTCACTTCTTGAATCGGCTTGGTCACTTCGTCAACACTAGATTTTATATCGTTAACTGGTTTCATGGCGTCGTCCATTTGAGATTTTACGCCTTCTGTTACTTTGCGAAATTCTGTAAGCCCTTTTCCAATGCTTCGGCCTATCTCTGGTAGCTTGCTCGGGCCAAAAACGATTAAAGCAAGTACCAGTATAAGCATTAACTCAGGAAATCCAATATTCAAAAATCCTACTGTTACCATCATCGTTACCCCTTTCTTTCTCCCCTACTTATTATAACATAGTTTTTCAAGCTATAGAAAAAACACCGGTCTTTAACGCTAAGCCGGTGTTGTCTTTCTTGGTTATAAAAGAATTAGGTTCATCTTGTATAAGCCTAGATCAAGGATAGTCCCAATGCACTGAGCAAAAATAGAACGGCAAAAACAACAGTTGCTTTGCCCAGTAGGTCATCTAAGCCTTTTTTCTTGCCACCCATAAATGTTTCTGCACCACCTGCAATGGCGCCTGATAAACCAGCACTTTTACCAGATTGAGCAACGATGGAGCCAACAAGACCAATGCTGGAAATGACATGTAACGCAATAATAAAGGTTGCCATATATTTACACCTCCTTGGTGATAATCACCTTGATAACAAAAGAATTTTAGCATATTGATGTGACAAAGACAACATAATTAAGACGTGAAGGGCAATTATTTCCTTCCACTGGCAATATTTCACCAATTCCTCTTATCTTATTATGCTATCCCCAAGACAATATAATCATACAAAAAAAGATCCGGCCTGAACCGGATCTTTAATCGTTTACTGTTAAGAGCTTGCAATAGTATCGGTACATTGGGGTACCTCTCGCTTTTTCTGGCATTCTGATAGAGGTTTTCCGCCTTAGAAATTTCTTGCCTTAGCGTAGGTTAAAGAAAGTGCCTTTGCCGCGATAGGTCGCTGTTTCGTCTAGCTCTTCTTCGATGCGCAGCAGTTGATTGTATTTGGCAACACGATCTGTTCTTGAAGGTGCACCCGTCTTAATCTGACCTGCATTGACGGCAACGGCTAGATCAGCAATGGTAGCGTCTTCTGTTTCACCGGAGCGGTGTGAGATGACGGCACTGTAACCGGCGCGACGAGCCATTTCAATGGCTGCTAATGTTTCTGTAATCGTTCCAATCTGATTGACTTTAATCAAGATGGAGTTGGCAATACCATTTTCAATGCCCTGGCTCAGTTTTTCTGTGTTGGTAACGAAAAGATCGTCTCCAACGAGCTGGACGCGCTGGCCAATGCGCTCTGTAAGCAAGCGCCATCCATCCCAATCATCTTCGTTGAGACCGTCTTCAATCGAAATGATGGGGTAACGATTGACTAGATCTTCGTAGAAATCAACCATCTCGGCTGCGCTTTTTACTTTGCCTTCGCCTTCTAGATGATACTGGCCTTCTTTGTAGAATTCTGATGCGGCTGCATCCAGGGCTAGGAGAATGTCTGTACCAGGCTTGTATCCGGCTGCTTCAATGGCTTCCATAATCACTTGTAAGGCTTCTTCGTTGGAAGCGAGGTTCGGTGCAAAGCCACCTTCGTCGCCGACGGCTGTGTTTAATCCTTTGCTCTTTAAGACTTTTTTCAGAGCATGGAATACTTCGGTTCCCATCCGCAAACCTTCAGAGAAGCTGCTTGCACCAACAGGCATCACCATAAATTCTTGAATGTCTACGTTGTTATCAGCATGTTGACCACCATTTAAGATGTTCATCATAGGAACAGGTAGTTCACGGGCAAAGACGCCACCGAGGTATTGATACAGGGGTAGCCCTACGTACTGGGCTGCTGCTTTGGCGCAAGCCATGGATACGCCGAGCAATGCATTGGCGCCAAGGCGACTTTTGTTGGGGCTGCCGTCTAATTCAATAAGCATGGCGTCAATTTCCATTTGTGTTGTTACATCAAAACCGATTAGCTCTGGTGCAATCGCTGTGTTGACATTATCGACGGCACTTTTTACACCTTTGCCGAGGTAGCGATCTTTATCGCCATCACGCAATTCAACAGCTTCGTAAGCACCTGTGGAAGCGCCTGAAGGAACGGCAGCGCGACCCATGGTACCATCTTCTAGATAGACATCCACTTCGACGGTGGGATTGCCTCGTGAGTCGAGAATTTCTCGTGCATAGACTTCTGTAATAATAGACATGATTGTCATTCCTCCTGGTTACTTGCTTTTACTATAATGATTATGGGGCCTGTCTTTTAACAGGGCGTTGATTATGATTCTAGAAGCGATCGTCCCGTCATTTCACGTGGAATCGGGAGTCCCAGTAACTCTAGCATCGTAGGTGCTATATCTTCTAAAGCACCTGTAGCGCGAAGCTTTCTACCTTTATGTTGCTGACTTACCAGAATGACAGGAACAGGGTTGGTTGTGTGAGCGGTGTGAGGACCTCCATCATTGGGATCGATCATCATTTCCACGTTGCCATGGTCTGATGTAACGATGAGAATACCATCTTGCTCTAAAATGGCTTTTGAAATCTTTTCTAGGCTTTTGTCTACCGCTTTTACGGCTTCGACAGCCGCCTCTAGAAAGCCTGTGTGCCCTACCATATCTGGATTGGCCAGGTTCATGATAATGACATCATAGTCACCTGATTGAATATGCGATAGGACTTGTTCCGTAACTTCTTCGGCACTCATTGATGGTTGCAAGTCATAGGTTGGCACTTTCGGTGAGGCTATCAACTGTCGCTTTTCGAGACGATTGGCTGCTTCCACTCCACCGTTAAAGAAGAAGGTGACATGGGCGTATTTTTCGGTCTCGGCAATTCGCAACTGTCTAAGACCAGATTGATCAATGATCTCCCCAAAAGTGCGCTGCAAATTCTGAGGCATATATGCAACAGGTGCTTCGAAAGTTACATCATACTGTGTTAAGCAGACAAAGTGCGTTTTTAGATCTTCTGTTCCTCTGTCAAAGCCCGTAAATGATTCTTCGATAAAGGCTCGAGTCAATTGCCGCGCTCGATCAGCTCGGAAGTTGAAAAAGATCACCGAGTCATCTTTTTCTATCTTGCCTTTGGCTCGACCATCTTTATCGACGAGAACCGTCGGTAGAGCAAACTCATCGGTTGTACCTTCGTCATAAGCTTTTTGCAAAGCTTCCTGGCCAGATAAAGCTTTCTCTCCTTGACCATGAACCAGGGCATTCCACGCTTTTTCCACTCGTTCCCAGCGATTGTCTCGATCCATGGCGTAGTAGCGTCCGCTGATTGTGCCTATATGACCGCAGCCGATTTGTTGGAGTTTTTTCTCCAAAGCTTCAATGTAAATAGAAGCATTGGCAGGTGGTACATCACGACCATCTAAGAAAGCGTGAACAACTATCTTTTTCACACCACGTTCTACAGCCATATCAAGCATGGCAAAGAGATGATCAATGTGACTGTGCACACCACCATCAGAGAGCAGACCCATAAAATGCAAGGTGCATTCTTTCTCTTTCACACGATCTAAGGCCTGTAAAAGCACTGCGTTTTGTTGCATCTCTTTGGTTTCAATGGACTTAAAGATCCGCGTTAGTTCCTGATAAACGACACGGCCGGCTCCGATGTTCAAGTGTCCCACTTCAGAGTTGCCAATCTGCCCCGCAGGAAGACCGACATACTCTCCTGAGGCTTGAATGGAAGTATGGGGATATTGATTCCATAGATGATTGTACGTGGCTGGAGAGGCGATTTTGATGGCATTGCCTTCTTCTTCATCACGCAGTCCCCATCCGTCTAAAAGGAGGAGCATCACTGGTTTTTGCCCTGTTGTCAACGAAGTTTCACTTCCTTATTGTTCCTCAAAACGAACGATGCGAGAAAAAGATTCTGCTTGTAAGCTCGCTCCACCGACCAGAGCGCCATCAATATCGGGCTGATTCATCAGCTCTTTGATGTTCTCTGGCTTAACGCTGCCTCCGTAAAGAATGCGGACTTTTTGCGCTTCTGCAGGTGCTAACGATGCTAAGATGGTTCGAATAAAAGCACATACGTGCTGGGCATCTTCCGGTGAAGCTGTTCTTCCTGTCCCAATCGCCCAGACAGGCTCATAGGCGATAACGATGGCTTCATACTGAGTTGCAGTAATAGAGGCAAGTCCTCTTCGTATCTGGATCTCAATAACGGGCTCTGTGAGCCCTTCTTCTCGTTGCTCTAAGGTTTCACCAACGCAGACAATGGGTGTTAAGCCATTCTCTAAGGCTGCTTTTGTTTTTTCGGCGACCGATGTATCGCTTTCGCCAAAATATTGTCTTCTTTCCGAGTGACCTATAATTACATAGTTGCATTGCAGTGCTTGCAACATCTTCGGTGAAATTTCACCAGTATAGGCACCTTCTTGAGCCGGGTACATGTTCTGAGCGCCTAGCTTCACAGGGCTGCCTTGAAGGAGTTCTCCGACAGCACTTAGTGCGGTGTAAGGTGGACAAAGAACAATTTCTCGACTGGCTACAGCTTCTACAAGAGGTAAAAACTGAGCAAGCATGTCTTGGCTTTCACGGGGCGTCATGTACATTTTCCAGTTGCCAGCTAGAATGGGAATGCGCATGAAAAGATCACCTCTTATAGATTACTTTACCGGAAGGATTTCACTATAGAATGCTTTCGACTGCCAAGGCTTATGCTTTGTCATGAAGAGAGACTACGCCGGGCAAGGCTTTTCCCTCTAAGAATTTTAAGGAAGCGCCGCCGCCTGTAGAGATATGGGTCATTTGATCACTTAGACCGGCTTTTTCTACAGCGGCCACAGAGTCGCCTCCACCAATGATCTTTTCTCCTTGCACTTTGGCCACGGCGTGGGCTACACCAATGGTTCCCTGGTCAAAAGGCTCAACTTCAAAAGCGCCCATGGGACCATTCCAGAGCACTGTTTTCGCCTCTGCCAGTGTGCGAGCAAAAACATCGATGCTTTCCGGTCCAATGTCAAGAGCAGCTTTGTTCTCCGGAATGTCTGAGATGGCGCAAACGCTCGTCTCTGCCTGGCTGTCTAGCTTTTCTGCAACAACAACATCGACGGGCAAAAGCATCTGGACGCCTGCTTTTTTTGCTTTTTCTAAGATCGAAAGAGCTAGATCGGCTTTGTCTTTTTCACATAAAGACTTGCCCACTTCATGGCCCTGGGCATAGAAAAATGTATTGGCCATACCCCCGCCAATAATTAAGCAATCTACTTTTTCCATTAAATTCTCAATAACACCAATTTTATCGGCCACTTTGGCGCCGCCCATGATGGCTACAAAAGGGCGCTCCGGAGCTGCTAAGACGCGGCTTAAGGTGCTAATTTCACGGTCCATTAAAAAGCCTGCAGCAGCAGGAATAAACTGAGCCACGCCCGCTGTAGATGCATGGGCTCTATGGGCTGTGCCAAAAGCATCATTGACATAAATATCTGCTAAAGAAGCCAGCTTTTGCGCAAACTCTTGGTCATTTTTTTCTTCTTCTGCGTGAAAGCGTACGTTTTCTAAGAGGATAACGTCGCCCGATGTCATTGCTTGAACAGTTGCTTCAACTTCTGGGCCTATGCAATCGTCAAGTTTTTTTACAGGCTGACCTATTAGCTTTGCTAGGTGTTCTGCTGCTGGTGTCAGCCTTTCTCTTTCATTTACTTTCCCTTTTGGTCGACCAAAATGAGAGACGAGGATAACCTTCGCCTTTTCTGCAAGTAAATATTGAATGGTCGGAAGGGAAGCACGAATACGAGTATCGTCTGTAATGACACCCTTTTCATCCAAAGGTACGTTAAAGTCTACGCGTACAAGAACCGCTTTGTCTTTTACATCCATATCGCGAACACTTTTTTTCTGCACGCCCCTGGTCCCTCCTATATCTCTATCTTATTTATTAATTCCGTGCACCCAAGAAGACTCCCGCTCAAGGTGAGAGGGAGTCTAGTGGGTACATTTTGATATTACAGTCCTTTTTGCACCATATATGCAGCCAGATCAACGAGTCGGCAAGAGTAGCCATACTCATTGTCATACCAAGCCAACACTTTGATCATATCGCCATCCATAACCAAGGTAGAGAGTCCATCAATAGCCGATGACTCTACCATACCATTAAAGTCGCGAGATACGAGCGGCAATTCTGTGTAAGATAGAGTTCCTTTCAAAGGACCCTCTGCGGCTGCTTTGAGAATTCCGTTCACTTCTTCGGCGGTAGTTGGTTTCTTCACGTTAACAACAAGGTCAATGACAGAAACGTTTGGTGTTGGTACACGCATCGCGAAGCCGTTGAGCTTGCCATCAAGCTTGGGAATCACTTTGCCGATGGCTTTGGCAGCACCGGTCGAGGTAGGAATGATTGACATGCCTGCAGCTCGAGCTCTGCGCAAATCTTTATGAGTCTGATCGAGAATTTTTTGATCATTCGTATAGGCATGAACCGTTGTCATTAAGCCTTTGACAACGTCAAAGTGATCATCAAGTACTTTCACGACGGGTGCCAAGCAATTGGTCGTGCAAGAAGCATTGGAGACAATGTGATCGGTAGCGGGATTGTATTCATTTTCGTTCACACCGAGGACGATAGTCTTGTCTTCGTTTTTGCCAGGTGCAGAGATAATAACTTTTTTGGCGCCTCCTTCGAGGTGCGCTTTCGCTTTATTGGCATCGGTGAATACACCCGTACACTCAATAACAATGTCTGCGCCCACTTTGCCCCAGGGTATCGAAGCAGGGTCTTTTTCTGCGAAGACTTGAATGACTTGTCCGTTAATCTCAAAACCTTGCTCAGTAATCGTAACGTTCCCTGGTACAGTTCCATGGACAGAGTCGTATTTTAGAAGATGGGCATTCGTTTTCGCATCCGTCAAGTCATTGATGGCCACAACCTGAATATCATCGCGCTCCAAAGCTATTCTTGCCACAAGACGACCTATACGGCCGAATCCATTAATCCCCACACGGACAGTCATGTTGCAAAATCCTCCTCTTAACATTACGGGAATGCGAAGTTTTCTTCGCATTCTTTACATATTTTTCACTTGTTTAGTCTATTCCACATGGCTCACATAAATCCTTCCAATGCGTGGGGATTTATGGACTTATAACAGATCTTTAATCGTGAAAGGCGTAAAAAAATTTTTTTCATGGTAAAGACTCTATTATTATATTCCACCCGATCCACTTTCATAACAAGCTTTTTTATTTTATAGGCTAGACTTTGCCTTCTTTCATAGTTTCAACCATTTTTTCTAACTTACGCAGTCTATGGTTGACACCTGATTTGCCCACAGGCGGAGAAAGCATTTCTCCAAGCTCTTTCAAGCTTACATCGGGATATTGCAAGCGAACTTCTGCAATTTCTTTTAAGGGCGCTGACAATTTGTCTAAGCCCACATGGCGACTCAGAAATTGAATGGCTTCAACTTGGCGTAAGGCAGCGTTAACTGTTTTGTTAAGATTGGCTGTTTCACAGTTGACGAGACGATTAACTTGATTGCGCATGCCTTTGACAATGCGTACATTTTCGAAGTTGAGCAATGCGCTGTGTGCTCCGATGATGCTGAGCATTTCTACGATTTGATCGCTTTCTTTGAGATAAACGATATACCAGCCTTTGCGGCAACTTACTTTGGCCGATAACTGAAAACGTTGTAGCAGTTCCTGAATTCTTTCTGCATGGCTTTCATCATTGGTGATGATTTCAAGATGATAGGTGCCTTCCGGACTGTTGACGGAACCACCACCTAAGAAAGCACCTCGTAGGTAAGCTCGACGGCAGCACTGCCGTTTTAACAAGTCTTCTCGAGGCTCAAAATTAAAATTTCCTTTTTGATCAATAATCCCCAAAGCTTGTAGAATATCTTGTTTTTCAATTCGTGCCGGCATGGAAATGACATAGACGTTGCTTTTCTTCAGCCTTCTTTTGCGCCGCACCATGATTTGAGTCTGGAGAGAAAAGACATTCTTAATCAAGCGAAATATTTTTCGCGCTACACTGGCACTTTCCGTGGAAACGGTTAAAGACAAGCCATGTTCACCGCTGATTTGCAATGAGCCATCCATTCGAAAGAGAGCAGCCAGTTCGGCCAATTGGCAACAGCGACGACGTACATCAACGCGTGCCAGTTCTTCTTTGGTTTGTACTGAAAAAGACAGAGGGCCTCACTCCTTCGCGCAGCCTTTGCCCTGAGTATATGCTCTATTAGGTTGTATAGGAGCGAGAGCGTTTGCGTTTAAATAGTAAAAGATCGATCCAGTGGATTCCTTTTTGTTGCTCTTTTTCTTTCATCACCAGGTCCATAATCGTTTGTGAAAGCCTCACGGGATCATGACGAACGAGGTTTTCTATGTTAATCAGTTTGGCTTGTACAACTTGACATCCCTGCCTTTCTAGGTTTTTATAATCAACGGCAACAGGCTTCTGCCCCTTTTTTTCATACTTGCGCAAGAGTTGATGGGGGATTTTCTCTCTGTTTACAATGATATGATCGATAATATTGCTGCGGCAATGCTGATTGATGGCTTGTAGATGTTGAGAGGCTCGGTACCCATCCGTTTCTCCTGGTTGGGTCATGACATTACATACATAGATTTTAGGAGCTTCTGCGGCGCCTAAGCTTTCAGCGATGCCTTGTACGAGCAAGTTCGGCAATAAGCTTGTATACAAACTGCCTGGCCCAATGATGATAGCATCGGCTTCCTCGATGGCTGCCAATGTCTGGGGCAGGGGTTGACAGTCTTCTGGATCTAAAAAAACAGATCGAATGGCACCGTCAACAGACGTAATGGCTGTTTCTCCTCGAATATAGCGCCCATCTTGCAAAAGCGCACAAAGGGTTACATTCGATAAAGTGGAAGGTAAGACCTGACCTCGAACAGCCAAAACGTTGCTGATCAAAGCAACTGCTTTTTCAAAACTACCGGCTGAATGAGCAGCGCCTGCTAAAAGCAGGTTGCCCAGGTTGTGGCCGGCTAGCGTTTCTCCCTGGGTAAAACGATAGTTAAGGACCTGATCCATCTCTGATTCAGTGTCAGCCAAAGCAACGAGGCAGTTGCGAATGTCACCAGGCGCTACGATACCCAAATCATCGCGCAGGCGGCCGGAGCTTCCACCATCATCGGAAACGGTAACGATGGCCGTAATGTTGGAGGTGTATTCCTTCAAGCCTCGAAGCAGGACAGACAAGCCTGTGCCACCACCGATGACGACAAGCTTCGGGCCCCGCTCTAAAGATCGTCGCCGGTAAAGCACTTCCACCAACTTTCGCTCTTTTTCGGGCGCCAAAGCCTGGTAAATCGATCGAACCATCCGAATAAAGCCAAAAATATGCAGAAAAAGTCCACTTCCAAATAGAAGCAGGCTGACCAGCGTTAATGCATTTGGGCCGAGATGCTGGGTCAGTTGAAGAATTAAGCTCTCTATATAGCCAAAAAAAGGGCCTTCAAAAAACAAGGAGGCGCTAGCACCAGCTAGAAAGATCCCGATAAAAGAAAGGGCCATCCAACGTTTTACTTTCAAGCCTGGATAGAGCCACATTGCCCATTTTACGATCTCTCATCGCCTCCTCGCTCGCGATCTTTTTCGATATCTCTATGCTTTATCGTTAGCGAGTAGTTGTGTTTGGCAAGAACTTTGGCGAGGCGATTGGTCAGCGTGACGGAGCGATGTTTGCCACCTGTACAGCCGATGGCGATGGCAAGATGACTTTTCCCTTCTTTGACGTAATGAGGGATCAGAAAACGCAAAAGAGAGTAGAATTTGCGCAAAAAAAGGCGTGTTGCTTGAGACTGCATAACATAGGTCTGAACAGGCTCATCGTTGCCTGTGAGAGGTCGTAATTCAGGAATATAGTGGGGATTGGGTAAGAAGCGTACATCCATGAGCAAATCGACATCGCGAGGAACGCCATACTTGAAGCCAAAAGACATAAAAGTAATCTTCATCGTACCTTTTTTTTCTTCTTGCGCAAAAAGTTCTACAATTTGATTGCGCAAGTTCTGTACAGACAAATCCGTTGTATCAATAATGCGATTGGCTCGACCGCGTAAGTCTGACAAGATTCTCCGCTCTAGTTGAATTCCATCAAGAATACGACCGCTTTCTGAAAGGGGATGGCGACGCCTTGATTCTTTAAATCGTCGAATTAACGTCTCATCGGAAGCTTCTAAAAAGAAAATTTCTATGCGCAATCCTTGCTGTTTCAGTTCATCGAGACCTTCGTTTAAAGAGCTGAAAAATTCCCTGCCACGAATATCGATGACAAGGGCAATTTTTTTGATCTTTCCAGTAGACTGTACGATCAGTTCTCCAAATTTCGGAAGCAAATTGGGCGGAAGATTGTCAACACAAAAAAAGCCCAAGTCTTCCATCACTCGGATGGCTTGACTTTTTCCCGCCCCGGAGAGGCCGGTAATTATAACGACATCAATGGTGTTGTCGAGCCTTTTTTCCAAAACCGGCACCTCCTTTCTAACAGCTCGGATATTTTAAGTATGTTGCTGTAGATGTCTCGGTTGATCGAGTCGATATAGTTCTTCCAATTGTTCTTCCAGTTGTATGTGATAAGAATACTCTGTTTTTTCACCGAATGCTAGAGGTAAGAGATTGCGTCCAAAAGCCTGCTTGGGCCTGCGGAGTCCAAGAGCTGACGTGATGGTTGGTGCAATCTCTAAATTATGAACAACACCTAGGTTTTGACGGCCTTTGATTTGCCCTGTGATTAAACATATCGGTGTTGGTGCCGTATTGTGGTTGCCAGTGTAAGGATTGGTACCATGATCAGCTGTTATGATTAGAAGCGTTTTTTCCAGATCAACAGATTCTAGTAATTTTCCGACGAGGGCATCGGCTTTTTCTACTGATTCAATCAGCAAGCTGACATTCTTTCTGTGTCCCATCATATCAACAGCAGCATAGTTGGCAACAAGTATGCCGCTATCCATTTGATCTAGGATATGCAAAATTTCGCGGGATAGCACCTGATCATCACTGCCATCGACACCATCCATCTCTAGACGACGTAAATCAACTTGGTCAGAACCACCAAGAACAATGGCCGCTTCATTTTTCCCGACAGCCGCTGTAAGCAAGCCTGCTTCTCGAGCCACTTCACCAACAGTTTCTACAGGTGCACCGTGATAGTCATAAGGCCTGCCCGTAGCCACCTTACCGGGTCGATGGGCTATGACGTTATAGCCTGTGCCCATCATAGCATGGGCGATTGGGGTGATAGCAGCGCCCGCTCCCAGCACTTCTGTATGGGCTACGCCGACGGCTGTTTTGCCGTGAATTCCATCCATAATCGGCGTATGGGCCATTGTTAAGTTGACGCAATCCATGCCATCAATGACCAGCAAAAGAACTTTATTTACACTGCGAAAGTGATTCCCTCCCACTATTGATCGCCCACTTTCTCAACGCTTTGGAAGACTTGGGCTGCGGCACCCATGATACCGGCATCATTGCCCAGGATGGCTCCTTGTATTTCGCAGCTCTCTATTGCTGCCGGCAAAGCTCTTTGCTTTACCATATCACGCAAGGGATTGAAAAGTACATCCCCAGCTTGGGCCATACCTCCACCAATGAGAATACGTTCTAAATTAAGTAAATTCAGCAAAAGGGCAAGACCCCATCCGAGATAGCCTGCCACTTGCTGTACCATAGACAGCGCCATGGGATCTTTTTGACGAGCTCCGTCAAAAACATGACGTGCCTCCAAGGGTCCTTCTACAGTTGCTAAAAATCCACTCCGTTCCAAGGCAAGGTGCTTTTGAGCCATCGCTACGATCGCAGGTGCTCCGACCAGCGCTTCTAAGCATCCTTTGCGGCCGCAGTTGCAAAGAGGACCGTCAGGAACGAGTACAAGATGACCGATTTCACCAGCTGCACCTTTGCTACCTCGGTACAATTGGTGATCTAAGATGAGGCCACAGCCAACGCCTGTGCCAAGGGTGATTAAGGCCATGGAAGCGGCACCTTGGCCCGAACCTTTCCAGTATTCTCCACAAGCAGCAAGATTGGCGTCATTTTCCATGAAAACGGGTAGCTTCGTTTGTTCAGCCAAATCGCTGCCAATGGGGACATTGCGCCAATGCAAATTGGGGGCAAAAGTGACAACGTGAGGAGACCTGGGGTCAATGGTACCAGGGACACCCAGGCCGATGCCTTCTAATGAAGCCTTTTCTTCACTTTTCTTGTCTTGAAAAAATTCTATAAGTGTAAGAACATTTTGCCGTACGACTTCATAGCCTTTATCTGCTTCTGTTGGAAGGCTTTTTTTGACTAAAATGGCACCTTTTTCGTCAATGAGAGCACCTTTGATAGATGTGCCACCAAGATCAATGGCGATCGCTGTCCTCTTCCTGCCTGACAGCCTGATCACTCCCTTCTTCCTTATACCAGCGACCATAGAGTTTGGTCAACATTCCAAGTTCTAAAAGGGCATCTTCTGTCAGTTGATGCCATTGAAATCGCCAACTCCAATTGCCTTCTGCCGTACCAGGGTAGTTCATGCGAGCTTCACTACCGAGAGACAAAATATCTTGCATGGGAATAATGGCGCTATGCGCCACTGTGGAGAGGGCTAGACGAATAAAGTCCCAGCTTATCTGCGCATGATTGCTGTTCATATAACGCAGAGAATATTCTTGATCTTCCGGGGAAGCTTTCTCAAACCAACCCATGTTCGTGTCATTGTCGTGTGTCCCTGTGTAGACCACGTAATTCTGAGCATACCGGAAAGGCAGAAAATCATTTTCTTCTTTGGAATCAAAGGCAAATTGCAATATTTTCAAGCCTGGAAAAGAAAACTTATCGCGCAATGCGATCACTTCTGGCGTAATAACGCCTAAGTCTTCGGCGATGATAGGCAATGGCTCCGGTCCAAGAGCCTTCGCTAACGCTGTAAAAAGCTCTTCGCCGGGCGCTTTTTTCCACTGACCACGAATGGCTGTTTCTTCTCCATAAGGAACAGCCCAATAAGCTTCAAATCCACGAAAGTGGTCCACTCGTACATAGTCTACCATTGCTAAAGTGTGTTGAAAACGATGGATCCACCAGGAAAATCCTGTTGACTTCTGATATTCCCAGTCATAGACAGGATTGCCCCAGAGCTGTCCTGTCTCACTAAAGTAGTCAGGTGGTACGCCACCAACTTCATTTGGAATACCAAATTCATTGAGAGAAAATAACTCTCGATTCCCCCAGGTATCAGCGCTATCCCAAGCTACATAGATGGGCATATCGCCGATAAATTGGACGCCTTTGCGATTGCCGTAGGCTTTTAAGGCCTTCCATTGATCAAAGAAAAGGTATTGAACAAAACGATGAAAGGCCATGGCCTCAGACAGATGTACTCTGGCTTCTTCTAAAGCCTGAGGATCGGCTTTGGCATACTTTTCTTCCCAACGAGTCCAGTCTACGTTTCCTTGTCTTTCTTTGATTGCTTGGTAGAGAACGTAGTTTTCTAGCCACCGGCTCTGTTGGGCACAAAAAGTTTCAAAAGGCTGTTGGAGCTCTTTCTTTCTTTTGAAGCGCTCATAGGCTTTCTGTAGCATTTTTTCGTTGTACTCTTTGGCTTTACCAAAGTGAACTTTTTCGATCGTTGTAGTCTGTACAGGAGGCAGTTCATCATAGGTAAGTAAACCTTGCCGAAAGAGGATTTCAGGACTAATCAGCAGGGGGTTGCCTGCAAAAGCGGAAAAGGCGGAGTAGGGAGAGTCACCGTAACCGGTAGGTCCAAAAGGAAGGATCTGCCACAAAGACTGTCCGCAAGCTCGTAAAAAATCAATAAAGCGATAGGCTTCTGGGCCTAGATCGCCTACATAGTTTTTGCCTGGCAAGGATGTGGGATGAAGCAAGATACCGCTTCGACGGTCTTTCCACAGTTTGTTCATCAGCCTTTCCTCACTTCCAGTAACAAAGATTGAAGAGGCTTTAGCGAAAAAGCCACCCGTTGGGCTACCGTATGGGAACCAATTTGAACTTTCACTTGCCCTTCTAGTATATCCACGAGCTGACCGCCTCTGTCCCAGCAAGATTGAAGAACAATCCCAGGCAGATCGAATTCCACTTCTTCTGAAGGGCTATCAAAAGCAAAGTTAATAAGCACAATGATCATATCCTCGCCTTTGCGACGGAGATAGCTAACCATTTTGCGGTTGTTAGGAATGAGAAAAGAAGTCTCTCCCCCGTGGAAGCACCCTTTGCTTTGACGGAGAGCCAATACTTTCTCATACCAAGCTGTTAGAGCCTCGTTGCCTTGAAAATCAATGCTTTGAAAGGCTTCTTCACCAAAATTGCCTTCAAAAAGAGGAGGTCGGATCACAGCACCTGCTTCTTGTCCCGCATAAAGCAACGGAACACCTGGCAAGGTGAGGGCCAGTAAAAAAGGTGGTTTACTCCGCTCTTCTCCACCGTACATGACAACACTGCGGATTTCATCGTGGTTTTCTGTGTATCGCACCATCATGTAGCGCTCACCGTAGTAATTGGCTTCCCAGTAGATCTTATCTTTGATAAAAGGCACTTCAAAGTAGGGATCATTGCTTCGCACTTCATGATGAAGGCTTTTGAGTTGATTGTATATATCAAAAGCGTAGGTTGCATCAAAGCCACTTTCTAAAAGCTCTTTCAGGCGATCATAAGCTTCTGCGAAAAAAACAACATCTTTCTTGATAGCCTTGACTTGCCCAATGGCATCTCGCCAGAATTCTAGAGGAACCCAGTGGGCAAAATCGCATCGGTAACCATCAATATCAAACTCTTCAACCCAATACGTTAACACAGAAATCATATAAGTCCACAGCGCTGTCTTGTCTTTATCTACCTGATGATAAAGTCGATGATAGTTGGGCTTACCGGGAACAGCAATGCCATAGTTGAGGTCTACGGTATCCCACCACTCTGGCTCCGGCGCTAGCGGGATGTCTCGATCGGGTTCCCAGAGAAACCATTCAGGATGATAGCCCCCTCGCTCTGGTGGGTTGGCAGGATCAAGTAGCACATTGTCAGGGGCGCAATGATTGCCAACAAAGTCCATGAGGACACGGATTCCTCGTTGGTGCGCTGCTTGAACAAGGGATCGAAATTGTTCTTTCCCCAGCGCCTCTACTTCTTCTGCCGTCTTATCTTCTTTTCTGTCACAAGCAACCAAGTCAGGGCTAATGCCTTTATAATCGCGAATGGCGTAGGGCGAACCTGAAAGGCCTTTGCGGTTTACCTCTCCCAAAGGTTGAATGGGCATCAACCAAATTGTGTTGGCGCCAAGCTTTTGGATGCGCTCGAGATCATGCTCAATATCTACAAAAGTTCCAAAGCGGCCTTCCCGAAATCCATGCACACGAGGATAGATCTGGTATAGAATGGCTGACTGAAACCATTGTGGGACAGAAGCCATGGAATCGCCTCACTTTTCACCAGTCTTTTTATTACCATCTTCGCCAGCGTCTGTTCTATCTATGCAAAGCTTTGTTGTTTTCTGCAATTGTGTTCACTTTTCTATATAGAGTTTATTCTACGTTATGGTGCCTGTTTCCTTTTTTAGGATGGATACAAGATGGCACGCGGTGGCACGGGTCCTTTCATTTGGCAGCTTTTTTCATCTTTGGCTGTAACCGGCCGGGCATGACTGGTTGACACGAAAATAGCTACCTTGTGGTGGGGTCTGGCGTTATGATTTCCTTCCGAACGGACTCATCCCACGCCATGAGCGGCAGCAAGCTGCCGATGGCTGAGGTCTGAAGTCCTCTCTCCAGGAAGTCATAACGCCTGACCCAGGTACATCTTGCTGGTTGTGACTGCGTTTTGGCCTATTGCAAATGCAAATACAATAGGTAGTTGCGTATAGAAGGAAGTTGTTCCAACCTATTCCAAAGGGAGTAACAATCAGCAAAAAACCCTCTGGGCCAGGGCATCACGCTTTCCGCAGCGGGACTTGGGACCTCAGCTGTCGCCAGCTTGCTGGCGGTAACAGCGTGGGACCAGTCCAGAGCGGAGGAAAGCGTGATGACCTGGCCCCTCTACAAGGTTACTCTATCATCAGTATGATAAACCTGTGTCGCAGGAATGTTTCGTTTGGCAGCTATTTCTATCTCTGGCTATGCCCAGCCGAGCATGAGGGTTTCGCATGAAAAAAAAGGCACAGGAGGCCGCCCTCCTGTGCTGTGTGTTATCAGTATAGAATCTCTGGTGTAATGTCTTTGATAGTTCTGCAGCCGGTTACGATCATGGCCTGGTGAAGTTCTGCTTTGTACTTTTCCATGACTGTTTTGACGGCTTCTGTGCCTCCTCCGAAAGCGGCTTGCATAATGGGGCGACCTACAAGGACAGCGTCAGCGCCTAAGGCTAGGTATTTTAAGACATCTGTGCCGTTGCGGACGCCGCCGTCGGCGAAGATTTTGATCTTGCCTTGCAGTTCGTGGGCAATTTCTGGTAGAACGGTGGCAGCACCGGGCGTGTGATCGAGAATACGGCCGCCATGGTTGGAGACGACGATAGCCTGGGCGCCGGCTTCTGCTGCCATAATCGCTTCATCGACGGTCATGATGCCTTTCACAATAAAAGGTAGCTTTGTTGCTTTGACAAGCTCCGCCAACTCCTCTTTGGTCTTTGGCCCTACAGGTTGACCTTTTAAGGCCATGGTGACCAGCCCAGCGCCATCTACATCAACGGAAATGGCCGTAACACCT
Organism: Heliorestis convoluta; assembly: GCF_009649955.1. Classification (NCBI taxonomy): domain Bacteria; kingdom Bacillati; phylum Bacillota; class Clostridia; order Eubacteriales; family Heliobacteriaceae; genus Heliorestis; species Heliorestis convoluta. Next base: position 36,858 of record NZ_CP045875.1, on the reverse strand, counting down.
GCTTTTTCTGCTTCTTCTATCCGTTCGATAATGGCTGCTTGGGAACGAGGCTTGATGCAAGTGAGGCCTTTTCCCGTCTTTTGGATGGCCTCTAATCCCGAATGATACATGGTAGGATCGGCGCCATCGCCACCCCATCCGATCAGACCTGCTTCGGCAGATCCTTGGACAATGGCAGTTACCATCTCTAATTCCGAAATCGCACCACCACCATTATAAGAAGCACCTGTTATAGGCGCTCCCATAATAGGCGCTTGCAAAGTTTGCCCAAAAAGCTCTACCGTCAAGTCAGGATTCTTCGCATCATGAAGGGTGCGCATATGAAGCTTGACAGAAGCCAAAGCACGCAAATTTTCCATAAAAGCAGCACCGGTACCGGCACCGCCCATGCCTGGCACTTCACCGGCACAGGCTCGGCCATCACAGGTATTACAGAGGCGGCAAAAACCTTTCATTTTCTCACGAGCTGATTCTCGAATCGTTTTTACGTCCACGGATCATTCTCCCTTCTACTTCTAGCGACCATTGATATATAGATTCTGCTTTTGCTACCTTTGTCCCATGGGAACTTATAAAGAAAGCTCGGTGGCCTCTGGCCATCCGAACTTCTCATGGATAGTACCTATTCTTGAAGCGATGGAAGAAACCCTTTTTGAATGGGGGAAACAAAACCTGTTACTAGAAACTTAGAAGTTCTTTAACACAAAGCGCTCCAAAGCAGTCGCTACGCCACCTTCTCGATTTGTCGGCGCTACATAATCAGCACTTTTCTGCACCTCTCGGGGCCCATTGCCCATAGCTACAGCCACACCGGCATACTCTAGCATATCGATATCATTATAGGAATCTCCAATGGCCATCACATTCTGTTGATCGATTTGCAACTGTTCTGCTAAAAAACCTAAAGCCTCACCTTTACCAGCCCGTCGATCCATAAACTCCAAGTAAAAAGGCTTTGATCGCGTTACAAATAGCTGATCACCCCAAAGTTGACGACCTTCTGCCTCTAGCTTTTCTAACTTCTCTGGATCTCCTATGGCTAAGATCTTCGTCGTCTCTTCTTCTGCTAAAAGAGCTCTGTGATCGGGAATCAACGTAACAGGGACTCGAGCCAATTTGATATAATCGCTGCCTTCTTGACCTAGTTTCTCCATATAAAGATGATCCTTTACATAGAGGTTTACATGCAACTCTTTGGCTTGCAGAAAAGCAAGAACTTCTGTAGCCAACTTTTTTTCAACAGGGCGATGCCAAAGAACTTCCCCAGTCTGAGAGTCTTGAATCAAAGCACCTTGATAGACAATCAAGGGCAGTGCCAATCCCAGCTCTTTGGCATAAGGCAAGGTAGAGCGATACATACGGCCTGTTGCTAAGGTGATAGTTACACCTTGTTGCTGAGCACGCTGAATGGCTTCTTTCACAGCAGGTAAAATGGTAAGCTCTTCCGTTAACAACGTATCATCTACATCGATGGCGACCAGAGAAATACCTTTTGACCTTACCTCTGTAGAAGCTATTTCCTCTTCCTTGTCAATGATTTTGTTCAAGCTCCCTATCACGATACCTGTTCACCCCTATGAATCACTATATTTTTTCAATACTCCAAAGAAAGTACGCCATCGTTGGTCCTGTTATTATCAGTCTTTCACAAACCAGCTCATAAAAGTGCTAATTAGCGAGAGTAGAATGGCGCCAAAAAAGGCAGACCAGAAACCGGCAATGTCTAAGCCCGGTACAATGGCTGCGACCATCCAGAGCATCAACCCATTGATCACCAAGGCGAAGAGCCCCAGCGACAAGAGGGTAATCGGTAAGGTCAGCAGGAGAATCATGGGTCTTATAAAAGCGTTGACCACGCCTAGTAAAAAAGCGGCGATAAGCGCTTCGGCCAAGCCAACGACTTGAATGCCCGGAATAATCCAAGCGGCTACCGTTAGCGCCAGCGTATTAAAAAGCCAGCGCAAAACAATGGAATTCATGTCCTGCCCTCCCTCTGTCAATCTTTCTTTGTAGCACTCACTTTTTACCCTTTTTCGGTAGACGAAAGTGCCTGCAAAACTTTATGAGCCAGCTCCTTGTTCATGCCTTCCACGACGGCCATTTCTTCTACCGTCGCTTCACTCATTTTTTTTACGGATCCAAAGTGTTGCAGCAGAGCGGTCTTTCTTTTCGGACCGATGCCGGCAATCCCATCTAGAATGGACGTCAACTGTGCTTGAGAGCGCAATTGGCGGTGATAGGTAATAGCAAAACGGTGGGCTTCATCGCGCAGGCGCTGCAATAGATACAGTGCCTTGGAGTGGCGTGGCAAAATGACCGGTTCAGAAGAGTTTTCATGAAAGAGCCATTCATTTTCTTTGGCGAGTCCAAAGGTTGGAATTATGGCATAACCCAGTTTCTTCATGACTTCACGAGCGGAACTTAATTGGCCTTTGCCGCCATCGACGATGACCAAATCTGGCAAGAGCGCAAACTTAGCGCTCATAGGATCGAGCTCACCTTTTTCAATCGCTTGGCTTTCTTCACGAGCTCGCGAAAAGCGTCGCTCAATGACTTCAGCCATCGAAGCAAAATCATTGGGCCCTTCTACAGTACGCATGCGAAAACGTCGGTAGTCCGATCGCTTTGGTGCCCCTCCTTCGAAAACAACCATAGAAGCAACCGATTCTTGCCCCATGGTATTGGAAATATCAAAGCACTCAATGCGCCAGGGCAGTTCTTCAAGATGCAAATGACTTTGCAATTCTACGACAGCTTCTTCGGTTCTAGATTTCTTATGCTGTTCTTCTCGTTCCTGCTGCTCCACTGTTAGTAAGGCATTTTTGGCCACCATTTCTACCAGTTGAAGCTTTTTTCCTCGCTTCGGAACAACCAAGGCGACCCGCTTTCCTCTCTTTTCTTTCAGGAATTGGCTGATTACGTTTTCTTCTTCTGATGACTCGATAGGTTCCTGCAAAAGAATCTCTGGTGGAATATATTCAGATCGACTGTAGTATTGCTTCACAAAAGCGGTAATCACTTGAGACCGATCCATTTCGTTGGTACCTTCTAAGAAAAAGTGCTCCCGACCGATAAGCTTGCCGCCTCGAATAAAGAAGATTTGCACACAGACTTGTGTCAGCCCTCGAGCCATAGCAATGACATCTTGATCTTCCATGGTCGTGGAGACAACTTTTTGTTTTTCCATCACGCGCTCTAACGCTTGTAGTTGGTTGCGCAGTTCAGCCGCTCTTTCAAAGTGCAGTTCTTCAGCGGCTGCCATCATTTCTGCTTGTAATCGTTCTATGATCTGACCTTCTTTGCCTTCTAAAAAAGCAATCACATCTTTGATGACTTTGTTGTACTCTTCCCGCTTCACATTGCCTGTGCAAGGTGCGAGACATCTTCCGATATGATGGTTGAGGCAGGGCCTTTTTCTTTGCTTACAGTCAGAACCCGTACAAGTGCGCAAGGGGAAGAGCGTGCGCAGTAGATTGACAGTCTCTCGGACAGAGCCCGCCGAACTATAAGGACCGAAATATTTAGCCCCATCTTTAACCAATCGCCTTGTTACGAGAAGACGGGGAAAAGTCTCTTGCAAGGACACTTTCAGATAGGGATAGCTTTTATCGTCTCGCAGCATGATGTTATAGCGAGGTTTATGTTCTTTAATCAAATTACATTCTAGAATTAAAGCTTCTAGCTCTGAATCGGTCACAATTGTATCGAGATCACGAATTCGAGCAACCAGCGCTTGCGTTTTGGCAGCCATATTTTTAGGCCCTTGAAAGTACGAGCGAACACGGTTTTTCAGGTTAATCGCTTTGCCTACGTAAATTACCTGGCCTTGTTCATCTTTCATCAAATAAACGCCTGGCTTGCCGGGAAGCTGATTCAGTTTTTCCTGCAGCAATTGATGCAACCTTTTCACCTCACTCTTTATAATAGCACATTTGTAACAAAAGGCTGCAAGACCTGACTTTCTTCATAACTTGTTAACAAATTAATTAAAAAAACCGAGCAGGAATCCAACTCCTTCCATAGAAAATGGAATAAGAAGGCAGTTTTGTTCATAGAACATAAAGTACAATAGCGATTTTTGCCTTTTTATGTGCTTGTTTTTACAACCCTTTTGTTTTTTCCTTACATTATGATTTTACTACTAACCAGTCATGCCCGTTGTGCACAATCAGCAAAATGTACCTGGGGCAATTAACTATTTGCGTGTTAAGGAGGCAATTATAATGAATTCTTCATTACAACTTGATTTAACCCATTCCACAGTACAAGGAAAATTGGAAAGTTTGGAAAAAAAGGTATTGCAAGCCCATCGTTCTCTCCATGAAAGAACGGGGGCTGGCAGTGAATTTACAGGCTGGCTTACTTTGCCAGAGCAATATGATCGCGCTGAGTTTCTTCGGATTGAAGAAGCAGCGAAAAGAATCCAAAGCTCTTCCGATGCTCTTGTCGTCATCGGCATTGGCGGTTCTTACCTCGGTGCTAAAGCCACCATTGAGATGTTAACGCACCCTTTTCATAACCAGCTTCCATCGACACAGCGAAAAGGCGTTGAAATTTATTTTGCCGGTCATCACTTAAGTTCTACCTATCTCTCCCAACTGCTTCAACATCTAGAAGGTAAGGAAGTTTCCCTGAACGTCATCTCCAAATCCGGTACGACTACAGAGCCTGCTATCGCTTTTCGCTTTTTACGACGTTGGATGGAAAAAAAGTATGGGCCCGAAGAAGCGAGAAAGCGTATTTATGCGACAACCGATAGTAGAAAAGGTGCTTTGAAAACTTTTGCCGATGCGAAAGGTTATGAGTGCTTTGTTGTGCCTGATGATGTGGGTGGGCGCTATTCTGTTTTAACAGCCGTTGGCCTGTTACCCATTGCCGCCGCTGGCATTGATATCAAAGCCTTACTGGCAGGTGCTCATCAAGCCATGAAGGACTTTGCCGAGCCTTCTTTGCTTGCCAATCCTTGCTATCAATATGCTGCAGCTCGCAACTTACTTTACGAAGAAGGCAAAAAGATTGAGTTGCTCGTGAACTACGAGCCTTCCATGCAATACTTTGCCGAATGGTGGAAACAATTGTATGGCGAAAGTGAAGGCAAAGAGGGCAAGGGTATTTTCCCTGCTTCCGTTAACTTTTCTACTGATTTACATTCTATGGGGCAATACATTCAAGAGGGATTGCGTATCCTAGTAGAAACGGTCATACAGTTTGAGCAACCAGCCCTTGATTTACAATTAGAAGCGGAAGAAGATGACGGCGATGGTTTAAATTTCTTGTCTGGTAAAACCGTCGACTTCGTGAACAAAAAAGCTTTTGCCGGCACCCTGTTGGCCCATGTGGATGGACAAGTGCCCAATCTTGTTTTAACAGTTCCTGAGCAAAGCCCTTATCAATTGGGACAACTTTTTTACTTTTTCGAAAAGGCTTGCGCCATTAGCGGTTACTTATTAGGTGTCAATCCCTTTGATCAACCTGGTGTAGAGTCTTATAAGAAAAATATGTTTGCTCTTCTCGGCAAACCGGGCTTTGAAGAGCAGAAAGAGGCCCTCGAAAAAAGATTGTCCTAGTTTCCTCCCCTTACTCAGTACCAAAAAGGAGCGACTAGAACAATTTGCTAACGCTGATCATCACACCCTTACTCGCTGTCGTTCTAGCACAGGCTATTAAGTTCATTCTAGAATCAATCCAGCAAGGTGAGATTCTCTGGTTTCGCTTCTTTGAACCTGGTGGCATGCCCAGTTCACATACAGCCCTTGTCGTTTCTTTGGTTACAGCCATTGCCTATCGTCACGGTATCGCTTCCGATCTTTTTGCCATTGCTGTTGTTTTTTCTAGCGTTGTCATTTTTGATGCGATGGGTGTGCGCCGCTCGGCCGGTGACCATGCCCGAACGCTAAATCAACTGCTTAACATTATGGGCTTTCGTCGTCATCCTGACGATGGACCTTTGAAAGAGCAGTTGGGTCACTCTCCAACGGAAGTCTTAGCGGGCGCTCTATTAGGCTTTATCATTGCCTGGTTATTCCATACCTAGAACAACCGCCTCTTTGCAAGACCGAGTCTACTCCGTACTTGTAAAGAGGCGGTTCTTTTCATTTATTACATACTTTTGACCAACCGCAGTCGGTACAAAAGCTTTGAAACCATTCTTCCGTTGCTTCTTGAATAGGTTCTTTAACCTGCATCCATGTTGTCTTATCGCCTTTTTTCATTTTTAGCAAAGCGAGGGCTTGTGCGTCTAAAGCTTGTATTTCACTTTCTGCCCCTTCTTTGCTGGCGCATATTGCACCTTTTCGTGAAGGGCAGGCTTTACAAATATCATCGGCCTCAGCGATTACCTCTATTTCTTCACCCCGTTCAGCTCGACCCATGACGTTGAAAAGATTATCAATAAATTCTTGGTTGTATCCTTCCCCGCGGAAAAAATGAAGACATACTAGGTGATGGCCTCGTAGTTTGAGCATACTGTCTCCTTCTTTCTTGAGTTGGTACGGTTTTTAATGGACTTTATGATGGGGCAGTTTTATCTTGCTTATCGAGACAAGTAAGTAAGGCTTGCTTCAAAGTACTAATTTTAAGAAGTGATTTTTTTTAAGAAAAAAGTATGGTACAATCGATCCTGCTGTATAGTAGGGTTAGGATTTTTTTGTTGTGATCAAACCATGGAAGGATTTGACAAGTTGTTGGAATGGCGTAATATCCCCAAAGGATTTGTTATGGGGATTTGTGACCTTATACCTGGCGTTAGCGGTGGCACGATTGCCTTGGTTCTGGGCATTTATCAATCTTTGATTCATGCGATTAATGGTATCTTTACGAGAGAATGGAAAAAGCATTTCCTTTTTTTAATTCCTCTCGGCCTCGGCATTGGTTTGGCTTTACTTACAGTGAGTCATCTGATGAATTGGCTTTTAGAAGCGTACCCTAAGCCTACTTTTTTCTTTTTCCTAGGCTTACTGCTTGGAATCATCCCTTCCTTATTAAAGGAAGTCAATTATAAGGAATCTTTTAAGCCTCTGCACTATGGCCTTCTCGGCCTGGCTGCCATCGCCGTGGCTGCTACCACCCTTGTTCGAGATGATAGCCTTAGTGCCATTATGACAGATCTCGGCTGGCTTGATTATGCCCTTCTCTTTTTTTCGGGATGGCTGGCCAGCTCTGCCATGATTCTCCCTGGCGTTAGCGGTTCTTTTGTTTTTCTGATGTTAGGTGTTTACCCTACTGTTATTGCAGCGCTTTCTGCTTTTCACATTCCTATTATTATAGTAGTGATTATGGGAATTGGCATTGGCTTGATTCTTACAAGTAAGATTATTCGTTACTTATTCCTGCATTATAAAGTTGGTACTTATGCTGTTATGATCGGTTTTGTAGTCGGTTCGATTGCTGTTGTCTATCCTGGGCTGGCTACGGATCTTTTCACCTTGCTTTTAAGCTTGCTTGCTTTTGGTGGTGGCCTTGGTAGTGCTTATTATTTGGCCACTTATGAGAAGAAGGGCTTGGTGAAAAGTGGGCAGGGTTAACACGAAAATAGCATTTTCATCTTTGGTTGTGCCCGACTGGGCATGACTGGTTAGTTCGAAAATAGCTACTTTGTGGTGGGGTCAGGCGTTATGACTTCCTTCCGAACGGACTCATCCCACGCCATGAGCGGCAGCAAGCTGCCGATGGCTGAGGTCTGAAGTCCTCTCTCCAGGAAGTCATAACGCCTGCCCCAGGTACATCTTGCTGGTTGTGACTGGGTTTTGGCCTATTGCAAATACAATACAATAGGCAGTTGCGTATACATAGCAAAAAGTTAGGCAAAGCAATGCCAATGGGATTAACAATCAGCAAAAACCTTCTGGGCCTGGGCATCACGCTTTCCGCAGCGGGACTTGGGACCTCAGCTGTCGCCAGCTTGCTGGCGGTAACAGCGTGGGACCAGTCCAGAGCGGAGGAAAGCGTGATGACCTGGCCCCTCTATGAAGTACCCCCAACGTCGTCAACGAAACCAGGAAAAATGATTCTCATCTATGGTTGTGTCCGTTCAGGCTTGGAGGGCTGGTGCAGTCATGCTGTAGAGTCAAAATACTGGGATAGCGCTTGATTTTTAAGGAAGAGGCTGTTTTTTAAAACAGGCCTCTTTTTTTACTACGCCAGCACCGAAGTACCGGCCTTACGAGCCAACACTTTTTGCAGAAAATGACCTGTATAAGATGCTTCTACGGTACAAATCTCTTCCGGCGTTCCTGACGCTACGATGGTGCCCCCTTTATCGCCACCTTCTGGTCCTAGGTCCACGATATAGTCGGCTGTTTTAATGACGTCGAGGTTGTGTTCAATCACGAGTACTGTATCGCCTGCTTCGACGAGTCGTTGTAAGACACCAAGGAGTTTATGAATATCAGCAATATGGAGCCCTGTCGTCGGTTCATCGAGAATATACAAGGTCTTTCCATTGGAGCGCCGCGAGAGTTCTGTGGCTAGCTTCACTCGTTGTGCTTCCCCACCTGATAAAGTGGTCGCCGGTTGACCCAGGCGAATGTAGCCGAGTCCAACATCTTGTAAGGTCTGTAGTTTGCGGGCTATTTTGGGGATGGCTTGGAAGAATTGGAGTGCTTCATCGACTGTCATAGCCAAGATATCGGCAATTGTTTTTCCTTTGTAGGTGACTTCTAAAGTTTCTCGATTGTATCGCTTGCCTTTGCAGACTTCACAAGGTACGTAAACATCGGGGAGAAAGTGCATCTCGATTTTGATAATGCCGTCGCCTTTACAAGCTTCGCAACGGCCTCCTCGAACATTAAAGGAAAATCGGCCCGGTCGATAACCTCGCATTTTTGACTCTGGTACCTGGGAGAATAATTCTCGAATACTGTCAAAGACGCCGGTGTAGGTGGCCGGGTTAGAACGGGGGGTGCGTCCGATGGGCGATTGATCAATGTCAATGACCTTTTCTAAGTGCTCAATGCCACGAAGGGCTTTGTGGGCACCGGGAGGCGTTTTGGCATGATGCAGTTCCATGGCCAAAGCTTTGTGCACAATTTCGTTGACCAGTGTTGATTTTCCAGAACCTGAAACGCCTGTTACGCAGATAAAAAGGCCCAGAGGAAAGGCTACATCAAGATTTTTTAAGTTGTTTTCTTCTGCGCCAATTACTTCAATCCATTTGCCCTTTGGCATTCTACGCTCTTCCGGTAGGGGAATGAATTTGCGCCCTGAAAGGTATTGACCTGTAATAGAATCTTCTACTTGCATAATTTCTGCCAATGTCCCCTGGGCAACAATGGTGCCGCCATGGGCACCGGCGCCGGGGCCGATATCGATAATATGATCGGCTGCTATCATGGTATCTTCATCGTGTTCTACCACAAGTAAGGTGTTGCCAAGATTGCGCAGTCGCTCTAGCGTTTGCAAAAGTCGCTCGTTGTCTCGTTGATGCAGGCCAATAGACGGTTCGTCGAGTACATAAAGAACCCCCATCAGACCGGAACCAATCTGGGTGGCCAGTCGAATGCGCTGGGCTTCGCCACCGCTTAAAGTACCGGCACCACGGGAAAGGGTCAAGTAGGTTAAACCTACGTTATTCAGAAAGCCGAGTCGCTCACGAATTTCTTTAAGAATTTGCCGCGCAATCAAGCTTTCTCGCTCTGTTAGCTCAATTTGTTCAAAAAAATGATAACTTTCTTCTACAGACATCTCGGTGATCTGATGAATGTTTTTACCACCTATTAAAACAGCCAAGCTTTCTGGCTTTAAGCGAGCGCCACCACATTGGGGGCAAGGCTTTTGAACCATATATTCTTCAATTTCTTCACGAGACCAATCCGATTGGGTTTCTCGATAGCGCCGCTCTAAGTTCCGAATAACGCCTTCAAAGGGCGATTCAAAAGCACGCTGTTCTCCATCAAAGTTCTGAAATTGAACTTTGATTTTTTCTTTGCCTGTCCCGTAGAGTAGAATCTGAAGAACTTCATCGGGAAGCTCTTGCACAGGCACAGTCGTTGAAAAGCTATATTTCTGGGCCAGGGCGCGCAACATTTCTGGCAAATAGGCCGAGTTCATCCGTGCCCAAGGCGCGATGGCGCCTTCTTCTAAGCTTTTCTTTTTGTCTGGAATGACCAGATCAGGGTCTACAACGAGATGAACACCGAGACCGGTACAGTCAGGACAAGCGCCATAAGGCGCGTTAAAAGAAAACATGCGTGGTTCAATTTCTCCAATGGAAATGCCACAGTCGGTACAGGCAAAGTTCTGTGAAAAAAGCAATTCTTCTTGATCGATTAAGTCAACGATGACAATGCCTTCCGCCAAAGCCAGGGCAATTTCCAAAGAGTCGGCAAGGCGTCGTTCAATATCGGGCCGTAAAATAATGCGATCGATAACGACTTCAATGGTATGCTTTTTATTTTTTTCTAACGCTACTTCTTCGGTGGCATCCATCACTTCGCCATCAATGCGCATACGAACATAGCCTTTTTTACGAATCTCTTCGATTACTTTTACATGTTCGCCTTTTTTGCCACGAATGAGAGGCGCTAAGATTTGCAACTTTGTGCCTTCGGGGTGAGCAACAATCTGATCAACCATTTGTTCGATCGTCTGCTGCTGGATGGGCTCGCCACATTTTGGGCAATGGGCTCGGCCGACTCGAGCGTACAGTAGGCGCAAGTAGTCGTAAATTTCAGTCACCGTTCCAACGGTAGAACGTGGGTTTTTGGATGTTGTTTTTTGATCAATAGAAATGGCTGGTGAAAGTCCTTCTATATAATCAACATCTGGTTTGTCCATTTGCCCTAGAAACTGACGGGCATAGGCAGACAAGGATTCTACATATCGGCGCTGCCCTTCTGCATAAATGGTATCGAAAGCGAGAGAGGATTTTCCCGAACCGGACAAGCCCGTCAAGACAACGAGTTTGTCTCTTGGTATATCGACATCGATGTTTTTTAAGTTATGAGCTCGAGCCCCTCGGACGCATATAGAATCTGACATGGTTAACTCCTTCAATTTTTACTGCTCTGTCTCATCAGTTTACTCTACTTTTTTCTTGCTCCGTCTTTTTGGTTTTGCAGAAGCTTCTTCCGCTTCTTTGGAATTGCTTTTTCTTGAGCCTTTTGCTGTACTTTTTCCTGCGCTTTTTGTTGAACCTTTTGTATTTTTACCTGCAACTGGCGTGCCGCCTTTGAGCTCAATGATAAGATCTCGTAAAAGAGCGGCTCTTTCGAACTCAAGGGCTTTGGAAGCTTCGATCATTTCTTTTTCTAGTTCTTTGACGACAACAGTTGGATCGTCTTTGACTTTTTCTTTTTGACGAAGCAGTGATGCAGCTCGAGCTAAGGCGCTGCCAGAAGGACCGGCTTGGTATGGTGCATGATCTTCCGCTGCTCTTGTCGCTTCTAAGATGTTGCGTACTGCTTTTTTCACCGTCATGGGAATAATACCGTGCTTTTCATTGTAAGCCAGTTGTATTTCTCGGCGACGATTCGTTTCGTCGATGGCTTTTTGCATTGATTTGGTGATACTGTCGGCGTACATAATGACAGTGCCATCTACGTTACGAGCAGCGCGGCCAATCGTTTGAATCAGGGAGCGATCGGAGCGGAGAAAACCTTCTTTATCGGCATCTAAAATGGCAACAAGACCTACTTCGGGAAGATCGAGACCTTCGCGCAATAAGTTGATGCCAACGAGTACGTCAAATTCTCCCAAACGAAGGTCTCGGATGATCTCCATGCGTTCAATGGCATCTACATCGGAATGCATCCAGCGTACGCGGACGCCGACTTGACGAAGATAGGCCGTTAGATCTTCTGCCATTTTTTTGGTCAGTGTGGTAACGAGAACGCGTTGATCCCTTTTCACTCTTTCTCGAATCTCATGTAAAAGATCATCGATTTGCCCTTGGACAGGCTTGATATGAATGACAGGATCGATAAGGCCGGTGGGGCGAATGATCTGCTCCACCACTTGTTTGCTCTTTTCCATTTCATAGTTACCAGGTGTGGCTGAGACATAAATGGCTTGATTGACCATTTCTTCAAACTCATCAAACTTCAAAGGGCGATTGTCGGCGGCAGAAGGCAAGCGGAAACCGTGTTCAATCAAAGTGCCTTTCCGTGAGCGGTCTCCTGCATACATGGCGCCTACTTGCGGCACCGTTACATGGGACTCATCGATGAGCAATAGAAAATCTTTCGGAAAAAAGTGAAGCAATGTATAAGGTGCTTCGCCCGGTTGCCGGAATGTCAGGTGACGAGAGTAGTTTTCAATACCTGTGCAAAAACCCATCTCCCGCAACATTTCAATATCATAGCGAGTGCGCTGGGCTAGGCGCTGCGCTTCTAGTAGCTTATCTTGCTTTTTAAACTCTGCAAGTCGTTCTTCCAGTTCTGCTTCAATGTTGGCAATGGCGATTTCTAGCTTGTCTCGAGCTGTGACGTAGTGTGATTTGGGGAAAATAGATATATGATAACGATCTGCTAGAATTTCACCGGTTAAGGTGTCAATTTCACGAATCCGCTCTAACTCATCGCCAAAAAACTCAAGGCGCACTGCTTTTTCTGTGTAGGAAGCCGGATAGACCTCGACTACATCACCGCGTACGCGAAAGGTGCCTCGTGTAAAGTTGACATTGTTACGACTGTATTGAATTTCTACGAGACGACGCAATAGGCTATCGCGATCATAAGTGCGTCCTTTCCATAGAGAGATCATTTGATCAAGATATTCAGCAGGCGAACCGAGGCCGTAGATGCAAGATACGGAAGCGACAATAATAACATCACGACGTTCTATCAAAGCTGCTGTGGCAGAGTGGCGCAGCTTATCGATTTCATCGTTAATGGAAGCGTCTTTTTCAATATAGGTATCGGATTGCGGTACGTAAGCTTCTGGCTGATAGTAATCATAGTAACTGACAAAATACTCAACAGCATTGTCAGGAAAAAATTCTTTAAACTCTGCGCATAGCTGAGCAGCTAAGGTCTTGTTATGAGCAAGAACGAGCGTGGGACGTTGTACTTTCTCAATGATGGCGGCCATGGTAAAAGTTTTACCGGTGCCTGTTGCACCGAGCAAGGTCTGATGATTCATGCCAGCCATAATATTTTGGCTTAGCTTTTCTATCGCCTGCGGTTGATCGCCTTTTGGCGTAAATTCTGTTTTCAGTTGAAAGGGAATTTCATTTTTCTCTTCCATGGTCCACCTCCTAGTAATGAAGCAAGCGGGCCTCGCCCGCTATACAGAAATGATTCCTATTTAGATTATACCACAAAGTGATCCTTTTGCAGAACTTTACACTGTCTAGATCATGAAAATAAAATCTAAGAAGACTTTTTGCTTACACCAAGGGTCCAAGTAAAAAAAAGAAAAAGAAAAAGGTCAGCCATAAAAAGCTGACCTGCCGTAGCAAAAGTCTTACAATCCTATATCGCTACATCGACTCTTCTTCAAGGGGTAGCAGATACTCTGCTTGCAGATCCATCAATTCAGCCATATCAATGGCATCTGTTATGATGGGGAATGTTACTGGTTCGTTCAGGTTTTTGATGGATGCTGTTCCGGTAAAGGCTTGGATCATGGTAATACCAGGATCTACCGTAAGCTTCTGCATCCCTTCAAAGGTAAAGGATTCGGCCAGATAGGTTTCGCTGTTGATATAGTAGGTATATGCCATGCGAAGTTCAAGGTTCTCAAAAAGCTTTTCTATCTCTTCCATGCTTTGTGGTGTATGATTGGTAAATGGATGGCTGAACTCCATGATGTTACTATATTCTTCTTCCGTAATCTCAAATTGAATGACATAATATTTTTGCCCACTGATGATGCTATCTCCTACGTAGATTGGCTCTATACCTATATCCATCATCTGCTCCACTGCGACGAGAGGATCTTGGGCGCTTTTAGCCAATTCTTTATAAGCATCGCTGAAAGTGGCATAACGCATCCATTGATCGGCCTCGTCCATGCCCGGCATAGTGCCTTCAAAAGTCATTCTCATGTAGAGATAATTGCCATCGGAGTAGGTTTCTGTGGAAATGCTTTCTAACGTTTCTTCTGTAAGTCCCTCTAGTTCTGGCATGATAATCTTATTTTTTACGTAGATACGATCTGGTTTTTCATAGTAGCCTACCATCGTCATGTTCATATCCATGTTCATGGTGCCCTCTTCAGACATTGCTTCTTCTGGCAAGCCTGTCATTGCTGTGTTGATGACAATCTGGCCTTCAAAAGTATAACTATCTAGAGCCGCACTGGCCGCTGTAGATTTGACCAATAAGTCCATCGCTCGATGCGTTGCTGTTTCAATGCGAACAACGCCATTTTCCCATTCTATATGGGCATGAAAGGCTTGCGCTAAGGCTCGCACTGGAACCATGGTCCGGTCATCTATGATTTGAGCAGGTACATCAATTTCTTGGGCATCTCCGTTAATGCAAATGCTCTTCTCTCCTAGCACCAAAGAGACGATGGTATCCCCTTTTGTGGCTACAACGGTTTTATCTTCTGCTATGTACTCCAGGGTAGCGCCGAGCTTTTCACCGATAGCTCGATAGGGAAGTAAGACACGACCTTCTTGCAGAACCGGTGCTGTTTCTGTTTGCAAGAGTTGGTCATCGACGTAGACAGATATGGTCTGAGATAGGCCTTCCTGCGCCATCGCAGCCGGCGCGAAAAGCAATGCCAATGCTAGCGCAGAAGCTAACAGTACTTTTCTCATCAATCTCGCCCCTTTCTTGGTAATCGTAAAATCTGGTTACAACTACCATGATACTAGATTGTTACTCTTTTCTCAATAGATTTTTGACGAACCTATCCCTACCCGAGGTCGGGCACAACCAAGAAGATGTACCTAGGTCAGGCCTTATTCATTCCTGGAGAGAGGACTTCAGAGCTCAGCCATCGGCAGCTTGCTGCCGCCAATGAATTAACAAACAAAGGCGGTTTTTACAATGCATCAACCCAACCAATTCCATGAACAATTGCTTGCTGAAATGGAAAAGGAAGCGCAAGAGCAATACGTCCCTATTCTATCAAGAGAAGGCGGCCACTTTCTTCGTTGGCTGGTCTCATTGCTACAACCTCGTCGCCTTTTAGAGATCGGAACGGCCATTGGCTACTCCACCTACTGGCTTTGTCAGTCTCTTCCTCCCGACGGTTCCATTGTAACCATAGAAAAAGACGAGCGTCGTGTAGAGCGAGCTCGTCTTTACTTAGAAAAAGCGGGACTTCTCGATCGGGTTACTTTGCTCACGGGAGATGCCGGAGAATTTCTTGAGCAAGCGGAAGGTCCTTTCGACTTTGTTTTTCTAGATGGACCGAAAGGACAATACCCTCGTTATCTAGAAAGTATTGAAAGATTGACCGTACCTGGTTCTCTTCTCGTGGCTGATAATCTCTACTTAAAGGGCCTCGCTGTCGGCAATCGCAAGCCCATACGCTATACAACCATGGCACGGCGCTTGAAAGAGTATCGACAGACCATCATGGAGAGCCCGCACTGGGATAGCCAGCTTCTTTCTGTCGGTGATGGTTTTGCTTTGAGTTTGCGCCGCTCTTAGGTTTCAAGAGCTTTATAAAGAGTTTAACATTTTTCTGAAAGAGTAGAGATCCTTCCAAGGATCTCTACTCTTTTTTATGGATCATACTTTCTTGTTGAAACGCTCGGATTACGGCAGGCCCCGTCTGTATCGTTGAGTCTGTCTCTTTCGTTAGCAAACTAACAAGAATTAAAATGAAAGTACTAACAGGCAAGCTAATTACAAGGGGATCAATATAGGTCCATGGTTCAGAAGCCAACGTGGTCACACCAAAAAGCAGTTCGGAAAGCCCGAAGATAGCGGCTTCTTTTTCATGAATGAATAAGACTAAGAACAGGTAGGTTATAGTGGCCGCCACCATACTAGAAGCAGCTCCAATCCGAGTGACACCGGACCAATAAAGGGCTGCCGTGTACATGGGTAAAAAGGCGGAAGCACAGAGGCCGAAGAAAAGCGCCGTTGCAATGGCGATGATGCTTGTGGGGAGTTGAAGCGCCAACAGCAAGGTTACGACAAAAGCCATGATAGTTCCCATTCTTGCCCATTGCAAAGTCTTTTCACCACGACCACGACGTGACGCAATGAGATCATAGGCTAACGATGTGGCAATTAAGTGGAATTGACCACTTAAGGTGGACATGGCTGCGGCTAGCAAAGAAAGTAAGAAAACGATCATGACCCAAGGTGGCATGGCTTCTGTGATAAAAAGAGGAATAATACGATCCACGTTGGGGGCCGCTCCACCAGCGGCTGTAGCTGAGAGTGCAATTTGGGAAGTCGTTTCGTAGAAGTAGACGTTTGATAGAGCCCCTACGGTGAAAGCCGTTCCTGTCATAAAAAGAATAAAAACGCCACCGACTCCCATGGCTCGATAGATTTCTTTTGAACTTGACACAGTCATATAGCGAACTGCCAGCTGTGGCTGAGCAAGTACTCCAATACCTACGCCAAGGACAAGGGTAGACATGACAAACCACCAGATCTCAGAACCAAATTGGGGCATAGATGCCCAGCCCATATGCCCTTTTTCTGCTAAGGCTGCCGGCACCAGATCGACCATGCTGTGCAGCTTTTCGTGGGCCACAGTAATGCCCCCAAGTTGCTTGTAGGTGAGAATGAGCAAAGTTACCATACCAAAAAACATAATCGAACTTTGCAAAGCATCGTTGTAAATAACGCCACGCAAACCACCAAAAAATACATAGGCCATCACAATAACAGCAAAAATCAGCAAAGCCGTCTGATAATTCATTGCTAGAGCTTGCTCCATATAGCGAGCACCGCCAATCATAACAGCGGCTGCATAAAGAGGCATGGATATAGAAATCACTACGGCAGAAAAACGTCGTATAAAAGGCGACTGAAAACGAGCACCTAGAAATTCTGGAAAAGAGTGTACACCGAGACTGTGAGCCATTTTACGAGTCTTGACACCGTAAAACATAAAGGCGATAAAAACACCGACTAAAATGGTACAGACCGTTAACCAGAGTAGACTCAAACCGTATACACCAGCAGCGCCACCAAAGCCAACGATGGCAGAGGTAGAAATAAAAGTGGAGCCATAAGCCATGGCCATAAGAAAGGGGTGTATGTTCCCCCCTGCAATCATATAATCTTTAGCCGAGCGAGTATGACGATAACCGAGATAACCTAAATAAACGGTAGCTCCTAAGTACAAAATCGCCATTGCATAGAGCAGGGTTGAATCCATCTTTATGTGGCCTCCTTGATGAAATATGGGTTAATCTTCCCGTTGCCAGCCCCAGGCTGCAAAGACGATGCAAAGTATGGTTGAAATTAGGCTTAGCAGATAAGCCGCTGCAATCCAGGGGTCATGCAATCCCAGCATTTGCTTCCTCTCCTCTACTGTTTATGCAGGATGGTTTTGAGTTCTTTCTGCTTTAGATCCTCATTATAAACAACAAAAAACCCGTCCTTTGCCACTACGGCAAGGGACGGGATCCTTTTTACCCGCGGTACCACCCTTGTTGACTCCTGTCGTCTTTGTTCAAAACGCCACAAGTCCACCTCGTAGAGTACGGGCAAGCTTTTTTTGCATTACCGATACTCCCTTCTTAATAACGGTAGAAGTTCCGACCGCACCTACCAATTGCTTTGCCAACGATTATAGTAACAAAACAACCTTCAGCTGGCAACTCCAAGGCGAACTTCTCCTTACCGCTTCAGACCGGGCTTTCACCTGCGCCCGGCTCTCTGGGCTGCTTCGACAAGGGTACTTTACCTTTTCATCGTTTTTGACGTCACAAATATTCGATTGGTTGATATTTTATCATTCTATGGGCTATGCTGACAATAGGTTTTTGCGTAATTTTATAGAGTCTTTATTTCGACGATATTTTGCTTTGCCTTTGGTTCATACTATTAGTGATTTCGCTGCAAATGAAAACGAAAGGACGTATGGCTGTGCATGATCTTGTCTTTCCTACGGGAAATCACCCTCAGCGCTTTGATCGTTCCGCGGAAGATAGAGGGCGTAAAGAACCTACCCAGTTGGACCATGATGAAAACACTGTTGTAAGTGGCGGTGGTGAAATGGAGTCCTGGGGTGATTTTGCTTTGCAAACAGAATTAGAAAAGGATAAGGAAGAAGATGATTTTCAAATTTAATGCTATGAATCTTGCTACAACTCACCTTTGTAACTGAAAGCCTCACTGCGGCTTTCTTTTTTTATAATTTTTTCTTAATAATAGTTGTACCTTTTTTTGTCTATAGTAATGTAAAAAGCAACTTCCTTTCCTATAATAAGGTTGAAGCCCCAGATCTTTAATTCATTACAGCAGGGAGGTTTTGGTATGACTCAAAAAATTTTTTATTGGCCTTCTAAAAGTCCTGCCCTAAGTATTCCTTTGGCGCTTTTTCTAGGCTTTTTTATAGGGCTTTATGTAGACACAGCCTTTTTGAGTACTTGGATTCTGATTTTTACGATTTTGATGATTTATCCTACCATGATTGGCGTGAAGCTCCAAGAAGCAGTAAATCTAAAGCACGGAAAAGTGGTTGGCCTTTCTTTGTTAATCAATTTCTTTATGATTCCTTTTCTGGCCTGGGGCCTTGGTGTCACCTTCTTATCTCATGACCCTATGATGATTGCTGGATTGGCCATTGCTGGTTTGTTGCCGACAAGCGGGATGACGATTTCCTGGACTATGTTACACAAAGGCAATGTGCCTGCTGCTGTAAAAATGACAACTTTAAGCCTGGTCATTGGATCCTTGATTGCTCCTTTTTATCTACTTTTTATGATTGGACAATATGTAGCGATTGATCTGGCTAAGACGATTCTTACCATTGTGACGATTGTCTTTCTTCCTCTTGTTGCAGGACACTTTACGTTTCAATATCTTTTGAAAAAGCATGGACCCGAACAATTTCAGAAAAAAATAAAGCCAACTTTGCCGGCTTTTAGTTTTTGGGCTATGCTTGTTGTTGTTTTTTCTTCCATTTCTATGAAAGCCCAAGATCTCTTGCAAAGTCCTGCTGTCATCGTAACAATTTTACTCACGCTGGCTCTTTTTTATCTATTGAACTTTACATTAAGCACCCTTATCGCACGATTTACGCTAAATCGCGCTGATGGGATTGCACTCGTTTATGGCACTGTTATGCGCAATTTATCGATTGCTCTTGGGTTGGCCATTACAGCCTTTGGACCCCAGGCCGCTCTGGTTGTTACGCTTGCCTTTATCTTGCAAGTACAAGCAGCAGCCTGGTATGGAAAAGTGGCTGACAGATTTGGCTTTTTCGAAAAAACAACAGCGCAGTCATCGGCTGAAAGTTCGAGCAAGTAAGGGGAGGACAGTAGTAGAGTGACTGTTCAAGCGCTTGTAGCCATCATGACGCTTGCCTTTTCATCGGGCAAGTTAATTCTCACCAGTGTACCTTGTCCTTCTTCAGAAAAAATTTCAATATATCCTTGGTGTTCTTCTATGATCTGGTAAGCCAAAGGAAGTCCTAACCCCGTGGCCATCTCTTTTGTTGTGAAGAAAGGTCTTCGAATTTGCTCTAGTTGCTGTGGAGATATGCCTTTTCCATTGTCTCGAATATCAATTTGTATTCTTTGTTGATCTTCTTGCTTTACCGCTATCCAGATCTGACCACCTTTTTCTGGAAGGGCTTGTACAGCGTTTTGCAGAAGCTGTAAGATGACTTGACGCAAGCGTTTGAGATCACCATAGACGTTAAGATGCATCGGTACCTCGAAGTGGAGCTGTCCATTACATTGTTTGATTTGCTTCTCAAAAAGAATGGAAATGGATTGTAAAAGACCTCTCATATTCACAGACTGATAATTGTAATAACTATGTGTTCGGGCCAGTCGAACTAGATCATCAATGACAGAGATGGCGCGATCTGTTTCTTTTATAACCCACTGTAGAGCTATTTTTTGTTCTGTCGTCATATTTTTGTCCCGTTGTAATAGTTGGGCAAATCCTCGCACTGTCGTTAAGGGATTGCCAACTTCATGACCAATCGTTGCAGCAACGTTGGCCACAAATTCAGGGTTGTTCAAAGCCTTTAGTTGCTCTGCCAAAGGTGTATGTTCTGTAATATCAAGAAAAATGGCTACAAGAGCATCAAACTCTCCTTCTTCATCAAACATAGGCTCTGTTATTACATAAATATTGCGAATATCTTCTTGGGAAATATTTGTCCATATCTTTGAAATCTCACTGACTGCTTTTTGTTGCTGAAAACTTTTCCATACGACACTTTTTTCTGGACAGACTCCTAGAACATTGACAAATTCGAGGTAATGGACACCTTGCTTACAAGGATGACCAAAAATCTTACTTTGATTGCTTTGCAAGATTCGTCCATCTCGATCCAGCACTAGGACTGTTGACGGAATGGATTGTAAGGTTCGTGTAAAGAACTCACTTTGTTCTTTAGCCATTATAGATAATGGTTGGGAAGCGTACTTGACGCTTCTTCTTTTTTTCAAGTTTTTTATATGGTCAGGCAAGACAGGATAGTAGTGGAACAAACCAAGTAGCATGAGAATCATAGCTATATAAATGATTCCTTGTGTTGAAAATAAAAGGAAAAGTATGTTATCACGATTGGTTACATCGTAATTTTTCAACAATATATAACTATAAACACCATCAATAATTAGAAGCGGCATAAAGAAAATCCCTGATAATAAAAGTATAAAGACAAGGTTTTTCCCCTTCATGGTACTGCTCATCCTCCACCATCTAGACAGCTCTGTTGCTGTTGCTGTCGATTTCTAAGAGACATTGTAACTCTTTCTGCTTGCGAATCTTGTCGAATTAGGAATTCTCCAACTAAAAAAACAAAAAAATCCTACAAAGCTATTGGCACATTTTTTTGGCTTTCCTATCCCCTTCCTCTTGACAATCTTCTGTGCAAGTGAGAACTTATAACCAGTACAAAGATTTACAAGGGAGGTATAGGTTGTTGCAGTCGCACTTTCCTTCTCTTACAACAAAAAACCAAGCTATGTTGGAGCTATTGCGTTTGGCCAATCAACTGGCATCGAAGGATCTTACTATACTCATTTACGGGGAAGCAGGTAGCGGTAAGGAAGTGCTTGCTCATTATATTCATCAGAATAGCCATCGTAAAAACAAGCCTTTTATCACGATCAATTGTAGTACCTTTACCGGCTCTTTGTTAGCCAAAAGCCTTCCTGACAATAAAAGTCCCTGTCATCATATAAAGGAGAATGTAGTATCCCATCGCTTTGAATTCCATTCTCTCAATCCGACTATTTTTGACTTGGCTGATCAAGGAACCATATTGCTTCAAGAAGTCGCTGAAGCTTCTCCTGAGACCCAAGCTCTGCTATTGCGTATCTTGGAAAAGAAAGAGTTTTCTTTTGCCAATGGCATGTCTTCTTGGCAAAGTAATACTCGAATTTTAGCGTCTACAAAGGTAAACTTAGAAGGACAGGTACAAGAAGGCCTCTTTCGACAAGATCTTTTTTATCGTCTTGACATGGTACGTCTAACAATGCCTCCCTTGCGAAAACGGCTAGAGGATATTCCTCTGTTAATAAAAAACTTTACACAAGAAGAGGAGAGCAATCGTCTGTTCTTTTCAGCCGAAGCGATGGCTGTTTTGCAAACATATTCTTGGCCCGGTAACATAGCTCAATTAAAGCAACTTCTCTCTTGGCTTAGCGGAGCTTGTCGCAACTCCATCGTGAATCTAGAGCATTTACCAGAAACAATAGGTAGCGCTTTGACCAACAAAGAAAGTGGCAAAAGGATGGAGCGTGACTCCTTTGTTTCTACAGCAGGAGCGCTTAGCCAGCCTTACTGGATGGAAAGTGTTGCTGCGTCGGTAAATGCATCTCTGAACCAATCCCTTGCTACCTATCCTGCTGGTGAGCCCATAGCTTTGCAAGCTTTGCTAGAAAACCTCCACACCTCTTTCGATCGTTTCTCGAAACATTTAATTGATAAGACGTTGGAGAAAACGAAAGGCGATCACCAACTCGCAGCGCGACTTCTTGGTCTAACACCACGACAATTGCGTTATCTCTATCGTGAAAAAACCCTTTAGTGCAATTGTTGTTCTTACACGAAGTAAGCCCCGTTGAACTATCTATCAACAGGGCTTACTTCTTTTTCTTTTTTTATAAAGTAGACCAACCCCGCCAAGATTACTGGAAGGGATGAAAGAGCATACATCCAGCGATATCCAATAAAAAGGGCAACAAAACCCCAGCCAATGGCGCCTAAACCTAAACCAAGATCAAAAAAGGTAAAAAAAGTGCCGTTAGCAGCGCCCCTTCTGTGATAAGGCACACCTTGAACAGACAGTGTTTGTAAAGCTGGCATGGTAAAAGCCATGCCAACACCATAGATGGAGCCTGACAGCATGAAAGTCGTAATGCTATTTGCTTGGGCTAGCAAAATCAAGCTGACAAGTAGTGCAACCAGTCCTGCTCCGACAATCCCATGGATTCGACCCTGATCGATTTGACGACCTGCAAAAGGTCGCCCTGCAATCAGAGTCAATGCATAGAAGCTGAAAAAAAGTCCCACTTGTCCAATTGCCAGTTCGTCTGCATAGAGTGCAATAAAGGAAATAATCGCTCCAAAAGTTGTAGTGATAAAAAACATAACAATAGAAGGCTTGTAGGCTTGCGGTTCAAATAAATTTTGAAGCTTTTTCTTAATTTCTTTTCTTTCAACTTTTTTCTTTTGCCCAATCTCTTTCTCTTGGGTTGGTGCTTTCTGCTTCAATAAAAGTTCATTGCTTGTTGGCTCCTTGTATTCAATAAGTAAAGCAATAAAAGCACCAACGATTCCCAAAGCCATAGCAAGTATAAATAAAGTGAAAAAGTCGTATTGCTCTATGATAAAAAGTCCTAGTGCAGGGAAGGTCGCCATAGACAAAGCCGATGTCAGCCCAAAGTAACCCATGCCTTCTCCCAAACGAACTGATGGTAGTAAGTCTGTCGCGACGGTCCCAGTTGCTGTCGTTGTAGCACCCCAAACAACACCATGGAGCAATCGGATCAACAGAAGCATAAGGACCGAGTAGGCTAGGATGTAACTATAGGATAAGAAGGCATAGAGAACTAAGCCTATCACCAAAAGGCTTCTGCGACCCCACTTATCTATGATAAAGCCGGAAAAAGGGCGTGAAAGCATGGCTGTAACGGTAAAAAGGCCAATAATCAGCCCTACTTGACTTGCATCGCCACCCAATTCTTTTACATATACCGGTAAAGTTGGTAGTATAACCTGTAAGGCGCCGAAGATAAGAAAATTGACGAGACAGATATAAATAAAGCTTTTCGTCCAGATAGATGTTTTGTTTTCTGTAGGCAATCTTACTCAAAATCCTTTTTGCAGTTGATTCTCTCTTTTACTTATGACTTTCTGAATGCTTTTATCGTACCTTGTTCTTTTTTCCCTGTTCCTCAGAGATCATACAAGGATTTTCTCGAACTTTCGTTGAATAGAAAATGCTAGTAATGAATCCAAATCTAAGAGTAAGGAGGCTCCTTTGTGCGTAAAAGGATTATAAGTACTGTTCTGGCACTTTCTCTCATCGCAACACCCTTAAGCGCTCTGGCTGCACCGATTCAATTCCAAGATGTTACTACCAACTCCATGGAATATAGGCACATCTCGAAACTTTCATCTTTGGGTGTAATCAAAGGGCGAGGCGATGGCACTTTTGGTTCTCGTGATCCCGTAAAACATCTCGAAGCACTCGTTATGGTGATGCGCTTTTTTGACTTGGAATCAACAGCCGCAGGAGCAAGTCATCGTTTGACACCGACGATGGAAGCTTCTTTTGGCGGCAATGTCCCTGACTGGGGCAAAGGGTTTCTCGTTACGGCTGCTGACTACAATTTCTTAGCGGCCCAAGAGCGCTTTAACTGGGAACAAGGCGCCTCTAGAGCCTGGGTGGCCAAACTGCTTGTCCGCATGCTCGGGCAAGATTATGAAGCCCAGTTGATGTCCAATCGCAGCCTTTCTTTTACCGATGCCAATCAAGTGAGAGCAGCCGATCGCGGCTATATTGCTTTGGCCACTGATCTGGGTCTGATTCGAGGCTATACAGATGGTTCTTTCCAGCCGAACCGCATTGTTTCTCGTGCTGAGATGGCGATTTTCCTTGATCGAGCTGAGAAGAAAA
Organism: Heliorestis convoluta; assembly: GCF_009649955.1. Lineage (NCBI taxonomy): Bacteria > Bacillati > Bacillota > Clostridia > Eubacteriales > Heliobacteriaceae > Heliorestis > Heliorestis convoluta. The sequence continues at coordinate 12,684 of NZ_CP045875.1, read as the reverse complement.
TGGCTTCACTACCACCAGGTATCTCAGTCGCGACAGTGATTCAAGCGCAAAATAATAGCCTTTCTGTACTGAATGAGCAAGGAGGACTCACTGCGCTGGCTCTTGATAACCGAGCCCGTATCTTTGTAGGCGATCGTCAGGTTAGTGCGACAGACTTAAAAGCACAAGATCAGATTCGCTACATACAGTCTGATAATAAAGTGGTCTATATTGAAGTGACGCAAGAAGGCAACACCTCGACAATACCCCATCGAGGAGAAATCGTGCATCATAACACAGAGAACGGTTTGCTCTCGATTCGTTTTGAAGATGGCAAAGGCATGCAAACCTACCCCCTCGCCTCAAACGTCTCTATTATCAATTTACAGGGACAAGATTTAGCAGTCAGTCAACTCGCCATCGGCAGTAAAGTACAGATTGGCTTGAATCCTGACAATAGAATTGCATCTATCTTAGTAGAAGCGCAGAGTTTTCAAGGCTCTGAAGGCACCATCGTTGAACTAGATTTAACAAAGCAACTGCTTATTCTATCGGATGCAACCGGTCGTTTTCTCACTTTTACGATTGATGAGAAGACCGATCTTCACTACGCCGGTCGTCGCTTTGCCACACTGGACGATCTAAGAAAAGGCGATCTGGTGTCCGTTGATGTTGATAGCCAGCAAAGAGCAAACTCTATAACTTTGTTGCAAGTGCAAAATCAAGGGCTTATTCAAGGAACCGTAACTCTCGTCTCTAGAGACAATCGGATTGTTACTGTTCGATCAACAGATGGACAACTTCATGCTTTTGAGATGCCACGAAACGTTCCAATTCAATTTAATGACGGCACGATTGCCTCCTTCGATGATATCCATGGAAATGATACGGTGACTGTTACGATGCAAAATAGTACTGTAGAAAAAGTTGTCGTGCATAAAACTTCTGAAACAAAAGGAATCTGGGGAAAAGTTGTCTCCATTGTCTTCGCTAACAAAGATAATGGAAGTACAATTGATCGTGATATGCTAATTGTTACGGATCGAGAAGGTAACTTGCGATCGTATGATATCAAAAATAATGTAGTTCTCGATTTTGATACTGTGAATCCTCGACTTTCCGATCTGGCAATGAATATGGCTATTGAGTTTGAACTAGACAATGGTGAAGTTAGTTACATCACGATGAGTCTAGCAGAAGGTACTGTGACACGAATTGATAGCGATCGTAATATTTTGTCCGTAAAAGATGAAAAAGGTTCTGTTTCTAGCTACATTGTTAGTAAAGATGTTCAAGTTGAACTGATGCATCGCTCTCGAGCAAAACTTGATGATGTCGAAGTAGACGATTTGATTCGATACAGATTAAACGACAAGGAAGAAATCGATCGCATTTACGTCTTTTCATCTTTATTTGGCGAAGTTACTGATATCGATAGTACAAGAAACCGTATCTTTGTAAGAGATATGGATGACTATAGCCGAACCTATACGGTTTCTAATAAGCTTACATTGAAAATCGATGGTATCTCTAATCCAAGAGTTTCTCAGGTAGAACGATTCCAGTGGGTCATGGTCAACTACTGGGGTGATACACCGGGAGAGATTTTCGTTCAACCTCCTGTGGTGGGTGAAGTACTCTCTGTTGAATCAAACCGAAGTCGCCTCACTGTGCGCCATTATGACGGTACAAGCCGCACCTACAATATCGACAGTGATTTTCAAGTTGATAAAGCAGGTGTCACTTCTAATAGACTCAGCAATGTAGAGGTAGGCGATCGCGTCCGTCTCGTTCTTGATGATGAAGCACGGGTTCATCGTGCAATTGTGGCCCGCATGGTTAGCGGTCAAGTAGACGGCATTCATCGTACACTACAAGAAGTCTATCTCCAAGGCAATAATATTATCGGTTATCTCGTAGAACCAGATACTTATGTCTTGGAAAAGGGTGTTCGTCGTGCTTTTGAAGATATTAGGCATCATCAAAATGTAACCATTTACTATATACGCGGTTACAAAGCTTTGGAAGTCATTGTGCATTAATCAGTGCCTATCTTCTATAAATAGCTACAAGGTCCCTCGAATGTAAAGTCGAGGGACCTTGTCTTTTAAATTTTTTGGTTCTGATTCCAAAAAATTAAGAAAAAGTTCTTGCGTTAATGCTCACGTTCCTGTATACTATGTTTAAGTCCTGATATGGTTAAACGCTATTCTTCTCATTTGCCAATGGCTAGGGAGGTTTACGGATATCCCTATAAAGGGCAAATTATGAGGAGGTTTTTTTATGTTTCAAGACAAAGTGTTAACATGTAAAGATTGTGGAGCCGAATTCGAATTTACTGCTTCCGAGCAGGAGTTCTACGCAGAAAAAGGATTTACCAACGAGCCTGGCCGTTGCCCACAATGCCGTGCTGCTCGTAAAGCACAAAACAACAATAACAGAGGCGGCTACCGCGAAGAACGTCAAATGTACCCAGTAACTTGCTCCAGCTGTGGTGTGGAAACGACTGTTCCTTTCCAACCTCGTGGCGATAAGCCTGTTTACTGCCGTGACTGCTTCCAGCCCCAGCCTCGCAACAACCGCTGGTAATAAAAAGAACAAAAAGCTCACCTTAATCGGTGAGCTTTTTTTATTGGGAAAAACTATAGAGGCGTTAGCAAAAGCCCTTGATCGAATAGGTCGAGGGCTTTTTTTTATTTCCTCATAAGTTCAACACATTTATAGTTTACTTTTATATCTATTGAAGATCTTATGTGGTTACTATTTAAGATTTTAGGTTCACTTGCTTCATATTTTCAAAGTTTCAATACTTCAAGCTAAGACGTTTAAGAAAGCTTGGCCATGCTTGGCCTTGGGGAGGTTTGTTCTATGCAAAAATTATTGTATCCAGTCGTTCTTTCTTTTTTTCTACTTTTTGCAACAGTTGCGCCTGTCTGGGCTGTGACACCGTCTCACGATGATCATCGAAGTGGTTTTTTCCGTTCTTTCCTAAACCAACTTCGAGAGAATCACAGGTCTCATGAATCAGAGAGCTCTGAGGATACCAGCTCAACTACATCTCTTGCTTCCGCAGATCTCTCTACTGAAGAAGCGCTTTCAGACGACCATGGTGATGATGGTCATGGCGATGGTGGTCACGGCGGTGGTGGTCACGGTGATCATGAGCATGAGCCACTTCCGGAAAGCAAAAATCTCTATTCTATAGAAGATCTAGAAATGCCTATGCTTATCGTCAATGCCACAACAACCTTTTCTTTTCGTGTAACATCGGCAACAGGTGATCCTGTCACGAACAGCGAGGTTACTGTGAAATTTCATTCATTAGAAAGTGCCGGACATGGTGCCAAGCCAAAACCCCAGTCACTGTGGCAAGCAGAGGAAAAAGGCGATGGATATTACGAAGTAACGGTGCGGCCTGGGAAAGAAGGTCAGGCTGCTTTTATTGCAACGGTTCCAGGCCTCTACGGGGAAGATGTAGTAATTATACCCGTTGAGGTGGAAGCATCGCCACCGAGTAAGATTTTTTTGACCAGCTTTAGTGTTTTTATTATCGGTACATTGATAGTCTCAACGCTCATGCGAAGACAAGAACAGAAGAAAGGAGGGGCATAGTAGGTGGAAAAGAACAGCCTTGATCCATCAACGAATCAAAAAGAACCCAACGCCGCTTGTCAACAAGAGGATCTAAAAGCAAATTCAATTCATGTTGAAGATAAAACTACTTCTCCAAATGCGAAGCCTATTAATTTGTTGCAAAACAAGTGGATCCGAGCTATTTTTGACAGCTCCTTATACCCTAAAATCTTTCAATGGGCTGGCTTTGTCGTCTTTGCAATTATCATCTATGCGGCACTTTTCGGCTCAACGTTGCCTCACAATAACTTTGGTATCGCTGCAACCTGGGTTCTCTGGTGGCCGATTATTCCCCTTTTCTTCTTCTTGCTTGGTCGTTTCTGGTGCGCCATTTGCCCTTTTGCCTGGCTAAACGATATTGTGCAGAAGTATTTTGGCGCTGGTAAACCTGTACCCGTTTTTTTACGCAAGTACGGTATCTGGATTATTGATGCTTTCTTTATTTTAATTACCTGGGCTGACCATATCTGGGGCATCGTAGAGTCACCGCGTGGCTCTGGTTATTTACTCTTAATCATCGTGGCCATGGTCGTTTTTGCCGCCGCTTTCTGGCAGCGTCGAACTTTTTGTCGCTATATTTGCTTTATTGGCGGTCTCTCAGGCAACTACGCCCGCTCCGGTATTTTGGAGCTACGGGCAACACCAGAAAAATGTAAAGTTTGTACAACGCAAGCTTGCTATAAAGGTGGCGATAAAGCGCCCGGTTGTCCTGTTTTTGAGTTTCCGCGGACCATGGAAGATAATACAAAATGTAATTTGTGCGGTCACTGTATTAAGAATTGCCCCAATGACTCTCTCCGTCTGACACCGCGCGTTCCAACGAAAGAACTCTGGTATATCCGCAAGCCTCGCTTTGCTGAAGCTGCCTTAGCGATTATCATTATGGGTATTGTACTTGTACAAAACGTAACCATGCTTGATATCTGGCCATCTATGCTCGCTTTTACCCAGTCTTTGCTTCATACCGATAGCTTTAACATTGCTTTCACCGCCATTTTTGCTACCTTTATGGCACTGCCTTTTGCAGCGCTTTGGCTAACCAGTCTTATCTCTAGACAGGGCTCAGAAAGCATTGTTTATAATATGACCATTTTCGGCTATGCCATCATTCCTCTTGATCTAGCTGCTCATATGGGGCATAACCTCTTCCATCTGCTTACAGAAATTAAAGCGGTCTGGTACTCTCTCATTGCTCTCTTTACAGGAACCATGCCCGAAGGTTCTTTGGCCATTGTCAGCAGTGGCCCTACCATCTACTGGATGCAAATGGGCATGCTGGTTTTAGGCTTCATCGGATCAGCCTACAGTGCCTACCGCATTGCTGGATATCACTATCCAGGCAAATCTAGCAGATTGAAAGCACTGATCCCCCATCTAGTTTTTCTCCTCATCTTCTTGTTGATTAACGTTTATATCTTTAACTTGCCCATGGCTCATCGTGTATAACTTTTTATCTATCTATCTCTTTTCTTAACATCCCCTCGCCCTCTATACACTTCTTTGGGAGGTATAGAGGGCTTTTTATAGAAAAAAATATGAAACATAAGGGGTCTCTTGTGTTTATTCTTGTGTTCTTTTTTGTGTTCAGAGTTTCCATCTCTCACTGTGTCTGGCAAGCATAAAGTTTTTAACAGAAATAGCGGATTACATAAAAAAGGAAGGTGCTTCTTCTGATAGAATCTACAAACAAGCAAACCATTCTTGTCATTGAAGATGAAAAAACGATTGTCGATGTTCTAGAAGCCTATTTGGTGAAAGAAGGTTTTAAAGTCGTCACAGCACTGACTGGTTCAGCAGGCTGGTCAACTTTTCAAAGGCTCAAACCGGATCTAGTTCTACTTGATTTGATGCTACCTGATTATTCAGGAGAAGAACTTTGTCAAATGATTCGCAAAGAAAGTGATGTTCCTATTTTGATGCTTACAGCAAAGTCACAACAAGAAGATATAATCGAAGGCTTGAGCTTGGGTGCTGATGATTATGTCATCAAGCCTTTTAGTCCCAAAGAAGTAATTGCACGAGTTAAGGCACTCTTAAGGCGATCTATGAGCGCAACTGTACCCTTGGCTGACAAGTTGAACTTTCACGATGGTGCTTTGGTAATCGATATTTCCAAGCATGAAGTTTCTAAAAAAGGGCAGGCCGTCAATCTAACACCGGCAGAATTTAAGCTCTTGCTTACTTTGGCGCGCTATCCAGGCCGAACTTACAGCCGTTCAGAGCTTCTCGACAGAGTGCTTGGCGATACAGCCGATGTCTACGAAAGAACCATAGATGGTCACATAAAAAACTTACGCCAAAAAATTGAAGATGACTCCAAAAAGCCCTCTTGGATCCTCACCGTTTTTGGAGCAGGCTATAAGTTTTCCAGTGAGCGATTTTCATGAAACTGACCCGACGTTTTGTCTTTTCATTTCTTTCTGTGGCCGCCTTGGCCATCTTTTTGACGCTTTTGCTGAGCAATCTGACAGTCCAAAAAAGCTTTCAAGACTACGTAAGCAATCGACAAGATCAAGACATCGGCTTAATCAAAGAATCCGTCATCAGGGAATTTCGAGAACAAGGCACCTTGTCACCGCCCTCTCGAACCTGGTTGGCTCACATGGCTGTTATGGACGGCTACCATATTGTTATTACAGACAGGCAAAAACGCATATTATGGCAAAGTCCCATTCCTAAGCACGAGCATGGTGCGCCGCAAGAGCAGTGGCAAGAACAGTCTTTTCCTTTGTATTATCAGGATCAAGTAACAGCCCATCTTTACATCCATTATAGAGCGGCCAAATTTTTCTGGGCTGACCCTGATATCGCTTTTGTCAAGCACTTGAATCAAAACTTATTGATTGCCGGACTGGTCACGATCCTTCTTTCGCTCTTGGTAAGCTATTTATTGGGTCGCCATTTTGCCAGACCTTTAATCGTAATGACTGAAGTGACCCAAAAACTACAACAAGGCGATCTTTCACAACGGGTAAATCTGACTGCAGAAAATCTCGATATGTCAGATAGTAATCAGAAGATGAAAAAACCAGAAGGAAGCTTGGCAGAAGCTGAGGCGATTGATGAACTTGTGCAACTGGCCCACTCCATCAATCATTTGGCCCAATCTTTAGAAGAACAAGAAAAATTGCGCAAAACCTTAACGGCCGATGTGGCTCATGAACTACGCACACCTCTCACAACTTTACAAAGTCATATTGAAGCTTTTCTAGATGGATTATGGGAACCTGATGATAAAAAGCTACGAATCTGCCTTCATGAGTGCGAGCGATTGAAGAAGCTGACCCACGATCTGGAGGTTCTCGCTTCTTCAGAAGTAAAACTCTCCTATCAGAAAGAGCCTATCAATCTGGCTCTGCTTGCGTCGGAAACCCTAGAGTTCTACCAATCTAGAGCTTTAGAAAAAAAGATTGAGTTGCAACTGCAAATTGAAAAAGCACAAAAGAGTGATTATATACTCCTAGGGGATCGCTACCGATTGATGCAATTGATAAGCAATCTTTTGGATAATGCCGTTAAATACACAGACCCAGGTGGTTCCCTTTGCCTATCATTGCAACAGGAAAAAGTGAAAGAAGTAGCACCAAATGGCACCACAAACCTCAAAAAAGTTATTGTCTTACGCATATCCGATACAGGCCCCGGCATTGCCACGACTGATATCCCTTATATATTCGAACGCTTTTATCGCGGTGACAAATCTCGTCGTCGACTCACAGGCGGTTCTGGTATCGGTCTGGCCATTGTAAAAGCTGTGGCCCAAGGCCATGGAGGAACCGTAGAAGTGGAAAAGTCTACATCAGAAGGCACAACTATGAAAGTTACCTTTGAAGCTTGCTAACCATCGGCGTTTCATACCTTTTGAAGGAATTGTGATATCACACCTTGCTGTAGGTCTAAGCTACCGGGCTTTTCAATAGGAAAAACCCTCTTGGTGCAATCATTGCACAAGAGGGTTTTTATCACGTTCTTATAAAAATATAGTCAATCTTTGTACCTATATGCTACAGATCTTGCTGTGTATTTTGACGAGCCCAGAAGGCGTTGCAAGCTTCAATCATAGCTTGCCCTTCTGGTGTGTCCATTCTATCTCCCATCATCTTTTGGTGCATCGTCATCATCTTGTTATGCATCGGTCCCATCATATCGGACATCCACCCTGCTTTTTCACTCATCATGCCATGCATGGCACCGGCACCTCTAGGTGCTTGCTCTGTTTCTGCGCTGGCTGTTGATATCTGAAAGAAACCAGCACCAAGAGCCATACCAATCAATCCAACAGCAATCAGTTTTTTCATTTGAAAGCCCTCCTTTTTACCCCGATTACAGTGATGGTACGTAACTTGCTTCACTTGTTGTAATTGAATTATATCGAATAGATGTGTTGATCTTATGAAGGATCAGGAACCAAGAGGAGGTAATACGAAAAAAAGCCTGCTACATTCTTGAGATGTAGTAGGCTTTTAGCGTTGTACCTTGAAAGCTACACAGAGAAATATTCGCGATGTAATAAGAGTAGGTTAAGTCCTCGACCGATTCGTACTCGTCAACTACACGCCTCACGACGCTTCCATCTCGAGCCGATCAACCAGGTCATCTTCCTGGGGTCTTACCTACTTACGTAGTGGGAAGTCTCATCTTTGGGTCGGCTTCGCGCTTAGATGCTTTCAGCGCTTATCCGGTCCCGACTTGGCTACCCAGCGCTGCATTTGGCAACACAACTGGTACACCAGCGGTCGGTCCACCCCGGTCCTCTCGTACTAGGGGCAGCTCCCGTCAAACTTCCTTCGCCTGCGATGGATAGGGACCGAACTGTCTCACGACGTTCTGAACCCAGCTCACGTACCGCTTTAATGGGCGAACAGCCCAACCCTTGGGACCTACTTCAGCCCCAGGAGTGCGATGCGATGAGCCGACATCGAGGTGCCAAACCTCCCCGTCGATGTGGACTCTTGGGGGAGATTAGCCTGTTATCCCCGGGGTAGCTTTTATCCGTTGAGCGACGGCTTTCCACTCAATGCCGCCGGATCACTAAGCCCGACTTTCGTCCCTGCTCGACTTGTTAGTCTCGCAGTCAAGCTCCCTTCTGCCTTTACACTCGTCGACTGATTTCCAACCAGTCTGAGGGAACCTTTGGACGCCTCCGTTACTTTTTAGGAGGCGACCGCCCCAGTCAAACTGCCCACCTGACAGGGTCCTTACACCCGGTAAGGGTGCCAAGTTAGAACTTCAGTGCATTCAGAGTGGTATCCCAACAGCGACTCCACGAAACCTAGCGGCCTCGCTTCTACGTCTCCCACCTATCCTGTACAAAATCCACCAAAATCCAGTGTCAGGCTACAGTAAAGCTCCACGGGGTCTTTCTGTCCTATCGCAGGTAACCCGCATCTTCACGGGTATTTCAATTTCGCCGAGTCCGTTGAGACAGTGCCAGATCGTTACGCCTTTCGTGCGGGTCGGAACTTACCCGACAAGGAATTTCGCTACCTTAGGACCGTTATAGTTACGGCCGCCGTTTACTGGGGCTTCGGTTCAAAGCTCTCACCTTTCCCCTTAACCTTCCAGCACCGGGCAGGCGTCAGCTCTATACTTCACCTTTCGGTTTGGCAGAGACCTGTGTTTTTGTTACTCACCCGTTCGCCACTAAGTCTTGGAATAGCAAGCTATCCCTTAACTCCGTTCGACTTGCATGTGTTAGGCATGCCGCCAGCGTTCGTCCTGAGCCAGGATCAAACTCTCCAAAAAAGGATGTTTTGGAGTTCGCTGCGCCATAAATGGCGTCAGCAGTGAACTTCCTTTGCATTCCTTATATATGGGTGAGCCTGATAAAGCTCTTAATTGACTTCTTTTTGATAACTTTTGCATTTATAATGAAGGTTCCGAAAAACCATCACCGAATCTGCAAAAGTTCTCAGAATTGATTGGTTTGTCGTAAGCCCGAAAGCTTCGACAATTTCGCACGCTTGACTTGTTTACAACTGTTTGATTTTCAAGGACCGGTTTGTTTTGCCCTCTCGTTGGGCGGAAATACATAGTATCATGTTTGTCATCGTTTTGTCTACTGGTTCTTTTTGGCAACTTCGCCGTTAAAACAAAGCATACCAAATCGTCCATTCTAAGTGCTGTAAGTGTTGGTATACCCATGTCCATGGACGAGATTTATATATTACCAATATCTTAGTATTGTGTCAAATGTAATTATTTCTAAATTTGGCTTTTCACAATCTTGCCATCGTCCTTGTCCAGGAGAAGCATAAGTGGGCGGTTGTTACTAATTAAACATTTTTGCATAAAATAGAAGGGCTTACTAATAATTTGTTGAATAATTATATAATGTTTACCTAAATACAATTTCCTAAAATAAGATGATGATCAACATGGCATATAGGATAGGAGGCCGACAAGGCGCGGCTCATTCTTTCTTCTAATTTTTTCTTCTAATTTAACAATTAAAGATGCTCGTTATGTACGAGATTACATTTTTCCCTTTCATTAACAATGACGTCAATATGCTAAATATCGAGATCAATCAAGTCTCTTCATCGATAGTGTAGATATTGGTCTATTAATTAATCTTTATAAGTATACTCATCAAAAGGTTGAAATAAAGTCCTAACTAACGTTAAAGAAGTTCTGAAAGAAATACTCACAGTAACCAAACATACTGATGTCTATGAAATCGATAAAAGCCTTCATAAAATCACAGTCCAGTTTTAAAAGTCAGGGCTGTTTTTATTTGTCAGGAGATGTTTGAATGTTTGAAGATATTAACAATAACATAAAAATATCTTGTGAAAACGTATCATGCGATATTATATCAGAGTGGCAAAGTATTATTGATCTTGTAACAAGATTATCTGGCACACGTGTAGGGCTAATCATGCGTATCTGTTCAGGCGAAATTGAGGTCTTTGTTGCCAGCAATAGCCAAGGTAACCCTTATAAAATCAAAGATAAAGAAGCCCTTTATGATTCTGGATTATACTGTGAAAGAGTAATAAAAACACAGAGTAAGTTGCTGGTGCCCAATGCCTTGAAATCTGATGAGTGGAACAATAATCCAGACCTTAAATACGGTCTAATAGCGTACCTTGGTTTCCCCATCCGAAAGCCAAACGGTAGCGTATTTGGTACCATATGTTTGTTAGATGATAAAGAGAATTTATATTCCAATAGTATCATCGAATTGATGGAAAAAATGAGAGATATGATTGAGGGTCATCTCAAAATAACGACCCTTCTTGCGCAAAATGTTAAGCAATTCAAGACAATAAAGGAAAAGATGATTCAACTCGATCAGGCTTATAAAAAAGCAGAAGAAGCCACTCGAGCAAAGAGTGATTTTCTTGCTATAATGAGCCATGAGATTCGCACCCCCTTGAATGGAATTCTAGGCATGAATCATTTACTGTCAGAAACTTCTCTCACTGAGGAGCAACGAGAATTTACAGAAGCCATTTCAGACTCAGCTGAAGTGCTTCTCCATGTTCTCAATGATATACTAGATTTTTCGAAGCTCGAAGCTGCTAAAATGCGTCTTGAGGACACTGTTTTCAATTTACGTCAAATTGCTATAAGTGTGATTAATCTTTTTAAGAAAAAGGTAGGGAAAAATGGTCTAAATCTATCCTTAGCAATGCCAAGCGAAGTAGATGATTGGGTTATCGGAGATCGAAACAGGTTGCGTCAAATTTTAATCAATTTGGTATCGAATGCGATCAAATTTACCATTCAGGGTGAAGTATTAATTCAAATTACTATAGAGTCAAAAGATAATGACATCATGAAAGTAAAGTTCGAAGTAAAAGACACGGGTATAGGAATTAAGGAAGAAGTTATTCATAATATTTTCAACCCTTTTATTCAGGCAGATTCTTCAACAACGCGTCTCTATGGTGGTACCGGGCTTGGTTTGAGCATTTCAAAACAATTGGTTGAACTCATGGGCGGAGAAATTGGTGTTACTAGTAAGATCGGTGAGGGCTCCCTCTTCTGGTTCTCGATTCCTTATCAAACCGTAGCCGAACCTGTACATCAAAATCAAGTTGATTCGTTTGACAACGGTCCTGCAAAAACCTATCCAGTTTGGGAGCTGGAAAAGCCAGTCTTACTTGTTGAAGATAATCAAGTAAATCAAAAAGTAGCTCTGAACCTTTTAAGCAAAATGGGTTTGACTGTGGATATTGCCAATAACGGTTTAGAAGCTATTCATTCGCTACAGAAAAAGGAATATGACCTTATTCTCATGGATTGCCATATGCCAGAAATGGATGGTTTTCAGGCTACCGAAGCGATCCGAAAATGGGAATCCAAAAAGAATCAACGGACACCAATTGTTGCTATGACCGCATTGGCAATGCAAGGAGATAAAGATAGGTGCCTTCGTGCGGGAATGGATGATTATATCAGTAAGCCAATTAAACTGGAGCAACTTATCCCTGTCTTTGAGCGGTGGCTTCCCGGGTAAAAGGTCAATGTGCCGTAGATTTTTTACTTGCAAGGCTAGACACAATTGACCCCTAAGAGCAAAGAAAAAATCACAATTCTTTTGATCGGACTGCAAAAAAAAGTAAAAAAGCCTGTTACACTTGAAAGAGTGTAACAGGCTTTTTTTGTTATACTTTTGTTGTACCTTGAAAACTACACAGAGAAATATTCGCGATGTAAAGAGTAGGTTAAGTCCTCGACCGATTCGTACTCGTCAACTACACGCCTCACAGCGCTTCCATCTCGAGCCGATCAACCAGGTCATCTTCCTGGGGTCTTACCTACTTACGTAGTGGGAAGTCTCATCTTTGGGTCGGCTTCGCGCTTAGATGCTTTCAGCGCTTATCCGGTCCCGACTTGGCTACCCAGCGCTGCATTTGGCAACACAACTGGTACACCAGCGGTCGGTCCACCCCGGTCCTCTCGTACTAGGGGCAGCTCCCGTCAAACTTCCTTCGCCTGCGATGGATAGGGACCGAACTGTCTCACGACGTTCTGAACCCAGCTCACGTACCGCTTTAATGGGCGAACACGCCCAACCCTTGGGACCTACTTCACGCCCCAGGATGCGATGAGCCGACATCG